>NZ_WINL01000008.1:0-743 GCF_009827705.1 Apibacter sp. B3935
CCTAATCGGCGTGTGTTGACCGTAAAAATAAAAAACCGATCGGCAGAAAATATAAAAAACCTGGGAAGCGACAAGATACGAAAAGACGGCATTTTTCATCTGAAAGTTTCGAAAATCAAGCATGATTACGGCGGAATGATCGGATTAGGGAATCGGGCTTTTTGGATTGTTCAAAAAGACGGGGGGAAAGTCATACGGTTAGGACTTAAAGAAGAGTTAAAGATCAGTGTTGCATCGCTTGTCGAAGAATTCAAAAAACAAGGGCAGCCTGTAACCGACCTTTACGGGATTTATAAATTCCAAGCCTTCGGGGAAGATAAAGACTCGACAGCTGTTTTGGGAAAAGGTCCGGATACGGCATGGATTGAAGTGGGCAAGAACCGTTTGGAAAGCATCAGCGGTCCTGAAAAAATACCCGTGGGAGCTGAAGCTGTCTATAAGATCCAACCCTTGATGTCTCTGCAAGCGGGAGAAACGCCGCAATGGACCTGTCCGCATTCTGTCGAGTTGGAATGGAGTCTGTCCTCCGACTGTCAACAGGCGGTTTTACGAATGGGCAGGAAAGATAAAGTTACTTTTTCGGCCCAACTGCAGGGAGAGGAAGTAAGTCACCGTTCGGCAGAAAAAACCGTACAAGCAGAAGAGGTTTTTCTGGAAAGAGCCCTGTGGTGTTACAAAAACGGAACCAGAAGGACCGAGACGGGCTGGGAGGAAGAAAATTATTTCTACCTTAGTTTGAAAGG
>NZ_WINL01000009.1:0-724 GCF_009827705.1 Apibacter sp. B3935
GGAACATCAGGGGCCAGGGCTGGGCATAAAAGGAAGAGCAGGACCAGCTGCTGCTTACGTTTGCTTCTGACACAACCCTGTTCACTAGCAACCACACAAACCAACACCATGGTGCATCTGAGTGGTGAGGAGAAGTCTGCCGTCGCTGCCCTGTGGGGGAAGGTGAAGGTGGACGAAGTTGGTGGTGAGGCCCTGGGCAGGCTGCTGGTGGTCTACCCCTGGACTCAGAGGTTCTTTGACGCCTTTGGGGACCTGTCCTCTGCTTCTGCTATTATGGGCAATCCTAAGGTGAAGGCCCACGGCAAGAAAGTGCTAGACTCTTTCAGTGAGGGTCTGCAGCATCTTGATAACCTCAAGGGCACCTTTGCCAAGCTGAGTGAGCTGCACTGTGACAAGCTGCACGTGGATCCTGAGAACTTCAGGCTCCTGGGCAACGTTCTGGTTTGTGTGCTGGCTCGCCACTTTGGCAAGGAATTCACCCCGCAGGTGCAGGCTGCCTATCAGAAGGTGGTGGCTGGCGTGGCCACTGCCCTGGCTCACAAGTACCACTGAACTCTGCTTTCCAGGAAAGGCCTCTTTCACCTCAGAGCCCAACAATGAGACATCAGAATTTCATGAAGGGCTTTGAGCACCTGATTCCTGCCTATCAGAAGGTGGTGGCTGGCGTGGCCACTGCCCTGGCTCACAAGTACCACTGAACTCTGCTTTCCAGGAAAGGCCTCTT
>NZ_WINL01000002.1:0-678510 GCF_009827705.1 Apibacter sp. B3935
CTTTTCGTATCTTGTCGCTTCCCAGGTTTTTTATATTTTCTGCCGATCGGTTTTTTATTTTTACGGTCAACACACGCCGATTAGGCGACGTTCCCATCGGGATAAGATTATGGTCTTCCAATTCTATAACATAAGAGCCGCTATTGCGAAAAGAAGCCAGCAGGCTTCCCGAGAGAACCTGTGCTCCCAAAGGGCTGTTTTTATGATCGGCAGAAAATCCCGGAGCATTGGTATATAAGATCGTTCCGTTCAAATATTTGATGCGCCATCGCATGCCTTGCAACATAAAAAACTTGGTTTTTTCCGAATCGGGAAAGGTATAGCGAGGGGTAAAATAGGCGGGGGTATTTTTGGGAAGTTCCACGATTTTCTCTTTGGAAACCTGCTTTGCGTTGACAACAATTTCCTCGAGTTTGTTTGCTTTGCGATGGATGATTATTTTGGTAGAATCGCCGATGGGAACCTTTCCGTATCCGAAGATGGTGGTCTTGCCTTCAGGTAACTCTTCCAGATTTACTTGGTGTGTGCTTCCGTATTCCAGATAGGTTTTTATTCGGTCTTTTTGAGTATCTCCTTTGTAGTAGGCCCAATTGACCAGGCTGGCATCGTCTTTTTCCCTTACCGTGGCCTGAAGGGTGATTGTTTTAACCGCTCCGCCTATTTCAAAGCACACTTCTCGATGGGAGGGAATCGTTTGCTTGGGAACGCTTGAAGAAACCAAATCTATTTTGCTTACCGAAGGAATGGTATTTCCTAATGAAGCCGCAACCTTCGGACTTATCATAAAAATATCATACGATTCCCTGAGGTGTTTTTTAAAAATTTTAGCCGAGAGTTTGACCCTTTGGCCGTGGTTTTTTATGGTGATTTTCCCCTTATACTTACACTCCCCGTAGGAAGCTTCCGTTAGTGGTTTTTGTTTGCCGAATTCGGCGTTTTGATAATAATCTTTCCATGAAATTTGCGGGGTGCAGGCCGGCTGAGGGCTGCTTCGGTTACACAATCCAAAATTCATGTGGTCTTGGTCATCTTCCAGCCAGGTGGCTATTTTCTTTTGGTTGGCCAGGTACTTGTCATCGTCCTTATGCTTTACTTTTAAAATACATTCGGGAAGGCTTCCTCGGTTGCAGCTTACGCAAGCTCCTTCTACTACTAAGGCTAAATGATCGGGTTTTTTATCGGGCATGGAGTTAGTTTTTTTTAAGGTTGAGTTAGTGGGGGAGTAAAGGAATTAAAAATTTCCTTTACTTTTTTATTTTTTAAGCTTTACAAGCGGAAAAATTCCATAAGAATTAGATTCCGACTTACACTAGATAAACTATACACGAAACAACGAGACGTTATATTCATAAGTTAGGCTTTGTGAAAAATTATTCGGCTAAGATAAAGATTTTTTTATCAGAATTTGTAACTTTTACGGTTATTTTTACTTTAACTTATTGATCATCACAAAGATGCTGTTGGGTTGTCTGAACAAAGTTATGGATTGGTTTCAGGGTTTCTTTGAAAATATGTATGGGCTATCTGTTTGTAGTTTATTGAATTACGGGGATTGGAATGTTGTTATTGTTATGGGTAACCGCCTTAAAAATTAATCTTTGAATCTGTATGGATTTTTTTTCTAAAAAAACTTTATATTATTCAATCCTTGTAAAATATTTTAATTACACTCCTACTATTTAGTAAAAAATCGAAAAAATTACGGATCGCAATACAAATAATAAGGCATATACCCGAAAAAGCCGTAAATTCGAAAATCGAATTCAAAATAAATTAATAGATATCCGCAGTATGCTTGATAATAAGAATCCATATAAAACTTCAATTTCAGAATATGGTGAATTTGGACTGATCGAACATCTTACTCAAAATTTCAAACCCAAACATCCCTCTACTCTACAAGGAGTTGGAGACGATGCCGCCGTGTTGGATCCAAAAGATAAAAAGGTGTTAGTTTCTACCGATATGCTATTGGAAAATATTCATTTCAATTTGGCTTATACCCCTTTAAAACATCTAGGTTATAAGTCAGTAGTTATCGGACTCAGCGATTTGGTTGCCATGAACGCCGTTCCGGAACAAATACTGATTTCCATAGCCGTTTCTAATCGTTTTCCGGTAGAAGCATTGGAAGAAATATATACCGGAATTCACCTGGCGTGTAAACACTACTCTATAGATTTAGTCGGAGGAGATACCACTTCATCCAACCTGGGATTGGTAATAAATATTTCTACCGTGGGTTATGCTCATAAAGACGAGATTGTCTACCGAAAAGGAGCAAAACCCAATGACCTTTTGGTTGTCAGCGGTGATTTGGGCGGTGCTTACTTCGGATTACAAGTATTGGAACGTGAAAATTCTGTTTTTAAAGTAAACCCAAACCTTCAACCGGATTTATCGGGGTATACTTATATTTTGGAAAGGCAATTAAAACCTGAAGCACGTACGGAAATTAAAGCGTTACTTAAAGAAATGAACGTACATCCTACTTCTATGATCGATATTTCCGACGGGTTGGCCTCTGAAATCATTCATCTTTCCCAACAAAGTAACGTTGGCTTCTCCATTTATGAAGAAAAAATCCCGATGGACAGCCAGGTAATTACCACGGCGGAAGAATTCGGTATCAATCCCGTAACAGGGGTACTAAACGGAGGAGAAGATTATGAAATTTTATTTACCATCCCTATTGAAGATCATGATAAGATCAAACATAATCCTAACTTCACCATTATCGGTCATGCTACCGAAACGGTTGAAAATGTTTTGATAACCAAAGGAAATACACAGCGCATTCCGTTGAATGCTCAAGGCTGGGATGCTCATTTTTCCAAGAAAAACTAAGAGTATAAAACATTAATTTGTATACAAAAATTTGCAGCAATAGTAAAACAAGTAGTATATTTGCAAACTTAACTAATAACGGGACGGGATCCCAAAATAAAAAATTATGGCAGTAAAAATTAGATTACAAAGACACGGTAAAAAAGGAAAACCGGTTTTTCACATTGTTGTAGCAGATTCTAGAGCTAAAAGAGATGGTAAAAACATCGAAAAATTAGGAATTTACGTTCCTACTACCAACCCTGCAACCATTGAATTAAATGTTGACAGAGCAGTGAACTGGTTAGAAAAAGGAGCTCAACCATCAGATACAGCAAAATCTATCCTTTCTTACAAAGGTGCTTTATTAAAAAAGCATTTGAACGGAGGGGTTAAAAAAGGAGCTTTTTCGGCTGAAGAAGCAGAGAAAAAATTCCAAGCTTGGTTGGAAGACAAAGAAAAAGCTATTCAAGCGAAAAAAGACAAATTGGCCTCTTCTAAGCAACAAGCGAAAAAAGAAAAGCTTGAAGCTGAAAGAAAAGTAAATGAAAGCCGTATCGCTGCTCAACAAAAAGCAGAAGAAGCAGAAGCTAATGATGCAGAGGAAGTAGTAGAAGCAATCATCGCAGAAGATGAAGCAGCTACTGATGCTCAGGCTGAAATTAATGAAGAACCTAAAGCCTAATTAGATTCATGCAATTGGAAGATTGTTACTACCTAGGCACAATCACTAAAACTCATGGTCTGAAAGGTCATCTGATTGTTAAACTAGACACAGATGAACCGGAGGCTTACAATAATTTGGAATCGGTATTTATTAATATCAATGAAATGCCGGTTCCTTTTTTTCTAAATGAATGTCAACTCTATAATAAAGATTCATTACGTGTAAAATTTGAAGATACTTCTATCAATTCACAAGACTTAATAGGGACGCAGCTGTACCTTCCTTTAAATACATTACCTAAATTAAAAGGAAAACAATTTTATTATCATGAAGTTATACACTTTTCTTTAGTAGACGAAAACCTACAAAAGATTGGAGAAATTACTGAAATAAATGATAACAGCGCACAAGCTCTTTTTATTATAAAACTATCGAAAAATGATAAATTTATTTACATTCCTATTATTAATGATTGGATTATTGAAGTAAACAGAAATGATCATTACATTTCAATGACTTTACCTGAAGGAATTTTGGATTTATAATTCATTGGAAATTTATTTTTGAAAATACCATTTCTAAGTAGTTTCAAAAATGAGAATTTAATTTGATTTATTTAAAAGTTAGTATATTTAGTCACTAATACTCATAAAATGGAATATTTAGATTTTGAATTGCCTATAAAAGAATTAGAAGACCAGCTTAAAAAATGGATCGAGCTTGGTAATGAAAGTGGAGTAGATATCAATTCTACTTGCAAAGAAATCGAAAAGAAAATCGAACAAACCAAACATCAAATATACGATAACCTTACCCCTTGGCAAACCGTACAATTATCCAGACATCCCTCTCGTCCTTATTCGTTAGACTATTGCAGTGCCATCACTGATAATACGTTTATTGAATTACACGGAGACCGCAACTATGGCGATGATAAAGCCATGATTGGAGGATTGGGAAGAATTGACGGTAAAACTTTTATGATTATCGGTCAACAAAAAGGTAAAAATACCAAAGAAAGACAATACCGTCGTTTTGGTATGCCCAATCCTGATGGCTACCGAAAAGCGTTACGCTTGATGAGAGTTGCTGAAAAGTTTAACATTCCTATTCTAACCTTAATAGACACTCCGGGAGCCTATCCGGGACTTGATGCCGAAGAAAGAGGACAAGGAGAAGCCATCGCGTATAACATCGCTCAGATGTGCCAAATTAAAGTTCCGATTATTTGCGTAGTTATTGGTGAAGGTGCCAGTGGCGGTGCGTTGGGAATCGGTGTAGGAAATAAGGTTTACATGATGGAAAATACTTGGTATTCCGTAATTTCCCCGGAAAGTTGTTCCTCAATTTTATTCAGAAGCTGGGAATACAAAGAAGTTGCTGCCGAAAATCTTCGTTTAACTCCTAAAAATTCTTTGGAATTAGGCATTATTGACGGAATAATTAAGGAGCCGCTTGGCGGTGCTCATTACAACCCGGAAGGAGCTTTTATGTCTTTAAAAAATCAAGTTTTAGAGGCCTATAATGAGCTTTCTAAAATGTCTCCTGATGAGTTGGTGGAACACAGACAAAATAAATTTATAAATATGGGTGTATATAGCGAATAGTTATCTACATACATTTTCCATATTAAAAATAATACAAGCCCCTCTTTTTAAAGGGGCTTTTTTCTTTTTTATTTTTCATTTCAATACTTTCAATTGAAGTGGAAAAGTCCTATTCAATATCTTTATACCTCTCTAATATAATAAAAGGGCTGTTAAATTTTTGAACTTATATTTACCTATAATTTTTATTAAAATTCTATATTTAAGCATGGAATTAGACCAATCAATATTAATCATTAGTGGTTATATAAAAAATAAACATTCTTCGGATAAAAGTGGACATGATTATTGGCATATTGAGCGAGTAGTAACCAACGCCCAAAATATTCTCCTTCACGAAAAGGCTGATCGTTCTAAAGTTTTATTGGCAGCCTGGCTTCACGATGTCGGAGATTATAAACTCCATAATGGAACGGACCGTACTGAAGAACTTGTATTTCCATTACTGTCTTCTTTATCATATTCGAAAAGTTTCGTTGAAGATATCATTAAGATTATTAACGAAGTTTCGTATAAGGGCGGACATAATCTCCCTCCTACTTCACTTGAAGCAAAAATTGTTCAGGATGCCGATCGATTGGATGCAATAGGTGCTGTAGGAATAGCCCGAGCATTTGCTTATGGTGGTACCAAAGGTCGAGAATTGTTTGATCCGAACGAAAAACCGACCGAATATACGGAAAGTACTTCTTATCAAAAAAGTACCTCATGTACGATCAATCATTTTTATGAAAAGCTATTGAAGCTGAAAGACTTGATGAATACCAATATTGCTAAAGAAATGGCTGAAGAAAGGCATTTATTTATGCTGAAATTTTTGGAAGAATTTTATAAAGAAATCGGATACCCTAGATAAAAAAACCGAATTAAAAATAAACTCTATACTGAAAACCACCGGGCACGAAGATCGTTACTTTGCCATATAATCGGCGAATAGAATAAATATTTAGTTTATGTTTAGTTTAAATTAGTTTAAACAATCAGAACTGCCACAGTGGTTATTTCAGTATATATATTTTTAGACTCTAAGATCGGAATTTATTCCTAGTAGATGTTCATATTTTAGTAAAATAGGATTTACTTCCTGATCTAAAAACTCTTCTGTTTGTTCCGGAGCAAAGCCAATAAAATTGGATGGATTGATCAATTTCATCAATTTTTCTTTGTCAATATTTATTTTTTCATCCTTGATAATTCGCTCGATTAAATCATTCGGCTTTCCTTCCATTTTTACTTTCTTGGCTGCTTCCATAGAATGTTGACGAATGATTTCATGAAGTTCCTGTCGGTCTCCTCCGTTTTTAACTCCTTCCATAATGATGTATTCGGTTGCCATAAAGGGCAGTTCTTCATTAATATGCTTTTCAATCATTTTAGGATATACGACCAATCCGTCCAGGATATTATTCCAGATTAATAAGATGGCATCTATGGCTAAAAATGCTTGAGGTATGCTCAATCTTTTATTTGCGGAATCGTCTAATGTTCTTTCAAACCATTGAGTGGACGCAACCATTGCTGGAGAAGTTGCTAAAGAGATCACGAATTTAGCTAATGAAGCAATTCTTTCAGATCGCATCGGATTACGCTTATAAGCCATGGCGCTGGAACCTATCTGATTCTTTTCAAACGGTTCTTCTATTTCTTTTAAGCTTTGCAACAAACGCAAATCATTCGTAAACTTATGTGCAGATTGTGCAATATTGGAAAGTACTTCTAGTGCCTGAGCATCTATCTTTCGGTCATAGGTTTGTCCACTTACTTTAAAAACTTTTTTAAAGCCGAAACGTTCTGATAATTTCCGGTCCAATTCTTTGACTTTTGAAAAGTCCCCGTCAAACAATTCTTTAAAACTGGCAGCCGTTCCGGTAGTACCTTTTACACCTCTGAAACGCAATGTTTCCAAACGATATTCTAAATCTTCCAAATCTAATAAAACCGATTGCAGCCAAAGAGTAGCTCGTTTACCAATCGTTGTTAATTGTGCCGGTTGAAAATGAGTAAACCCTAAGGTAGGATGGTCTTTATACTTAAGTGCAAACGAATGCAATCCTTTAATAACATTAATCAATTTTATCTTCACCAGTTCGAAACCGTCACGTATTTGGATAAGATCCGTATTATCCCCTACAAAGGCAGAAGTTGCCCCTAAATGAATAATGGGACGTGCTGCCGGTGCTGCATCTCCATATGCATGTACATGGGCCATAACATCATGACGAAATTTTTTTTCGTATTCGTCTGCTTTCTTAAAATCTATTTTCGATACTTGCTCTCTAAGCTCTTTTATTTGCTCGTCCGAAATATCTAAACCAAGCTCTTTTTGTATTTCTGCCAGGGCTAACCATAATTTTCTCCAAGTAGTAAATTTTTTTTCAGGAGAAAAATTGTACAACATTTCATCACTGCAATAGCGGCTTTCCAACGGATTTTGATACGTATTCATTTTATCTTCTTGGTTATATGGATTAAATCAGCTCAAAAATAAGGATTTAATTAAGATGCTCCTTTAAAAATTTTAAATTATAAAAGTTTACTAACTCACATTGTTTTTTGTAATTATTAAAAATATCTTTTTTGGAAAGATTCTATTGTTAAAAAATGAAAAGGTGAATTACTTAAAATTCACCTTTTCCAGCTAAGTGAATTAGTATTTAATTGATACTAATTTTACTTAACAATAAACAGCTAAAACAAATATGAGTGTAAATTTACTCCTGATTCATGCCGAAAAAAGTTAAGGTAATTTTAGTTCCTTTGTTTTCTTCGGATTCTATGGTATATTCTATATGGTTTTTTTCTAAAATACGAAGGGCAATGGAAAGCCCTATCCCCGATCCAGATACTTTTTCAGCATTTGGGGCTCGATAAAACGGACGACTTATTTGGCTTAATTGCATTTTGGGAATTCCAATCCCATGATCTTGTATCAAAAGATGTAATTTTCCTTCACGTTCATACAGTTGAATGCGTACTAATTTTCTTTGTGAGAATTTAACGGCATTTTCAATTAAATTGAATAAGGCTATAAATAATTGCGTTTTATCTATATTAATGTAAAGCAACTCTATATTTTCCGAAGTAACATCTAAAGTATAATCTATGATCTCACTACAATCGGAATATTTATCTGAAACCCGTTTAATAATTTCAAATATGAGTTCGTCAATACGTATTTGTTCTGAAATGTCTGTATTTTTTCGCAAATCGGAAACAATGAGCAAAATATCTAATATTTCTTGAAGCCGGTCTATTTCCTCCATCAATGTTTGGGCTAAGGCTTGATATTCTTCAGGTGAACGGTTTTTCATGGAAAATACCTCCAAATTTCCTTGAATCGCTGCCAAAGGTGTCTTGAATTCGTGGGAGACATAGCTCACAAAATTTTGTTGTATTTTAATTGAATCGGAAATTTTTTTTAGCAATTCATTAAAGGTTTCAGTTAGATCGTACAATTCGTCTTTAACTGTATTTCGGCTCGTCTTCAATTCCATGGAATCACCCGGAGTCATTTGTTTTACTTGATTGATTGCTTCTCTTATGGGACGATAGGCTATATGGGCTATCCAACGGTTTAGCAATATGGTAGCCAATAACCCGAAAATAAAGGCGGATACTAATATTCCAATAAGGGGATTGATGTATTGATACACATCCTGTTTATTTTCCTTTGCAATGATTACGAAATTGCCTTCGTTGTCATTATAATACATTCCATAACATAAAAAGTTATCGGTGGTAAAGGACAATTTCTTTTGATAGCGTATTTCATTAATTACCGATTCGGGAACATCTTGTATATTTCCATATTTTAATTGATTCAGATCGTCGTAAATTTCAAAGTAGGGATTGTTTATTTTTTCGTATTGCTTTTTTATTTTTTGAAATTCTTTTGCGCTTATTTCATCTTCTTCAAAAAAGTAATAGCCGATAATTTGAGCAGTCTTTTGTAAATTCCTGTAAACGGAGTTTTCAATGCTCCTTTTGTAGAAGCTGAATATCAGAAGCGCTACGGCAATAAAGACAATTCCCCAAAAACCGGAGCTTAGTAAACTTAATCTTGTCTGTATTTTCATTATTCAGCTAATAAAGATTTAATACGATATCCCCTTCCTTTTATGGTTTCTATGATTTTTGTTTCAAACTCGCCATCAATTTTATTTCGTAAATAAGAAATATATACTTCTACTATATTGGTGTTTATATCATGGTTAATTCCCCATACACTGGTTAGAATTTGGGTTCTTGAAACAACTTTATTTTTATTTTCCATTAAGAATTTTAATAATTTAAATTCAAGATGGGTTAGAACTATTTCTGTATCTCCTCTTAGAATTTTATGCTCATCCAAATACATTTTTAAATCTCCGCATACCAATACATTGGAAGAAGAATCATAATTCATTTTCCTTCTTCTGTCCAATGCATGAATTCGTGCTACCAGTTCTTTAAAATGAAAAGGCTTAGTTAGATAATCATCGGCACCGTAACTAAGGGCTTTTACTTTATCATCGGGATCTCCTAAAGCACTGATTACTAAAACAGGAGTGGTTATTTTTTTATAGCGGATATATTGCAACAACTCCATTCCGTCAATATCAGGCAGCATAATATCCAATAAGATCATATTCCAATTGGTATCATTTAAACGACTTCTTGCATCCACACCATTCTCAACCAAAGTGACTGAAAAACCGCTTTCTTCTAATCCTTTGATCATGAACTCACTGATTTTTTTATTATCTTCTACCAATAACAACTCCATATTTTACTTTTTGCTTTATAAAGTTACTATTTTATGATTTAATTTTTCTTTTCTTGCGGTAAGCAAAATAAAAAACTTGCGGTAAAATAGTAAAAGATAAAAGCATACAAGTGATTATACCCCCAACAATCATAATTGCCAAAGGCTTTTGAACTTCAGAACCCATTCCATCGGACATGGCGGCCGGTAATAATCCCATCGATCCCATAAGGGCTATCATCAACACCGGACGTATCCTGCTTTTAACTGCACTATCTATGGCTAATCTTAAATTTCCGGTTGAATTCATCTTTTTCTTCATCAATGCAATCAACAAAATGCTGTCAATAGCGGTAATTCCAAAGAGTATAATAAATCCTATTCCTGCAGAAATTCCAAAAGTGGTACCGGTTATCCACAGGGAAATAAAACCACCGATAAAGGCATAAGGCATGGCGCTTGCTGCAATTAAAGTGTCTTTGATGGTACTAAAATTCATATAGAGTAAAAATAAGATCAATAATAAGGCACAAGGAACAATAATCATCAATCGTTGTGTTGCTCTTTGTTGGCTTTCAAATTCTCCTGCCCAAACCATGCGATTTCCTCGTCCTAGTTTGACCTCTTTATTTACTTTTTCTTGGGCTTCTTTGATAGTAGACCCTAAATCACGGTCGCGAACACTAAACCCAACTCCGATGTACCTGCTGCTTCCATCTCGATAGATAAACGTCGGACCGGTTACAAATTTGATATCGGCAATTTCTTTTAACGGAACATGCTTTCCATCCATGGTTGGTATTAAAATTTCCCCGATCTTATCTTCATTATCTCTGTATTCTTTTTGAAATCGTACTCTGACATCAAATATTTTTTCGCCTTCATAAAACTGGGTGGCAGCTTTACCTCCTATTGCCATTTCCACTACTGCCTGAGCATCTGCCATGGACACCGCATAACGGGCCATGCGATCTTCGGATAAACGGATTTGTAATTCAGGTAAACCGATGCTTCGGAACACATTCACATCTTCTACTCCTTTCACTTTTTGTATGATAGAAGCTGCATGATCTGCCATTTGTTCCAACTTTTGTAGATCATCTCCGTATATTTTAATTACTAAGGAACTTTTTACTCCTGCTACATATTCTTCTACATTATCCTGTATGGGTTGGCTAAAGCCGAAAACTGTTCCGGGATAAATATCTAAAGAATCTTTCATTTCTCGGATAAGCTCTTCTTTTTTAACTTTTTTCTTCCATTGATTTTCCGGCTTCAACTGGGCATGGAATTCTATGTTAAAAAACCCGGTTGGATCTGTTCCGTCATTCGGACGTCCGGTCTGTGACAATACAAATTGTACTTCATCAAAACTCCTCAACTTCTTTTTCATTTGCTGAGTGATTTTTACTGATTCATCCAAATTAATGCTGTTAGGTAAGGTAGCACGTATATAAATTGCTCCTTCGTTCATACTGGGTATAAATTCCGTACCCCAAAAACTAAATCTTGCGATGCAAAGTACTAACAGTATACAGAAGGTTATAATACTTCCTTTACGATGTCGGGATGCAAATAGATATATTTTATATAAATGGGAGGAAAAGAATTTGCTGATTGCATTTGATTTTTCTTTAACCGGTTTGGTAAGCAAAATTTTACACATAACCGGCACATAGGTAAGAGATAAAATTAATGATCCCATTAATGCATATCCTAAAGTAAATGCCAACGGTGAAAACATTTTACCTTCCACTTTTTGAAATGAAAAGATAGGAAATAAGGCAACGACCAAAATAATCTGAGCAAAAAATATGTGAGAAGCAACTCCTCCGGCACTTTTTTTAATTAATCCCCCTTTAGACGATTTTATAAATCGTTCTACTCCCAACTCTTCCGTTCTCTTTACCATCGAGACAAATATAATTTCAACAATAACCAATGTTCCCTCAAGCAACAATCCAAAGTCTAGCGCTCCCATTGAAATAAGGTTCGCCGGAAGTCCTTGTATTCGAAGCATAATAATGGCAAATAAGAAAGAAAGCGGGATAACCGTAGCCACAATCAAGGTGGTTCTCCAGTTAAACAGGAAAATAAATACTACAATGGAAACCAACACAATACCCTCGATCAGGTTTTTCATTACGGTATGGACAGTAGCATCTACTAGGGTTGTTCGATCTAAAAAAGGTACGATTTTTACGTTTTCTGGTAATATACGATCATTTAAATCAGCTATTTTAACCTTTAAATTTTTAATCACGTCTCCCGGATTTTGTCCTCTCAGCATTACCACAATTCCCTGTACAACATCATCTCTATCATCCAACCCTACTTGTCCCAAACGTGGTTTTGAAGAAACAGAAACGTTGGCAACTTGTTTTACACGTATAGGAGTGCTACCTTTTACTTCAATAAGTATATTTTCAATGTCTTTGATATTGTCCAGTAAGCCAACTCCGCGTACTACATAGGCTTGACTTCCTTTTTGTATGACATCTCCGCCTACATTTATATTACTCTTTGAAATAGCTTCGTAAACCTCCAAAGGTGAAAGTCCGTAATTTGCTAATTCTGTAGGATTTACTTTTATTTCATAGCATTTTTCTTCTCCACCGAAACTTACAATACTGGCTACTCCGGGAACCGATAAGAGCTCACGCTCTACAACCCATTCGTTAAGAGCAGATATTTCGCGAACAGGAAGGTCACTTTTAATAGTATAACGGTATATTTCACCGGTAGCACCGGAAGGCGGTTCTATAGATGGATCGGCTCCTTCCGGAAGATCCATATCCTGCATACGATTTGAAGCATATTGCTGAGCAAAGAAATCATCTACTCCATCTTCAAAAATTACGGTTACCACCGAAAGACCAAAGAGAGAAGTAGAGCGTACTTCCGTTTTTCTGGGAATGGTATTCATTTCCTTCATTATAGGAAGAGTAACAAATTTTTCAATTTCTTCCGCACTTCTTCCCGGCCATTGAGTTATAATTCGTACTCTTGTGTTGGTTACGTCGGGATAGGCCTCAATAGGTGTGTTTAGATAACATACAATTCCGCCGATAAATAAGAGTACGCTAAGAAATAGTATTAGTATGTGATTCCTTAATGAAAAGGCAATACATTTTTCAACAAACTTATGCATGTTTTGTTATTTGTTTTTTAAAGCTGAATAAATTAGTAATTGATTGTTAACCACTACATTTTCTCCTTCGGAAAGACCGGAAAGGATATATGCGGTTTCTTCGTTGTGACCTTGAAGTTGAACTTCTTTAACTTTGAAATTTTCTTTGGATTCTTCAACGATTACATAGTATTTATCGTCATCGAAAATGAGTGCGTTTACCGGAATTGACACATGGGTATTTTCTGTATTGTTTTTTAGTTTGATGGTCATGGACATTTCGGGCTTAAATTTCAAATCTGCATTTTCCATAACTATTCTTGCTTTCAAAACTCTTTCTTCAGAATCAAAAACTTGAGAAATGGATTGTATGGTTCCGTGAAATATTTCACCCGGATAGGATAAAGAACTCATTTCTACGGGCATTCCTACTTTTACAAATTGTAAATTACTCGCGTATACATTGGCTATCACCCATACTTTACTTAGGTCTGCAACCGTAAATATAGGCTCAGCATCCGGAGATATAGTGCTGCCTGATGTTATATTTTTGTTGATAATATACCCGGTCATAGGAGAAACGATGGAAGAGCTGCCGCTTCCGTTGGATCCTACCACAGACATATCCGTATGTACCCTTGCTAATGAGGCCTCAGCTTGTTTAACTTTAGCTCTTGCTTCAACCAATTCGCTTTCGGATAGCATGTTGTCTTTATACATGGATTCCGCACTTTTTAGTTCTCTTCTAGCGACTTCCAATTCAGATTGTAACCCGGATTTTTCGGAATGTAAAGAATTTACTTCTAAACTTCGAACATTTGCCAATACTTGTCCTTGTTTTACTTGGTCTCCTAATGAAAAATAGGTTTTTGTTACCACCCCATTAATTAATGGAACATAATTAACGATCTTATCCGGATCATATTCTACTTTACCTGTAAGTGTTAACTCTTCTTCTTGTGGCTTTAATTCCGCTTTTATGGTTTTTACATGTTTAAAAAACGACCGGTTTATTGCAGCTTCTTCCTGAGTTTTTGATTGGTTGTCTTTTACATTAGTGCAGGATAGGGCAAGTGCCAGAACGGAAAGTATGTATATATTTTTTTTCATGAGATTTATCTTATTTCTTTTCCAACAGTATATTGTAACTCTTCAAATTGTGTATAAAGATTTTTTTGGGTATTTAATAGGGTCTCTTTATTGGTTTTATAGGCATCCATGAAATCTATAAATTCCAACATGCTAATGTTTCTTTTCATCAGGTTTCTGGTATAAGCATCTAACATATAGTCCAAATCTTCGGAAATATTTTCTTTTTGTATATCTTTAAACAGGTGGTAGGTGTCGGAATAGTTAGTATAAGCTTCAGTAATTTCATGCTGTGCGGTAGTTACTACTTGTTTTGCTTGATATTTGCTTTGCTCTTTGTTAACTTGAGCTAACTTTATATTTCCTTGATTTCTATTGAAAAAGGGCAAATCAAAGCTTACGCCGAACCCTATAAAATCTTTCCATGGGGCACTTATACGATCATAATTGACAGCAAAGGTTAAATCAGGAACTTTTTGTGCTTTTTCATATAATAAATCTTTATCAAAATACTCAATTTGAAGGTTAGCAATTTTAATATCAGGTCTGCTTTCAGATGCCTCTTCTAAAATCTTAGGTAATAAGATATCATCCGGATTTTTTACTTCATTGTCTCCTTCGAGTATTTCAACAGTATTCAGGGGAGGAATATTCAATAAAGATTTTATAATTTTCTGTTGTTCGTTATAATTATTTTTAACCTCATATATTTCTCCACTAAGCTCTAGTTGTGAGGATTGCAAACGAATTAAATCTTTTTTTGCTATATTTCCTTCGGCAACCTGATTTTTGTAGGCCGTAATCAGCTTTGAAAGCGCTTCTTGCTGGTGATTTAATATTTTTTGATAGGATTGTAAATAGATAAGCTCTTGCAGCGATTTTCGTACTTCTAGTTTTAAGCCCCGTAATGTCTCCTCAAATTCCTGAACAGCGATTTCTTTTGATACCTTTTCTCTATTTATTAGTTTACCTCTTTTTCTGGCTGTTTTAACCATTTGGCTAAGTTCCATCGTAAACTCCGTATTTTTAGCAAACTTTCCAAAGAGTGCCGGAATTTGCTCTTGTTCTCGTTGAGATTTCGTACTCCATAAATTAACATCACCTAACGAAAAGTTAGGATTGTCCCAGAGTTTTGCTTGTACAACAGCAGCTTCGGCAGCATCTATATTCATTTTTTCTGCCAACAGCTGTAAATTTTGTTTGAGAAACAAACCTTCTGCTTGTTCCTTGGTTAATTGAATTACTTCTGCTTTTTGTGCAAAAACCATACTTGTAAAGAAGGTACAAACCAGTAAAGAAACGTATTTACGCATTATATAAGCATTATTTTTTGTCTTAAGACAAATTTATTTACCTAATATTAGAGTGCTATTTGACCCAAGTTATTTTTATATTAAAGGAACATTAGAATTATATTAGAAAAACTGTACATCTTCAAATAGTATATTTTATATTCTTGTTAGAGATATATATAATTATTAAAACATAATATATAAGTCATACTATTTTATAAATAGAAGGGGTGTGAATTTCGACTAGAAAAATATAGTAAATTATAATAACTTCCAATTATTTTAAAATATTATATAATTATTAAAATTATTATAATAAATATAAAATAAATATTTACATTTGTATTCAATATTATTATAACACATAGATACTACTTTCACTAAAAAACTTATGTAAACGTTTTTTGACAACATACTATCGAAAAAATTTTAAAGCTTGAAATTATTTAATTAAATACTTAATATACTTTTAAATACATATTAATAAAACACAAATCATTAAATGAATCTTATTTATGAAAACTAAATTTATTTTTTTAGGGATGTTATCAATTCCCATACTAGCATTAAGCCAAGTTGGCGTAAATACTAATAATCCACAAGGGATCTTTCATGTTGACGGCGCGAAAGATAATCCGGCCTCTGGTTCCTCTACCCCGTTTCAAGATGCGAACGATTTTATTGTTACTTCAGATGGTAGTGTGGGTATTGGTACTACTTCTCCCGATGCTTCTTCCATCTTGGAATTAAATGTAGACGGACTTAATTCCGGCAGTAAAAAAGGGTTTCTAGGACCTAAAGTGTCTTTAACTTCAAATTCTGATACTTTAACTATTCCTAACCCTGCCAAAGGATTATTAGTATATAATTTGGGTGATAACCCCAATTTTAAATATAATGGATACATTTACTGGAGTGGAACAGATTGGAGAACTTTAGCCGGGAATCCGTTGGTTCCAGGTTCCATTCAAAATTTAACGTGTAATGCAGTAATGGCTTATCCAAGTTTTTATAGTAGCGGAACTCCCTATTCAGGAATTATGACTATACCATATACCGGAGGAGACGGAGGTTTTTTTCCTGAACAAACTATAGGTCCTGTTAATGGCCTCACAGCAAGAATTGAAACTGGTCAATTTAGTATTGGTAATGGTACCTTGAAATACTATGTAACCGGAACTCCTACGGTAAGCACTCCTGATATTACTACATTTAACATTAATATTGCCGGAAAAAATTGTGCAGCTAAAATCGGTGAGGGTGAAGGTATAGCTCCCGGTGAACACATTTACTATAAATCCCCTGGTGTACCAGGAGATATTGGTGAAAATGTTGTAGGTAATCTGACTACCGGTACTGTTGATAATTATTGGTTAAGTTATTATGCTAAAGATCTACCCGTAATTGGTGGAAAATTAAGACTAGATGCATATTTTTCAAAGGGTATTAACGGCTCAAGTTATGCGGTTACTTATAATCCAAGATTAGTAAACATAAGTTCATCTCCAGTGAAATTATGGTTTGCTGCCATTGCTACTATTAACAACAAAAGTAGCTCTAACATAGTAATAAAACCTAATGGGTTTGTTAATTTGGATGATGGTTTATTTGATTCTGTAGGCGAAAATATGGTGATGAGTGAAGGTGGTACTCAGGTTATTGCCAGTTTGGTTACGGTAAATGAAATCATTACCATTGATGTTGCTCTTGATGATAAATGGTATAGAATTTATTATTATGGTTATATTGATAATATGGACACTAAAGATTTTTCGGATAACCAAAGAGTATTTTTTATTTCAGTTCAAAGATTATATTAAATTATATATATTGAATTACCAATAATTTTCAACTAAAGATATTTAAAAGTTAAACTTTTATATAGTAAGGAATTCTTTTCAAATTGAAAAGAATTCCTTTTTTCTAGCCCTATTAATTATTTAACTGATGCTGTTTTTTCTTTTCCGGCTTCCCAAACTTTGTATTTGACAATATATCCTTTTGGGGTATAAATTACTATGGGAAGTTTACTGTTATATGTAATAATGATAGATTCAGAAGAAATAAATTTTTCTTTTTTTACTATCTGTGGACAAGCCATTCGTGTAGAAATAGTCTTTCCTTCTGAAGAAAACTCATAAAAGCTATATCCCCACCCCTCTAACTCTTTTTCTTCTGTTTTCCCTAGTAAAGTATGTTTATTGCAATCCACTTTCATTATTTTTCCGGGAATAAGTTCTACTTTATAAAATTCTTCATTATTTTTCTTATCTAAAATAATCACATGACGCATCATGCCGGGTTTTGCCTCTGGAAAATGTACTAATTCTTTTCCGGGATCATTTTTTACTTTTTTTTGATGCATTGATTCTCCACTTATTTGGGTAAAAGATACTAAAATACTGCCTAAAATAATTCCTGTTAAAATTTTTTTAATTGTTTTCATTATATTACTTTTCAATTTTTTGTTTTATTCTTATAGATGTTTTTCTTACTATTTTTCCATAAAAAATTTTAAATTTTTTTTTTATATATTATCTAATTAAAATTTAAGCACTTTATACTTATATAAAATAGTATTCAATCGTATATACAATAAAAAAATGTAGCCTCAAGTACTATTTCAATCTACAATTTTAAATGAAGTTTTTAGAAAATATTTTTATAGTAAATTTATTAAATACTAATTTTTGGTTGCTTTCTCAAAATTAGATATTTTTATTTCTGTTATATTAAAATTCAATCATTTTAAAACCTCTAAAATTTTTAGATTCCTTCAATATATCTGCTTTATTATTTCATGATTTCTTAGTATTTTTACTTTGTTGGATTTAAATTATATTTCCTCTTTATAAAATTTTATGTAATGAAAAGATTATCTTTATTAGTACTTTTCGAAGCGATAGTATCCGTTTCCATTGGCATATTAATGTCTAAAATGTCTTGGATCGGTCGAATGGGAATTAATTTATTTCGAGGTGAATATAAAATATTAAAAATATGGTGGAAAACCGCTCTTATTGTTTTTATTATTTTACTCATGCTAATGCTTGTTCAATACCTCATCAAGCGTATATGCCATTTGACGGTCTCTCGGCTTTTCTTTTTTTTATTTTTATTACTCGGTTGTTTGGGACTTGCCTATACATATCATGATTTTTCTACAGTTTATGAACATAAAATCATGAAAGAACGTTTTCACTTAGGTGGTTATTTATTTTGGATCGGTTGGATTGCTTCTAATTTATATTTTCTTGTAACTCCCTATCAAAAATCAGTTCAAGTCAGCGAATAATAATATTTATAAATGACTAACTATTCTTCCTAATATTTAACGATTATATTAAATATTTTAATCCACTAATTATTTCGTTTGAAAATTATATACTTAGGCTACAGAAATTTAACTTTACATTGCCTAAATGTTTTATTTTATTTGATTGCTATTTTTTTATTTAAAATGATTTGTGAGATAGCTATTTTGCGAAAATATGTATGTAATAAAATCTCTCCATGATCCTAAAATAAAACCATTTCATTCCATTTATTTTTATAAATACTTGAAATTATATCTGTTAAAAGGCAAGTAATTTTATAACTTAAACTTTTAAATACATTGCTTTTTTCAATAGGTTTAGGTTCGAATAAAATCTGTAACTTTGTTTCTGCTAAAAATATTTATAGGAGTGATTAAAGATATAAATTCTACTATCTCAGATGCTAATTTAAGCTTCCAGGAATTTAAAAAAGAAGTATTAAATGATTATAGATTGTGCTTAATCAGCCGTTATTCCAGTTTATTGGCAAGAAAGGAAGTTCTTTCGGGAAAAGCAAAATTTGCCATTTTAGGAGACGGAAAAGAACTTCCGCAAATAGCCATGTCTAAAGTTTTTAAGAATGGAGATTTTCGTTCCGGGTATTATCGCGATCAAACCCTAGCATTTGCAGTAGGTGAAATTACTATTGAAAATTATTTTGCACAGTTATATGCTGATACCGATGACCAAAGAGAACCGGAATCAGGGGGCAGAATGATGAATTGTCACTATGCCACTCATTTAATTGATGAAGAAGGTAATTGGAAAGTTCTTACGGATCAAAAAAATAATGCTGCAGATTTATCACCCACAGCCGGACAAATTCCACGTTTATTCGGATTAGCTTACGCTTCTAAAATTTACAGAAATTGTCCCGGACTTGAAGATAAAATACAATTTTCCCATCAAGGCAATGAAATAGCCTTTGGTACTATCGGGGATGCGAGTACATCAGAAGGACATTTTTGGGAAGCATTAAATGCTTCTTGTGCTTTGCAAATCCCTATGGTTCTTTCCATCTGGGATGACGGTTATGGCATCTCCGTTGAATCGTCTAAACAGAGAGCCAAAGACGATTTTTCTGAGCTTTTGGAAGGATTTAAAAGAACCAAGGAAAAAAATTCCAGAGGATGTGAAATCATTACGGCGCGTGGATGGGATTATGCCGAATTAATTGAATCCTATGCGCGTGCAGAAAAAATAGCCCGTGAAAAACATATCCCCGTTATTATACACGTAAGTGAACTTACTCAACCTCAAGGACATTCCAGTTCGGGGTCTCATGAAAGATATAAATCTGCTGAACGTTTGGAATGGGAAAAAGAACACGATTGTATTAAGAAATTCAGAGAATGGATCATTGATTATGAAGCGTACGACCAAACGAACAATCAAAAAATACAAGTTGCAACCGAAGAAGAATTATTGAGTTTAGAAAAAGAAATTAAACAATTGGTTAAGGAACATCAAAAAAATGAATGGAATAAATTCCGTACAGATATGGATGCTCTAAGTAATCAAACGGTTTCTTTAATATCCGCCCTAGCTGATGAAAGTGTTAAAAAGGCTTTTATAAATTTGGAAAAAGAAAACTTTCAACAGCTGTCTTTGCCTTATAAAAAAGATATTTTCCATTTTATACGTAAAGTTCTTCGAATAGTCAGAGAAGAAAATACACAGGCCAAAACGAATTTGCTTACTTGGTATAATCAAATTTCTGATAATGAAAGCCTTAATTACAATTCCAAATTATATACAGATACCCGATATTCAGCACTTCATGTTCCGTATATTGCCCCTGTTTATGGTGAAAATCCGGAATCAGTGGATGGAAGAATAGTAATTAGAGACAATTTTGATAAACTTTTTGAAAAATATCCTGAAATAATAGCCTTTGGTGAAGATGTAGGAAAGATTGGCGATGTGAATCAAGGATTTGAAGGATTGCAAGATAAATACGGATCCTACCGAATATCCGATACCGGAATACGAGAAAGTACCATTATAGGTCAAGGATTGGGAATGGCTATGAGAGGACTGCGTCCTATTGCTGAAATTCAATATCTGGATTATGTGTTGTATGGTATTCAAACTTTAAGCGATGATCTGGCTTCTTTAAGTTATCGTACGAAAGGAAGGCAAAAAGCTCCGTTAATTATCCGTACTCGAGGACACAGATTAGAAGGCATTTGGCATTCGGGATCTCCTATGGGCGGAATCATTAATTATATACGGGGTATTTATGTTTTGGTTCCCAGAAATTTTGTGCAGGCAGCCGGATTTTACAACACCATGCTACAAGCTGATGAACCGTGCCTGATTATTGAATGTTTAAACGGTTACCGACTGAAAGAAAACTTGCCGATTAATTTAGGTGAATTTACAACTCCGGTCGGAAAGATTGAAATTACCCGAGAAGGTAAAGATATCACTGTGGTGACTTATGGAGCAACATGGAAAATTGTTTCAGAAGCTGCCAAAGAATTACAGACATTAGGCATAGATATTGAAATTATTGATATTCAATCTTTAATACCGTTTGACCTAAGCCATGAAATTGTGGAAAGTCTTAAAAAAACCAACCGTTTGGTTATTGCTGATGAAGACGTTTCCGGAGGGGCAAGTTCGTATATTTTGCAAAAAATAATTGAAGAACAAAACGGTTTTCAATATTTGGACTCAGCTCCTAAAACTATCACGGCTAAGGATCATCGACCGGCTTACGGTTCTGACGGAGATTATTTTTCAAAACCTTCTGTGGATGATGTGGTTGAAAAAATATATGAGGTTATGCATGAAGTAAATCCCACCGAATATCCGAAAATAAGTTAACCCGTACATGTATCTTAAAAATCTTAGATTATTTAATTTTAAAAACTTTTCTGAAAAAAATTTCACTTTTTCCGAAAAAATAAATTGTTTTGTAGGAAATAACGGAGTTGGAAAAACGAATGTATTAGACGCAATTCATTATCTTTCATTGACTAAAAGTTACTTAAATTATTCTGATCAAAACAATATACGTTTTCATGAAAACTTTTTTTCGGTGGAGGGCAATTTTTCGGATGAAAAAACAGAAGATTCGATCAGGATTGTAGTTCAAGCGGGACAAAAAAAAGTTATTAAAAGGAATTCTAAGACGTACGAAAAGCTTTCCGATCATATTGGTAAATATCCTTGTGTGATGATTTCTCCCTATGATCGAAACTTAATTAGTGAAGGCAGTGAGTTTAGACGAAAATTTATGGATGGAATGATCAGTCAAATTAACCCTGATTATCTCCATCTGATTCTTAGGTATCAAAAAGCTCTAGCCCAAAGAAATGCTTTATTGAAATTGTTTTCAACGAACAATTATTTTGATGCCATCAGCTTAGAAATGTATGATTCTGAATTGATTGAACACGGAACAAAAATATATCAAATCAGAAAAGAATTTATCTCGTCTTATGTGCCTAAATTTTGTAGTTTTTACTCTGCACTTTCCCAAGGTGAAGAAGATGTAACCATTGACTATACATCGGATTTAGAACAAAAAGAATTAGGCAGTCTCTTAAAAGAAAATTTAGACAAAGATCGAGCTGCTGCTTATACTACTCGAGGGATACACAAAGATGACCTCATTTTTAAATTATTTCAATACCCTATAAAAAAATTTGGATCTCAAGGGCAACAAAAATCTTTTTTAGTTGCATTAAAATTAGCACAGTTACAAAATATCAAAGAATATTCGTCTAAAAGTCCGGTTTTATTAATGGATGACATATTCGATAAATTGGATGATCATCGAGTGGCGCAATTGGTAAAATTGGCTCATGAAGAACAATTTGGACAAATATTTCTTTCCGATACGCATAAAGACCGAACGGAAAAAATAGTCCGACAAATCAGCTCGGATTATCTGATTTTTGAACTGTAATTTTCTAACCAACAATCCTATATATATGAGTCTTAGAAGAAAAGAGCAAACGAGCAATTCTGCCATTAAAAACCTCATAAAAAAATTAGGAATGGAAGAAAAACTTCTTATTCTTGAAATGGAAGAAAAATGGAGAACGATGATGGGTAACCCTATCGCTAAGCATACTCAACGAATTTTTATAGACAATGAAACTTTATACATACAACTGGACTCGTCTGCTTTACGACATGAGTTAAATTACAGTCAAAACAAAATTCTTGCTGAATTAACTAAAGATTGTTCACAAACCTTTTTTACTAAAATTAAATTTATCTAGTCTTTTTATCTTACTTTTTAACTATAACAAGCATCTATACAAACTTTTTAATTTTTAAAAAGTAAGATTATGAGGGATCTTTATTTAAAAATTAACAAGTGGATAGTAGTTATTGTAGAAAATCTTAAAGTTCCAACCTTCACTTTTTTTAAGAACATATAAAATTTCGCCAACGTACTTAATTGATAAGTATTAATACTTTCTTAACTTAACTTATTAAGATAATTAGTTAAATTAGCCGATAGTATTTTTTATCATACTTATAAAACTCCTTTAATGGGATAGAAACATAGGGTTCGAATAAAAATTCAGATTTTTCTTACTGTATGTTTTCTTAATATATAATTAATTTAAATAAATTTTAATGAAAAAAGGTATTATTATTCTGATTTCCATTCTAACCATTGGTTATACTAGAGCTCAGGATTATTCAACGTATCATCCTTCTGCTACTATGGTTAATGATTTAGTTCATACGAAGCTTAAAGTGGGTTTTGACATTCCCAACGAAAAGCTATTCGGTGAAGCCTGGATAACTTTAAAACCTCACTTCTACCCTACCGACTCTTTGACTTTAGATGCAAAAGGTATGGAAATTTCCTCGCTAACTTTGAATGGAACTAAAGCATTAAAGTATACGTATACTAACGATCAGTTAAAAATAAAATTAGACAAAAGTTACACTAAAAACGAAAATTACACGGTTTACATTAAATACGTAGCCATTCCCGGTTCTATTAAACAAAAAGGAAGTGAAGCAATTCAAGATGCCAAAGGTTTGTATTTTATTAATCCGCGAGGAGAAAACAAAGACAAGCCCACACAAATTTGGACACAAGGTGAAACTGAATCCAACAGTTGTTGGTTTCCGACTATAGATAAACCAAATCAGAAAACTTCAGAAGAAATATATATTACGGTTCCTGATAAATACGTGACTTTATCCAATGGAACTTTAAAAAATCAAACCAAAAATGCTGACGGTACTCGTACCGATTATTGGAAATTTGATAAAAAACATGCCCCTTATTTATTTTTTATGGGTATTGGAGAATTTTCTATTGTTAAAGACAAATGGAAAAATATACCGGTAGACTATTATGTAGATAAAGAATATGAGCCCTATGCAAAGCAAATTTTTGGAGATACTCCTTCGATGATTGAATATTTTTCAACCCTGTTACAATATCCGTATCCGTGGGAAAAATACAGTCAAATGGTGGCAAGAGATTATATAAGCGGTGCCATGGAAAATACCACTTGTACGCTTCATGAGGAAAGTGCCTTACAAAAACCCGGACAGCTTGTAGATAAAAACATCTGGGAACCGGTTATCGCCCACGAATTATTTCATCATTGGTTTGGAGATTTGGCTACTACGGAAAGTTGGTCTAACCTTCCGGTAAATGAATCCTTTGCCAATTATTCGGAATATTTATGGCTGGAACATAAATACGGAAAAGATAATGCGGAAGAACACAGGGATAATGAAAGAGACGGGTATATGTTTGGTGGTGAAAATTTTGACAAGGATTTAATCCGCTTTAAATATAAAGATCGTGAAGATATGATGGATGCCGTTAGTTATAATAAAGGGGGATTAATTTTACATATGTTGAGAAATTATTTGGGCGATGATGCATTTTTTGCCGGTATGAGCTTATATCTTAAAAACAATGAATATAAGGCAACCGAAGCCCACCAACTCCGTTTGGCATGGGAAGAAGTTAGCGGGAAAGATCTTAACTGGTTTTTCAACCAATGGTTTTTTGGCAATGGACATCCTAAGTTAAAAGCAGCCTATGCATACAATGAAGCTAAAAAAACCGTAACTGTAACATTAACTCAAAGTCAAGAACCGAAATTTCAGTTTCCTTTGGATATTGATGTTTATGAAAACGGAAAACCTACCAGGCATCATGTTTGGGCAAAAGCTGCCGAAACTAATTCTTTTGAGCTTCCTTATAAATCTAAACCTCAATTGGTAAATATAAATCCTGATAAAATTCTACTTTGCGAGTTAAATGACGATAAAACTACTGAACAATATATAATTCAATATAAATATGCTCCTGAATACAGTTCAAGAAAAGAAGCTGTAAGTAAATTAGCGGATGCTCAAACTTCAAATGCTGAAGCGTTGGAAACATTATTGAAAGCGGCTTCTTCTGATAAATTTGAAGGATTGCGAACATTTGCCATTTCAAAATTGGATGAAACTAATCCAACGGTTAAGCAAAAGTCGGCATCAGTACTGGAAAAAATAGCAACTTCAGACTCAAAGACACTGGTTCAGGCTAAAGCTATTAAACAGTTAGCCTCAATTGATGCTTCAAAATATAAGGACTTATTTATAAAATCTTTTAATAGTCCCTCCTACAGTGTGAAAGCGGCCTCTATACTTGGAGTTTTAAAAGTGGATAAAAACGCGGCATCTGAGTTGGTTTCCAAAATAGATGACAAAAACCCGGGTAGTGATTTATCCCTAGCTATTGCCAAAACAGCAATTGTAACAAAAGATAATTCTAAATTATCCGTTATTTCAAAAAATTTCCTGAATCTTTTACTTTCGGCTGAGTCTCAAGATGAAGCAGACACTTATTTTGAAGGTCTGCAAACTATTATGATGGGAGATTATCCTAATGAAACACAAACTGTTGTTGATTCTATTTTAAAAATTTACCCGCAAGCTAAAAAATACAGCTTTGGTGAAGTGATGCTTCAAATTATGCAAGGTTCTTTACAAATGAAACAACAGGCTTCGAATGCATCACCTCTTAATAAAAGTCTTAAAGATCAAATAAACTATATTACCAACGGATTGAATAAAATGAAATAAACAACCATTTTAAAGTTGCATGAAAAAAGAGTAAAGATTTCATCTTTACTCTTTTTTTTATATATTTAAATTTCATTTAACATCCATTTACATGACAATTATTGCAGCTCTAGATGAAAATAATGCGATAGGAAATAACAATCAATTACTTTGGCATCTTCCCTTGGATTTAAAAAGATTTAAATCACTCACACAAAATCATGTGATCCTTATGGGTAGGAAGACTTTTGAATCGTTAGGACGGCCTCTTCCCAATCGTCAAAATATGGTAATATCTTATAAAGCAGATTACCAGGTTCCGGATAACGTATATTTGTTTTCTTCTTTACCTGAAGCCATCGAAGTTGCACGTAGTAAAGATTCCAATCCGTATATTATTGGAGGAGGAACGATCTATTCACAAGCTTTAAAATATGCCGATACGTTAGAACTTACATTAGTACATACACAAATAGATAAGGCCGATACTTATTTTCCTGAAATTGACTTTTCAGAATGGAATAAAACTTTTGATGAATTTCATCCAAAAGATGATAAACACCTGTATGATTTCCGCTTTGTAACTTACCAAAGGAAAATATAAGTTATTTACTTTTAGTAACTATCCAACCTTTATCTTTTTTATAATTTAAATTAAACGTTTTTACTATAAAATCGGTATGAGGATTTTTATCATATCCCAATATGGAAAAGTTATTAGCTACCTTTTTAAGGGTAAGTACAGCTTTAGCTGTTTTTTTACCGGTCAATTCGATTCGAGCTTGTTCTTTGTCTCCTAATTGATATTCCAAAGATTTTACTTCAACTGTTTCTTTTTTTTGTTTTAGCACAAAAGGACGAGCTTTTTCGGTAAGCTTCACTTCATAGGTAAAGACACTGTCTTTACTGAGAAATTTCTTTTTTTGTTTAACCAAATTCAGATTTACATATCCTTTCTCTTCTAATTCTTTATAGGCCTTAAGGTCGTTTTTATCTTTTTTAAGACTAAATTTAACTTCACCTATGTTTATTTCCACTGTTTCAAAAATGGGATTGGATTTTAAATAGGCTTCAATTGAATTTAAAGCGACATCTTCTGATAAGCTTGCTTTATCTCCACAAGCCGTAAAACTCAAACTTATTATAAAAAGGAAAGCAGCTTTCCATAATAAATTTTTTAAATTAATATACGTGGTATTCATACTGATTCTAACAATAAAATGAATAATCAATCAAAAATCATGCATTTCACAGTTTGCTTATGTCAATGTTGGAATTTTTGTCCAAAGATATTATAAATAGCCCCTGATAAGATACCTAGCCAAAAGACTATACCCGCAATAATTGTCCAAATACAAAGAATGCGTGTAATGATGGATGATCTTCTTGCTTTATCATACATTTTTTGTTCCCAATATTGATTAACTCGTAAAGAATAAAATAAGGCAAATATACCCACCGGGGCAAAACAAGCCACAGTACAAATAATAGCAAATGCCAGATAGTTATCCGGAGCATCCTCTTTTAAAACTTCATCCTCTTCTTGGTCTACGGTTTCATTACTCATAACCTATTAATTTTGGCATATAGAATAATCATGTAAAAAAAATTTAGTCCTCCCTTTTCTATGGCCAAAATTTTTTCATTCAAATTAATTCTAATTCTATTTTTTACCTTCTATTTGTCTCATCACTTCCAAAGCTACATGTAAAGCCTCTCTACCTTGCATTAAAGTTACCTTGATCGGTAGTTTATTTTCAATGGAATCAGCTAAAGATTCTAATTCATCCAAAATAGAATTATTGCTTTCAATTTCAGGATATTGAAATATAATTTGTTTTTTTTCGCCTTCTGCATTTTCTATAATCATATCAAAAGGTTGTATTTTTTCCGGTACTTCCTTGATTCTTATGATTTCGGATTTTTTCTCTAAAAAATCTATTGAAATGTAGGCATCTTTCTGGAAAAACCTACTTTTCCTCATATTTTTCATGGAAATTCTGCTGGTTGTAACATTGGCTACACATCCATTTTCAAATTCAATCCGAGCATTGGCAATATCCGGTGTATTGCTGACCACAGCAACTCCGCTGGCATGAATCTCTTTTACTTTTGATTCAACTATGGATAAAACAATATCTAAGTCATGGATCATTAAGTCTAATACTACCGGAACATCTGTACCCCTCGGATTAAACTCAGCCAAGCGATGTATCTCCAAAAACATGGGATTTACTATATAGGGTTTAGCCGCTGTGAAAGCTGGATTAAAACGTTCCACGTGTCCAACTTGCCCCTGAATATTATGTTCTTGAGCTAACCGAATTATTTCATCTGCTTCTTGTAATGTACCCGCGATAGGCTTTTCAATAAAAAAATGCTTACCTGCTTGTATGGCTTTTTTAGCATATTCAAAATGTGCAAAAGTGGGTGTTACTATATCCAATAAATCAATCTGATGTAATAATTCATCAAAATTTGTAAAAAATTTATATCCAAATTCTTTCTCTAATTTTTTCCCGTTTTCTTCATCACTATCGTAAAAACCAATTAGATTATATTTTTCAGATTGTTGTAATAATTTTAAATGTATTTTTCCTAAATGTCCGGCTCCGACTAAACCTGCTTTTAGCATAATATCTTAGTATTAAATTATCTATTTTTTTTCCAACATTATTTACGGATAACTTATTAAATCAATTCATCAGATGAAAGGTAAAAATCCGTTATATTAATTTACAATAGTAAAATTGATACATCGTTGTTGTTTAATTTCAACAATCTATTTTTTATAGTTTCCTATTGGAAAATTAAATGATGGAACAACTACAATTATTTTAAAGTTTTTAGTTAAAAAAACTTAGCTGTACTTGTATTCTTTATCATATTTACTTAACAAATGTAGTGTATTTTAATGATAGAATCGACCATTATTTGTAAATCAAAGACTAATTATCTAAAAAAATCGGAAATAATTTTTTATGAAAAAACAGGTGAGTAAACAGGCGATTATATTAATAGATTCATCATGCAACTTAATTTATCTTTATTGAACGTTATTCGGCATTTTAACTATTAATTACTATTGATTGACTATAACCTTTCTAAGATGTAAGCAAAAGTGCCGGAAAATCAATTTTATTTAATCGTTTTTAATAAGCTTTTAAAAATCTTTAAAAAAAGATATTATTGCCATTTCTCAGGCAAATCCCTGATGATTTTCAATGCATTAATTGCAAGCGGAAATCCAATATAAGGCAATGTCTGAATGATAGCTGCTACAATCAGTTCTTTATTATTGCCATGTTTAAGATTTGCAAAGTAATGAAAAGTAAGTTGATCTTCCGCTCCCAGTGAAACTAACACGCAATAACTTAATAACTCACGTATGGCAAGGTCAAGTCCTTTTCTTGTATAAAAATCTCCAAAATAAACTTCAGTAAGAAATTTGGCAACCTCTTCACCCATACCATCCGGCAAAGCAGACATTAACTCTTTCATATGATTTCCATATAGAGGAATCTGAATTTTTTGTCCTTCTTCGAATCTGGTTTCCTCTTGTACGGTACTTTGTTTTTCTAAAGGGAGAGAGATATTATTTTCGGTAAAAGCTTCATTCATACTAGCAATAGCATTTAGAGTTTTTGGAAAACCAATAATCGGAGCACATTGATAAATAGCTTCTCTTAATTCTATCGGTGTTACCTGAACGTTCAATGCGGCATGTACATGAGATTTTAATTGAGGCAATTGCTGCAACGAGGCAAGAACTACACAAGTTATCAATTCTCGGGTTTTTATACTTAATTTTCCAACCGTAAAAACTTGACCAAAAATTAATTTTTGAAGAATTTCCATCATTTCGGGATCATTGCCTTCGCCATTTAAGGCATTTCCTTTAAACAGCTTTTTAAAGTTATCTTTACAAATCTCTGTTCTATTCATATGATTGATTTTTACTTATCAATTGTCTTAAGTTCTTAGGATAGATGATGTTTCTTTTTAAAATCTAAAATAAATCGTACGGTTTCATGGTCGTTATGTGAAAAGAACAAGGATTTTTCTTGATCTAAAGATTCTAACGAATGGATATCTTCTTCTGAAAGTTTAAAATTAAAAACATTAAAATTTTCAATCATGCGTTCTTTATGTGTAGATTTTGGAATTACAATTACCTGTTGTTGTATTAAAAATCTGAGTGCAATTTGAGCGGGTGTTTTATTGTATTTTTTACTTATAGAAACTAAAGTTTCATTCGTAAAGAAATTATTTTTTCCTTCTGCGAACGGACCCCAGGATTCAATTTGAGTGCCGTATTCTTTCATTACTTCTTTAGCTATTTTCTGTTGATTGAAAATATGGGTTTCAACCTGATTTACTGCCGGTTTTATTTCTACATGTTCGCAAAGGTCTACCAATCTATCCGGATAAAAATTACTTACCCCGATAGCTTTTGCTTTTCCCGATTTGTACATTTCTTCCAGGGCTCGATACGTACCGTAATAATCTCCAAAAGGTTGATGTATTAATAAAAGGTCCACATATTCAGTTTGCAATTTTTTCAATGATTCTTCAAATGATTTTTTAGCTCTTTCATATCCTGCATTTGAAACCCAAATTTTTGTGGTTATAAAAAATTTTGAGCGATCTATATTACTGGATTTTACCGCCTTACCCACTTCTTCCTCGTTATAATAGGCTTGTGCTGTATCTATGGAGCGATACCCCACCTCTATGGCTTCTGAAACCACTCGTTCGCAATCTTGAGGGGGTATTTGATAAACTCCAAACCCTAAGATTGGCATTTCATTTCCATTGTTTAATTTAATATAATCCATTTGAATATGATTTTTTATTTATATATAAAGTTGTTATTTATTTCAGATTAATTGCTTGTTCAGAGGTTGTATGATAGTCTTCGTCTGATACCGGCTCCAACCAAGTATTTTCATTGGTTTGAGGATTACAGGTAATAGCTAAATGAGAAAACCAATCATCAGGTGCTGCACCGTGCCAATGCTTAACGTTAGAGTCTATTTCAATAACATCTCCCGGTTTCATTCGTATGGCTTTTTTGCCTTCTTCCTGATATAATCCAACCCCACCTACAGCAATTAGTATTTGACCCCCGGAGTGCGTATGCCAATGGTTTCTACAACCGGGTTCAAATGTAACGTTGAATAAGGGAACATTTAATTCCTTATGGTTGGTAAGAGGTTGCAGCCATGATTTTCCGGAAAAATATTGTTCATATTCTTTATTTTCATTTCCAATTGGAAATTCACTGATTTTAGGTATTTCTGAATTATTCATTTGTTAACTAGTTATTTTGTTTAAATATTAATTTATTGGCTTATTCGGTGAAATCAATCATGCTTGTATTTCATTTAGCGTGTAGAAATTAGTAGGTTTTAATTTGGATAATGAACTACTATAATTCTTTTATATAGAACTAATTATCCGACAAATGATTAACTAAAAAATAATTTTTATTTAAATTTTAGAAAATTTGCAATAAACTAAAATCTTTTGTCGGATAAATAGTTTTAAAAATTAAATTTTTATATTTCTCTGTAATTTTTTATTACAATAAATTAGAGAGATTGCTTAGTAGGACGAACAATAACTTCACTTACAGATACATGTTGTGGAGTATTTATCGCATAAACTACTGCTTCTGCTATATCTTCCGGATTCAAACCGTAACCCTCTGTATCCTGCATTTTGCGTTGATCTTCTAATAATTTTTCATCTTTCATTGTTTTGTACAGGTCTGTACGAACAGCACCCGGAGAAACCATGGATGATTTTATGTTATTTTCTCTCTGCTCTTGACGTAGCCCTTCCATTACGGCACGGATAGCTGATTTAGTAGCACAATATACTACAGACCCCGGATATACATAATGTCCTGCAACGGAATCGGTAGTGATGATATGACCGGATTTTTGTTTTACAAAATGAGGAAGAACCGCGGCTATTCCATGTAAAACGCCCAATACATTTACATGAAGCATATCATGCCAATCTTGAAGTTTACAATCTATAAGATAGGATGAAGGCATGGTTCCGGCATTATTGTAGATAACATCTATTTTTCCAAACTTGCTTATAGCTAAATCTACTACCGCTTTCACTTCTTCGAATTTGGCAACATCGGCTACTTTATACTCAATTTGAGCATTTGGAAGAGAATCTTTAATTGCTTTTAATTTTTCTTCTCTTCTGGCAGAAATAACCAATTTAGCTCCCCTTTCGGCAATTTTCCTTACGGTAGCTTCACCAATTCCACTGGAAGCACCCATCACAACTATTACTTTTTCTTTCATAACTTTTTAAATTAAGATTTTTTAAGTTTATAGTCATTTATAAACAAAGTTAATGCCAGTTCAATATTGGGCTTTTGTCGGGAAGATCAATTTTTTTTGTTCTGAGGAACGGTCACAGTTCTTCCGAAGGAGAAAATCCGTATAATTTTTTAAAAGCTGTATAAAAATGAGATATGTTTTTAAAACCTACTTCCCAACAAACATCTTTTACTTTCCACTTTTTTCTGTCTTTCAGCATTTCAAAGGCAACTTCGAGTCGTTTACGTATTAACCATTTTTGGGGAGGTATATCGCTGATTTTTGCAAAGTCTCGTTTGAAAGTTGCTAAACTTCTTCCGGTATAAGCAGCTATTTCATTCATGGAAAGGTCATACATATAATTTTCATTGAGAAAATCAAGAATGTCGATTTTCCAAGGTTCTGTAAAATCGAAAAGTATCGAATAAAAATTCTTATTGATGTTTAACAATGCTAGTACGGCTTCTTGTTCTTTTAATTTAATGATTTCATCAGAAGGTTGTAGCGTTGTGTCGAAATAGGGATTTAAGGATTGAAAAAGACTTACAATTTCAGGACGTAAAGGTAAAGTAAAAACATTTTCTTTGGGGAGACTAACCTCTTCGGGTTTCTCTTTACTTACCTTTGTATAATAAAAATCTCTTAAAAATGAACGTTTCAACGTCATGGTTATTCCTTTATATTGCTGATCGCCGGAATAAAATTTAGTCATTTTTATATTATGATTTCTCCGTACAAATGCACAAGTTCCTGCTTTTAATACTTTTTCTTTTTTTCCTTTTTCTTCAATGATTAATTTCCCTGAATATATATAGATCAAACAGTGGTCTTGAGCGGAATGTACACAACTGGTATTGTTATTGGCATAATAGGTTAGAAAAATTCCTGAATAATTTATAGTTTTCGAAGTGTCCATAATTGGATATTCATTTTAAGACAGACAAGATAAGAATTTTCTTATGTATTAGTTATTAGTTATCTTAATTTAATTCATACAATTATTGATCAATCTTAAGCCATAAGATAAATAAGATTAATTTATCATTTCTTTTTACATAATTCTTCTATAAAATAATGATGAACTTTAGCAGAATCCGTTAATTCCGGATGAAAAGATGTAACTAGCATGTTTTTTTCTTGAGCTGCAACTATGTGACCGTTCACACGGGATAAAATTTTAACATTTTCTCCTACTTCTGTTATATAGGGAGCTCGTATAAATGTCATGGGAATAGCACCGATTCCTTCAAAATTTTCTTCTATTGAAAAGCTGCCCAACTGACGGCCATATGCATTTCTTTTTGCGGTAATATCCATAACTCCCAGATGTACCGTAACTTCTTCCACCCGTTTAGCCAGTAAAATTAATCCGGCACACGTTCCGAATACCGGTAATCCTGTTTGTATTTTGTTTCTGATTATCTCGAGTAAGTCTAAATCTCTCAAAAGTTTACCAATGGCGGTACTCTCCCCTCCCGGAATGATTAATCCATCCATAGATTCATCCATGTCTTTTTTCTGCCTTATTTCAAAGGTTTCTACCTTTAGTTCTCGTAGTTTCCAAATATGCTCTATAAATGCTCCTTGTACTGCTAATACCCCTATTTTCATAATACTCTATTTTTAGAATTAAAAAAGTCATTTGGAAAGTTTACACTTTTCAAATGACCTTATATTCATTTGTTTTATAAAAAAATTATTTTCCTCTTTCAGCCATTAGTAATTCAATTTCTGCTTCATTTATTACAACCATCGCTTCTCCTAAGTCTTCAGATACTTCCAATAAAATAGTTGGATCATTAAAATTAGTAACTGCTTTAACAATGGCCTGAGCTCTCTTTATCGGATCACCGGATTTGAAAATACCTGATCCAACAAAAACTCCTTCTGCTCCCAATTGCATCATTAATGCCGCATCGGCAGGAGTTGCCACACCTCCGGCCGCAAAATTAACTACCGGTAATTTTCCGTTTTCGTGTACGTATTTTACTAATTCATAAGGCACTCGAAGATCCTTTGCCTCATTGAAAAGTTCATCTTCCTGCATACCTTGTATCTTACGTATGGCTTCATTCATTGCGCGTAAATGTCTTACGGCTTGAACTACATCACCGGTTCCCGGTTCACCTTTGGAGCGAATCATGGATGCCCCTTCTTGGATTCTTCGCAGGGCTTCACCTAAATTTTTAGCCCCGCATACAAAAGGAACTTTAAATTTGGTTTTATTTACATGATAGGTATCATCGGCGGGTGTTAAAACTTCGCTTTCATCAATATAATCGATTTCTAAAGCTTCCAGTATTTGTGCTTCCACAAAATGTCCGATTCTGATTTTAGCCATAACCGGTATACTTACTGCCGATTGAATTCCTTTAATCATTTTGGGGTCACTCATCCGCGAAACACCTCCTACAGCGCGTATATCTGCAGGAATCCTCTCCAAGGCCATTACTGCAACAGCTCCTGCTGCTTCAGCTATTTCTGCTTGTTCCGGAGTGGAAACATCCATAATGACTCCTCCTTTAAGCATTTGCGCTAAATTTTTATTTAATTCGTATCTGTTATTTTCCATACTCAAATTTTATCTTAATTATACGTACAAAAATAGCATAATATACGGTTACATTCCCTAAGTTTCCTTTTTTATTTTCTACCCTTTTTTTTCAAGAAATTGATATATTATTTTCTTATTTAAAAAAATCTCAAATATTTTGCTAAAAAAATTGATACTTCCTCGTGAAAATAGTAAAATTTTAATAAAATGATTAACAATTTTATGACGCAGAAATCGTAATAAACAGTAATTTTGCTGTACATGTAATTAAAATATTAAAAAATGCATAATTCAGAAAATAAAGAGTTTATAGCTCAAAATTTTAATCAAAAAAATTGGAATGAAATAAAAACGCGGGACAGTTGGATGCTTTTTAAACTTATGGCTGAGTTTACCAATGGTTTTGAAACAATGACTAAAATAGGCCCTTGTGTATCCATATTCGGTTCTGCTCGAACTAATCCTGATAATAAATATTACCAATTAACGGAAGAAATTTCATATAAGCTTACTAAAATAGGTTTTGGTATTATTACGGGAGGAGGACCCGGAATTATGGAAGCGGGAAATAAAGGAGCACAGGCTGCGGGAGGAAAATCAATTGGTTTAAATATTGAATTACCTTTTGAAACAGGAAGTAATCCGTATGTTGATCATAAATTAAGTATGAATTTCAATTATTTTTTTGTCAGGAAAGTTATGTTTCTCAAATATTCGCAAGGTTTTATTGTTATGCCCGGCGGTTTGGGTACCATGGATGAGCTGTTTGAAGCGTTAACTTTAATTCAAACAAAAAAAACAAGTAAATTCCCGATTGTATTGGTAGGTACGGACTATTGGACCGGATTATTGGAATGGATGCGAAAGTCTATGCTTGAAGATAATTATATTAAGGAAATTGATTTTAGTTTGTTCCGACTTGTTGATACTGCTGATGAAGCTGTAGGACACATCCATGCTTTTTATAATAAATACAGTATTAAACAAAATTTTTAAAACTATTTGGCATTAAATTTGTTTGCAGTTGCAGAATGAGTGATAATATAATTCAACCTATAATGAAAAAGTTTATTCTTTTTTTTGTTTTATCTTTTATATGTTTAGGTTTCTATAATTTTTATTCTTCGGATTTTTTTACTTCGATAACTAAAGTGGAATATGTTTCCAGCAGCAAAACATTAAAAGTTTCTTCAAAAGTTAACCTTGAACATATTGAACAAACCATTGGTAAAAAAGTAAATTCCAACGATTTTGATATTGCACTTAATAAATATCTTCAAAATAACGTTAAAATAAGTATAGATGATACTCCCGTGAATTTTACTTTTTCTTCTAAAAATCCGGATGGAAATGTAGTTTGGATTTATTATGAGGTATCGGGTATCAATTCGGTTTCATCAATCACTATTAAGAATTCTTTGTTATTGGATAAATTTCCTGATCAGCAGAATTTTATAAATTTTATTGTCAATGGACAAAAGAAATCTTTAGTGTGTAAAAAAGGTTCTGAAAGCGGAAAGCTAACGTTTTAATCGTTTGATTTAACTACGTTTTTTAAATGATAATTATAAATTAAAATAAATTTCTTTTATGAAAAAATTAATGATTTTAGGAATTTTGAGCATGTTTATTTTTTATTCTTGCTCTTCTTCAAATTCTGTTGCTCTGGACAGATCTTCTCAAAGAGATGTAAGAGGTACATGGAATCTTGACCGCGTTTCATATTCTGAAAACATGGTAAAGGTTAAAGCTTTTGATGAATATGATGCTCAGTGTTTAAAAAACAGTGTGTGGAATTTTATCGCTAATAATAACAGAGGTAATTTTACTTTGCAGGGAGGCAATACTTGTCCAGCTTTAACTCAAAACTTTACTTGGTATATCGACAAACAAAATATGTTTGTTTTAAAATTGCTTAATGAAGGTGATAAAGCTAGAAAAGTAACTACAGGAACTACGTATTTATATGAAATTCTTTCTGAAAATGAATTTAAATTAAGTCAAGTTATCAGCGGGGTTACTATTACTTATCATTTCAGTAAATTATCATCCGGTAAATTAAAATAATAACTTGAAATACACTATATAATTATAATTATGAAATCAATATTTACAAGATTAACTTTAATCTTATTATCTGTTAGCATTCTAATGTCTTGTAACACCAATGATACCCAAAAAGGTGCCGGATTAGGAGCTGTTGCAGGAGGTGTTTTAGGTGCTGTAATTGGAAATAATGTAGGTAATAAAAACAATGCTGCTTTAGGAGCCGTTATCGGTGCTGCCGTGGGTGGAACTACCGGAGGTTTAATTGGACACAAAATGGATCAACAAGCACGTCAAATACAGGAAAGTGTACCGGGTGCTTCTGTTGAACGTGTAGGGGAAGGAATTAAAGTTGTACTTAATGAAAATGCTATTCGTTTTGATTTTGATAAAGCTACTTTAACTCCAACTGCTCAACAAAATTTAGATAAAATTGTATCTGTTTTTAAACAATATCCGGATACTAATATTGGTATTTTCGGATATACTGACGCAAAAGGTGCAGATCAATATAATTTAAACTTATCTGAAAACAGAGCAAAAAGTGTTGCTAATTATTTATCCAGTAACGGTATCAGCTCCGGCCGATTTACCATTAAAGGTTTTGGTAAAGCGGATCCAATTGGAGATAACAGCACTGAAGCCGGTAGAGCTTTAAATAGAAGAGTTGAGTTTTCTATTACTGCCAACGAAAAAATGATTCGTGATGCAAAAGCTGAATCCAACTAATTAATATATTTTATACTTTATATAATTTTGAATAGAAAGACAGACGAAAGTTTGTCTTTTTTTATTTTAAATATCCAGTAATTTTTCATCCATGAAATATTGGATGATCGCTTTTTTCATAAGCAAAGTTTGCTCATTAGGCTTCAAATCGGGCAGCTTTTCAATTAATTTATAATGCGGCCAGTTATCTTTATCATATCCATCGAGTTTATAATATCCGAAAGGTTCCAATAACCTGCATACGGCTATATGTATCAGGTTCATTTTTTCGTCTTTTTTGTACTTTTTATATCCTAGTCCTAATTCTTGCAAACCAATTAAAAATATCATCGTATTTAAATCGGGAATATCCTCATGTGCAAACTTCTCTTTGAAAAATTGTTCAATTTTACTCCAAAGTTGGGCCTCGTTCATTTTCAAGTCAAATTTTTATTTACGTAAATTTATAATAAAATTTAATATTTGTTTACAATTGTTGTAACTATGCTATGGATGGGGATATTAAAAATTAAGTTATTTAGCTATTTATTGTAAAAAGGAGTTATTATTTAGAAGAAAAGTACTCACGACCGGATTCGAACCGGCACATCCTATGGACACCACCCCCTCAAGATGGCGTGTCTACCAATTCCACCACGTGAGTTTAAAAGTTGTTTATTTTTAGCTTTGCAAATATACTAATATTAGTATTTCAACTCTAAGGTAATTTTAAATTTTTCCACACTTAGATAAGCAATTTTTTTATAGTGTAATCTTTCGACAGTTACTTACCTTCCCGTTTGAAAAAATCTTTTTCGATATTCATTGGGTGTGCAATTTTTAATTTTCTTAAAAATTCTATTGTAATAAGGCACATCCTTGAAACCTGAATAATAACATACTTCTGCAATGGTCATATTGGTTTTTTGAATCATTTGACAGGAAGATTCCACCCTAAATTCATTTAAGTAAGTCATCAAAGATTTACCCATCATCTTTTTAAAGAAAATACAAAAAGACGATTTATTCATATTCACTAATTGGGACATTTCTTCTAAAGTGATGGTATTTTGATAATTGTTCATTATATAGAGTTGTATTTTTTGCAACCGAAGGATTTGTTTATCTTCCTCTATTCGGTTACCTGCTAATATTCTATGATCGGAATTACCTAGTAATGTTAATATTTGAATGAAAGATGAAATCCTTTCAATTTCCGATTGATTAATCATCTGTTTCAAAATATTTTGAAGTTTCGCCAGATGAGCTCCTATAAATGAAACTGCTTGTTTATAATTTTGTATTTTTTGGATGTATGGGTGCAATTCGCTAAAAGTTAATTTACAATTATCAAGAAATCGATCAGAAAATGTAAGGGTAATGTTCTCAATCTTACCTTCTGCATTATAATCGGATTCTTCAAAAAGCCAACAATGAGGGATATGAGGGGGGATAAGAACGATTTCGTTGCATTGAAAGGGTTCGAGCCGATCCCCCATTTTTCTGGTTCCACTGCCGGTTATTATGTAGGATAATTCCCATGTTTTTTGTTCATGGAAAGTTACCTGTTCATTCCAATATATTTTTACATGATCAAATCGAAAAGATTGATTTCCAAATGTTGGCAAGTGAATGTATTTGATGTTTTTATACACTTACTAATATTACGCATTATTTGTATACAAATATAAGACAATAATAATAGAATATATTTCAATAGTTCAACTAATCATTAGTTTACTTTTGTTATCCAAATAAGAAATCAATATCTTCTAATGATGAAAAATATAACGGATTTAAAAGCTTCCAAGCCACATTATGTAATTCTTGACGGTTTACGAGGAGTTGCTGCTATTATGGTGGTTTTATTCCATGTTCTTGAAATTTATACGGGCGGTGATCATAGCTTACAAATTATAAACCATGGATACTTGGCTGTAGATTTTTTCTTTATGTTATCCGGATTTGTCTTGGGATATGCATACGATGATCGGTGGGGAAGCATGACTTTAAAAGATTTTTTTAAACGCCGTATCATTCGACTTCATCCTATGATTATTGCCGGGATGCTTTTAGGGGCTTTATTATATTATTTCCAGGATGCTCCTTCATTAGGATGGAAAGCTACTTCTGATGTTTCTCTTTTGAAATTAGTTCTATTGATGATTATCGGCATGTTTTTAATTCCTGTCGGAAAAGGCTTAGACATTCGCGGTTGGAATGAAATGTATCCTCTGAACGGTCCTGCCTGGTCTCTATTTCTTGAATATATAGCCAATATCATTTATGCCCTTATTTTACGAAGAATCAGCAAATTAATGCTTTTTATTTTGGTACTTGTTGCTGCCGGAGTTACGATTCAATATGCGTTTACAAATCCGATAGGTGACATCATCGGGGGATGGTCCATTGATGACCCTATTCAGTTAAGAATCGGTTTTACTCGTTTGGCTTTTCCTTTTTTAGCCGGATTATTGTTAGCCAGAATTGGAAAACTTCGTTTTATTAATCATGCATTTTTGATAACTTCTCTTTTGTTGATCATACTTTTATCCGTACCTCATTTAGGCGGTGAAAATAACCTATGGAATCGCTGGTATGAGTGTATATGTTTAATGATTTTCTTTCCTTTGATTATATGGCTGGGCGCAGGAGGAAAAATAAAGGATCCGAAAGCCATGACAGTATGTAAATTTTTGGGAGACATCTCCTACCCTATTTATATTACCCATTTTCCATTTATTAATATTTATATGGCTTACATTGCCAATCATCAACTTTCATTGGAGCAATCATGGCAATATGGATTGCTGGTAGTTTTAATTTCCATCATTGTTGCTTATTTGTCCATGAAATTTTATGATATGCCGATTAGAGAATGGTTACGTAAACGATTTTTAAATTATAAAAAATAATCAATTAGTTTTTCGAAACAGAGATATTTTTTATGCAAAAGCATAAAGAGTATCATAAAAATGTGTATAAAATAATGCGTTGCTTATATGACTTCGATTTTTTTATCTTTGTATAAAATTTTCTTTTGAAATCTTACACCTTTAATGAACTTTTACCTTTTGGTTTTGAAATAAAAAATTTGACTCAGATGAATCAAAGGGCATGTTCTATAACCAGTAAGCCGCATAGAACAAATTTTTATCAAATTATACGGATTACAAGCGGTAAAACAATTCAAAAAGTAGATTTTAGTCCGATTGAACTCAGGGAAGGACAAATATTATTTATCGGCAAAGATCAAGTTTTATCTTTTGATGTGGAATCTACTTATACGGGTGAAATTATTTTGTTTACCGATGATTTTTATATTCGTAATGAATACGAAAGGCGCTTGATTAAGCAATCAGAGCTTTTCAACCCTTTTACAAAAAATTTACCCATTGCAACGCATGAATATTTAGATTCAATTTGGGAATTGATGAAAAAAATCTATTCTCCTGAACAAGATTCTTATATTCCCGATATTTTACATCATTTACTGAGTAGTTTTCTAATTTATTCAAAAAAAATTACTAGTCATTCGTTAAATATTCTTTCTTCTTCGTGTTATTCTGTTACTTTAGAGTTTTCACTCGCAGTAGAAAAAAATTACAAGATCCTGCGAAAAGTAAATGATTATGTCTCCAGTTTGGGTATATCGCCCAAAGCTTTATCAAAAGCTCTTAAAAACACTGTCGGTAAAAGTCCCAAAGAATATATTGATGAACGAATTTTATTAGAAGCAAAAAGACTTTTGGTTTATAGTGAACTCAATATAAAGGAAATTTCTTTTGAACTGGGATTTGACGAACCCACCAATTTCAGCAAATTTTTTAGAAAGTGGGTAGGTATTAGCCCTATCGATTTTAAAAAGCAACACCTTTCTTAAATTTATCAGCTTTGGCATACTTTTTATCATTACACTCATAAAATCCACACTTACCTTTACACGAATAAAATTCTTACAACAGTTGAAAAACAGTAAGTACTCAGGTTTTTATAAACATAAAAAATTAAAAATGCCTATAAGTGAATTGATGAATAATAAATAATTAATTTATAATAATATGAAAAAAATAAGTTATCTAGCAGCGGTAGTCGGAATAGCTTTGTTGGCAGTTTCTTGCAACCAAACTAAAAAAGAACCTGTTGAAGCTACGGATCAAACAAACACTGAAAAGGTAGAAGATCCTACCACAGAAAACAAAGAACCTTCTAATAAAGAAAAAGTTAGGGAGTTACTTTCTTCATTTAGTACAGGAAATGAAGAACCGTTGAAATACATTAATCCGAATAAATATATTCAACACAATTTGGAAGCGGCTGACGGTGTTGAAGGGTTTAAGAGCCTTATGAAAAGTTTATCAGCCTCTAAACCGAGTGTTAACATTGTACGTATGTTGAGTGACGGGGATTATGTTGTTGCCCAAACGGAATATGGGTATAAAACTCCAACCGTTGGATTTGATATTTTCCGTTTTGAAAACGGATTAATTGTAGAACATTGGGACAATTTACAAGCTGAACAACCGAAGAATCCAAGCGGACATACATTGATAGATGGTGATACTACTATCAAAGAAACCGATGAGGCCGGATTGAAAGCAAACAAAGCGTTAGCCGAAGGTTTTGTAACGGATGTATTGATGGGTAAAAATCCTTCCAACTTGGAAAATTATTTTAACGGAAATAATTACATTCAACACCACCCACTCATTGGTGACGGGTTAGACGGATTAAAAGCCGGCTTAGAGAAATTGACTAAAATGGGACTTACTTTCAAATACACTCAAATTCATAAAATCTTAGGAGAAGGAAATTTTGTATTAGTAGTTTCTGAAGGCGTTATGGCCAATAAACCCACTTCATTCTATGATTTATTCAGAATTGAAAATGGCAAAATTGCTGAACATTGGGATATTGTGGAAACCATACCTGCAAATGCTGAACATAAAAATAAAAACGGTAAATTCTAAATTTATTCATTGAGTAAAAAGGATTTTAAACAGTAGTATAAGTTATCTATTATATAGTTTTAAATAATATTTCAAAATAAAAAAACCTGCATCAAGTGCAGGTTTTTTTACATTTTTGTAAATTATTTTTTTATGATTTTCTTAGTAACTATACCTTGATCGGTTGTAAGTGTTACTATATAAATTCCGGGAGCCAGGTCTTGCACATTTATTTCGTTATTTTTAAGCGATGGAAAAGTTTTTACTAATTTTCCAGAATAATTATACACATCAATAGATAAAGTTTTAAAAGGTGATGTGATCTTTACAATATCAACAACCGGATTAGGATATATTAAAACTGATTCAGCCCAATTTTTTGAAGGATTTTCTGATTTAATTTCTTCAATAGCAAACGCATTCGTATTATTTTCAACAAATCTTGCGGAATTGGCTATGGTTACTTCGTACCTTAAATTTAGATCGGGAATTAAATCATTTTTCATTTCACAAATCAATGTTTTTCCTGCATTTTTTCGATTTGCATAAAACTTACCTCTACTTCCATTCACTTTTACCTCTTTTTTGGTAGCTTTATCATACCAAACATAGGTTGTTTTCTTTCCTCGAATATTATATTCAGAAGAAAGATCCAATATATCTAAGTAACCCTTTGTACCTCCCTGTAGAGTTGATTGTGGATTAAATGCGACAATTGCTACTTTAGCGTAATCACCTTTAAGGGTTGAAATTTTAAATTGATTATCATATGCAACTAATATAAATAATTTATTAGCCGTAATGTCTAACGAGCTTAATTGATTATACGCACAAACGAGATCACTTAATTTACTATTTTTAGATGTATTTAAAGAAGTAAGCTTATTATCATAACAATATAAGTCTACCAGCTCAGTATTATTGAGTACGTCTAATGTAGCTAGCTTATTTTCATGACAATATAATTTTTCCAAAGAAATAGCATTGGATACATTTAAAGTTTTAAGTTCATTTTTAGAACAATCTAAATATTCAAGTTTTTTATTCGATACATCTAAAGTAATTAGTTTATTTTCAGAACAATTTAATCTTTTTAATTTAAGATTATTTGATAAATCCAACGATGTTAATTGATTATTATCACAGTATAAATCTTCTAATTCCACATTTTTTGATAAATCTAAAGTGGTAAATTGATTATTAGAACAATTCAAACTTACTAATTTAACATTTTTTGACAAGTCCAAATTATTTAATGAATTTTCGCTACAATCTAAAAATTTTAAGTTAATATTCTTAGATACATCTAATGAAGCTGAATAATTTTCTTTAAAAACTAATCTTGTTAACTTTAAATTTTTAGATAAATCAATTGAGGTTAATTGTGTTGAGTTTATAGATAATTCTTTTAAATTTCTAAAGTATTTCCCATCAAATTCTCCGTAAAATTTAGTTCCAATTAAATGTCTGTAATTACTTAAATCTAAAAAAGTTAAAACTTTAATACCATTTTTGTCTTCCCACCCAAATCTGTTAAAAAATTTTAAGATAATGGAGTGAGGTTTACCATTTATGGCATCAACCATATCTTTCCAGGTCAACCCTAACTGTTCATAATTCCATTTGTTATCCTCTTCAGAATATTGCATTAAAAAATTCAAAATTCCTAAAACATCCCTTGGATCATAAACAGAGATTTTTGAAACATCAAAATTACTTACTAAATAATGTCTTTTTTCCAAAACAGGATCTTTAGCCAGCATTGTTACGCTTAATAAGGCACATAACAACATAAAAAATAAATTTTTTTTCATAATATTATTATTTTATAAATTTTAATATGCTAATATATCAATAATTATTTAAAAAATTAGTTATTAAAAATAAAATATTTTTTATTTGTAGATCCTAACATGGATCCCGTTTAATTTTTGAGAATCAATTATTTCCATGATTATCTATAGAATATGGCACAGCTAATTTTTAGCAAAAAAACATACGTAATAAGCAGGGAATTATATAAGCAATTGAACTATAAACTTTATTTTAAATCGGTCTTTAATGAAGTGTTTTTTTAATATCTAATTTTACCAACTTATAAATAAAAAAACCTGCACTTTATGCAGGTTTTTTTACACTTTTCTAATTTATTTTTTTATGATTTTCTTTGTTACTATACCTTGATCGGTTATAAGATTCACGATATAAATTCCCGCAGGTAAATCTTGTAAATCCAATTCATTATTTATTACCCTTGGATATCTTTTAACTTCTTTACCTGCATAATTGTAAACACTTGCCGATGTTACATTTGCTGTAGTATTTATTTTTAATATATCTATTACCGGATTAGGAAATAGTTGTATCGATTCTGTTTCATTTTTTTGAGGACCTACCCATACAAATCCTTCCGATATATTTTCATTTATATTTCTTGATGCAAATGATACGGTATTTTTTATCGTTACTTCATATTCTAAAACAAAGTTTGGAAATAATTCATTTTTCATCTTACAGATCAAAGTTTTGCCTGCATTTTCCGGACCGGCATAAAATTTACCTTTTAGCGCATAGACGCCGACTTCTTGTTGAGTTGTTTTATCATACCAGGTATAGGTAGTATATTTTCCATCAATATTATATTCTGAAGATAAATCTAACACTTCAAAAATTCCTTTATCTCCTCCTTGAAGCGTTGCTTGTGGGTTTAATTTTAAAGATTTAATTGTAAGAAAATTTCCTTTTAAAGTGGATATTTTTAAATTATTATTAATTCCATTTAATTCACTTATCTTATTTATTTTCGGAATTAACAATTGAGCTATCTTATTATTACTACAATTTAAGTATGTTAAATTAATATTTTTAGAGACATCTAAATTTGTTAATTGATTGTAATCACAACCTAAATGTATTAAATTTACATTTTTAGACATATCAAATACTTTTAGTTTATTGGAATAACAATATAATGTTATTAAATTAATATTTTTAGACACATCCAAGGTGGTTAATTGATTGTTATAACAATTTAAATTTGTTAAATTAACACTTTTAGACACATCCAAGGTGGTTAATTGATTCGAAAAACACCATAAAGCATTCAAATTAACATTTTTAGACACATCCAAGGTGATTAATTGATTGTAATCACAACCTAAATATATTAAATTAACATTTTTAGACATATCCAATGCTTTTAGTTTATTGCGACTACAATATAATTCTTTCAAATTAACATTTTTAGACACATCCAAAGTTGCTAATTGATTGTTATCACAACTTAAATTTGTTAAATTAACATTTTTTGATACATCCAATGTGGTTAATTCATTCAAAATACATTCTAAATACTTCAAATTAACATTATTTGATACATTCAAGGTTGTCAATTGATTCCAATAACATCGTAAATTAGTTAAATTAACATTTTTAGATACATCTATAGTTTTTAACGGATTCATGGAACAATTTAATTCTGTTAGATTAACATTTTTAGATAAATCTATAGCTTTCAATCGATTGTCATAACAATTTAAATATTCTAAGTTCTTAAAATATCTTCCATCAAAAACTCCATTAAATTTCCTGGAACTTAAATTTAATTTAGTTAAAACTTTAATATTATTGCTAGCTTTCCAACCAAATATCCAGGATAATTTTGTAAAAATAACCTCCGGATTTTCATTAATAGCCTTAGCCATTTCTTCCCAGGTTAACCCCGCCAGTTCATAATTCCATTTTTTTTCACTTTCCGAATATTGCATAAAAAAATTCAATATTCCATATACATCCATCGCGTCATAATTAGTGGTAGTGGATGCTACAAAATGTTCTCTCAAGTAATTTTCTTGTTTGGAAATATCTATTGTTGCCAACAGTGGTGTTGCTGTAAAACACCACAATAAAATAAAAAGTAGATTTTTTTTCATAACATTTTTTTATTTTTTATTATTTACATATGCTAATTTAATATATTTATTTTTATTTTAACCTTATTTAAAAATAAATAGTTAATTATTTATTTTATAAATTATTTTAAATAATTCTATTTTTATTAAAAAAATTTATCTATTTCAATATCCAACGCAATATTTTTCTTATAAAAAAAACCTGCTCTTTAGCAGGTTCTTTAATTATTATAATTTACTTTTTAATAATTTTCTTAGAAAGTATTCCCTGATCGGTTGTAAGGTTTACGATATAATTTCCCGCAGGTAAATCTTGTAAATCCAATTCGTTATTTATTACCTTTGGATATCTTTTAACTTCTTTTCCTGCATAATTGTAAACACTTGCTGATGTTACTTTTGCTGCTGTACTTATTTTTAATATATCTATTACCGGATTAGGAAATAGTTGTATCGATTCTGTTTCATTTTCTTGCCCTCCTATGAGTTTAAAATTTTCCGGTATGAAGGTTGTTAAACTTTTGGCAGAAAAAGGTAAAATTTTTTGTATAGTTACTTCATATTCTAATTTAAAATATAAGAATATGGAACCACCTCTCATCTTACAAATCAATGTTTTTCCAGCATTTTTCGGACCTGCTATAAATCGCCCTTTATATGCATACATAGTTACCGGCAAACCGGTTGCTTTATCATACCATAAATAATATGTTTGCACCCCATTTTTAGATTTGAATTCCGAAGATAAATCTATGATCTCATAAAAACCTTTACTCCCTCCTTGTATTGTTTCCTGAGGTTCCACATAAGCATTTACTAAGTTTTTACTATTTATATTTAAAGTTGAAAATTTCAAAAAATTATGAGAACAAGATAATTGAAATACATCCATTGCTACATCAAGACTCGTTAGCTTATTATAGGAACAATTTAAAACATGCAATTTAGAATTCTTTGATAGATCTAATTTAGTCAATTGATTATTATGACCGTATAAAACTTCTAATTTTGAATTATTAGATAAATCTAAAGCTGAAATACTATTATTGTAACAATCTAATCTATATAATTCAAAATTCTTTGATACATCAATTTCAGTAAGCAGGTTTTTAGCACATAACAGATGTTGCAAGTATGAACAAACGGATACATCTATAGTTGTTAATTGATTTGCATCACATGCTAAAAATTTTAGATATTTTGAGTTTGATAAGTTTAATTGGGTAAGTTTATTTTCTTCACAGAACAGATTTACTAAATTTATATTATTAGATACATCTAATATAGACAAATTGTTATTTCTACAATATATTTCATATAAACTAATATTTTTAGATAGATCTAATGTATTAATTTGATTATTTGAACAATATAAATATTTAAGAAATATATTCTTTGTTATATCTAAGGATTCTATTTTATTGTCATTAATATGTAATTTTTTTAAATATCTAAAATTTCTACCACTAAATTTTCCAACAAGTTTCCTATCTTCAAAACCATTAAAATCAATTTCAGTTAAAACATTAAGACCCTCTTCCTTTTCCCATTTCAACCTTGAAGATAATTTATCAATCAAAACTTCGGGTCTACCCATTAAAGCGTTATAAATATCTTTCCAGGTCAACTCGAGTATCTCATAATTCCATTTTTTTGTTTCTTCTGAATATTGCATTAGAAAATTTAATAATCCATAGACATCTCTTGGGTTATATTTTGAAATAAATGAGACCACATTGTTATTTACATTGTAATCTTTTTTATCCAGAATTAAATTTTTAGCCGGCATATTGGCACTTACAAACATGAACGCCAAAATAAATAATAGATTTCTTTTCATACTATTAATATTATATATTTTTATGCTAATATAATATATTTAATTAAATATATTATATTTTTAAAAAATATATTTTACATTTTTTCTCATAAACTATTACCATATAATAATCTTTTATAGATTTCTTAATGAAGAAAATGCGTTGATAAACATAAAAGATAAACAGTAATATATACGAATTATAACAGATATTTATTTTTAACGAAGTGGTTTTGAATACAGTCTTTAGTTGTAAATAATCAATTCTATACTTACATAAAAAAAAACCTGCTTAAGAGCAGGTTTTTTTTTTATTTATTATAATTTATTTTTTAATAATTTTCTTAGAAACTATTCCCTGATCGGTTGTAAGATTTAGGATATAAATTCCTGCAGGTAAATCTTGTAAATCCAATTCATTATTTATTACCCTTGGATATCTTTTAACTTCTTTTCCTGCATAATTGTAAACACTTGCCGATGTTACATTTGCTGTAGTATTTATTTTTAATATATCTATTACCGGATTTGGAAATAGTTGAATCGATTCTGTTTCATTTTTTTGAGGACCTACCCATACAAATCCTTCCGATATATTTTCATTTATATTTCTTGAAGCAAATGATACGGTATTTTTTATCTTTACTTCATATTCTACAACAAGGTTTGGAATTAATTCATTTTTCATTCTACAGATCAAAGTTTTGCCTGCATTTTCCGGACCGGCATAAAATTTACCTTTTAGCGCATAGACGCCGACTTCTTTTTGAGTTGTTTTATCATACCAGGTATAAGTAGTATATTTTCCATCGATAGTATATTCTGATGATAAATCCAACACTTCAAAAATTCCTTTATCTCCTCCTTGAAGCGTTGCTTGTGGGTTTAATTTTAAAGATTTAATTGTAAGAAAATTTCCTTTTAAAGTGGATAATTTTAAATTATTATTAATTCCATTTAATTCACTTATCTTATGAACTTTCGGAACTAGCAATTGAGCTATTTTATTGTTATAAAAATATAAATTTATTAAATTAACATTTTTAGTTACATCCAACGTTGTTAATTGATTATAAGAACAATTTAATTCTTTCAAATTAACATTTTTAGATACATCCAAGGTGGTTAATTGATTAGAATAAAAATTTAAATATATTAAATTAACATTTTTAGATACATCCAAAGTTGTTAATTTATTGGAATAACAATTTAAATATGTTAAATTAACATTTTTAGAGAGATCCAAGGTTGTTAATTGATTGGAATAACAAGTAAAATATATTAAATTAACATTTTTAGAGATATCCAAGGTTGTTAACTGATTGGAACCACAATATAAATTATTCAAATTAACATTTTTAGAGACATCTAAGGTCCTTAATTGATTGTCATTACATTCTAAATATGTTAAATTAACATTTTTAGAGACATCTATATTTGTTAATTGATTCAAATGACATTGCAACTTAGTTAAATTAACATTTTTAGAGACATCCAAGGCTTTTAGCTTATTGGAATTACAAGATAATACTTGTAAATTAACATTTTTAGAGATATCCAAGGCAGTTAATTGATTCGAATAACAATATAATTCTTTCAAATTAACATTTTTAGAGACATCTATAGTTGTTAATTGATTCGAAGAACAAAATATATTTTTCAAATTAACATTTTTAGAGATATCTATAGTTGTTAATCGATTCGAATGACAATGTAAAGATTCTAAATTCTTAAAAAATTTTCCATCAAAAACTCCATTAAATTTTTTGTAGCTAAAGTTTAATCGAGTTAAAACTTTAAAATTATTGCTTGCTTTCCATGTAAATACCCCGGATAATTTTGTAAAAATAACCTCCGGATTTCCATTAATAGCTTTAGCCATTTCCTCCCAGGTTAACCCCGCCAGTTCATAATTCCATTTTTTTTCACTTTCCGAATATTGCATAAAAAAATTCAATATTCCATATACATCCATCGCATCATAATTGGTGGCGGTGGATACTACAAAATGTTCTCTCAAGTAATTTTCTTGTTTAGAAATATCAACGGTTGCCAACAGTGGTGTTGCTGTAAAACACCACAATAAAATAAAAAGTAGATTTTTTTTCATAACATTTTTTTATTTTTTATTATTTACATATGCTAATTTAATATATTTATTTTTATTTTAACCTTATTTAAAAATAAATAGTTAATTATTTATTTTATAAATTATTTTAAATAATTCTATTTTTAATTAAAAAATTTTATAGTTTTCAACATCTAACCCATTATTTTTCTTATAAAAAAAACCTGCTAAATAGCAGGTTTTTTACTTTATTTTTGTTTAACTTATTTTTTTATAATTTTTTTGGATAGTCTTCCTTTTTCGGTATCTATATTCACGATATAAATTCCTGCAGGCAAATCTTGTAAATCCAATTCATTATTTATTACCTTTGGATATCTTTTAACTTCTTTTCCTGCATAATTGTAAACACTTGCTGATGTTACTTTTGCTGCTGTACTTATTTTTAATATATCTATTACCGGATTTGGAGTTAGTTGTATCGATTCTGTTTCATTTTTTTGAGGACCTACCCGTACAAATCCTTCCGGTATATTTTCATTTATATTTCTTGAAGCAAATGATACGGTATTTTTTATCGTTACTTCATATTCTACAACAAGGCTTGGAATTAATTCATTTTTCATCTTACAGATCAAAGTTTTGCCTGCATTTTCCGGACCGGCATAAAATTTACCTTTTAATGCATACGTGCCGACTTCTTGTTGAGTTGTTTTATCATACCAGGTATAGGTGGTATATTTTCCATCAATAGCATATTCTGATGATAAATCTATCAATTCAAAAATACCTTTAGCTCCTCCTTGAAGCGTTGCTTGTGGGTTTAATGTTAAAGATTTAATTGTAAGAAAATTTCCTTTTAAGGTGGATAACTTTAAATTGTTATTAATTCCACTTAATTCACTTATCTTATGAACTTTCGGAACTAGCAATTGAGCTATCTTATTATCACTAAAATATAAGTATAGTAGATTAACATTTTTAGATACATCTAAGGTTGTTAATTGATTGGAATAACAATTTAATGTGGTTAAATTAACATTTTTAGAGACATCTAAGGTGGTTAATTGATTCAAATTACAATGTAATGTTATTAAATTAACATTTTTAGTGACATCCAAAGTTGTTACTTGATTGGAATAACAATATAAATCTGTCAAATTAACATTTTTAGAGACATCTAAGGCTTTTAGCTTATTGGAATAACAATCTAAAAATATTAGTTTACTATTTTTAGATACATCTAAGGTTGTTAATTGATTAGAATTACAATTTAAACTATACAAATTAACATTTTTAGAGATATCCAAGGCTGTTAATTGATTCGAAAAACACTTTAAAACTAATAAATTAACATTTTTAGAAACATCCAAGGTTGTTAGTTGATTTGAATAAATATTTAAAAGCATCAAATTAACATTTTTAGATACATCCAAGGCTTTTAACTTATTGGAATAACCATATAATTCTTTTAAATTAAAGTTTTTAGAGATATCCAAGGTTGTTAATTGATTGGAAGAACAATTTAAATATGTTAAATCAAGATTTTTAGAGATATCCAAGGTTGTTAATTGATTCGAATTACAATATAAACCTTTCAAATTAACATTTTTAGTAATATCTATAGTTGTTAGTTGATTGCCAGTACAATACAATGTTTCTAAGTTCTTAAAATAATTTCCATTAAAAACTCCATTATAATTTTTATAGTTTAAATTTAATTGAGTTAAAACTTTTAAACCATTGATATTTTTCCAACCAAATTTACCGGATAATTTTGTAAAAATAACCTCCGGATTTCCATTAATAGCTTGAGCCATTTCTTCCCAGGTTAACCCCGCCAGTTCATAATTCCATTTTTTTTCACTTTCCGAATATTGCATAAAAAAATTCAATATTCCATACACATCCATAGGGTCATAATTGGTGGTTGTGGATGCTACAAAATGTTCTTTTAAGTAATTTTCTTGTTTAGAAATATTAACGGTTGCCAACAGTGGTGTTGCTGTAAAACACCACAATAAAATAAAAAGTAGATTTTTTTTCATAACATTTTTATATTATTTATTATTTACATATGCTAATTTAATATATATATTTTTATTTTAACCTTATTTAAAAATAAATAGTTAATTATTTATTCTATAAATTATTTTCCAAATTCAATTTTTAATAATAAAATTTATCGCTTTCAATATCAAACCCACTATTTTCCACATAAAAAAAACCTGCTATACATAGCAGGTTTTTACTCTTTTAAATCTTTATATTATTTTTTTACAATTTTTTTGGACACAAACCCTTGATCTGTTTTAAATATTATAAAATAAGCTCCAGCGATGAGATCTTCTAAATTTATTATGTTATTATTAATAATTGGTATTCTTTTTACTTTTTTTCCGGAAAAATTATATATATCTGCGGATTGAACTTTAGATGATGTATTAATCTTAAGGTTGTCTATAAAAGGATTGGGAGAAACATGGAAAGAATTTAATAAATCTTCATTTACTCCTACCATTTTGAAACCTTCAGGTATAGAAGCATTCATATTTTTAGCTGTAAGAATCATAGAATTTGAAATTGTAACTTCATATTCCTGCTTAAATCCGGGAATAAAATCATTTTCCATATAACAAATTAAAGTTCTGCCAATATTTTCGGGCCCGGCATAAAACATACCGTTAGATGCAAAAATATTCACTTTTTTATTAGTTGCTCTATCTAACCAAACAAATGAGGTTTTTTTACCATTAATTATATATTCAGAGGATAGATCGATTAATTCTAGAAAACCTTTCGTTCCTCCTTTTATTATGGATTGAGGATTTATATAATTATCTTTAATTTTAAGAAAATTTCCTTGTAAAGTAGAAAATTTGAGTTGATTGTAATATGCATACAAAATATCTAAATTTGAGTTATTAGATATATTTAATGAAGTTAACTGATTGTAATGACAATAAAGATTTCTTAATTTACTATTCTTAGATACATCTAACTTGGATAACTGATTGGAAGAACAATATAACGTAATTAAATTAACATTATAAGTTAGATCTAAGTCTTTCAACTGGTTATTATAAATTATTAATTCTTTAAGATTTTCATTATTGGTTACATCTATGGATTTTATCTGATTATTATAACACAACAAATTCTCTAATTTAATGTTTTTCGTAACATTTAATGTAGTTAATTTATTATATCCGCAACTTAATTTAATTAAACTTGAATTATAGTATACATTTACATTAGATAATTGATTATTACTGCAACTTAATTCTTTTAAATTAAAATTTCTATAAACATCTAAATTATTCAGGAAATTATTATCGCAAGATAAAACAGTCAAATTAACATTTTTAAATACATCTATTGTATTCAATTTATTATTATTACAATTCAATTCTTTTAAATAATAATTTTTCGTTAGATCCAAATTTTCTAATAAATTTTTTGAACAATTTAAATAAACTAAATTAGTATTTTTGGTAATATTCAGTTTATTTATTAAATTATTAGAACAATTAAGCTCTTTTAATTTATTATTACTCGTTAAGATTAGATCATTAAATTTATTAGATGAGCAAGATAAATATTCTAAATTCTTAAAATATTTCCCTTCAAAAACTCCGCTAAATGATTTACTATTTAAATTTAATTTTTGTAAAACTTTACTATTATTTATTTCTTTCCATGTAAATAAATAAGATAATTTACTTAAAACATTATCCGGACTACCATAAATAGCTTCCGACATTTCGTTCCAACTTAAGCCAACCAATTCATAATTCCATTTTTTGGATAGATCCGAATATTGCATAAGAAAAGTCATGATCCCAAAGACATCCATGGAATCATAATTTGAGTTAGCGGAAGCTACTAAGCTTTTTTTTAATTGAATTTCTTGTTCAGGTTGATGATCTAAAGCGAAAACTCGTGAGCTGATAAAGATTCCGACTAAAACAATAAGTACATTTTTTTTCATATTATTATTTTTATTTTAAAAATTTAAAATGCGAATATAAAATATTTTTACTACAATATACATTGTTACAGAATAAATTTAAGCATATTATTAAATTTTAAATTGTGTTAAATTAATTTTTATCACGGTTTATTGTTCAATTATTTTATATTCTTTATTAAATAATTTATAATTTTTATTAATAACTTATTATTTTACCAATGAAATTCTTATTTGAATTAAAATTAATACTCAAATGAAGCAAAAGAATACGCTTTATATTTTTATCAGAATAATATTTTTGATATAATAAAATTAAATAGTTAAATTATTATTTTATCTTATCGCATATTTATATAGAAATTCATATAAATAACTATCCATCCAATTTTTTATTTTATATAATCATAAAAACACTATATTTTAGGAATTTCTCTATAAAATAATTTACAATTAACTTTTTAAAACTTAAGTTTTGCAATAATGAAAAAACACCATTATATATGAAATCCTCTATAAATATGTAATTAATTTTATTTTTTATACCATTACACCAAAAAGTAAATCATTTTGAATTTATAATTTAATTGGTTGAATTATCAACACTATTCAGATATTTACTTTGAAAATTTTAAAAAATATAAGTTTATGGCTTAAATTAAAGTTTTCGTAATTTTAAAAATAAAATATGCAATCAAGGTTCAAGTTTTGATCATAACCTTAAATAAATATGAAGAAATGCTTATAAATTAGCAAGGCATATACGAAAAAAAAGGAGATGTTTATGATTTGTTTACGTACGCGAAATAAAAAGAGCTACAAAAAATTTGTAACTCATTGATTTTTAAGTGACCCCGGAGAGGCTCGAACTCTCGACCCATTGATTAAGAGTCAATTGCTCTACCAACTGAGCTACGGAGTCATAAACAAGAAAAGCTTGAGAATCTCAAGCGCGAATTTTCAAAATGTGACCTGGCTGGGGCTCGAACCCAGGACCCCAACATTAAAAGTGTTGTGCTCTACCAACTGAGCTACCAGGTCTCCCTAAATGTATATATAATCTATTCTTTGAATAGATTGTGACCTGGCTGGGGCTCGAACCCAGGACCCCAACATTAAAAGTGTTGTGCTCTACCAACTGAGCTACCAGGTCTTTATTTAGTGTTTGCTAAGCATTTTCGTTTAGCGAGTGCAAATATAATGACTTTTTTTGGGTATGCAAATATATTTGATAAAAAAATATGATATTTGTAAAAAATCTGAACGTATGATTATTTCTTTATTGGGTTATATGGGAAGTGGAAAATCTACTGTTGGCAAATATCTTGCGAAATCTCTCAACATAACATTTATTGATTTAGATGAGTATATTTCAGTTCAAGAAAATAAGTCCATTCAAGAAATTTTTTCCATCCATGGAGAAATTTATTTTCGTAAAAAAGAAAATTTTTATCTGAATGAATTATTAAACGGTGACAATATAGTGTTGAGTTTAGGAGGAGGCACTCCCATTTATCATCGCAACATGAATAAGATCAAAGAAAAAAGCTTCTCCTTCTATTTAAAAATGAATGCTTCGGAATTGGCAAAAAGGTTAAGTAAAGAAAAAGAACACCGCCCTCTTATTGCTCATTTAGAAGACGAATCTTTACCGGAATTTATTGCCAAGCATTTATTTGAACGTTCAACATTTTATGAGTCGGCAGCTTATAAGATAGCGGTTAACCAAAAAACTCCGGAAGAAATAAGCAATGAAATCATTACCGTACTAAAAAATACTAAATAAACTTTTAGTGTATTTATTCATCCTCCCATTCCAGAGTATAATCGTCTAACTCTCTCCTATCCTTTTTGGTGGGCCTGCCTAACCCTTTTTGTCTATAATAGTTTTGCGTTTGTGTTCTTGATTTCATCATTTCAATCTGCTCAGGATCTGTCAGGTCTTTAATATATAAAGGAACCAGTTTTGCTCCTACCCGATTGGGAGGAATTTGTATAACTTGGATCGTATAGTCAATCTGATTTTTTCTAATTTTATACGTTTCACCAACTAATATTTCTTTTGAAGGCTTCAAGGGAGCTTCATCTAAAAATACTCGATTTTTCTTACATTCTTCGGTGGCAATTGCCCGCGTTTTATAGAAACGCACACACCATAAAAATTTATCTATTCTCATTGGTTGAAAAAATTGGTCTTTAAAATTAAATTTAATTGTAAATTAGCAACTAAATTAACATATTTTATTTACATGATTAAAAAATCCCTTTTAGCCGCCTGTATCTTTTCTCTTTTATTTTTTGTTTCGTGTGGAAGCGATGATAATAACGCCTCAACCTTATCCGTTGATGAGCAAAATACAGCTGATGATATGGCTATTGTTAATTTTTTAAATAATTATTATTTTGATGATCTTGGGAAAGTAACCAAATTTTCTGATACGGTTACTCCAACTGATAAAGAGCCTTTGAGCAAAAATGCAATAAAATCTCCTTTAGGATACTGGGTAGTTAAAAATCCAAAGGCGGATCAGGGCATAAACACCTCGAATATAGCTGACGGTAAAAACAATATACTTATTCATTATTCATTAAAATATTTTGTTGCAACTGAAGGAGGTAATGGATATTCAACCTTGAATACTTCATCAAGTACAATTGATAATTCAGGGATTGCACAAGAAGACCCTTTCTTTTACAAAAAGCCCAAAAACGATACGATTCAAAGTGAAAACTATTATGTAATTAAAGGTATTGTTGACGGATTAAAGGATTTCAAACCAACTAATAAATCTAAAAATGACCTTTACCATGTCTTACAAGGTTTAATCATCGTGCCTTCTCGATTGGCATACGGTAGAGAATCCAATTATATAAACAGTAAAGATGCTACGTTTATTTTAAATTTTGAATTGTATAAAGTTTGTCCTCAAGATCAAACATGTAATTAAACTTATATATTGTTTGAATGTTTTGTTCAAACAATTGTATAACCATTTGTTATCAACAATTATGTACTGTTGATTATTGATGGTTACTAATTTTAAGTTATTTTTATACATCATATAGAATAGATTTGCAGCACAGAATCAGTAAAATGTTTTTCTATATAATGCGGAAAAACATAGAAATCAATGACGTTTAATACGGTGCAATTATCCAGATCAGAGACTTATTACTATCATCCATAACGTTGATATATGTTATATATCCATTAAAATTGCAGGCAATAGTCATAAACAGAATATTCTTGCCGGAAATCTGATTTTTACAAATAAAATCTTAAAGTTGCTGACTTGTTCCGGCAATATAAGAAGTCAAAAAATATTTTTAATGCCTAAGAATTTAGATAATCTAATTTAATAAATCTTAGGATTATAGTTTTCTGGAAATTTAGCCATTTCCGGTTTATAAAAGTCTTCTATTTGGTCAAATATCTCTTCAATCGTTTGATTGCCAATATAAATTAATTTGGAAACACCGGTTACTTTGTTTTTATAATCGGCATAGGCTAGAGCAATCGGAACGTTCGCTTGCTTAGCTATATAGTAAAAACCTTTTTTCCATTGTAAGGCACGGGAGCGAGTGGCTTCCGGAGTATTTATTAAAGCCATCGAATCAGAATTTTTTATTAGTTCCGATGAATACTGAACCAAATTATTCCATTGACTTCGATCGACTCCTAAACATCCGAGTGCTTTGAAAAAGAATCCATACCATGGCTTGGTATAAGCATCTTTAATCATTACTTTATAAGGAATTTTTAAACACCAAAAACTGGCTAAACAATAATATAAATCCCAATTCGAGGTATGGGGAGCACAAATTAATACGCATTTTCTTAATTCATTAACAGGCACTTCATTTTTAAATTTCCATCCCATTACTAACAGCATTAACCTTCCTAGTAATTTTTTCATAATTTGATTACTTATTAAAAATAATTAAAAAGTTCAGTTAATTTACATTAACTGAACTTTTCACATGTATATAATTTTCTAATTAACTGAACATTGACATTATGTAATCCATAATAACTAACACCATCTTAAAGAGAATTTGTACCATGATCTTTTTATTTTTTTTCTGAATTAATTAAAACACTAAACTTTAAAAAAGATATATTCAGGTGCACTACATACAGTTATAAAAACCTGAGCTTTAATTATCAGAATCTCTATTATATATGAACGCCCTAAATTTTTTGCTAAATTAAAAATTTTCTTTGAATTTAACTCAAATTATTAAATTAATTATTAATACTTTATCGAATTTTATTTACATTTTTAATAATCAATATTCATTTATTGTTCTGTTATCCTATAGATGACGTAAGAATGAATTTCCAAAACTTTTTTATTAAAAAAAAGCCGCTATACACAGTTTAATTAAAAATATTTTACTTTTGTATTTATATATAATTTTATGACTCCCCTCGTATCAGTTATTATGGCTGCTTACAATGCAGAAAAACATATATCTGCATCAATTGAATCATTGATCAATCAAACGTATACAAATTTTGAATTGCTGGTTATTAATGATGGCTCATCCGATAGAACTCAATCGATTGTAGAAGAATTTTGTATAAGAGATTCACGAATCAAACTTATTAATAACGATAAAAACCTATTTGTTATAAAATCCCGTAATATCGGAATTGAAAATGCTAAAGGTAAATATTTGGCCATATTAGATGCTGATGATCTTGCACTACCCAATCGATTGGAAAAACAAGTTGAATTTCTGGAGAATAATCCGGATGTATTTTTAATAGGCAGCAGTGCTCATATAATTGATGAAAACAATACTATTTGTAATGATTTTATAGCTTTAACCGATTATCATGAATTAAAAAGAAACATTCTTAAAAACAATTTATTCTATCATTCTTCTATAATGTTTAGAAATGAAAAAGTTTTTTATCGAGAAAAAATGATTTATACGGAAGACTATGATCTCATTTTACGGTTATTTTCAGAAGGTAAAAAAATTGTAAATATACCTGATACTTTAATTTCATACAGAAAAACCAATCATTCACTTTCAAAAACCAAAAACAGACTAGTGCAATGGTTGTTTATCTATAAAGCCCGTGAATTTTATCGAGAAAGTCTAGATAATGGTAAAGACAGTTATGATGCGTTTAATCCACAATCATTTATTAATATAGAAGATATAGATTTTCCAATTAATAAAAATGATTTGTTATATGCCATGAAAATTTGTTTTTACAGAAAAGATGCAGATCAATTAAAATTTTTAGTAAAAAAATATCGTAACAATTATTCTATTTCTATTAAATATTTACTTTATTTCCTTTTTTCTAAAAATAAATATATTTTTACTTTTTTATATAAAATTTATTCAAAATTATAAACCATGGATATATTAATTAAGTCTTTCAATCGTCCTTTTTACCTTGATAGATGTTTAACTAGCATTCAGAAATATGTTATAGGAGATTATACTATCAAAGTTTTAGATGATGGAACACCTGAAAAGTATCTAAACAAAATAAAAAATAAATATCCATTTATTAAAATTATAAAATCTGAAAATTATAAAGAAAAAGAAGAAGCAATTAAAGAAAATTTAAGGTCAGGAAAAGATATAAATGGTTTTAAAATTCCTACTCAACTTTGGATAAACTCAGTTAAAGAATCAACTCCTTATTTTATAATTACTGAAGAGGATGTTTGGTTTACTAAAAAAATAAATGTAAATGAATTAAATGAAATAATGAATAAAGAAAATATTTCTTTACTCAGACTTGGATGGTTGGGAAATCATAATTTTATGGAATATCATAAATTTGAACAATTTAAAATTAACTCCTACATATCTTCAATTTGTCCAAAACTTATAACGGCACCCTATTTTATTATGAAATCTTTTTTTTATAATAAATATAAATTTTATAGTATATTATATAGATTAAAATTAGCAAATAATAGTACTAGAGCAAAATATTGGATACTTAATTCAATTCTTATGGGAATGTATAAAAAAGAGTATTGGCTTAAAATATGGTATGATATAGATGGTGTTAATGAAAAAAAACAATTGTTAAATGCAGCAATGTATTTTAGAAAAAATAAACATAATAAAAATCTAATCGCTCAAATGAATGAAGAGGTTATGAAAACAACTTTCACTTCATCGGCAACTAATTCTTATCACAAATATGGATTCAATTTCGATGTAAATCAATATAATTATCTAATCAATGAAAAATGGTATAATGATGAATTTGATCCCATGCAAAACTTTCCTAAGGATTTTTCAGAAGATTACATCCTATCATTTTTGAAAAATGATAATAATCAAAAAATAAAACCTGAAGAATGGAAAAAATGGGCAGAAAAATTTAAACATCAATATCGAATTCAAGGTTGTGAAATTGATGATTAAAAGCAAAATAGATAAATTATAAAAAAATAAGCAGTGATTTAACTGCTTACTTTTTTTAATATCATAAATAAATCTAAGAAGTCATTACTCCTCTTCATCATCATCGTATTTTTCGATTTCAGCATCGCAAAAATCGAATGCTTGTTGAATCAATGAATTTACTTCATTAGCAACCTCTTCCTCTTCTCCTTCCAAATCATCAAACCATTCAACCTCTTCTTCTTCTACATTTAATATAAATCTAGGAAACTCTGTATGCACAACAAATAAATCTTCAGGAAAATCCGAATTGTCTGCCATTAAAAACTTAGGTAATTTCATATTGTCTTTATTTAAATTTTTATTCGTCTAATAATTCTTTTAACTTAATTAATTCTGCCTTCACCAACTCTAAACGAGCAATGATTTCAACTTTTTTGGATAAATTTTTTTGAGATTGTAAAACAACTTTTGCTCCTTCTAAAGTATATCCTTTTTCTTTTACTAAATGAAAAATTATTTTAAAATTATCAATATCTTTTGGAGTAAAGAAACGGTCTCCTTTTTTATTCTTTTTGGGTGAAATACTATCAAATTCTTTTTCCCAAAACCTTATAAGTGAAGTATTAACATTAAAAGCCTGTGCTACTTCACCTATGGAATAATATAATTTTTCAGGAAGTTGTACGTTCATCATTCAAATCTAATGATTTTTTAATTCAACTTACTATAGTTCGTTTAAAAAATTGATCTTTTTTTAGAATTAATTGATACTACCCAAATAATCAATACGGATGCCCTAAAAATATTTATTTATATTTGCCTAAATTTGGTGATTGCTATTTACCGGTAAATAGGCAATCTTAAAAGGGAATTCGGTGAAAATCCGAAACAGGCCCGCTGCTGTAATCTTCTAGTACGTTTTAAGAGATATACCACTGAGGAGTTTCTTTCTTGGGAAGGTTCTTAAAATGAAGTAAGTCAGAATACCTGCCAAATTTAACTATAGTTTTACAAGCTTTCGTGGAACAAGGCTGAAACATTAAAAGCATTTCATATTCACTTTTCCTGTTTACTTTTCCGGAAACTAGTTTACTATATCTGTAATTTAAGATATTCGACTCCATGATGATGAACATCAATCATAAATATAGTGTATTTGCTTTTTTATTAAGCCTGATGAGTCCATTATCTTATTCCCAAGAAAAAAAAGACAGCATTACTGTAACAGAATTACAGGAAATACTGGCAACGGGAAAAAGAAATGATAAAGGAATAATTCCTTTCCAAGAATTGAAAGGAAAAGAATTAGAAAATCGAAACAGCTCTTCGGTAGCTGATGCCGTACGATTATTTTCAGGAATTCAACTTAAAGATTATGGAGGTGTAGGAGGAATGAAAACAGTTAACATTCGAGGAATGGGAAGCGAACACGTAGGTGTATTTTATGATGGAATAGCCATAGGAAATGCTCAAAACGGAATGGTTGATTTAGGAAAATTTTCCATGGATAATTTAGAATCAATATCAGTATACAACGGACAAAAAAGTCAAATATTCCAACCCGCTAAAGATTTCGGCTCTGCCGGAAGTATCTATTTAACCACCAAACGCCCTGTTTTTACGGGTGAAAAAAAAACTAATATAGGCGCTACTTATCGTTCCGGATCATTTCATTTAATTAACACCTCCCTCCTATGGGAACAAAAATTATCCTCATTAATTTCATCTTCTCTTACTATGGAATATATTAATTCAGATGGAAAATATAAATTTCAACAAAAGAAAGGTAATTGGGATACGATCGCTGTAAGACAAAATGGTAACATAAGTGCTTTTCGAACAGAAGGAAATTTATTTGGCATCCTACCTCATGGTAAATGGAATCTGAAAGGATATTATTATGATTCAAGCAGAGGAATACCCGGTGCCGTTTTAAAAAATTCGTATAAAAGGTATCAGTTTGCTCAACAATGGGATCGTAATTTATTTTTGCAGGGTTCTTTTGAAAAAATAATCAGCACAAAATACAGAATAGCATTAAACGCTAAATATGCTCATGATTTTACCCATTATAAAAATTTAGAAGTTTTTAATGATCCTATTTGGGGAAATAAATTTTCCAATCGTATTAACAATACTTATAAGCAAGATGAACTATATATTACATCCTCACAACTGGTTACTTTATTTTCTTTTTGGGATATTTCTTTATCTGCAGATTACCAACATAACGGAATGAATGCCGATTTAAAAAATTTTGCTTCTCCTTCGAGAAATACAGAAATGATCGCTTTGGCTACAGCTTTCCATTGGGATAAACTTAAAATTCAAACAAGTGTTTTAGGTACATTTGTGCAAGATAAAACGAAACACATGAACAGCATGGGTACAGCTTCAGACAAAAATGAATTTACCCCTGCTGTTTTCTTAAATTACCAACCTTTACATTCTAAAGATATTAGCATTCATGGTTTTTACAAGAGAATTTTTAGAATGCCAACATTTAATGATTTATACTATACAGATTTTGGAAATTCAAATTTAAAACCGGAATATACTAATCAGTTCGATGCAGGTATTCGTATAAATAAAAACTTTACTTCCGGTAGTTTTACTCATTTTGATTTAACTATTGATGCCTATTATAATACGGTCAAAGATAAAATTATAGCTTATCCTAAAGGACAACAATTTCGTTGGACCATGTTAAATTTTGGTAAAGCACGTATAAAAGGGTTAGACTTATCTTCTAAGACTTCAATAGTAATAAAAAACGTTTTAGTTTCAACCCTGATAACCTATACGTATGAAGATGCACAAAATTTATCTTCTCCTATTTTAAATTATAAAAATCAACTTCCTTATATACCTTGGCACAGTGGGACATTTACTTTAGAAGCTGCTTACAGAGATTGGAATCTAAATTACAGCTTTATGTATACGGGAGAACGGTACAATTCTCCTTCTAATAATCCTGATAATCATGTAAAAGCTTGGTATACTCATGATATACAACTTTCAAGAGAATTATTTTTCACTAATATCAAATGCAAAGCATCTTTACAAATCAATAATATTTTTAATAAATATTACGACATAGTAGCCAATTATCCCATGCCGGGTAGAAACTATACGATCATCATTAAATTAAACATATGAAAAAACTAGAAACTATGGTAGCAAGGAAATTTTTAGTACCAATTTTAGTAATTATTACAGGGTTTATTGTTTCTTGTAGTAATGACGATTCATGGTATGAAGATGATTCAAACATTATATCCCAACCGGATGCCAAAAAAGGGTTATATATTTTGAATGAAGGTAATTATCAACAAAACAACTCTTCTCTATCCTATTTTGATTATGATACAGCTGATTTTTTTAATAACTATTTTACTAAAATCAACCCTGATCAAGGTGGATTGGGCGATACCGGTAATGATTTAAAAATTTATAAGGATAAAATGTATGCCGTAATCAACGGTTCTAATTATGTTGAAATTATGGACGCTAAAACAGCCAAGCATATAGGAAAAATAACTATTCCAAATTGCAGATACATTACATTTAACGGTGACTATGCGTATGTATCTTCATATGCCGGTTCTACTCCCAACGGACAAGGATATGTTGCCAAAGTTGATCTTACTAACGGCACCATTGTAAATGAAGTTACTGTCGGACGCAATCCGGAAGAAATGACTATTGTAAATAATAAGCTTTATGTTGCTAATTCAGGAGGATATTATTCTCCGGATTATGACACAACGGTTTCTGTAATTGACATGAACAGTTTTACAAAAATTAATGATATCGAAATCGGTAAAAACTTACATAGAATACGTAAAGATAAGAATAATCATATTTGGGTTACTTCAAGAGGCGATTATGCTAATTTAAAGCCTTTCGTTGCTGTTATTGATCCATCGACTGATCAAGTCATTAATAAACTGAATTTAGCGGTTTCAGACTTCACTTTTTATAAAGACAAACTTTATTTTTATGGATCAGAATATTCATCAGGAAAAACTATAAATAATTATGGTATTATAAATATAGATACGCAAAAAGTGATAAGTTTCCAATTAATCAAAGAGGGTTTAAAGTCTGAAATTATGGCTCCGTATGGGATAATTGCCGATCCTGAAAATGGCAGCTTTTATATTGGAGATGCTATGGATTTTGTTTCCAATGGAAAAATATATTATTTCTCAAAAAATGGCGACTTACAATGGTCGAAATCAACCGGCGTATCTCCCGGACATTTTGCCTTAGTAAGTAAATAAATTTTTTAAACTACTATAGCTTTAAAAAAAGTAAAAAGATTGTTTTTCAACAATCTTTTTACTTTTTGGTACTGTATCTTAATATCCTACCTATTATATAGCATAAAAATATTGTAGGAAAACTGATGAAAAATGGGTAAATAAATAATACAATTACTTAGTGTTAAGATAAAATCTATAAATTAGCAAGGCATCTGAAATTTAAAACAACTTATTATATTTCATAAATTTATCAAATATATCGGCGTTATTATAATACGTTACTATTTTCATTTTTTAATTTCACAGTTTAATCAAAAATTGTAACTTTGGCAGCAAAACTTTACAAAAAATACTAAAAATATAATGAGCATCATCATCATTATTTTCGCAGCAGCCATTCTGAGTTTATATTCAGGTGTTTTCGGGCAAGGAAAATACTCTCAACCATTTGCAATTTTAGGATTACTTATCGCTTTGATCGTCTCTTTTTACGGAGATAGTCCTTTTTTCACACGATATGCATCCATGTTTGCTTTTGATCAAACGGCCAAAATATTTACTCAAATATCTATTTTGACCACTTTGCTAATCGTATTCTTAGGAAAATATGCATTTCGTCTCATAGATCATCATCAGGCAGAGGTATATAGCTTAATGCTTTTTGCACTTTGTGGCGGTATAGTCCTTTTCTCCTACCAAAATTTAATTACTTTATTTTTAGGTATTGAAATTTTATCTATTCCTTTATATGTATTAGCAGGAAGCAATAAGAATGACTTACGTTCCAATGAAGCTTCCATCAAATACTTCCTATTAGGAGCATTTGCAACCGGATTTTTACTTTTCGGAATTGCATTAATATACGGTATAACCGGATCTTTTGATTTACAAACTATTCGTTTGTACAGTATACAAGCGTCTCACTACCCTACTATGTACATAACCGGTATAATTCTATTGTTAGTCGGGTTACTTTTTAAAATATCCATAGTTCCTTTTCATTTTTGGGCTCCGGACGTATACGAAGGCTCTCCTTCCCTAATCACAGCTTTTATGGCTTCTGTGGTAAAAATATCAGGTTTTGTTGCTTTATATAAATTGGTTGAAACAGCTTTTATCGGTCAACTAAACCAATGGCAATATATAATTTTCTATGCAGCAATTTTAACATTACTATCTGCCAATATTGTAGGTGTATTGCAAAAAAATGCTAAAAGAATGTTGGCATATTCCAGTATTTCGCATGCCGGTTATTTATTGCTAATTTATTTTAATACAGATGCTAATTCTATCTATACATTAGCATTCTATTTATTAGCTTATTCACTTTCAACTATAGGTGCTTTTATCAGCCTTATTTACATCGAAAGAATTTCAAATGGTATTACCGATATAAATGCTTTCAACGGGCTGGCCAAGAAACAACCCATCTTAGCTTTAGTAACTACAATCTCTCTATTATCAATGGCAGGTATTCCGTTAACTTCCGGATTCATTGCTAAATTTACGTTGTTTTCACAAGCATTATATACTCAACCGATATTAGTCATTATAGCTATTATAGGATCTGCAATCAGTATTGGATACTATCTTAAGCTTATCATTGCCATGTATTTTAAACCGGGTTATAAAGAATTAAATGAAGCTAAAAAAGCTCCCATTATTTACAATGTTATAGCTGTTATATTGGTAATTTTAATAATCCTTTTGGGAGTTTATCCTGAACCTGTGTTTTCTTGTTTAGCTTTGGCTAATTAAGAAATAAACAGTTTTTAATGTTGAGTATTATAAGATTAGTTCAACAATATTATTTAAAAAAGACACGCATAATTATATCATACAAATAATTAAAGTCGCAATATAATTGCGACTTTTTTATTTACTTTAATTTGCTAAAAACTAGTATTTTTTTATCTCTTCATTTGTAAAATACAAAGTGTTATTTTTTTAAGATAATTTGGGTTAAAATTAAATCGTTAAAGAGATTCATTCCACTTTTTTAATTGATAGCTATTAAATTGCCGGTTCCTGTTGACTCAAACAATGGAAACTACCTAATCCCCAAATGATATCAGTGGAATCTATTCCTATTACATTTCTATTCGGAAAACATTTTTTTATGATATCCAACGCTCGTTTATCATTTTCACCATTAAAAATAGGTACGATCACTGATTTATTAGCTATGTAAAAATTTGCATAAGAAGCAGGTAAACGACATCCATCGTAATATACCGGTTCTGGCATAGGTAATTCTATAACTTGTAAAGGAGAACCATCAGGAAGCTTCATAGCTTTTAATTGTTTTAGATTATGTTGTAATATATGATAGTTTTCATCATTTTTATTATCTTCTACCACAGCAAGTACGGTATTTTCATTTATAAAACGTACGGTATCATCTATATGACCATCTGTATCATCTCCAACAATTCCCTCATCGATCCAAAGGACTTGATTTACTCCATAATAATTTTTCAGATATTCTTCGATTTGACTTTGATTTAAATGAGGATTTCTGTTTTTATTAAGTAGACATGACTTAGATGTTAGTACCGTTCCTTTACCGTTAAATTCAACGGAACCACCTTCCATCACTATGCCCGGATTAAAAACAGGTAATCTTTCTTCTTTGGCTATATGAAGAGGTATTTCATTATCCAAATCATAGGGAGGATATTTATCACCCCAGGCATTATAATTCCAATTTACAATGGCTTTTTTATGTTCTAATGAATGGGGATTAATTACAAACGCGGGACCATGGTCGCGACACCATGCATCATTAGTCGGATGAATATAAAAATTGATCATATCCAAATTAGCATTTGTTTTTTCTATATAACTCATGGCAAAGTCTTTCATTTCAACACTAACCACATTTATATTAACTTCTTCTCCTTTAGATACCTCTTCTATAAATTGCGCATACGGGGCATAGATTTTTTCAATTTTACCCGGCCATGATAATTCTTTATGCGGCCAAGATAACCAAGTAGATTTATGAGGATAAAATTCAGCCGGAAAAAAGAATCCCAATTCTTTAGGAGTTTTATTTAAAAATTCTTGCGGAGTATATTTCATATAATCTTTGCTTGACATATTCAGTCTATGTTTTAAATTATTATTTATTTAATCCAAAATTACAGAAATAAAAAAAATTAATCTATTTTTGTAAAAATTTTTAATAATTTCTATTAAGTGATCACTTCCATAAATAAGCACAAAAAACAATTAGTTTTGTTTTTTCTAGCAGGAGCCTTAAGTGCCGTAATTGAAATTTTTTGTATGAAATTACTAAGCTTGCCTAATATGCTGCCTCATTTTTTTTCTTTTGAAAACAAGTCCAACGCTTACCCATTATCCAATCTTTTATCTACCGGAGCGGGTATTTTGAGCAATTATTTTTTTAGCATTCGCTATGTTTTTGAACGAGGTAAACATTCCAGAAGAAAGGAATTTGTACTATTTTTTAGCCTTTCTATAATTACTATGTTTATGAGTTGGGGAGCATTTGCGTTTTTTCATTTCTTCGTTAACAAACCCATTAGTTTTTACTTTTATACTATAGGAGACATAGTATTTTGTAAAGCTGCCGCTATTTTCGCAGTATCTATAATTAATTATGTAGCAAAAAAGAAAATAGTATTTTCTAATTAATAATAATTTATAATCTTATAATCTAAATACAGTATAATATTTTTACTGTATTTAGGATTTTCATGCCTTGAGGTAAGTTTTAAGCTTACAGATGGTATTTCCTTTATATAGTGAAAAAAAGATCGTAATTCGATCTGATATATTTATTTTCTATTAACTATATCTATTGATTAAATTGTATTTCTAAGAAAAACCTTATCTTTTTGTATATCTAGAATTATGTTTCCTCCCATCATTAAAGCGCGTGTATCGAAAATATGTCCCCCGGGAAAACCAAATGCCATGGGAATATTGTATTTTTGAAATCGTAAAGCAATAATTTTATAGGCTTCTTGATCAAACGGTTCATCATAGAATTTATTTTCATCTTTTGAATCCATTTTCGTAAAAGCTCCTACCAATAATCCTTTAATTTTATTAAATACTCCCGCTCTTTTCAATCCGATCAGCATTCGATCAATATGATAATAATTCTCATACCAATCCTCCATAAATATAATTTTATCTTCCCAATGATCTAAGGATCTACTTCCTAACAGACTGTATAAAATCGATAGGTTGCCTCCCGTCAAAATTCCTTCAACTTTTCCTGTTTTATTAAAAGAAGTGCTTTCTATTTCATATTCAAGTTTTCTATTCTCTAAGGCATCCACAAGGGTTGTATAGGTTTCATCTGACTGTCCTTGCGGTAATGATTTACAAACGGTTGCATGTAAAGTAGGAATTCCTCTTCTATTAAAATGCTGATGAAAAACCGTATTATCCGAATATCCGATTAACCATTTAGGATTTTCTTTAAATTTATTCAATTTTAAAAAATCCACTAGTTGTACACCTCCATAGCCGCCTCGGGCAAACCATATAGCCTTAGCACGGGGATGATCTAATGCCCATTGCAAATCTTCCAACCTTTCTTTTACTGTTCCCGAATAATTATATCCGAAATAATAATGATTGAATGTATTTTTACCTATTTCATACTTCCAGCCTTGTTTTGTAATTATATCTATCGCCGGTTGAATGTCCTCTTTTTTAACTGCTCCTGCCGGTGCTACAATTAAAATAGTATCTCCTTTTTTAATAGGTTTCATAAAATTATGATATAAACTCATTACTATCCTGTTCTGTTGATTGATTTAATTTTCCTTTTACATTTTCCATCTAACAGGTATCTACAAAATGTATGCATTTTTAATTTTTTATGCTACATTGTGTCTGAAACCAATTGAGTAAAAGGATATAATCTTTTTCCGATAAATTTGCCTCTTTGTGCATCCAAAGATAACTGTTGAGGGGCATGGTTTTATTTTCAATTACTCGGTATAGGGATGAATTAATATGTTCTTTCTGATAACGATTATATTTTCCATATTCTGAAAAATTAACATATTCTTTTCCTTGATTTACATGTTCTTTAATAAACCAAGATATAGGAGCAATGGAAGAATACCATGGATAATTTACTTCATTAGAATGACAATCGTAGCAGGCTTTTTTTAAAATTTTTTGTATTTCCGGAGTTGCATGTGTTACCCGGTTATAGTCTATTTTTTTGTTAACCGATGGATTTTCTTTATCTATTTGAATTAATTGGAAAGATAAAAAAATGATAATTCCATAAAGCAATATTTTTTTCATCAGTAATGAATTATCGTTTATAGTTTAAATATGGATACTGAATTTATAAAATCCAAACTTCATTAATATCCCATAAGGGCCTGACATCGATAACATTGGGATATAAATAGGTAGGTTCTGCCGGTTTGAAATTTTCCAGATCTGCCGGATCCCAAATTCCGTTATTATTTTCATCCACCAATATACGAATCAAATATTTTCCCGGTTTCATGTTTTGAAATACAAAAGTATCTTGAGATCCATAAATATTTTCCAATACTTCGTATTTTTCATTTACCAGTTGAAAGAAAAATTTTGAATCAGGCTTATTTTGTAATCTGATACTTAAATTTCCAAATTCATTCTGCTTTTTTGTTTTAATAACATATGACAACGTATCTTTATTAGTTTGATTTAAAAAATCTTTAAATGATTGATCTTTGATGGTTACCTTGTATTCCGTATCATAAGCTACAGGAAATTTAATAGCAATATTTTTAGCATTTAAAGAATCTATTTCCGCATTAAAATTTATGGGTTCATTATTTTTACTTACTTCTATTCTGTTTTTGTCAATCCGATCAATATAATTGGATGCTTTTAACATAAAACAGGTAGTGGGTGAAACTTCTTTTTCGATGGGTGTAATTGACAACTCAGACTTTAAGGTATTATCATATAATAAATTAAGCGTATCTACTTTTTGAAGGTATTTTAAAAGTAATTTTAATCTAAATTTCTTCTCTGTTTTTTTTAATTCTGCATTGTTAAAATATACATATAAACTGTCAGCAAAGGGCTGATGTTCTATTTTATAAGAAGGAAAATCATGATCAACAGGAGTTATACTTAATTTATCGGGGTGTCCTTTAAATTTAACTTTTATTATGCCCTGACCCTCTTGTTCTGCTTTTAAAAATTTGTACGATTGCTTTACAGGAGACAAAACTAATGAATAAGTTTCCGAATACAAGGGATTAATATCTTTTGCTGCAAATCCTACCATTTCTTTATCCGTGTCAGGAATTAAATTTGAATTTAGATCATTAAATGCCAATAATCTATACTTTCCTTCATGTAAATGTTTTAATTTGAAATTTCCTGCAGAATCTACTCTTGAAATGTAATAGGGTTTATTTTTTAAATTTACGGAATCTTTACCTGATTTATCTTTTTCAATCTTATACAAGGATACGATCGTCGGGTTTGCCAATTCTTTTTTTAAACTTTGCCTAACCGTACCATTAACTTGTAGACTATCAATTGTATTTCCCGTAGAAAATGTATAGGAAAAATTGTTTAATTTATTTCCTTCGTTATTATCTTGAATACTCGATCCAAAATTGATAGTATAGGTAGTATTCGAAAGTAACGGTTCATAAAAACGAACGGTTACGTATTTCCTTGCTGTACCAACCGGAGAAATGGTTGGGGTAATTGCGGGAGGTGGTGAAATGATGACCTGCTGTGCTATGTCTCTCAAAATCACATATTCATCAAAATTTAATACAATTTCTTTAGTATTAGGATTAACATTTGTAGCTAATGTATCCGGTTTAGAGCCTAAAAATTTAGGAGGTGTAATATCTTTAGGACCTCCGCTTGGACTCCCAACTCGTGCACATGAAATTATTAGGCTGCTTACTACAAGAATTTTAATTATTTTATACATATACAAAGTTTAGTATAGTGTTTACAAATATACTTATTGTGTCCCATTGTCAAGTATTTAATTCTTAATTTATCTTCATCGATGTAAATTTTTGTTTTATACTTGAAAATACCAGATTTTATTGATTCAATAAATCAGGATAATCTGATGTATGACCGGTCAATAAAGTAAAGGGAGGAACCGGATATGATTCAACTATAACCGGTTGATTATATACAAAGTTTATGAGTTTAGTGAAGATATAAATTTATATAACTATAAACTATTGCTTCTCTTAATTTTTATTTTATTGAATTAAAGGGTTTTCTTTTAAAAACAAGGAAGGATATTGTTTTTTGTAATAGCTGACAATCATTTGAGATACAAGATTATAAGCAATAATTCCCTCTTTTTGCGAATTTGATTTAAGGTATATATTATTCATATAAGAAAATACATCTGATCCTAACCCTGACATTCCCAGATAATATTTTTTTTCTTTTTCTCGATCTAATTTCATTCCTTCCGAATAATTTCGTAAAAGTAAATGCACAAATGCAGAATCATTTACATAGATTTCTCGCAATAGATAATTTAAAGCTTTATATTTAACACTATATTGAAAATCTTTATTAGGTGAAGATTCTCCCATATAAAAGGAATAAAAGTTTGCTTCATCTTCTCTAGCCACTCCTACCTGATGTCCCATTTCATGTGCTATGGTAAAGGGGATCGATGTATCGGGAATTCCTTTAGCTACTTGAGCTTCTCCTGTAAATGGATTATAATATCCCAATATTCCCAATTTAATTAAAATGGGATTAAAGATTGATTTTTTAACGTTTTCTCTTTGCCTCGGAATACCATAAAAAGCACTTTGTTCTTGATTAATTATTTGAATCATCTTTTCACGGTTGACCGTAAATTCTCCTTTTTTATTGTTGGAAACTTCCTCCTTTAATTTAACACATTCATTTAACAAATGACCCGCAACAATTTTATAATCAATTAAAAATAATTTTTCTTGAGAATTTTCATATTGGGAGAAATTTCTATAGTTGTATAAAAGCCCAAACGACAACATAAACCATCCGTATAAAATGTTTAAAAGAAGTAAGATCTTTATAAAACATGCTGTTATTTTTTCTTTCTTCTTTTTTATAAAAAAAACGAATGCTTGTATCAAACATGCTAAGATAAATACGGCTAAAATTATATAAAATATATCTCCTATTGAAATTGAAATATTTCCGAATACTGAATTAAAAAAAAACTTTACTTTTATTATAAAACGATAATACCAACTATCCGTCGGATTTAAACTCAATTTTATAACTTGAAATATGAAAAATTGCAACAAAAGTGAAGATAATAAACCGCTTATACTTACTTTTATTTTCTTCTTATTTAACATATTTATTGAAATTTTATAGCTTTTATAGGAGATATTTTAGTTATTAAATAAGAAGGTAAAAGTAACACTATTCCGCTAATAACTAAAGAAACCAAAGATATAATAAAAATATAAAAGAAATTTATGTAAACCGGTACTGAACTTACATAGTAATTATCAGGATTCAATTTTATAACCTCAAAATACTTTTGAATATATAACAATGCAATAGCAATACAATTTCCCACCAATAATCCCGGAATCATTATGAAAAGAGTATAATTTATAAAAATTTTTCTAATTTGTTTATTTGATGCTCCCAACGTTTTTAACATTCCTATTGAATTGGTTCGCTCAATAATCAGAATAAGAAGCACCATAATAATATTTATGACAACTACAACCATCATAATCGACATGATTATGAAAATATTGGTATCAAAAATACGTATCCAATCATTGATTTGTGAAAATGTTGTTGTTGCCTTTTCTGCATAATTATTAAATCCGGCACATTCTTCAATTTTAGGGAAAACCGTGTCTAATTCTTCAATATCTTTTATAAAAATATCATATCCTCCTATATCATCTCCGTTCCAATGATTTAATTTTTGGATATGTTGTATATCTCCTATCAAAAAGACATCATCAATTTGTTTTATATCTGTCCTGAAAATTCCCTTCAATGTAAATCGTCTGTAAATAGGTGTTTGATTTTCTCTTACAAAAAACATGACAAAAGTTGAATCTATATCCAGCTTCATTTCTTTGGCAATTTTTTCGGACAAAATCACCTCATTACTTATCGAATTTTTAGAATAGTTGGGAATTTCCCCTTTAATCATGAACTCTTTAAATCGTTTGCGGTCAAAATCTTCCGAAACTCCTTTTAAAATAACTCCGGCAAAACTTATATTTGTTCTAATTACGCCGCTTCGGGTAGCATATTCTTGAATATTGGAAACCTCAGGATTATTTTTTATTTTTTCAAGCTGTACATTTTTTCTATTTAGTTTGGAACTGTTGAATGAATTGTTACTGTCGTAACTTCTAATGGTGATATGACCGTTGAAATCGGCCATTTTTTGTTTAATGGCTTTTTTAGATCCAAGCCCTATAGCCATAGTTAAAACAGACACTACGATACCTATTGCAATAGCCGTTTGACCGATACGAATGATGGTTTGCGAAAGATTATTTTTATTACTTTTTGATAAAGCTATTTTTTTGGATATAAACCAGGTAAAATTCAACTCGGAAATTTTTTTCAAATATAAATAATTGTTTACTATTTTAATCTTTTTTAGCCTATTTCGTTATATAATCGAGGATTTTAAATTTATGTGTATAGATATTTTCTATAAATTGAATCGTTCCATATTATTTTTAGTAGTATTTTTTGTAATCATTAATGATTTAAAGGTTTAATCGTAGCTTAACTAAAATATAGATAATACACTTAATTTTAGAAACATTCCATTAGATAAAAACAATTTAACAGATTAATTCTTATAAAATTTACACTATCCGACTTGAACGCCAAAAAGATGCCCAACGAAGGCTGCTAAACCCATCGAAAGAGTGCCCCAAAAAGCAATTTTGAACATTCCTTTTAGCATGCTATACCCGCCGGTCTTTGCAGATATGGCTCCAAGTATAATAAGAAAGATAATTGAAAATAAATATTGCATTAAAACCATATGAGTGAGAGGTGCAAAAATCGAAAGAAGTAAAGGTAAAATTCCACCCGATAAAAAAGAAAATAAGGATGCTAAAGCTGCTTGTAAAGGTCGAGCTTTAGATATTTCATTAATTCCCAGCTCATCCCTTGCATGGGCTGCTAACGCATTATGATTCGTAAGTTGTTCAGCTACTTTAATTGATAGTTCCTTATCTAATCCCCGTTTTTGATAAATTTTAGCTAGTTCTTGTAATTCTACCTCAGGTGTCGCATCTAATTCTCTTTGCTCTCTGATTAAATCCGATTTTTCAATGTCCTCCTGGGAACTCACCGAAACATATTCTCCTGAAGCCATAGACATGGCTCCGGCAATTATCCCCGATACGGCAGATAAAATAATAAATTCTCTATTGGTACTAGCTGCTGCAACTCCTATTACTAAACTGGTTGTAGAAAGTATACCGTCATTTGCTCCTAAAACTGCTGCACGCAACCAACCGATCTTATGAACATAATGTTTTTCTGAGGTATAAGATTTTTTTTCCATCATAATGAATTAATCATCAATCATTATACCTTAATTGGATTTATTCGTGCGCGAATTCTTCTAAAAATTCATAAATCGGATGCATAATTTTATATAGATTCGTAGTATATTCTATAAAGTTATCAGAAAATAATTTTTCTTGGGCGAAGGGTTTGGTTACATAAAATCGTTTTAACTTCAAATATTCAACAGCCGGGCTTTCTATATCAAATCCTGCAGGTACTCTTTTTAAAACATCGGAATCTCTGGATAAATCGCCGATTTCTTTTTTGAATTTGCTTTCAGATAGAATCGATTTAAATTCTTCAAAATTTTCTTCAATACCTTTTCGAACGTTCTTTACTTGTTTCGAAGTTAAATCATAAAATCCGCAGCTTAGAAAATTATTATTCGGTTGTATGTGTATATAAAATCCTGATCCTTTTTTTTCATTGAATACCGCTCCAAAATGAGTTTTATAAGGAGTTTTGTCTTTTGAAAATCGTATATCTCTATAAATCCTGAATATACATTTTTTAGGGTTTAAATATCTAGTTTGGATATCAAATTGAGAAATTGATTGAAGCAACTCAGTCACTAATTGCTCAAAATCTTTACGTGAATTTTCATACCAATCTTTATTTTCAGCAAACCATTCTCTATTATTATTTTTAGTTAATTCTGATAGAAAATTTATAGATTCTTTATGCAGCATGCCATTTTATTTACTATATACAAATATATCAATAAACATTATATTTAATTACAAAAATATAAACATTTATTTATCTTGTCCATTTATGCATGAAATGTTAAAATAAAAAACGTCCTGAATTGAATTAATTCAGGACGTTTTTTATATATACTATTTTATTCCCATTCAATAGTAGCCGGTGGTTTAGAAGAAATATCATAGGCCACGCGATTTATACCTTTAACTTCATTGATAATACGATTAGAAACCAATTCTAAAAATTCATAAGGGAATTTTGACCAAGTAGCCGTCATAAAGTCTACAGTATTTGCTGAGCGTATCACTGCTGTATATTCATAAGTCCTTTCATCCCCCATAACCCCAACCGATTTCACGGGCAAAAGAACTACAAATGCCTGACTTACTTTATCATATAAATCGTGTTTATTTAATTCCTCAATAAATATATCATCTGCTTCCTGTAAAATTTTTACTTTTTCTTCATCAACTTCACCTATCACGCGTATTCCCAAACCGGGTCCGGGGAATGGATGACGGTATACCAATTCTTTTGGAATGCCTAATTCAATACCTACTTTTCTAACTTCATCTTTAAATAATTCTCGCAAAGGTTCTAATAATTGGAGATTAAGCTCATCGGGTAGACCGCCTACATTATGATGTGATTTAATTACTGCTGAAGGTCCTTTTATAGATTTGGATTCTATTACATCGGGATATATAGTTCCTTGAGCAAGGAAATCTATATTTTCCATCTTAAAAGCTTCTTCTTCAAAAACTCGTATAAATTCATTACCAATAATTTTTCTTTTTCTTTCCGGCTCATCTACACCTTTAAGTTTAAAGAAAAACCTTTCTTCTGCATTTACTCTTTTTATATTCATATGGAAATGCTCTCCGTACACTTTCATCACTTTGTCTCCTTCATTTTTACGCAATAAGCCCGTATCTACGAAAATACAGGTAAGCTGATTTCCTATGGCTTTATGTATTAAAACAGCTGCAACAGAAGAATCTACCCCTCCAGAAAGTCCGAGCATTACTTTTTTGCTGCCAACTTTCTCTCTGATCTTTCTGACTTCTGTTTCTATAAAATCAGAAATCTCCCAGTTTTTACTGCATTGACAAATATCAAAAACAAAATTTCTTAATATATGCTCTCCATAGTCACTGTGGGAAACCTCAGGATGAAATTGAACAGCATATATTTTTTTATTTTCATGAGCAATACATGCTATAGAATTAGTGGATGTTCCAATAAGTTCAAAACCTTCAGGTAATTTAGTTACTTCATCAAAATGACTCATCCATACTGTAGAGTTTTCAGGTAAATTAGTCAGTAACGGAGTATTCTTAACAATTTTAAAATCAGACTTCCCATACTCTCCTTTTATTCCTTCCGATACTTCGCCTCCTAAAATTTTAGCCGTAACCTGCATACCGTAGCAAATTCCCAAAACGGGTATATTTTGCTCGTATAGTTCCTTTTCAATCAGATGAGCATCCTTTGAATTAACAGACGAAGGACCTCCGGAAAGTATAATTCCTTTAGGCCGGTGTGATAATATTTCTTCTAATGGAGTATAGTAGGGTAAAATTTCAGAGTATACACCAAATTCGCGGATTCGACGTCCAATCAATTGATTATATTGGGAACCGAAATCCAAAATGATAATTCCATTTTTCATTAAGTATCGTATAAATATATTTTTAATGCCACCGATGAACTTTATTAAAATAAAAACCTTATGATAGGTATGTGTGTACTTAAAATCAGTTTTTACTAAACTGAAATTAATGTATATATTTTTGAATCATTGGTTTAAATATTTCAAAATGAGTTCCGGCTGAATTTTAAATTAAACAGAGTTTTATTTTTAAAATTTTGCAAATTTAAAAAATTTATAATAGATCTCTACATTCAGCATTTATGGCTTTATAACATATTTACTCCATATAATAAATATATGTTAAATTATGGTAAAATGCATTTAATTAATAGCACTATTATTTACAATTAATTAAAACCAAATAATTATTTAAAATAACATAAATAATTCAATATTCAGCCCTATTAAATATATTTTATAAATATATTTTAATTTATATTATACAATTTAAAATTAGTAAAAGAAAATAAAATTATAGATTTTATAAAATAAAAGTCTTTTTAGCTTGATTAGTATTAACAAAAATTTATAACATCTTGTTTAGTGATTGTATCTCCTCCCAAAATAATTAATCTCTCCACAACATTCCTTAATTCACGGATATTTCCGGTCCATTCAAAAGTTTTTAATAATTCAATAGCTTCTTTATCAAACTTTTTAACTTTAGAACCCTGTTCTTCTGCTATAATTCCTGAAAAATGTTCAATTAACAGAGGGATGTCTTCAATTCTATCTTTCAATGCCGGAACTTTTAGTTCAATAACAGACAATCTATGATATAAATCTTCTCTGAATCTTCCTTGTTTAATTTCTTCTTTTAAATTTTTGTTCGTTGCAGCAATTACACGAACATCCACAGAAATTTCATTATCACTACCCACTCTGCTAACTTTTCCCTCTTGTAAAGCTCTTAAAACTTTTGCCTGAGCCGATAAACTCATATCACCTATTTCATCCAAAAACAAGGTTCCTTTGTCAGCTAATTCAAATTTACCTTGCTTATCTTTTACTGCTCCCGTAAAAGATCCTTTCATATGACCGAAAAGCTCGCTTTCAATTAATTCAGAAGGGATAGCAGCGCAATTTACTTCGACGATAGTCATTGCGGCTCGATCACTTTTTTCATGTATGGAATGAGCTACCAATTCTTTACCTGTACCATTGGGACCGGTAATTAATACCTTGGCATCTTTTGCAGCTATTTTATCAATTATTTCTTTAATTTCGTTTAGCTTTTTAGAATTTCCGATCATTTCATACTTCTTGCTTACTTTCTTCTTTAATATTTTATTCTGAGAAAATAACTTTTGGTTTTCAGTGATCAAATTTTTCTTATCCAATGCGTTTCTTACTGCACTTAATAACCTGCCTAAATCCGGGGGTTTAGGAATATAATCAAAAGCCCCTTTTTTAATACAATCAACTGCAATTTCAATAGTACCGTGTCCCGAAATCATAATAAAGGGCAATAAAGGTTTTTCTTTCATGACCTGACATAATAATTCCTCACCGTCCATCTTTGGCATTTTGATATCACAAATTACGAGGTCATATTCATTCTTGTCAATTAATTGCTTAGCTTCCAATCCATCTTTAGCCTCATCAATCTCAAATTTTTTATTTTCTTCAAGCAGTATGTTTTTTAAAACTCTTCGTATAGTTTCCTCATCCTCAACAATTAAAATTTTTGTCATAAATTAATTTATTTGTACTTACAAAGATACTGCTTTTAGGTTAAAAATTGATTGCTATATAGTTACTCATTTAGATTTATCCTAAATAAAGTTAATGAATACTGTCAATTTCACATATCAATAATTGTATTAATTTTGCTATTTGTAAACAATGAAGATGAAAAGACAAGCGGAAGCTAATTTACCCACCGAATGGGGAGAATTCGAAATAATAGCATATTCGGAAAATGAAAACGATTGGATGCCTCATCTGGCAATGATCAGTAAAAATACGGATTTAAGAAAAACCGTAAATATTCGTATACATTCTGAATGCATTACAGGGGACTTATTTCATTCGAAACGATGTGATTGTGGAAAGCAATTAGATGCAGCCATGAAATATATCCATGAAAATGGTGGGGTTCTCCTTTATTTAAGACAGGAAGGTAGAAATATCGGAATTATTAACAAACTTAAAGCATACAATCTTCAAGACAAAGGTCTCAATACTGCTGAAGCTAATATTGAATTAGGATTTCCAGCCGATGCAAGAGATTTTAAAATTGCCGTGGAAATTTTGGAGGACTTGGGTATCCAATCTGTAAATTTATTAACTAATAATCCGGAAAAGATATCGTTTATAAAAGATAGTTCGATTAAATTAATCCATAGAATCCCTCTTGAAATTAATCCGGAAAAAGAAAATTTGGAATATTTAAAAACTAAAAAGGATTTCTTCGGTCATTTTCTGAATAATATTTCTTAAAAAAATATATTTACTCCATTAAAGGAAAATTATTTACAACGAGAGTATTTATATTATTTTTTATATTTTATACTAAATTTTAGGAAATATGGGTTTTCATTCAAATTAAAATCCAATGATTTTAATTAAAAATATAACTAATTAAATGATTTAATTCCATTAGACTCAATAAAAAGTTTAAGTGTTCATCTATATCATTTATTAAATCTTTTAATAACAAATATATTTTTTTATAAATTTGATGAAATTATCACTATCTATTAAATAATGTCAACAAATTTAACCTCACAATGGGAAGATAAACTTCTTAATCGTTTTTTAAAATATGTTAGCTTTCATTCTACCAGCGAAGCAGGTATAGAAAAAATACCCAGTACTGAAAGACAATGGAATATAGCCAACTACATTTTCAATGAATTAAAATCCATAGGATTGGAAAATGTTTCCATTGATGAAAACGGTTATGTTATGGGTTTTATTCCTTCAAACAGTTCTCAAGAATTACCAACCGTGGGATTTATATCTCATTATGATACTTCACCTGATTTTTCAGGAGAAAACGTAAAACCTAAAATTTGGAAGAATTATGATGGTAATGATTTACTTTTAAATAAAGTCACCGGTTTTACATTAAAAGTTTCTGAATTTCCTGAGCTTAAAGATCACATGGGAGAAACTTTGATTACTACCGATGGAACCACCTTACTAGGAGCTGACGATAAAGCCGGAATTGCAGAAATAGTAACCGCTGCGGAATATTTATTACAGCATCCCGAAATTAAACATGGAAGAATAGCCATTGGATTTACTCCCGATGAAGAAGTTGGAAAGGGTGCCGATTTGTTCGATGTAAAAAAATTTGGTGCTAAATGGGCGTATACTGTAGATGGCGGTGAAGTTGGTGAACTGGAATTTGAAAATTTTAATGCCGGAGGAGCTGTCATATCAATTACCGGTAAAAGTGTTCATCCCGGATCTGCAAAAGGAAAAATGATTAACGCGTGCTTACTGGCTGTTGAATTTGCAAGTGCCATGCCTTCAGATGAAACACCGGCAAATACCGATGGCTATGAAGGATTTTATCATTTGACAAAAATTACCGGTAACGTGGAAAAAGCTCAATTGCAATATATCATTCGTGATCATGACTTTAAAAAATATGAATCAAGAAAAGCCTTTATGAAGGATGTTAGCACGAAACTTAATTCCAAATATGGCGAGGGAACTTTTAATATTGAAATTGAAGATCAATATTTCAATATGAAGGAAAAAATTGAAGATAAAATGTACATCATTGACATTGCAAAAACCGCAATGGAAAAGGTTGGAGTTACCCCTAACATTAAAGCAATCAGAGGAGGCACGGATGGTTCTAAACTTTCCTATATGGGATTGCCTTGTCCGAATATATTTGCCGGAGGTCTTAATTTTCACGGACCTTATGAATTTGTACCTTTAGAATCTATGATTAAAGCAACTCAAGTAATAATAGAGATTTCTCAAAATATAAAGTAAAAATTAAAATTCACTCCGTATGAAAAAAAAATATGCTGTTCTTTTTTACCTTTTTTCTCTACTTTTTATAAATGCTCAAACAGGTAACAAAATTATTGTTAAGCTGAAAGATAGTTCTCATGGAGAATTGAATCGCGCGAATAAAGAATCCGGCATAAATAGATTATTTTCGTCGAGTAAAGCAGAGAAAATCGTACTGAGCGAAAAAGACCATAATACCATTTACACCGTAGAATTCCCGGAACATTCTGATTTAAAAAAAATTATTGAAGAATATTATAAAACCGGAGAAATTGAATACGCCGAACCGGACTATATTTACACTACTCAAGTTCAATCTACAACTGTTCGCCCAAATGATCCGTATTATAAATATCAATGGGGATTACATAATGATGGATCGATTTCAACCGCTATAAATAATTATCCTTCCAAAATAGGTGCGGATATAAATATGGAAAAAGCCTGGGAAATTGAAAAAGGGAGCGATTCTATAATTGTGGCAATAATTGATACAGGATTAAATGTAAATCATCCGGAACTTAAAAACCGATTCTGGTCTAATATAGGTAAGAATTTTATCGAGAATCAAAACCCAAACGACTTATCTTCCACCAATGACCATGCAACCAATATTGCGGGTATTATCGCAGCAAATGCTAATGATGGTATGGGATTTGCCGGAATTGATTGGTATTGTAAGCTTATGATTCTAAAAACTTTGGATAACGACGGTTCCGGGTATACAACTGCTATTGCCAATGCAATACATTACGCCGTTGATAATGGCGCAAAAGTAATAAATTTGTCATTGGGAAGTAGAAATTATTCCCAATTAATGAGCGCGGCGATTGAAAAAGCCATAAAAAATAATGTAGTCGTAGTAGCAGCTATGGGAAATGATAATAGCATTCAAGAAAACTATCCCGCAGCCTATCCCGGTGTTATTGCGGTTGGAGCTATAAATGCTGAATCTAATCGTTCTAAACCTTTTTTTCGCACATGGAATACCGGAAGTAATTATGGAAATCATATTTCTGTTGTAGCTCCCGGAGATGTTATTTGCAGTATACATGATAATTCAATATTTAATCTAAATAATTGCTTAAGTGGCACTTCACAGGCTACTCCTCATGTAGCAGGATTGGCTTCTCTACTTTTGGCTCAAGATTCACGCAGAACTCCTGCCGATATTAAAGCTATTATTGAAAATACAGCTGACGACCAAATGGGTAATCCTCTAGAAGATACACCCGGTTGGGATAAGTATTACGGATATGGAAGAATCAATGCTTATCGTGCTCTTTCAGAAAAAATTATTGATGAAAATGATGATTTAAATAAAAAAAGCGTAAAAATATATCCCAATCCGGCTAAATATAAATTTACTTGTGATTTTCCTTCAAATACTACACAAATTACCATTTTTACTAATTTGGGACAGATTATTCAATCTAAAACTATTAACGGATTGACTAGTGATAGCTTTTATATTTCCCAACCGGGAATATATTTTATACATTTTCAATTAGATGACGGTAAAAAAATTTCCAAGAAAATAAGTATTATAAAATAAATCCTAAGAGATAATGGATTTTAAAAACAACTTTCGGAAGATCACTGAAAGTTGTTTTTTTATTCTATTGGTAAGAAAAAACGAGCCGGATTTTTTATAAATAATTTTAATGCTGAATAAAGTATTTTTCCCATTTCTTTAGTCGGCACATTAACGGATTTCATAGCAACCCATAATGATAACGAAAAGCTTACCAGAAAGTTAAATAATCCTATCCCGAAAATCCCAACAAATCCTAAAATAAAGTCTCCGCATGAAATATCAAAGTTAAAAAATGATAAGGCCATTGCATAATTACCTCCTGAAAATGTAATATGGCGAATATCGAAAGGTACGCCTAAAAAATTACCGATCAGAAATGCGCTCCCCAAACAAAAACCTAAAAAAACATTTCCCGAAATACCTCCTATTTTTTTATTATACCAATTGGCCCAACTCCTTCTTCTTTTTTCTTTGACAAAACGTTTTAGTAAAGGATGATTATAAAGCCTTTCCGGTATATTGTGATAACGGGTATAATTTTCTGTGATTCCTGATATTAAACCGGATATAAACAAAAATAGACCGGCAATGGAAGCAAACCAAAAAATTTTAAAATCAAGATGAACCACTTCATCTCTAAAATCGGTTGCTTTATGTAAGTTTAATAGCTGAATTCCAGTAAAATACGACAAAAAGTAATATAATCCAACGCCAACAATAAAAGCTGCAAAAACATTACCAATAAAAGCGATAAACTGGCTTCTGAATATTCTTGAAAATAACAATCCAAACTCTGTATAATCATTGGCAGATTTTTCATCTTGATTTAAAGCATGAGCCAATGTAGCCGCTGTCATGGCGGGTTGCTTGGTTGCTAAAGTCCAATGGATTAAGTATATAGAAACAAATCCCCAGGAATAATTTAGACTGTACAATAAGGCTTGGATAAAAGGCGTATACGTACGCATACCTATTTGAGCTTTTATAAAACACAAGATAGCCACCAAAAAACCTCCTCCCATTGCAGAATAAAGCATTTGGATGTATTCTTTTGATGTATTGGTTATGTATTTTTTACCCGCTTGTCTATTGTGCCATGTAACTAAAGAAGCGACTACATAAAGTGTACTTTGAAATGAGTTCGTAACACTACTTTTTGTTGAGTATATACCCAATAATTTTTTAGTAATGTTAGCCATTGCAAGGGATAAAGATTTATTATCCAGTAGATAAAGAGCATTTAAAAGTATAAGTATACGATCCAATTGTTGTCTTAAACAGGTTACTTTAATCGTAATCGGTAAAGATATACCTTTACTTTCTTTTTGATCAATGATATTATCTAAGTAAATTTTACATAATTTGATTTGATCGGATAAAGTATCTATTTTTTCTTGATTTATAATTTCATGATCTTGTAATATCTTTATAAGACTGCTGGTTAATTTTTGAAATGGGTTTTCTTCAATATTTCTTATGTAACTCATTTTAAAAACTTCAGTATCCGCAGCTCCTCCTATAACCCTATCAATTAATATGAGTGCTCCTTCTCTGATTTGTTTAATTACATATCCCCTATTACAAATAATTACATCATCGTTAAATAAAACTTCATAAAATTTTTCCCATCGGTCCAGCGGAATCAATTTCATGAAATTATGGTTTACATTAGAATAAAGAACTTCATTAGCTAATGAGAGCAGCGTTTGGTCATCAGAAATTTGAGGTAAAATTTTGTTACCTATTTGTCTGAAAAATAATGATATCAGTTTATCATTAGTAAATATTCCAAAATCCGTTAAAAATTTCTGCATGTATATATTCCTGAATAAAGGAATAAGACGCCCGATAAATTTTTCTTTTATAGAATCATTAGTATGTAATAAGTTGGTAATATAGTCTATAAAATCAATAGAGTTATCAAAATTTTTTCTACCATATTTTAGTAAACTCAGTAAAAAATTACGCTCTTCTCTATTATTTAAAATCTTAATTAATTTCTCTTCCATCTTTATCTTCCGACTAACTTTAATATCTCATTTTATATATTGTATTTTTATCTGTAAACTCTATGAACAAGTGCATATCGTCATAAAATAATTATAACGATATACAAGTAAAAATAAATATATTGAATTTATAAAGTTAATATATCTTTTCCAATAAAGCGGATATTTCTTTTAAACCTTGAATTTTTGCATGAATAGCAGGGGTATTCCCTCTTAAATCTGCGATCGATGGATCTGCTCCACTTTCTAATAATAATTTAACAATGGAAGGACGATTAAATGAAGCAGCATATATTAGTGCAGTAGCTCCGCTATAATTAGTTTCATTAACGTTTGCGCCTGCATTTATTAATTTATCAGCAATGGTATCAAACCCTTTAAAACATACTCCCATTAATGCGGTATTACCCGAAGCATCTTTTTCATCTACCCTAGAATCAAATTCCAATAAATAATCAACGATTTCCTCATGACCATAATAAGTAGCTAAAAGTAAAGGATTATAACCGCGTCTGTCTTTATAGGTTAATAGAGATAAATCTTTTTTCAAAATTTCAGTTACAAGATCTAAATTGTTATCTCTTATTGCTTGAAATAATACTTCTGGATTTCCCATATAAAAAATATTAAAAAAAATCTGCCGAATAGTATTTCGGCAGAGTAAAAGTTTATTAGTGAATATTAATTTTTAGTGTATTTTTTTAAATTCCAAGTGCTTTTCTAACACCATTTCCGTATTCAGGATCTGCTTGATCAAATAATCTTAATTGTCTTTCAATTATTTCTCTGGATACACCTTGCATAGCATCTTTGATATTATTAAAAAGTCTCTGTTTTTCTTCTTCCGTAAATAATCTAAATAAGTCTCCGGGTTGCTTAAAATCACCATAAGTATCATTTTCCTCAAAACGATTTATATCACCATGGATTTTATAAGGCGGTTCTTGAAACGAGCGATCTTCAACCGGTCCATTTTTAGAATTTGGCTCATAATAGGCATCCGGATTTTCGTTTAAATTTTCAAAAAAACGCATTTGTCCGTCTTTATAATAGGGATTGTTCTCTGATAAAGGATGATTTGCTGGTAAAAACTCATAATGAGTTCCTAATCTATAACGGTGCGCATCAGCATAAGAGAAAATTCTGGCTTGTAAAACTTTGTCCGGTGAAAAGGATATTCCGGGAACTATATTAGATGGTGAAAATGCTGCATTTTCAATGTATTGAAAATAATTGCTCGGATTTTCATTTAATTCCATAACTCCAATTTCAATTAAAGGATAGTCTGAATGAGGCCATACTTTTGTTAAATCAAAAGGATTATAAGGAGTTTTTAAGGCATCTTCTTCCGGCATGATTTGAGCATAAACGGTCCATCTGGGAAAATCTCCTTTTTCGATTGCCCCGAATAATTGTTCTTGATAATATTCTCTGGTTTTACCGGTAATATCTTGTGCTTCTTGATTGGTTAAGTTTTGTATCTCTTGTTGAGTTTTGAAATGAAGTTTAAACCAAAAACGTTCTCCATTATTATTCCAAAACGAAAAAGTATGTGAACTGAATCCATGCATATGCATCGGGCTTTTAGGTATACCTCGGTCTGACATCAATATGGTTACTTGATGTAAGCTTTCCGGAGTCAATGACCAGAAGTCCCACATGGCTTCACTTGATCTTAAATTTGTTTTAGGGTGTCTTTTTTGTGTGTGTATAAAATCAGGAAATTTATAACCGTCTCTAATAAAGAATACCGGTGTATTATTTCCAACCATATCCCAATTTCCTTCTTCTGTATAAAATTTCAGTGCGAAACCTCTAACATCCCTATCTAAGTCTGATGCTCCAGATTCACCTGCAACCACAGAAAAACGTGCCAACATTCTGGTCTTTTTCCCGATTTCTGAAAAGATTTTTGCCCGTGTGTAGCGGGTAATGTCATGAGTCACCGTAAAGGTCCCGAAAGCCCCCCAACCTTTAGCGTGAACTACTCGCTCCGGTATACGTTCTCTATTTTGATTGGCTAATTTTTCAATTAGTTGATAATCTTGTATTAGAACCGGACCTCTTAAGCCTGCCGTCAATGATTTTTGATTATTAGCTATCGGATTTCCAGCAGTAGTAGTCAACTTCTCGTTGCTCATTTGAATTGCTCTTTAAGTGTTAATAAAGTTTTTTTTGAGTGTTTAATAAACCTTTACATCAAATCAATTGATTGATTTTAATATAGTATAAATATTCCTCATATTATAATATTTATATGCAATATAGCTATTACTATGCCAAATTACAAATTATTATCCAATATTATTTTCACTTTTAAATTTTAACATTTTGTATATAAAAAAATATTAACAGTATAATTAACATATTAAAATACATATAACAAATATTATATTGATTATAATAATAAAACATAATATTATAGTAATTAGTAAAAATTATATGATTTTTGTTAGTAATATAAAATTTTAACGTTTAAATAAATCAATTTTTCAATTTCCTTTAAAAATTAAAAAAATAATTTTTACAATCTTACCCATTTTTATACTAGATATTTCATTTTTAATTTTTTATAAAGACATAAGAATAGATAATTTGAATTATTTAGATATTAGGTTTTAAAATTAGGTAAGTCAACATTCATAGATATTTTATTGAAATCCGCAACTCTAAATAGAGTGAAAATAATTCAAAACGATTAAACAAAAAAAAACGGTTTTATCAACCGTTTTCATTAACTACATATTATTATTAATTTTTCTTTCTTTATGGTGTGAATTTTTTTTGCAAAAAGATTAAATATATTTTTGAAAATAGTTATTTATTCTAAAACCTTGAGTTTAGCAAATTTTAACAATAATTTTTTATCTCCCTCATTTTCAAAATTTATAAGTGCTTTAGCATTTTCGGTATCTCCTTCAATAGATACTACTGTACCTTTACCGAAACGGTCATGCAAGACATGATCTCCTATTTTTAAGTTGGCAACCGAACCACCTACCGGATTAGCTAATTTTGCATTAGATATAGGCTTTAAGTTTTGCGGTGATTTGATCGGATCTTTCGACTTCTGATAAATAGGATTGGGTCCTTTAGGATATCTAGGTGCGAAATCATCGGAAAAGATATCCGAGTTCAATCCCGAATTATTTCTTATCGAATTCGTAAAACTGATATTCAAAACTTCCAAATGCTTTTCACTGATTTCCTCCAAAAATCTACTCGGCTCTCCATCCACTATTTTACCCCATCTGAAACGTGTGGTGGCATACGTGAAATAGGCTTTTTCTTCAGCTCTTGTTAATGCTACATAAAATAATCTTCTTTCTTCTTCTAATTCCTGACGGGTGTTTAATGACATTTGAGAAGGAAATAAATTTTCTTCTAAACCAACTATAAAAACCACCGGAAATTCCAACCCTTTGGCTAAATGGATCGTCATTAATGAAACTTTATCATCGTCTTCTTCACCTGAATCTAAATCTGAAGCCAAAGCTATATTTTCCAGGAAAAAATTTAAACTTGGATCCCCATCATCCAGCTGTCTTTGTTCATCTACAAATCCTTGTAAACTGTTTAATAATTCTTGTATATTTTCTACTCTTGAAATTCCTTCTGGTGTGTCGTCTTCTTTTAATGTTTTTAGAATTCCTGAGGTAACGGCAACTTTCATGGCAACTTCATATACGTCTTCCGTCTTCAGTAAAACTTGAAAACTTTTAATCATAGTCCAAAAGTTGACTAATTTATCAATGGTTGGTTTGTTTAAACCTAAAGAATTTCCTAAAAACTCAATCTGTTCCAGAATTTCATCCAAAGACTTTTGCTGTTGATCTGCTCCTACAATTAGCTTGTTTACAGTTGTATCTCCTATACCTCTTGCAGGATAATTTATAATTCTTAATAGGGCCTCCTGATCTTTTGGATTCACTAATATTCTTAAATAAGCCAAGAGATCCTTAATTTCTTTTCTTTGATAAAAAGAAAGTCCTCCAAATACTTTATACGATATATTTTTCTTTCGTAAGGCTTCTTCTATAGCTCTTGATTGGGCATTGGTGCGATAAAGTACGGCAAAATTTTTATTTTTTTTCTGTTGAGACATTTTCAATGAAAATATCTCTGATGCTACATAATTTGCTTCATCCGCATCCGAGAGAGCTCTATAAACAGGAATTTTATCTCCTGAAGGATTTTGCGTCCATACATTTTTTTCAAGTTGATCCCTATTTTTGGCAATCACCTCATTCGCTGCTTCCACAATAATTTGTGTGGATCGATAATTTTGTTCCAATGGAATTATTTTTGCATCCGGATAATCTTTTTTGAAATTTAGGATATTTCTAATATTTGCTCCCCTAAATGCATATATAGATTGTGCATCATCTCCAACTACACATATATTTTCAAATCTGGATGCAAGTGCTTTTACAATTAAATATTGTGAATGATTCGTATCTTGATACTCATCGACCATAATATAGCGAAAACGGTCTTGGTATTTGGCTAAGGATTCCGGAAAACGGGTAAGCAATTCATTGGTTCGAAGCAAAAGGTCATCAAAATCCATCGCTCCCGATTTGAAACAACGATCTACATAGGCTTGATATATGTGACCAATTTTTGGTCGCATAGCGGCAGTATCTGCTTCAATTAATTCCGGTTTATTAAAATATGCCCGAACCGTGATTAAATTATTTTTGTAACTTGATATGCGTCCTAAAACTTGCTTGGGTTTATATATATCAGTATCAAGCTGTAGTTCATTTATTATTTTTTTTATAACATTAAGACAATCCTGTTGATCATAAATAGTAAAATTAGAAGGAAACCCTAATTTATTTGCTTCTGCACGTAAAATTCTCGCAAAAACGGAATGAAATGTTCCCATCCATAAATTTTTAGCTTCAGTTCCTCCAATTAATGCAGCTATTCTTTCTTTCATTTCTCGTGCTGCTTTATTCGTAAATGTAAGCGCAAGAATATTAAAGGAATCTACTCCTTTATCTATTAAATGAGCAATTCTGTAAGTTAAAACCCTGGTCTTACCTGAACCTGCACCTGCTATTATCATTAAGGAGCCTTCTGTTGTACTAACTGCCTGTTTTTGAACTTCGTTTAAATCTGCAAATAAATCTTTCATACGAAGTCAAAGTTAGGAATTATTCATTAAATTTCTATATAGTGATTTTGAAGTTAAATCAAATTTCAACGTTTTTAAATTTCTAATGTTAACAATTTTAATTCAAAAAAAATTCTCTGATTTTAACTAATCAGAGAATTTAATAATGTGATTATTTTTGTTATTTATAATTTCGGTCCTGCTGCTACTAATTTTTTACCTTCTTCAGTATCCGTATATTGTTTAAAATTTGCAATATATTTAGCTGCTAAGTCTTTAGCTTTTGTTTCCCATTCTGATACATTAGAATAAGTAGTTCTTGGGTCTAATATATCGGATACGTTTGGTAATTTAGTAGGGAAAGTCAGATTTAAATATGGGATTGTATTAGTAGCTGCTTTCTCAATAGATCCATCAATTATAGCATCTACAATAGCACGAGTATCTTTTAAAGATATACGTTTTCCTGTTCCGTTCCATCCGGTATTTACTAAATATGCTTTAGCTCCATGTTTTTTCATTTTAGAAACCAATGTTTTTGAATACATGGTTGGGTGTAACGAAAGAAATGCTTCACCAAAAGCCGGTGAGAAAGATGGTAAAGGTTCTGTAATTCCTCTTTCAGTTCCTGCTAATTTGGAAGTATATCCACATAGGAAGTGATATTGTGCTTGTTCTTCATCTAAAATAGAAACCGGAGGCAATACTCCAAAAGCATCTGCTGATAAATAAATTATTTTTTTAGCATGTCCGGCTTTAGAAGGAAGAACAATCTTATTGATATAGTAAATAGGATAAGATACACGGGTGTTTTCTGTAATAGATTTATCTTTAAAATCTACTTCTCCATTTGATTTTACAACAACATTTTCTAATAAAGCATCTCGTCTGATAGCTCTCCAAATATCCGGTTCTTTTTCCTTGGAAAGGTCAATTACTTTTGCGTAGCAACCTCCTTCATAGTTAAATACTCCATTATCATCCCATCCGTGTTCATCATCACCGATTAGATAACGTTTCGGATCAGCAGATAGAGTAGTTTTTCCTGTACCTGATAAACCAAAGTAAATGGCTACATCTCCGGCTTCTCCAACGTTTGCTGAACAGTGCATAGAGGCCATTCCTTTTAAAGGTAAATAGTAATTCATCATGGAGAACATTCCTTTTTTCATCTCTCCTCCATACCAAGTTCCTCCAATAATTTGTACTTTTTGGGTAAGGTTAAACATAACAAAGTTTTCTGAATTAAGCCCTTGTTCTTTCCAGTTTGGATTGGTAACCTTAGATCCGTTCATAATAAAGAAATCAGGCTCTCCATAGTGTTCAAGTTCGTATTGAGATGGACGTATAAACATATTGGTAACAAAATGTGCCTGCCATGCTACTTCCATAACAAATCTGACTTTCATTCTTGTATCTTTATTGGTTCCACAATAAGTATCAACCACGTACAATTTTTTATTAGAAAGTTGTTTAGCTACTAAACCTTTTAGATTATCGAAAGTTTGTGGAGTTGTTGGTACATTAATTTTACCATCCCACCATATAGTATTTTCGGTTACTGAATCTTTTACAATATATCGGTCTTTTGGCGAACGTCCGGTGAAAACTCCTGTTTTTACGGCTACGGCTCCTGAAGTAGTTAATTCTCCTTTTTCATACCCCTCATTTTTAGGATCCATTTCCGCTTGATATAGTTGTTCATAGGTTGGATTGTGAACAATTTCTTTAATACCTGAGATTCCATGTTTCTCTAGTGATTTTATTAAGTTTTCCATAATTTAAAATAAATTAATTTCTTTTTTTTTGTATATACAAATCTAACAATATAAATCTACATATTTTTTTCTCTTATATATGATATAACTCACTAGTCGAAAAAATGTAATTATTAAAAAATTAAAATTTATGGCAAATTATCAGAATATTAAAATAACAGATCCCTGCTTAGTTTGAGTATTATGTTTTAAAGTGGCTTATTTTTATCTTATTTGCTTAAATTCACATAAGCTAATCTTTTTAATGTTAACGCAGCAATTACAAAATAAATCAGACACATGATCCACATTTGAAACCATAGTTCTTTTATTTCTATAAGTGAAGCTCCCGATTGGGTTATTTCCAAAAAGCCTTTTACGGCTAACGTTGTCGGAAATATATAGGATATTACTTTTATCCATTCTGGAAATGCCAGTGTAGGCCAAGATACCCCGCATAGAAATAATGAGGGGATAGAAAATATAGTGACGATCATAATGGCATCTTCTCGTTTTTTAAAAAAGTTCATCAAAAATATTCCTAAAAATGTAACGGAAAAGAGAAAGGGAATTAAAAATACAAATACCTCAAAAGGATTACCCCGTTGTGGAAATTTAAAAAGTCCCATAACCAATCCTACTTGAATTACCATCAAGATCATTGATATTAACAAATAAGCACCTGATCTACCCAACAATACCGGAATAGTTCCCAACGGCTTTTTAATAAAAGGGTATAATTTCGTATATGATTTTCGTTCTCTTTGTGTTCCTCCCAAAACTCCCATAGCAGAAATTTGCAGCGTTTGTATGGCAATTAAAAATACAACCGGCATAACAAAAGTTGCATACCCCGAATCTATGTTAAATAACGGAACGGATACCGTATCAATAGGTCTTCTTGAGGCAACTGCTTGTTTTTGAGGCGTTCCACCTGCCATCAATTTATTAACTTCAATTTGAGCACTATAAGTTCCTATAGAAGCGGTTACAGAAGTTAAAAACTGTTTGTAATAAAGCATGTATGATGCATCACAATATACGGAAATAGAAGGCACTTCCCCTTTTTGTAATTTTCTGGTAAAATCTTTAGGTAAAAGAATAATACCTTTAACCTTTCCTAAATTAAAAAGATTTTCAGCTTCTAATAAGCTGGTTGCAGAATGATCTATTTTAACCTGTTGAGATGAATTTACCATTCGTGTAATGGTATGAGTCATCTGTGACTGGTCCTGGTCTACAACAGCTATGGGTATTTTAGTAACTATTTCATTAGAATAAATATATGAATATAAAAAGCCAACTATTATGGGACTAATAAGATAGGATGATTTTACGGCTGCATCTGAAAATATAAGACGAATTTCTTTTACAAATGTTTTGCCTATTACCGATATATATTCTACTACATCTTTAAACATAATATCCTCCTTTTTTTAATAATCGATTATAGCCGGGCATGGACGCAAATCCTATCAGACAAAATATCATAAAAGCTATTATATAACCGAAGTTAAGACTACCTATCGCAATTCCTCTAACGGCATAATCAATAATAAACCGCAAATAAGAAGTAAATGGAAACGTATAACTCAAATATTGTATCACATCCGGTAAGCCTTCCTTAGGAAAAGTATATCCGGTAAAGGAAAATGCTATGGCTGAATAAGAACCGCCTAGGGTCAAGGCCGAACGCAAATCTTTATTAAAGCTGACGTAAAATAATCCAAATAACTGACAAACGATTACAAATACTATAAAATAAATATTCACAATAAGAAAATTACCTCTTAAAGGAATTCCTATTTTATAGTACAATAAACTATTCATAAAAAAACCGATTAAAGAAAACAAAAGGGTATACGGTAAAGTTTTGGCCCAAAATGAAACCCATACATTTCCTCTACTTTTTACATATAGTTCTCTGCCTTTTCGGTCTTTCAGTACTGATCCTAACACATAGATTGATACTACCATGACTATTATTTGCAAGGCCATAGGCATTAAAGCAATAGTAAGATAATAGGAATAGTTTGTGTAGGGATTAAACAGTATATGTTGTTTTGAATTTATGGGAGATGTAGCTGCTAAAGCTTGTTTTTGAGTTAGTCCTTTTTGTGTTAAGCCACTGATGTGAGCTCCGGCAGCAAAAGATCCTACCGTTGATTGAAAGGCTTTATTAATCAATCCACCGGCTAAGAGATAGTTATTATTGTAATAACAAGCTACCTGAGTATCGATGTTTCTATAAATATCATTTTCAAAATTTGCCGGAATAATTATTAAGGCAAAAGCCTTATCCGTTCGTATCATTTTCTCCCCATCTTGTTGATTCTCCACTTCAGCCACGATATCCATAGAAGATGTAGCATTGAGCATCCTTCCCAATTCTCTGGATGTATTCGATTTGTCTTGATCTAATAAAACAACGGGAAATTTTCGTGGTACTCCTTCCTGCAAAAGACTAGCATAATATAAAAACAATCCACAAGGCAAAATTACAGCCAAAAACATTAATCTTGGACTGGTCAAAAGCCTTTGAACCTCATTTAAAAATATGGAAAAAAAGCCTTTTTGCATTAATCTTTTTTCAATGATTTTTCATCAACTAAGGCACTCATACCGGGTCTTAAGCCTTCCACTTTTTCCATGGGATATGCTTTAATCTCAAAGGTTTTCATATCAAAATCGCCTTGAGTTTTGGTAGCACTCCATGTAGCAAAGTCTCCTTGAGCGGCAATATATCGAACTTGTAATTTTATTTTTTTATTGTTTAACGCGGGAATTTGTGCTTCGAAAGTGGAACCTTTTTTAAAACTTGACATTAAATTCTCTTTGATGTTAAACACCACCCAAACATCATTTAAATCAACCAGATTTACAATTGGATATCCCGCACTTACAACCTCTCCTCTATTCGGAATTATTTTTAATACTTCGGCATTTGAAGGTGAAAGTACTTTAGCTTCTTTTTTATAAGCTAATACCTCTTCTATTGCTCCTTGCGCTTGGTTAACTTGTGCAGATGCTGCTTCTTTATCCTCACTTCTTGACCCATTTATTGCCATTTTATAATTTGCATAGGCTGCTTTCTCTAATTCTCTGGAAGCCTTACTTTGAGTATAAGCTTCATCTCTTTTTTGCGCAGATATTACTTTATCGTTATATAAATTCTGCATTCTTTCATAAGTCTTATCTGCCAGCTCTGCTGATGCTTTTGCTTGTTGCCATTGATTGTAAGCTCCTTGTATTTGTTCTGTTCGAGTTCCTTTTTTAGCTTTTTTGTCTTGTGCTTCAGCTGCAGCTTTTGCAGATTCTGCTTGTACTAATTTAGCATCTAACTCCGGTGTACTTAAGACAGCCAACAAATCTCCTTCTTTTACCATGTCTCCTTCTTTGATTAGCACCTGTTCTAGTCTTCCCGCAATTTTAGGTGATACATTAATTTGAGTAGCATCTACTTGACCTTGAATGGTTACTTGGGTCGGTTTATTCATAAACCATATAGAAAGGCCTATTATGGCTACAATTATTATGATACTTATGATGGAACTTATAAGTTTACTTTTCATATAAAATGATTATTGATTCGTATATTTTATAAAATCTTGACTTAATCCGCTATATTCTAATAAAGACGCTAAATCGACCACATAATTATAACTGGCTTGTATTTTTTGCAACTTTATACCCGATAAATTAACTTCAGCATCGACCACATCTGTTGAGGTTTGAACCCCTTCTGAAAATCCTTTTACTCTCACTCGAAGTAATTCTTCTGCTTGAACTATTTGAACATCTAAGTTTTGTATTTGTTCTTCTTGTTTTTGTATGTCTTGAAATATTTTTTCAATCAGAGTCCGAATGTCTTTTTTAGCTTTATCTTGAGAATATAACACACTTTCTTTGGTTGCTTTTGCTGATTTTATTTCATTTTTGTTTTGCAGACCGTTAAAAATAGTGTAGGTCATTCCTACTCCCAAAGACCAGGGTTTTCTATTTTTTTTCATACCTCCTATCGGATTGTTATGAATTAAAATTGAATTTCCTAAGGCTGATATGGTTGGATAATAGGTTGATTTTTTAGATTTAATTGATTGTTCGGTTAATTCAACTTGAAGTTGAAGCTTTTGTAATTCCGGATAATTTTCAACGGCGAAATCCTGGTAATAATCTAACGGATGTAAATAAGGAACAATAAAAAATGGAGTTGTTAATTCTTCATTAACTTGATCTATTCCTAAGGTATTTGCCAATGCTACCCTTGCCAATTCAGCATCTTTTTGAGCGGCAAGATATTGTCGATTAGCTTCTGATACGGCAACATCTGCTTGAAGTTTTTCAACAGGTGCTATCAATCCTTGTTGTTCCATTTTAGTTGCATTATACAAATGTTGATTCATTCCGTCCAACACTTGTTTTCTTACTAAAAGTGCATCTTCAGCTAGTTTAACTTGAAAATATCTTTCGGCTAATTCCGAAATCAGCTTATTTTTAATACTTACTAACTCTTTATTTCCTATTTCTGCCTTTAATTTTGAAGCTTCAATTGCGGCATTAATTTTGCCCCCTGTGAACAATGGCCAAGTAAATTTAACTCCTCCTAAGGCTATATCTCTTTTGAGGAGATTTACATCCCAATTTCCTAATTCTTCAGGATCTGAAATATTTAAAGCATCCGCAACTTCTGATCTGGCACCATTTAAATTTGTTCCAATTTTTTTATCTCGGTATATACCGGCACCAAAAATGTCTAATTGAGGAAAACGTAATCCTTTATAAGATTTTAAGTCAAATTGATAGGCTTCTTCTTGCTTCTCGGCTGCTTTAATCAGATTATTTTCTTTATACATAATAATCTGAGATTCAGAAAATGATAGTGATTGAGAACAGAGTCTTAAAGATATGCTAAAAGCTAACACTAATGTCAAGGAATTTCTGATATATCCTATCATACTTTTATAAATATTATAATTACAAAAATATAATATTTTTTAATATAATTTATTTTTAATTGGGGTATCCATTGTAAAGTTATTAACTTTGATTTATATATATTTTAAAAACAACATCATAGTTATTATATATTATCTAAAAAAACAATAAAAACCTAAAAATAGTATGTCAAAATTATTTAAACCTTTATCTTTAGAAGGTAACACGCTAAAAAACAAGATCATAATGTCTCCCATGTGTCAATACTCTGCTCATGATGGTTTTGCCAATAATTGGCACTTAATACACTATGGAACCCGTGCGGTGGGAGGAGTTGCGGCAATTATTCAAGAGGCCACTGCTGTTTCCCCTCAAGGTAGAATTACCTATAAAGATTTGGGTATTTGGAAAGACGAACATATTCTTAAATTAAGTGAAATTGTACAATCAATTCACGATAATAACTGTTTAGCGGGTATCCAATTAGCTCATGCAGGACGAAAGGCCAGTACTCCTATTCCTTGGCTTCCCAATGAAAAACTGGATGAAGGATATAAGAAATGGGCTATAGTTGCGCCTTCACCTCTTCCTTTCGACGGCAATTCCCAAAAACCAAGAGAACTATCTATTGATGAAATAAATATCATTATCAATGATTTTAAAGAAGGAGCAGAAAGAGCTGTGAAAGCAGGTTATGATATTATTGAAATACACGCAGCTCATGGATATCTTATTCATGAATTTTTATCTCCTCTTAGTAATGTAAGGAAAGATGATTACGGAGGTAATTTTCAAAATAGAATTCGATTGTTGGTTAGAATTATAGAAGCAATTAAACAAATACTTCCTAAAAGAATTTCTCTATGGGTTAGAATTTCTGCCACCGATTGGATAGAAGGCGGTTGGAGTGTAGATGAATCTGTAGAATTGGCCGAAATAGTAAAAAATTTAGGTGTAGAGGTCTTGGATGTCTCATCCGGTGGTTTAACTCCCCATGCTAAAATACCCAATAAACCTAATTACCAAGTGCCTTTTGCCAATAAAATAAAAAATAATTCTGCCATAATAACCGGAACGGTTGGATTGATAACTCAAGCTGTTCAAGCAGAAGAAATACTCGAAAATAACGAAGCTGATTTAATTTTCCTGGGTAGAGAGCTGTTACGTAATCCATATTTTGCTTTGGAAGCCGCCCATATTTTAGAAAAAGACACCTTATGGCCCCTACCCTATGAAAGAGCTAAATTTAGATAAGACCTTCTGTTTATGATTTCAAAAAATTCATTTTTATTACCAATTATATTACCAGATGGTATTATTTTTGAAAATAAAATTAAGCTAAAGTGAATTTAAAATTTTATATCTTTACAAGTATGAAAAAAACTGCTATATTAGTTTTTCTCCTATTTTTAGGAAGTTTCATTTCCGCTCAATCTATAACATTCAGTCAAGATCAGATAGATTATGGAATAATTAAAAAAAATTCTGACGGTAATCAAATTTTCAAATTTACCAATACAGGTGACAAACCTTTGATTATTTCCAACGTTAAATCATCATGTGATTGTTCTGTACCCTCATGGACCAGAACTCCTATTTTACCGGGTAAATCAGGTGAGATAAACGTTAAGTATAATACAAAGAATCTTGGTAAATTTTCCAAATCAATTGAGGTATTCAGTAATGATCCTAAAATTTCAAGAAAACTTTTAAAAATTAAAGGGGAAGTTCAATAGTTAAAAAAATAGTTAAATATATATCAAACATGAAAAAGTTCGTTTTAAGTTCGGCATTCCTATTGGGAGCATACATTTTCAGCAATGCTCAGGAAATTAAAATTACCAATTATGAAAATAATACGGTAGATTATGGGAATGTAAACAAAGGATCTAATGGCAAAAGAATTATAAAAATTCAAAATGTGGGAGATAAACCGTTAATTATTTCCAATATAAACACTTCTTGCGGATGTACGGTACCTCAATGGACTACAGAACCTATCGCTCCCGGAAAAAAAGGAGAAATTACGGTTACCTACAATACTTCTAATGTAGGAAGATTCAGCAGAACCATTACCATATCTTCTAATGATGAGAAAAAACCAAATTTACCGGTAAGAATAGAAGGTGTTGTTTTAGCTCCTGAAACCAATCCTAGTACTGATAAATAATTGTAATAATTTATAATACTTAAAGTAAGGACATTGCATAGTTCAGTGTCCTTTCTTTTTAAAATTAATAGTCTTTTTATACGTCTGTATATATGTTTTTTGTAGCTTTGTGTTTTCACACTAAATTCATTATTTACGTCTAATAATTTCTTATTTACATGAAAAAGATTGTTAATATTTTTCTTTTTTTAGTTTTTTTGATAATTGTTGCCGGATGCATAATGCCATCTTTTCTTCCCAAAAAAATAGAAATTATAACTACTAAAGAATTTAACAATCCAATCAGTGAAGTCTTTGCGGAATTTAATGATCTTGAAAATTACGCTTCTTGGGGGTTATTAATTAATGAAGATTCTGTTAATACTCGGATAAATTACTTTGCCCCTTATAAAGGTACAGGAAGCAGTTTAACTTGGAATAATGCTAAGGACCATTCCATAGGTAAAGGAGAATATAAAATTTTAAAAAGCAAAGTAAACAACACCATAAAATCTCAAATAATTTTTGTTGAAAACGGTGTAGTTTGTATCGAGGATATAGATTTTCAATCAAATGGAGGAGTGACCGATGTAACCATCCACCTCACAACAGAAAATTTTACTTATTTTACTCGCATTTTTGCTTATTTATATTCTCATAAATTGGAAGAAAGCTTAAATAAAAGTCTTGATAAACTTTCTATACTATTACAGAATGGGCGATCCAATAAACAACTCCACGAAGGTGATGCTGAATATATTGATTTTAAAGGAATTCAAATGATAGCCATTAAAAATGAAACTTCCACAAATGCCGAGGAAGTTTATAAAGCTATGTATAAGTCTTTACATGAAATATCAAATTATTTAACAGATAGTTTAAAATATTCATATAAAGATATTGAAAATCCTATTATTTATTACAGTACTTTTGACACATTGGCTAAAAGTACTATTTTTTATACAGGTTATCCCGTGGAATCTAATATAAACCCTCCTAATTCTGTTATGAGCTTGATAACTCTACCTGCCGGAAAAGCAATCACTACTCCTATAAATGAAAACGTTCATACCCTTTTTAAAACCCGTTACACTTTAGATAAATATGCTAAAGAAAATGGAGTTAAACTTAAAAATAGTTACTGGGAAGAATATCAGGATATCCCTCAATCTGTAGATGATGATGTAAAAGGAAAAGCCTTTTATTTAATTACCGAATAAATGTAAAATCAAAGTAATGAAAAGAGCTTTAATAAGTGTTTCAGACAAAACCAATATAATTGATTTTTCAATTTTTTTACAATCTCAAGGGTATGAAATTATTTCAACCGGTGGAACTTATAAGCATCTTAAAACCAATGGCCTTAATGTCACCGAAGTTAGTGAATATACCGGTTTTCCTGAAATATTGGATGGAAGAGTTAAAACGTTACATCCATCTATTCATGGAGGGATACTGGCTTCCAGAACAAAAGAAGAACATTTACAATCCATTCATGATCTTAAAATAAAAACTATAGATCTGGTTATTGTGAACTTATATCCGTTTTTCGATAAATTAAATAAAGGATTATCAGAGCAGGAAATGATAGAATTTATTGATATAGGCGGACCTACTATGCTACGATCTGCAGCAAAAAATTTTCACTTTGTAACGGTTATATCTCAAATTGAAGATTATAGTTTAGTAATAGAAGAGTTAAAAAAAGATGGAAATACTTCTTTAGCTACACGAAAAAAATTGGCCGGTAAAGTGTTTAACCTGACATCTTCTTATGATGCAGCCATATCCGCATATCTATTGCAGGATGATTATCCTCAGTATTTGAACACTTCTTTTGAAAAGGTTGAAAATCTAAGGTATGGAGAAAATCCCCATCAAAAAGCAGCCTTTTATATAGATAAAACCAAAAACGGAGCTATGAAGGACTTTGAACAATTACAAGGCAAAGAACTTTCATTTAATAATTTCCGAGATATGGATATGGCATATAAGGTTGTTAATGAATTTTCAGAAATTTCCTGTTGTGCGGTAAAACATTCTACTCCCTGTGGAGTAGCACTGGGTAATACTATAGTTGAAGCTTATCAAAAAGCTTTTGAATGTGATCCAATTTCAATTTTTGGAGGGATCATCGCTTTTAATCGAACAGTTGATGAGGAAACGGCTCGTTTATTGGTAACCGTTTTTTTAGAAATAGTTATTGCTCCATCATTTACGGGTGAAGCTTTACAAGTATTATCTTCTAAAAAAAGTTTGCGCGTTATAAAAGTAAACAACCCTGTATCGGATTCAGTTGAATTCGTTAAGGTCGATGGCGGTTTATTAGTTCAAGACGTGGATCATGCTTCAGCTACTAATTTTACACAAGTAACAAATTCAGCTCCTGACAAAAAACAATTGGAAGATTTGATTTTTGCTCAAAAAATAGTTAAACATGCCAAATCCAATGCTATTGTGGTTGCTTCTGATTTCCAAGCCCTGGGTATTGGTTCGGGACAAACTAATAGAATATGGGCGGCTCAAGAAGCAATTGAACGTGCCAAAGAAAAAAGAACCGATCATTTGGTTTTAGCTTCTGATGCATTCTTTCCCTTTCGAGATGTAGTAGATACCGCCGCAAAGAATGGTATAACTGCTATTATTCAGCCCGGAGGTTCCATACGTGATAAAGAAAGCATTGAGGCTTGTAATGAATACAATATTCCTATGATATTTACGGGAATACGTCATTTTAAGCATTAGTATCATTGATTTTTATATCATGCAATTAATTTCAACCGGCCAATCCAAATAATTTTTTTTATCTTTACTTGATGAAATTAATTCAGTCTATACTTTTGATTTGCTTGGTTTTATTTGCAAATCTTAATCTCTTCATATATCAAAATTGGTGTCACGGAGAAAATATTGGCTATACCATTAATTTTAAAAAATTTTCCAACGAATTAAAACATTCTGAGAAAAAGGATTATCCTTCTTTTGAAAGAGATTTTTGCTGTAAGGACGTCCTAATAAAATCGAACGAAAACAGCTTTTTTTCATTTGATTCCAATTTTCAACATTTAATTTTTACATTTTTAGGAATTATTCCTAATGTAAATTGGAATCTATTTAATTGGGTATCTTCTCAACAAGAGGGTATAGCACAACTTTATTGTAACCCTCCTCCCCCTGTTTATCAATTATATAAATTTTATTGTCGTTATACCTACTACGGATAATGTATATTTTTTCATGGTTCAGCTTATTCTATTTTATATAAGATAGGATAAGATGCATTATTGTTTATAATCAATATTCAGTAATGCCGGTTTAAAAATCAATTTTTATAACTAAATAACAAAAAATGAAAAAATATATAAGTATGTTTTTACTCGTTTATGGCCTATTGGCTGTAGCCCAGCATAAAACATTAAAAGGTCGTATACTAACTACTTTGGAAAACGGAGAAAATATACCCGTTCGGGGAGCTGATGTAAATTGGAAAGAACACCCGATTATGAAAACTGTTACCGACAGCTTAGGCAATTTTGAGCTGATGTACCACGACGGTCTCTATACTATTGAAGCTGCAAAGGACGGCTTTATTTCTCAAGAAATTAAAATCGATGATGTTGATCATCCCCTAGATATTTTTTTAGAACCCAAACCTTCTTCTTCAGAGAAAGTATTGGATGAGGTTGTTGTCCGACAAAGAGCCAAGGCGGTAAGTATAAAAGCCAATTCTGCTGCTCTTTCCTATACAATTAATAAAACGGAATTGTTGAAAGCCGCCTGTTGTAATTTGGCTGAAAGTTTTGAAACAAATCCTACTGTGGATATTTCTACAACCAATGCAGTAACGGGTTCAAAACAAATTAAAATGTTAGGACTAGATCAGAAATATACTTCCTTAACCGTTGATAATATGCCGGAGGTAAGAGGATTGTCCACCGCCAGTGGTATAAATTTTATACCAGGCACATGGATAAACAGCATTCAACTTACTAAAGGAGGCAGCACAGTTACTAATGGCTACGAGGCTATAACCGGTCAAATAAATACTGAATTGATGAAGTATAAAGATAAAAATTTTACCACTATCAATTTTTTTGCAAATCAAAATGCTCGTTTGGAATTTAATGTTGTCAATGCATCTTCTATTTCCAATAATTGGAGTAATACCACATTAACTCATTTGAGCGGAAGGTTTGCTAAAGAAGATATGAATCATGACGGATATCTTGATAGTCCTCTTTCCAAACAACTAAATGTAATGGATATCATCCATTATGACGGTATTAAAAAAAACGGATGGGGTTCTCAAATAGGTATTCAGGCGCTTTATGATAAACAAATCGGAGGTCAAAAAAAATTTAGAGAATCAACTGACCGTTTGACTCAAAATCATTATGGACTAGGTATTGAAAATACACATTTTGAAATTTGGAATAAAACCGGATTTGTCTTTCTTACTAAACCTTATCAAAGTATTGGTTTACAAACTAAATTTATTCATCATACTATTGATAGTTATTTCGGTCAAAGAGTATATAATGGTAATGAAAATTCATTTTTTACCAATTTATTATTTGAGAGTATCATTGGTAACACGAATCACAAATATACCTTAGGTGCAAGTTATCTTCATGATGCTTTCAATGAGGATTTTGAAAATTCCAATTATAAAAGAACTGAAAATGTACCCGGGATTTTTGCCGAATATACCACTACAGCAATTAAAAATATAACTTTAGTGTTGGGCGCCAGAACTGATTTTCATAATTTGGCGGGAAACCAGGTATTACCAAGAATTAATATTAAATATTCTTTCTTGCCTAAAACAACCCTTCGATTAGCTGCGGGAAAAGGTATGAGAACAGCCAATATATTTGCAGAAAATATGCAGTATTTTGCTTCGTCTCGTAAGGTACATATTCAATCAAACCATGGCGATATTTATGGTTTAAAACCTGAAATTGCATGGAACTATGGAGGTAGTTTAATTCAGGATTTTAAAATTGGAGCTATCAAGAATACATTTACAATCGATTTTTACCGAACGGATTTTAAAAAACAAGTTCTCATAGACTTGGATCGATCGTCTCAAGCGCTTTGGTTTTATAATTTAGATGGAAAATCTTTTTCAAATACTTTTCAGGCAGTATGGGATATTGTTCCTATTTCCAATCTGGAATTGCATTTTGCTTATAAATGGTATGATATTAAAGCCGATTATATGGATGGCAGGCGACAAGTTCCCTTTACTTCTAAAAACAGAGGTTTATTTTCTATATCATATTCTACTTTAGAAAATGAAAACAAAAGTAAATGGGCATTAGACTTTACATTGCAATATATAGGAAAACAAAGACTTCCGGATACTTCTAAAAACCCGATAGAATTTCAGCGAAAATCGTTTTCGCCTAATTATACTTTAATAAATGCTCAACTATCCAGATATTTTACAGATAAGTTTAGATCTTATCTAGGAGTGGAAAATTTGGGAGGCTATAAACAAAGAAATCCTATTATAAATCCGGAAAACCCTTTTGGTTCTTATTTCGATACTTCTTTAATTTATGCTCCTATTGTATCTTCAATGTTTTATTTGGGATTTGATTTTAAATTATAAAAATTATTTACATTGACCTGTAAACAAAAAACGACTGAATAAAATTCAGTCGTTTTTTATTTTACTTATTAATTAGTGAATCCATAATTAATAACTTCTTCTAAAGTTATTTCTTGGCTTTTCATCTCTTGGTCTAGCTTCTGAGACATTAATAACTTTACCGTCAAATTCTTTTTGATTTAATTCCTGAATTGCCGTTTTAGCTTCTGCATCTCCCATTTCAACAAATCCAAAACCTCTGGATCTTCCGGTTTCACGATCTTGTATTATTTTTGCTGATTCAACTTCTCCGTACTCTGAAAATAAGTCATGTAAATCTTCGTTGGTCAACCTGTAATTCAGGTTTGAAATAAAAATGTTCATATAAAAATTTTAAAAAATTGGTAAAAAATTAATTGAGAAGAAATCAGACTAAAAACTAGCTATTCAAATTAAAAAGTAGAAGGAAGTATAATAACAATCTCAACGTGCTAATTTACACAATTTTATCAATAAACTCTAATTTTATTTTTTATTTTTTATAAGAATAAAAAAATGATTTTCATACTTAGTTTTTACACTTATCTTAAGTTTTAAGAGTATTTTATTATAAAATTTAAATGCAAAATATTTTTATTTTATCTAATTTAGAAGTAAATCTGCTATATGTTGCGAACGGGTGTATTTTTAAAATTCTAAAATTTCTATTGATTTATGAAATTTTAACTTTGATTGAAATTATATTTTCGAATAATTATTGATTTCAAGTAAAAAAATAGCTTATAATATTTTAATCATTTTTTTTGCCATATAATAACCAAATATACAACCTATGCAATCAGCCACCATATCAGAATATTCAAAGGTTCTTCCCAATTTCATATATTCTTGTAAAAATTCGATCAAAATTCCATATAAAGTACTTGTTCCTATTATTAGCAATTGATTTTTTTTAGGAAATGAAATTTTAGCTAGAAATGATAAGCCAATAAATGAAATGACATGAACTACTTTATCATTTAGTTGTGAAAAAATATTAAAAAATTTAACTTCATTTTGAGGAGCTCGTAGCAATAACCATGTCAATATTCCAAAATATAAGAAAAGTATAATACGTACATTTTTATACCGTTTAGGTAACCAGTTTTTTATAGTCTTCAGCATTCAATAGTTGATCTAATAAAGTATTATTTTGTATTTGAACCTTTATAATCCAACCTTTTCCATATGGATCGGTATTTACTAAATCCGGCAAATGTTCAAGCTCAAGATTCATTTCAAGTACTTTTCCATCAACAGGCATAAAAAGGTCTGATACAGTCTTTATAGCTTCCACAGTTCCAAAAATTTCACCCAACTTTAGTTGATTGCCGAGGCTATTTACATCTATATATATAACATCTCCCAATTGTTGTTGTGCGTAATCAGTTATACCGATAAGTGCTGTGTTACCTTCAATTTTTATCCAAACATGATTAGAACTATAAAGTAAATCCAATGGAGTCTTCATATAAAAGTTTAATCTTTACAAATATAATTAATTTCCAAAAGTAAATGTAGCACTTAATCCTGCTCTTATCGTTGAAAGCGGATATGCAGTTGAAACCTTATATTTAGTTATCATTTGCTCATAGAAGAATTTAAGATTAAAATTCTTAGTAAAGCTATAATCTGTAGAAAATTTCAATGAAACTAGCTTTTGTCCTCCCGTTACCTGTGAATCCAACTCTACCAATCGTCTAATGGTAGTTTTGTTATCTCTAATAGAAACGTCTCCTCTAATATTTAAATCGCCCGTTACCGGTTTAGTAGCTCCTCGATAACGCAATTTTAACTTAACATCTTTTACAATATATCCCAGACCGAAAACTACTTCATTGCCATAATCTTCTTGTAGGGTGTAATTTGTTAATCCTAATGAATAGATTCTATCTTTATTGTAAGCTATTCTAATTTGGATATTATTTCTCATAGTGACATCTACTCCTGCAAGTGGACTGAACCCTTCTGACATGACTACTGTTCCGTAGGTGTAATAGTTGTATCTGTTTCCGTTTAAATCTCGTTCAGGTGCTGTTGAATCGTTTTGTGCCAAATAATAATCGGGATTAGTTTGTACCCCATTAACGGTATAGTTTGAAATATAACTATGATTAATTCTAAATTCTTTGAACCAATAATTAATAAATGGAATATTTTTTAATCCTCCATAGGTAATTTTCCAATTTGGAACCGGCATACTGCGTTTATAACCTAACTTTTGACTTCCTGCACTTCTTCCTGAAAATGCAGATACAAAAGAAGGTAATAAAACTTCTGAATTGGTTAACCCATAACCATCAACATATCCGTCATTATTGGTATCGACTATAGGTTGACCTTGTTTTGCAGCCACTCTTTGTGATAAAATCATTGAATTGCTAATCATTTTATTATAGACATAATCTCCTGATTTGAATGCAGTCGCAAAAGATATAACTGAAGAACTGAACATAGCAGATCGATTGACGAATGTATTAGCAATTTGTCCAGTTATTGGATCTATAGAATTAAATCCTGAGTGAGATAATGTCTTTTGATGATTACGCATGATATTTAAATCAATTTGTAAATGATTAATCGGTTCTAATTGCAAGGTAGCTGACAATTGCGAATTATTTGTTTTAACATATGGACTGGTCATATATTCATTTAAAGAAACCCAGCCTTCTGTTACTGCTTTATTCCTTAAATCGAATTGAGAACCAAATAAAAACCCGAATGTAGGACCACTTGTTGAACCGGCATACCTACCAACTCCAAAAAAACTTGGTTCAGGCAAGAATCCCGGTAAAATTGTTCCTTTATTCTCGTTTACCTGAATTTGACCTCTTTTAAAACTACTTGCAATCATCCATAAATAATCTGTAGCCTTATACTTATTTTTAATAGTATATTTTTTAAAGGATTTAGGTTTTTTTAAGGCAAAATTTGTTTCATAAGCCCTATTTAAAGAATCTATTTCTCTTTGTCTCTTACGTTTTTTTTCTTCAAATTTTTTATAGTTTGAGAAATAATTATAGAATTTACTGAAATCAACATTTCCTACGACTGTTATAGTTTGTGCATTTTGTGCGGTATTTCCCAAACTTCTTTTTCTTGGATCGGCATTTGTAGGATCGTATGAAGTTTGGAAATTAGAACCCGCCTGCCATTCGTATTGACCTGTATATCCTACTTCCATAGAAGTGAACTCTAAATAAGGAAGTAAATGTATAGGTACTCTATAATTTAATTGGAATCTTTGATTGAAATTGATAGGTCTTCCTGAAGTAAACAATCCATTCCAGATCATTCCGTCGTCCGGTACTCCGTTTCCTATATCATCTAATATGGTTCTTGTTCCTGAAGAGAAATCTAATTTAAGCGAACGTGTTAGATTAAATCCTATATTGTATTGCCAGCCGAACAAGAAATTATTGGCAAAAATAGGAGTATAACTGTTAGGATTATTATTGAGATAAGCATTGATGTCTCTGTATTGGAATTCATTATAAGTTCTCGCAATATCAGCTTTAAAAGATAAACGAGAAGGAACCGGATTAAAGTTAACTTCTTTTAACCATTTTAAATATTTAGCAAATCGGCTAGTATCTTGCACCGCTCTCATTTTTTTAAATGGTTGATAATAAACACCTTTAGGTGAGAAGTTATAATCAATATAGGCTTGTAAATTTTGGTATATGTTATAAGTTGTATATATATCTCTAAAATAATCAGTGGAATAAGAAAAAGAAGCCGATAAGTTTTCTACATCATAAAATCTAGGCGTTTTACTGGTAGTTCTGTCTTTTCTTAAATTCGAAATAGAAATATTTTTTTGTGAGGAATAGCTTCTCACCACTTTTTTAAGTTCATTTTTTCTTGGATCATTTTTTAACTTCACATCATTATCCAACGGATTATATTTTGGATCTATAAAAGTTTCAGACATACTAATACTAACCGGTATTTTCATTCCCCATTTATCCGGAAGAACTCTATCTACATTTACGGCAGCACTTACCATATATTGTTTGGTTTCGTCTTGGCTTCTTTCACTCGGTTTACTATCGATTGCTCCAAAACCAACCGATTGATACGTTCCGGACGCAGATACTTGAGCAAAATCAGCCAAATTAAAATTGATACTTGCATTGGCTGCATATCCTCCTTCGTTATCAATATCAGATAAACGAAGTTCATCCAGCCATAAAACAACATGCTTGTCTATGCTGGATGTATTTCTTACCCCCATCATTATGGAATTAACATTTCCTATGGAAGGTCTACCTTTAACATAGATAATTTTATCATCACTACCGGTTACATAACTACGATATCGAACAGTACTATTATATAAGTTATTCTTATCTTTTTCATTTTTTGCAGCTACTAAATCTTTTAATTTTAATTCAATCGTATTTTCAATCGGCCATATATCAACAGCAGACGTAGCAGTATTCGGAGTATATTTTAATGGGAATTCATATTCATAGTAATTATCTGACAAATCACTACCGATACGGATGAAAAACTTAGCTTCTTTGTCAACTATATTACTTGAGGCATCTTGCATATTTTCAGCGTGTACAAACATTTTTAATGTTTTGTAACGTCTCATGTCTAATGCAATATTTTTATAAATACCTCTAGGTTCTGAATTTTTTAAATCTTTTATTTCTAACTTTAATGAGGATTCATTTTGCATTTGAGTTCCGGTAGTATTACCTAAAATTTCTCTGCTTATTCCCGGAGGCAATACATACGGTGGACGCGATGTAGAATTTTCTTCTAAGTTTACAGCGCTGATGATGACATTTGATACCGGTAATAGGGTTGCATTTCCTTCGTCTGTATCTTGTTTGCTTTCTCCACTAACCGAGGAAATATTTTTTTCGTATTTTCTCCAATCACTTCTAACTAAATCTAGAGTTGCAAAACGTAACGTTGCAGTATTGGAAAATCCTTTCATTAACATACGTATATATCGTACGTTATTTAAAATTTCAGCGGAACCAAATTCATATGCACTCACGGGAATTCGAACCAAATACCAAGTTGTATTTCCTTTTTTTCCGTTGGGTAGTGAAACTTCAACCTCTTTTTTATCAACAACCAATGGATTTTGATTATTTCTTAAATCGGAATCTAGTAAAGAAAGACGATATTGTGTATAATTTTCTGTCTCATCTAAGTTAAAATCTTTGTTCAAGTCTTCTGTATCCGGAGACGCTGAAGAAGCATCCATAGAGTTTGAAGGTGAGTTTCCTTCTAAATTCCTGTAATATTTATATCTTCCTATGATTGAATTTTTTTCATTGGAAGAATCCCATGCGCCATGTAAATAAAATACGTAATCATCTGCAGACGGGTCAATTTCACCCGTTATAGGATTTACATAATTGGCATTACTACCTATATCATATCCTTTATTTTTATAGTAATCTGCTTCTTCAAAACTTGTTAATCCGTCATATCCAACGTCTTGTTTTCTTCTGGCCTCTCCTTCTGTATCAAAAGCATATACTAACGGATAATTTTTAGGTTGTTTCCCAAGATTAGTGGTTGTCATTTGACTCATATCGTCACTGATACCATTTTCATATTGCATAAAGCCATCTTTTAATACATCTTCAGACACATTTCCTAACTGAAGAATTAATTCAGGCTTACTACCTAATGGATTAGATCCTGGTGTTTTACTGTCAGCATACGGGTCCATCATCCAAAATTCAAGATATTCAATATTCGCTTCAGCGAAATTTGTTACCGAGATGGGTCTCATTAAACCTCCCCATCGTTCTGATTCAGGGTCTTCATTACGGGTATTAAAATTATACGGTCCTCTTTCTTTGGGATAAAAAGATACATCAAACGTATTCATGTATAATTGTTCTCCGGCAATGTAATCTCTATCCGTGAATATTTCTTGATATTTAACTCTTCGTTGTAAGTGTAAGGATAATGCATTATTATCTATACCCGCCGGTTGACCTCCACCAATTCCAAAAAATCTAGGGTCAATATTATACCAACTAATCAATGCCCTTCCATCGCCATTTCTTATATCATTCATATAAGTATTACCAAATCCACCTTTTTCGGGTTTACTTGCGATTCCCCAATAGCCGGGTTCTTTGAGACTTATTTTTGATGCAGTTGTTTCAAAATCATCAATGTAAGAGTTATCATTTATTGTTTTATTTTCACCCGGTAATAAAGCTGCTCCTTCTACTTTAAAACTTACATTGGATTCTGCTTCCGTTTTAATTCCCGGAATCCAGTTGGTAAGCTTTGTTAAAAAAGGAAATTCTTTATTCAGCATCATGTTAAATCCGATCATTGAATTATTAACCGGTTCAGAACCAAATTGTACTTTTTGCGTTAACGGTCTTTCTTTATAATTAAGAAAGGTCGCTCCCACTATAAATTCATCACTGAATTTATGTTCCACGTTTAATCCCATGAACCTTTTTTTCTGCATATTGAATGCAAATTGATTCTCCAAGCTTATATTGATTGGAACTCCTGAATTTTTGTAGGTTTCATTAATAATGGTTACCATTCCCATTTGGTAGTCCACTACATAATCAATTCCTTCATTTAATGTTTGACCGTTTGCCGTAACTTTAACTGACCCTCTCGGAACGTTAAATGCTCCCAGGGATATGCCGTTTCCTATACTTCCTTTGAATCTACCTTCAATAGTGTATCGATTGGCTAGAGGATCTGATGTGACTACATTACCTCCTTTTAGATTTTTGTATAAATTTTCAAATATAAATTTTTCGTCTACTGATTTACTTTTTAAGAATTCCCCGAATGGTTCTACTTTAGTAAATATCAATTTACCTTTCTCTGAGTTTATGGTAATTCCTTCTACAAAGTCAAATATACCATCTCCTTTACCTGTACCGGTAGCATCGTTATTTTGATTTAACCTGTCCCAATTTAATAATTGCAATAACTGTAAATTTCTTACATGGGGATCCGGTAAATAATTGATTTTTCCTTGAGAGGCATCTTGGTACATAACATTAACCATAAAACCATCAGGAGAAATTTGAGATGCATCCATTGAATAGATGTTTTTCATCATCAAATCCCACATAGGTGATTCGGGAGAGACGATTTGATTAGGTTTTAGCAATTTTAAGATCAATACTCCGGTCACTTCATTGGAAAATTCCCCAACTTTATATATTTTGCCCGGATTTTTGGAATCTGTATATTGAAATGCTACCGCTAAAAGTTGATCATTATTTAGTTTTTGATTTAATGATATATATCCTAATTGTGGATTATAAGTATATTCTGATTCAGAAAGTTTTTTTACTCTTTTATGAACAACAAATTCTTTTCCACTTTCATAATTCTTCATAGTTGCTGAAGAACTTGAGGTGGGTACAACCGGTAAAGAAACACCATTTACGCTATTGTATGCTGTGGAAGCGTCCCTGATTCCCGATAGATTTGAAATGGTACTATATAAATTTATATTTGAATTATCGGGAAGTTGTCCCGTAGTACTTTCTCCTAAGTCTCTTAATGCTATAACGGGATGCTGCTCTTGAAGGTTTGAGTTTCCTAAATCGATTCTCCACACTTCCATCTTAGTGATATTAATGGTTGAACCTATTACCGGATAATTCTCCAGAGCTTTATCGTAATTGTTTCTAAAATAGTGCGTTAAGAAATAATGTTGATTTTCATCATAATCAATTGCTTTAATTTTAAATGTATTGATTACTCCTCCTCCTTGAACTGTTATATTTCGTGCTTCGGATTGTTGTTCTGAAAATACGGTAGTCAAAAATGTCCTCCCGAATTGAAATTCCCCTTTGATTCCAAAAAGTGATTCAGCGCCTGTAATTAAACTGGTGCTAAGGGGCATATTTACATTACCAAATTCAATTTTCTTAATTATATTATCCTCTCCTCCGCTTGTTCCATTGGGTAAGTTCGCTCCACTTCCTGAACCCGGAATCCATGCTAAATTTAATTTATTTTCGAAGTTGAAACCTGCCTGGGTATCATAGTTTACCCCTAAATGTACATTATTACCAACATTTCCTATAAGACTCATTTGTATTCTTTGCCTTAAATCGATGGTAAAGTTCTTTCTGTTTTGTGGTAAAATTTGCGGATTGTCTATTTTTTGATGCAATATTCCTAAATCAAAGGATGCAAATCCTGAAGGTTTTAGTTCAATTTTATTACCTCCGAATATTTGCTCAAATAATTTGGATTTAACCGTAATTCCCGGAATAAATCCTTTTTTTTCTACTTCTCTTCCTTCTTTTTTCGCTCTTCCTATTTCATCTTGTAAACGTGAACGTTCTTTGTAATATTCATCAAACTTTTGTTGCATTACATATTTAGTATAGTCCTCGGCTGTCATAGTTATCGGAGTACCGACAACTACACCTCCCAGCTTGGGGTATAATATGTAATTTCCACTTTTATAATCATAATACGCCTCATATTTTACAGGGTCATCCAATTGCAAAACTTGTTCATCATCATTTTCCTGAGCAAATAAAACACTACCACTTAAACAAAATATGGTTGCCAATAGCAAATAGTCACGAATATACCTTAACACTTTCAACGTTTATAGTTTTTTTAAAGTATCCTTGATAAGCTCTTCTACTTCGATATCCGGATTATCCTTTAAAATTTTATCAATTATTTTTTCGGTAATTTTTTTAGAAATACCTAACACCTCCAATGCACTTAACGCTTCAGATTTGTTTTTATTGCCTAAATTATAATCTAATATTTCAGACGTTTCAAATATAGAAATTTTATCCCGCAAATCAACTATTATTCTTTGAGCGGTTTTAGCTCCTATTCCTTTAATTTTTTGAAGTGCCAGGTTGTTGCCGCCGGAAATAGCCGAGGTTATTTCCGATACAGACATTGAAGACAACATCATAATGGAGGAAGCCGGACCTACTCCATTAACACTTATTAAAAGATTAAATAAGGATCGCTCGGTTTTAGTTGAAAATCCATATAACGAATGGGAATCTTCCCGTATAATTTCTTGAATATATACTAGGGCTTTTTTTTCGTTTTGAATGTCTTTATAGGTTTGTAAACTTATAGTGGCAAAATACCCCACTCCATTGCAATCTATAACTACACTGGAAGGGGATATTTCAAAAATAATTCCTGACAAATGGGTTATCATTTTTGTTTATTTTACGGAAATACTAATTATTTTCTTTCTTGAGCAGCAAGGGCAGCAAGGGTTGCCAGATTTACTATATCTTCTACCTTAGAATTTTCTGTAATTATTTGAATAGATTTATCTAATCCTAATAGAACCGGACCAATAGATTTTATAGACCCAATACCTTTTGCTAAACTCGCACTTAAATTAGCTGAGGTTATGTCAGGGAATATTAAAACATTTGCCGATTTACCTCCTAATTTGCTAAAAGGAAATTCACTTATTAATTGTTCATTTAATGCATATTCGGGCTGAATTTCTCCATCAATCAGTAAATCAGGATTAGTTTGGTTAAGTTTCTTAACCACTGCATCAACACTTTTAGATGCTACTGAATTTCCAGCAAAATTTTCATTAGATACCATAGCTATTCTAGGTTCAATACCCATTTTCTTTACGAAATCGGCTGTAATTTGAACTGTTAAATCTAAGTCATTACTGCAAGAATTTCTGCTTAATGAAGTGTCCGAAATAAATATCGGTCCATTTTTAGAAAGAAGAACCATAGCAGATGCTACTTTTATATTTGATGATTCAGAATAATCTACCACTTTTATAATTTGATTTAAAGCTTCCGTATAATCTTTAGTAAATCCGGTTAAAAATGAATCTGCTTCACCCATTTCAACAGCAATGGCTCCTAAATATTCGCTGTTATTCAATAATTGAGCGGCTTGTTGTTGAGAGGCTATTCCTTTTCCATTTTTTTGTTTTATATCATAAAGATACTCTACATATTTGTCAAATTTATGAGTAGACGAAACTGTATCAATATCCAATATTTCTGCCTCAATTTCTAAATTATAGTATTGCTTTGTTTTTTCAATGAGATCTTTTTTACCTAACAAAATTGGTTGAGCGATCTTTTCCTCAGCAATGATTTGCGCAGCTTTTAATACATTGTACTCTTCAGCATTGTCGAAAATTATTCTTTTTGGATTACTTTTAGCCTTTGCCTTAAATTGTCTTATAATTTTTTCATCGTTACTTCCCATTCGATCTAATAATTCTTCTTCATACGCATTCCAATCAGTAATAATGTGTTGTGCTACCCCACTATCTATTGCAGCTTTAGCCACTGCCATCGAAACTTTAGTTATTAATCGCTTATCAAATGGCTTAGGGATGATATAATCTCTTCCAAACTTCATATTTTTAACATTGTAGACTTGTATCACCTGCTCAGGAACGTTTTGTTTAGCCAAATCAGCTAAGGCTTTTACTGCAGCTAATTGCATTTCTTGATTTATGTCAGTTGCTCTAACATCTAATGCTCCTCTGAAAATATATGGGAAACCTAAAACATTGTTTACCTGATTAGGATAATCACTTCTACCGGTAGCCATAATAACATCTTTTCTAGTTTCAACCGCCAAATTATAATCAATTTCGGGGGTTGGATTAGCCATAGCAAAAACAATCGGATTTTCATTCATAGACAAAAGCATTTCAGGAGAAACCAAGTTTCCTTTAGATAATCCAATAAATACATCGCTGTTTTTCATAGCATCTTCCAAAGTTCTATCCGGAGTATCTACAGCAAACTCAAGTTTTTCTTCATTCAATCCGGTTCGACCTTTATATATCACTCCTTTGCTGTCGCACATTAATATATTTTGCGGACTGGCTCCTAATGCTTTATATAATCGGGTACAAGAAATGGCCGCTGCACCCGCGCCACTGACTACAATTTTTACTTCTGCTATATTTTTTGTGGAAATTTCCAATGCATTTAATAAGGCAGCGGCTGATATAATTGCTGTTCCATGCTGGTCATCATGCATTACCGGAATATTTAATTCCGCTTTTAATCGTTTTTCGATTTCAAAAGCTTCAGGAGCTTTTATATCTTCTAAATTAATACCTCCAAAGGTTGGAGCTAACGATTTAACTATTTCAATAAATTTGTCCGGATTTTTTTCATTTACTTCAATATCAAAAACATTGATTCCGGCAAAAATTTTAAATAATAAACCTTTACCTTCCATAACAGGTTTAGAGGCATCTGCACCAATATCTCCCAATCCTAACACGGCGGTTCCGTTGGAAATTACTGCTACCAAATTTCCTTTTGAGGTGTATTTGTAACTTTCTGCACTATTTTTTTGTATTTCTAAACAGGGTTCCGCCACTCCCGGAGAATAGGCTAATGATAAATCTGTTTGGGTTGAATGTGGTTTGGTAGGTATAACTTCTATTTTACCTTCTGGTTTGGAACTATGATATTCTAAAGCAGCTTCTCTTAAATTTTTTTCTCGTGACATTGTTTTAATTATATTTTGACATACAAAAGTAAATATTTTTATTTTATAACATAGATACTATTTTTCACCTATTGTTTATATGATAAAAATATATAGGGTTGATAATTTATAAACTTATAGATAATCACTTAATTAGTATATTTTTAAATTAAATGTTACATATCCATGAATTTATATTTTTTTAAAATATATAATCCTATTAATTATATCTTAATAATATAATTATTTAGCATTTCCAATAGTTTTTATATTTTATTTTTCAGATATTTATTTTTTACAGAGTTATCTTTACGAAATGCGCCTTAATATATATTATTATAGGTAATATTTGTTTAATTTTGTAAGCTAATAAATTATTTATGAATAGTATTTTACAAAATAAATTTGAAAAATTAAAGGAAAACGGTTTTAATTTAACTGTGAATAAAGTAATTAAGGATGGGTTTACTGCTTGGAAAAATATTATTTTTTATGGAGTATTTTGTGTTTTGTTTACCTATCTTTTTACTAGCTTAATTAATAATTTATTGGGCAGTTATTTAGGAACTAATATAATTGATCTTGAATTTATTAAAGCGATTAATAAATTAAATAATTCGCAAGCGTTCAACAAAATTATCCCATTAGTTCAAAACTATTTATCAAATCCTTTAATAATTGTAAAAACTTTATTGTCTTCGGTTATTGGCATTCTTTTATATCCCTTAACTGCTGGCATTGTTTACTGTGCCTATCTAATCGATAGAAACGGTAAAGCAAATTTTAAAGAGCTTATAAGTGGCTATCAAGGCACTAAGTTTCTTAAACTTTATTTATTAGCTTTAATCGTACTAATTTTACATTGCATTAGTTTTTTCCTTTTGTTTATTCCTTCTCTTTATTTTATACCTGCTTTTATTTTAGCCGGAGCTTTTATAATTATTGATGATGCCCCCTTAATTCAAGCTATTACTTATAGTTTTAGAATCGTACATATGAAATTTGGAAAAGTATTTTTATTATTAGTAATTTCTTCATTTATTAGTAAAGTTTTAGGTATCTTTTTGTGTGTTGTAGGTATTTTTTTCACGTATTCTTTTTCTCATGCCATGGTTTATTCTCTGTATAAAAACACTGTTGGCTCAATAGATGTTGACGATGAAATAAATGAAAATTAATCAATCAATTTTAAAAAAATATTTTGAGTCCTATTGGGATTCAATTAAAAAATTACGAGTAAAATATAACATCGTAATACGAAAATTCAGGAATCAAAATCCTCAAGCATTTATTTACTTAGCAAGTACATTAATTGGAATAATTGGAGGAATAAGTGCGGTAATTTTAAAAAATTTAGTTAGTTTAACTGAAGAACTGATTTATCATAATAAAAATTTTAATTTCAATTATTGGACCATTTTTTTCCCTACCATCGGTATTATTTTGACCGTTATTTTTATTAAATATTGGGTTAAGATGGATATAAGTCATGGAGTCGAAAAAGTCTTATTTGCCATTTCCAAGAAACGTAGTATAATAGATAAAAAAAATACATACAGTTCGATTATAGCCAGTTGTTTAACCATCGGTTTTGGAGGATCTGTAGGTACCGAAGCTCCCATTGTATATACAGGAGCAGCCATTGGCTCTAATATAGCCCAGGAATTTAAACTTAACTTAAAATTAAGAACTTTATTCATTGCTTGTGGATGTTCCGCAGCCATTGCTGGTATTTTTAAGGCTCCGATAGCTGCCATTATTTTTTCGCTTGAAGTTATTATGATCGATTTAAGTATGTGGTCATTAATACCTATTTTAATTTCTTCAACTACCGGGGCTTTAATTTCCTATTTTTTATTAGGTGATAATATATCGTTTTATTTTGCGATTTTTGAACCATTCGATAAATCGAAAATTCCTTACTATATAATTTTAGGTGTTATTTGTGGTTTTTTTTCATTATATTTTATAAAAATCGGTCGTTTAATTGAGAAGAAATTTTCTACCAGTAAAAGCATCTATTTAAAAGCTATTTTGGGCGGTTTAGCAGTAGGTATCCTGATCTTTATTTTTCCTCCGCTTTTTGGTGAAGGATATATCGGGCTGCAACATTTAATGAGTTCTCACCCGGAAAGTATAGCAAAAAATTCTTTCTTTTATATATTGAGAGAAAATGATTATTTTCTTATTCTTTTTTTAGTAGGCATTTTGTTTATAAAAGTGGTTGCCAGTAGCTTTACTACTTCGTCTGGGGGTATTGGCGGGGTATTCGCTCCTGCTCTTTTTACCGGAGGAATTTTAGGTTTTGTATTTACAAAAATTATTAATCTTACTAGCTTCACCAAGCTTTCTGAACATAACTTTACTTTAGTGGGAATGGCAGGTGTAATGGCAGGTATCATGCATGCTCCCATGACCTCGATTTTCCTTATTGCTGAAATTACAGGAGGATATAGTTTATTATTTCCTTTAATTATTACTTCTACCATTGCTTATCTTGTGAAATATCATTTTGATAAACATTCTGTGTATACCTATAATTTAAAAAGAAATAATGAGATGATTACTCATAATAAAGACAAAGAGGCTATTCGTAGAATGAATATTAAAAATCTTATAGAAAAGAATTTCGTTAAAATTTCTTTATCTTTATCTTTTTCTGAGTTTATAAATGAGGTAATTCCTTCTTCAAGTAAAAAGTTTTTTATCGTTGAAGATTCGGATCAGAAATTTAAAGGATATATCATTTTGGATGATCTTATTAATATTTTGCTTCATAAGGAACGTTATGAAAGTTTACATATTGTTGATCTTATAACCCAACCATCTGAGTGTATTTCTTTACTTGATGATAATGAAACTATTTTTAGAGTTTTCGATAAATCAAAATCTTTATATCTACCGGTTGTTGAAAATGATCAATTTATTGGAATGCTTTCTAAATCTAAATTATTGGATAAATACCGAAAATTAATCGTAGATTTTTCAGAAGATTAAGTTATTTATTTAATAATACATTACCGGAATTAAAAACTATTGGAATAATAGATTTCTTATGTCGCTAAGTATTAAGTGTAATGCCGGTAATGTTTACTAAAAAATTATGTTTATTTGTGTTTACTTATTTAATTCCAAGAAAACATCGGAAAGACACTGTATTATACTTTGAGCTGTCATAGCTTCTTGAGAAAATTTCTCTGAGGCATAATCCCCTGCTTTACCATGAATGTAAACTCCTAAAATAGCTGCCAATTTCGAGTCATAACCTTGTGCCAATAATCCGGTGATAATACCTGTTAATACGTCTCCACTTCCCCCTTTTGCCATTCCGGCATTACCAGTAGCATTATAATAACAAAGACCATCCGGTAATAAAATTGCTGTGTTATGTCCTTTGATGACTATAACAATTTCATGCTCTTTTGCTTTTTTCCTGGCAAGTTCGCATTGCTCTAAAGTAGAGTTAGTTTTACCAAACAATCGCTCAAATTCTTTAGGGTGTGGAGTGATTATAGAATTTTTAGGAACTAAATTTAATAAATCTTTGCTTTCTGAAATTATATTGAGTGCGTCAGCATCCAAAACCATCGGATTTTTTTCATTTTGCAGCATTTTTTCAAATGCCATTTTTGTTAAAACCTCTGTACCTAGCCCCGGGCCTATACCTATGGTATAATTTTTAAATGGAATTTGTATGTCTTCTATGTATTTATCTCCGCATGAGAAAAACATAGCTTCGGGAGCAACGGTTTGAAGTACTAAACTGCCGTATTCAGGAGCTCCGGTAAATACTAATCCGGTACCCACGCGTAAGGCTGACAATGTAGAAAAGGTAATAGATCCCATTCTTCCGTAGCTTCCCCCTATTATTATGGCTTTTCCGAAAGTTCCTTTATTACTGAACGGACTTCTTCTTTTATAATTTTTTTCAAAAAAATCATTTTCTATAAGGTAATTATCGGTTTGTTCATTTTCAATGAATTTTTTATCCAAACCTATATCCAGTACATGTATTTTACCGGCATATTGTGCTGCTTCAGGATGTAAAAAAGATCTTTTATAAAATTCAAAAGTCAAGGTTTCATCTGCCCTAAACACCGTTTGGTTTTCTTCGGGAAGTGAATCTGTAAATAATCCTGAAGGTATATCAATTGAAATTTTTATAGCATTGATTTCATTTAATTTTGAGACTATTTTTTCAGCTTCTCCTTTCAATTTGTTATTTAATCCTATACCAAATAAAGCATCAATAATAATCGCTTTTTCTTCATTAACTTCGAAGTCATCACCTTCAATAAAATCTACTGATTTTGGAAATTTATCAAAATTGATCTGAGTATCTTCTGTAAAGTCAGAAGAGGATTGTATAATAAAAGCTTCGACATTATAATTTTCATTATTCAACAATCTAGCTAAAGCTAAACCATCTCCTCCATTATTTCCTTTTCCACAAAAAATGTAATAGGTATATTCGTTCGAGTATCTGCTTTTTAGCCATTCAAAACAAGCTAAAGCTGATTTTTCCATTAAATCTAAGGATGTTGTCATTTCACTTTCGATGAATTGACTTGCACATTCTTTTATTTGCGTTGATGTTAATATCTTCATAAGTATTGTTAGTTTCTAGTTATTATAAATCTCCAAAGTTTATTCTTCCAAATTTCTCCTGCATAGTCTATTCCTACTCGTACGGTGGTAATAAAATTTGGTTTAATTTGAGAATCTTCAACCCAAATTTTTTTAGAAGAAGCTAAATCTTCTCCATAAAAATCTTTATTTAACTGTAATAATTTGCCAACTCGTCCCGGACCGGAACAGTCCTCAACGCCTCTTATTAATACTGCTTGAGGTTCATTCTTTTTACCCGTAACAAAGTTTAGCATCCAATATATTCCATATATCAGATAAACATATACTTTTCCTCCTTCATGGTACATAATCTCTGTTCTTTTGGTTCTACCTTTACTTGCATGACAGGCTAAATCTTCTTCTCCTCCGTATGCTTCTGTTTCCGTAATAGTATATTTTACTATTTCTCCGGAATCATAAACTCTTACGATTTTTTTCCCTAATAATTCCTGCGCTACAAAAAATGCTTCTTTTTGAAAAAATTTAGTATCGATTCTCATTTTATCTTCACATCGGTAAAAATAAGTACTTTTTTTGAATTATAAGTTATTAAAATAAAATTTGATTAATAAAAATAACATTTTATTTTATTTATCTAAAATCACCTGATAAAATCACGTTTTTTTTATTTATATATCAAACATTTATCAAATTATTTATAATTTTAAAAAAAATACTTAAAATATATTTTATTTTATAAAGAAATATAATATATATTGAATTTATTTTTTACTCTTTAGGAAGTTGAAATTCGATTTTATTTTCTTTTAAGCTTTCAAAAATGAAAATAAAGTTTCGCTACCTATACTAATTCTGCCGCTTTATTTTCAATACTGTTGTTATTGCTTAACTGTCTTAAGTTATCTAATGTTACTAATGCTATTTGTGTTAATGCTTCTTCTGTGAAAAATGCCTGATGCGCCGTTACTAAAACGTTAGGGAACGAAAGTAATAATTGTATTTTGTCATCTTCAATGATGGTTTCAGATAAATCCCTAAAGAATAATTTATCTTCTTGTTCATAAACATCAATCCCTAATGCACCAATTTTTTTAGATTTTAATCCGTCAATAATATCTTGTGTATTAATTAAACCTCCTCTACTGGTATTAATTAAATACACGCCGTTTTTCATTAAGCTTATCGTATGTTTGTTTATTATGTGATGTGTTTCAGGGGTTAAAGGGCAATGTAAAGAAATTATATCGGATTGTTTTAGTAACTCTTCTAAGGTAACGTATTGAAATCCTTCTTTTTTTAGTTCTTCATTGGGATAGACATCGTAAGCTAATACGTTTGTCCCTAAGGCTTTTATTGTTTTACAAAATACTTTACCAATATTACCTGTTCCTATAACACCCACCGTTTTTTTATAGATGTTGGTACCCAATAATCCATTAAGGGAAAAATTTTGCTCTCTAACTCTATTGTATGCCTTATGTGTTTTTCTGTTTAAGGTTAAAAGCATCGCCAATGTATGCTCTGCTACTGCTTGAGGAGAATATGCAGGAACTCTGCATACTTTTATTTCATATTTTTTAGCAGCTTCTAAATCTACATTGTTGAATCCTGCATTTCTTAATGCTATATATTTAATTCCTCTTTTTTTTAGTTTTTTAATTACCCCTTCGTTTAATTTATCATTAACAAAAACGCAAATGGCATCGGTGCCTTCTTCAATTATATTGACTGTATGTTCATCCAAATTGGGTTCAAAATATTCTAAATCAAAATTAAAATTTTTGTTACATTCATTAAAGAATTTTATATCATAGGGCTGTGTTGAAAAAAATGATACCTTCATATTTAAACTTTTATCATTAAACTTAATTTTTATATAATTACAAATATTGTACAAAATTATATATAAATTATTTCCGGTATAAAGTTTATTTTTTTAAAGATAAAATATAAAGAGGCGGTATAATAGGTAATAAATTTATATTCAATAAGTTAATCTAAATAACAAATTTACATGTTGGTTATATTAAATAAAAAAAGAACCGTAAATAAATACGGTTCTTTATGAATTATTTTAGGAAATGGTTATATTATAAGGATTATTGTCCTTCTTCCATTTTTCTTTTTAATTCTTGTAATTCGTCTAAATCACCTAAAGTAGATTTTTCAACAGTTTGATTTTGTGATTTAACTTGTTTTTCAGTTTCTTCTCTATTTTCTTCTTCACGGAAAGTTCCGGTATGAGAAACTACAATTCTTTTGAATTCTTTATTAAATTCAATTACTTTGAATTCAGTTTCATCACCTTTTTTAATTTTTGAACCGTCTTCTTTTTCTAATAATCTAGATGGACAGAAACCTTCTACTTCAGCGTCTTCAAATTGAACAGTAGCTCCTTTGTCGAATAGCTGAACTACTTTACCTGTGTGTACAGTTCCTTCAGCGTATTTAACTTCGTATTTTTCCCAAGGGTTTTCTGTTAATTGTTTGTGACCTAAGCTCAATCTTCTAGCATCAGTATCTAATTCTAATACTACTACATCTAGTACGTCACCAACTGAACAGAATTCGGAAGGATGTTTAATTTTCTTAGTCCAAGATAGATCTGAAATGTAAATTAAACCGTCTACTCCCGCTTCTAATTCAACAAATACTCCAAAATTGGTAAAGTTTCTTACTGTTCCTTTGTGTTTAGAACCAATTGGATATTTTGCTGTTATATCAGTCCATGGATCCGGAGTTAATTGTTTCATACCTAAAGACATTTTTCTTTCTTCTTTATCTAAGGTAAGAATCACACATTCTACTTCATCCCCGATTTTAACAAAATCTTGAGCTGATCTTAAATGAGTAGACCAAGACATTTCAGAAACATGTATTAATCCTTCTACTCCCGGTGCAACTTCTACAAAAGCTCCATAGTCTGCTAAAACAACTACTTTACCTTTGATTTTATCTCCAACTTGTAAGTTTGGATCTAATGCATCCCAAGGGTGTGGTTCTAATTGTTTCATTCCTAATTGGATTCTAGATTTTTGATCATCAAAATCAAGAATTACCACATTAACTTTTTGATCTAATTGAACTACTTCAGATGGATGATTTATTCTGCTCCAAGATAGGTCTGTAATGTGGATTAATCCGTCTACACCTCCTAAATCAATAAATACTCCGTAAGAAGTTATATTTTTAACAACTCCTTCTAATACCTGACCTTTTTCAAGTTGTCCAATAATTTCTTTTTTCTGATCTTCAATATCTGCTTCTATCAATGCTTTGTGAGAAACAACTACATTTTTAAATTCGTGGTTAATTTTAACGATTTTAAATTCCATAGTTTTTCCTACGTATTGATCGTAATCGCGGATTGGTTTTACATCAATTTGTGAACCCGGTAAGAAAGCTTCGATGCCAAATACATCTACAATCATACCTCCTTTAGTTCTTGATTTTACATAACCTTCAACGATTTCGCCGGTCTCATGAAGCTCATTAACTCTATCCCATGCTTTAAGCATTCTTGCTTTTCTATGAGAAAGTTGTAATTGACCGGTTTTATCTTCTCTTTGAGCAACCATAACTTCAACCTCATCTCCAACTTTAAGATTCGGATTGTAACGAAACTCATTCAAAGAGATAACTCCTTCTGATTTAAAGTTTATATCAACGATTGCTTCTTTGTCAGTAATACGAACAACTTTACCTTTGAAAACTTGATTTTCGTCAAGTTCTCTCAAAGAAGTATCATACATTTTTTCTAACTCAGACTTTTCTTTTCTATCCTCAGCATTTAATCCGGATTCAAAAGAATCCCAGTCAAATTGCTCAGGAGCAACATTTGCATTTTTAAGAGTTTCTTGCTCTTCTAGTAAATTTTTAGTCTCTTCGGACATATTTTTATAAACATTGTATTCCTTTGCTTTTCAATGTAAGATAAAGGCGAAATTGATGCTTAGGAAGTGGTTATACTTGATGTTATTACGATTTTCTTACTTTCGCCAAATCGAGGCGCAAATATACTAAAAAAATTTTAATTAAACTTAATTTTTATCTTCTTTTTTGCTGATTTACTTTTAGTTAATCAATATTTAATAAAAATTACATCCTTTTAGCTCTTAGAAATATAAATAATTAAAAAATAGTCTATTATAGCTTTTTTTTAATTTATTAACCAACTATATTTCAATAGACTACTATCTAAAAAACTAATTTTCTTTTCAAATATCCTAAGTAAAAAATACTAACCATTAAAATAAAACCAAATGATAAATCCCAATAAGTTTTTGTAAACTCTTGAATGCGAGTATCCTTAACACAAAGCCATATAAATTTATATTCCCGGTTTAATAATTAAATTATAATACAATATGTACTAGATATACTATAATGATCTTTCAGTTTTTAAAATTAAAATAAGTTAAAATAAGACTTATCTATTATAAATAAAAAATCTTACTAATTCTAGGGATAATGTTATTAATAGGTAAAAAAATTGTATTAAATTTGAGGTATGGATTGGTTTGCAGAATGGTTTAATACTCCTTATTATCATATATTATATAAAAATCGTGATGATCAGGAAGCTCAAGAGTTTATAACAAATTTATTAAAATACCTTGCCTTACGTAAGGAGAGTAAAATTTTAGATTTGGCTTGTGGTAAAGGTAGACATAGTATTTTTTTAAATAAATTGGGATACGATGTTATAGGCGTTGACCTTGCACCGGAAAGCATTGCTTATGCAAAGCGTTTTGAAAATGAACATCTTAAATTCTTTGTTGCAGATATGAGAAGAAGCAATTTTCCGAACCATTTTAATGCCATTTTCAATTTATTTACTAGTTTTGGCTATTTTAGTGATGATGAAGACAATTTAAAAGTTTTTCAATCTGTTTTTGAACAATTGTTAAGTAAAGGAATATTTGTGATGGATTTTATGAATGTTTCCTTAGCAATGGATACGCTTGTTAAACATGAGGACAAAGAAGTAGACGGTATTTTATTTCATCTGCAAAGGAAAATTGAAGATGGTTTTATTATAAAAGATATTACATTTCAAGACAAAGGTAAAAATTTTCATTTTCAAGAAAGAGTAAGAACTTTTAAACTGAATTATTTTGAAAGTCTGGCGAAAAAAGTAGGATTTACTTTAAAAAATGTATTCGGTGATTATCAACTCCTCCCATTTGATGAAAAAAATTCCCCCCGTCTAATTTTAATTTTTGAAAAATAAATGGATTATGTCGTATTGATTTCTGCTGTAATCATTGGAGCAGGAATAGCTTATTTTTTCCAAAATAATTCAAAATTTAATAAACAACTTTTAATGTTTAGTGCTGGATTGCTTTTAGCAATAACTGTATTAGACATGTTTCCTTCCTTGTATATAGATGGAGGAATAAATGCAGGAATATGGATTATTATCGGGGTTTCCATACAATTAATCTTAGAAGGATTATCTAAGGGAATCGAACACGGTCACTTACACAGCTCAGAACATCATACGGACAGCGTTATTCCGATTAGTGTAATGCTGGGTTTGTTTATTCATTCATTTTTAGAAGGAACTCCATTGGAAGTTCATCATATACATAATCATGGTGCTCATGATCATTCCATGCATTCTTCAAATATTTTATGGGCGCTAAGCATCCATAAAGTTTCGGAATCCATTGTTTTATCTACTTTTTTATTTTCTTTACCTATTAAAAGGATATATTCTTTCTCTATTCTCGTTTTGTTTGCCGTTTCAGCTCCTACTGGAGCTTTCTTTGGTTCATTCTTAGATCCTCATATTTATCCTAAATTGTTGGGTATCGTAGCCGGAATTTTTTTACATATTTCTTCTGTGATTATATTTGAAAGTAATGAGAAGCATTCCTTAAATTGGCAAAAATTACTTTTAGTATTTAGTGGAATGTTCGTAGGTTTTTTAATTTCTGTAGTTTAAAATATGCGGTTTTTACCTATAAAAAAATTCCCCTAAAATGTTAGGGGAATAGATCTTTATATAAAAATATGATTAGTTGACGGGTATATCTTTATTTACATTTTTACTTCCGATTAATGCATAATAAAGGATATAAGCAAATTCTATGATAATTAACCAATAACTGGATAAAAAGCCAAATATATCAGCAAAATAATTTTGTATGAGGGGCAAAATTCCTCCTCCACATACCATCATCATAAAAATTCCGGATGCTGCTGATGTGTATTTTCCTAATCCTTCTACCGCTAAATTAAATATACCTCCCCACATTACGGAAGTACACAATCCACACAATATAAAAAATACAATGGTAATAGGTAATTCTGCAAAACCTATAGATATATCCGATTTAAATACAGGCATACTGACCGTTGACGAAATAGGACTAATAATTGCTAAAATTATGAATATTAAACCGAGAAGTGAGGTAAAGGCCAACATAGCCTTACTGGATATACGAGCCCCAAGTGATGCTCCTATTAATCGACCAATGAGCATTAAAAACCAATAGGTTCCTACTACCGTTCCAGCAACAGTTGTATCAATACCTAAACCTCCTTTGTCTGGTGCAGAAGTCATAAATAAATTGGCGGTATTGGGAATTCCTACTTCAATACCTACATATATAAATATGGCTACTACTCCTAAACAAAAATGTCTAAATGAAAATGCGCTATATTTTCCTTCAATTTTTTCTTTTTTATCTAAAAAAGGTTCCGGTATATTCACCAACAACAACACGATAAAGGCAAGGACAAATATCCCCATAGCCAAGAAAAGAGCGGGATTTGCTTCTTTTATGGTTGCTCGTGATGCATTTCCGATTAAATACCCTACCAACACAGGTACAATAGTTGCTCCCATTGAATTTATTGAACCGCCTAATTGTAGCAAAATATTCCCTTTTTTACCTCCTCCTCCTAATGTATTTAACATAGGATTTACAACGGTATTTAGCATACACATAGAGAAACCGGAAACAAAAGCTCCTATTAAATAGGCAACAAAACTTTCCATTCCTCCGGATAAGTATTGAATTCCAACGCCTAAAAATCCAACCACAATGGCTACTAAGGCTGTTTTTTTATATCCTATTTTTTGTAAAAGCATACCCGCCGGAATACCCATAAATGCATAGGCTATAAAGTTTGCAGCATTACCTAGTTGAGACATAAAGTTGGATGCCCCAAATTGATTTTTGACAATTATTCCCATAGGATTCTGTAAGCCTGTTACAAATGAAATCATAAAAAACAGGGCAAACATCATTGCTATAGGTAATGCGTAATTTTTTTCTTTATTAGTCATATTTAGTATTATTTTTAATTATTATTATAGGTTAAAAAGAGTATTTAAGACCAAACTCCACTGTAAAAGGACGGATGTATGTTCCTGAAAGAATAGTTCCTTCTTTCTTTTTAGCTTCTTCGGAAGTTAAGATCAAATCAGAATCCCCCATATCTCCTTTAGCTCCCCTTTGATTGAATAAATTTATCACAGTTGAAGAGAAACTTAAGTTTTTGGTAATAGCATATTGTAAACCGGCAAAAGTTTCCCAACGACTTGCAAAATATATTGTATTCGGTCTGTTGGCATATTGTTTACTGAAATATCTTGCACTCGCCCAAATCCTTAAATCTTTCCAAATATAACTCGGATCAATCTCTAATAAAACTTTAGAAATACCCGTTACATATTTATCTGTGAAATCATATTTAGCTGCTGCACCGTCTTTAAATTTAACTTCTCCGACAAAATTTTTATATTTTGGACTTTGTAAAGTGATCAAAAAGTGTAATTCAAAGTTTTTTATGGGTTTTGATATGATATCTGTAGTCCATCCTATGGTTTCAATATCATAATTAGTAGTTTCTCTTTTCACTTCTCCCGGATTATTGGGATTGGAAAAATTTACTGTTGAACGATATTCATTACGGGTGATATAGGTTGCCTTAGAAACTATACTTGCTAACGGATGATTGAAATATACTCCAAACCCTGCAGTAGGTATTTTAGATTTTTTAATTTTAGGATCAACTCCAATGTTATAGTATTCTAAGTGTCCGGCTTGTTCATTGTAATTAACCTCACCTAGTAAACCAAATTTAGGGGTCATTTTATATACCGCATTTAACATGTAGGATTGATTAACCCAATCTTTATTTATATCAGTTTTAGGTCCTGTTAATGTTTGCAATCCTAAATTTCTGTCCTGGTAATCTCCCCGTAAGGCTTGATACTCAATACGTCCACCCAAATTTAATTCTAATTTATCGTCCAATAACCATTTATCTAATATATATAATGCTAATTTATTTTCATTCCCATTATGATATTCAAGTCCTTGATTTAAATTAAAATCTCCATTGGCATTTGCCGTACCTCCTACTTGAATTAATTTTCTTGGATTCGGTGCCACCTCTTGAAAATACATAGCAGATTCTGTAGCATATTTATCCACTTTATAATGCCATTCGTTTAAACCAACTTTCAAATCGTGGTTTCCTATCTTTTTACCTAATTCAACGGTACCAGTTATAGATTTAACAGGAGTTTTTCTTGTTGCTAATATTAATACCCCTTGTGCGTTATTTCCCATATAAGCTTCTCCCGTATCAGCATATACATACTCTCCCGGTTTTGCTTCGGAAACTCCTGCCATAATAGGTATGTAAATTCCCACTTTGGATGAATGGTAACGAACCATGTAATTTAAATAAAATCCATTATCAAATTTGTTATTACCTAGTAAATCAACTGTATGGGATTCTGTTCCGAAATCGTCTAATATATCTTTTTCTACCAAATTTCCGGTAAAAGCATCCATTAATGTTATTTTTCCGGATCTTTCATGATACGATTTCCGCCCAATTTTAAATCCCGATATTTCACTTACATCCCCATCTTTTCCATACATAAAAGGGCTGTAATTATACGTTAGATTTTTAACATTAACATATTTATATAATACTGAAACAGAGCCTTCTCCTCCTCTGTATTTATAGTCTTGAGTTAAGGCCATTTTAAACATTTGAGTTTTATCGGCATAATATTTATCTATAATTGATGGTTTAAAAGTTCCCGGGTCAAAGCTCAGATAAGCACCGGCTGAATATTTAAGTCCCTTAGTATTTACAGGTCCGCTCACATTTGCACTTCCTCTCATTAATCCAAAATGATTGGATTCCAGGTTAATTATACCTTGAAGCTTATCTGTGCCTAGATTATCAAACGTATTTAAGGAAAAACCTACATCTCCAATATTGATAAAGGTTTGTCCTAAGTCAAATAACCCCGTACGATTAAGGGTAACATCGGATCTCCATGCTTTAGTAGGTAGTTCCGGCCAATAGTGGAATACTACCGGCAAACCATTCTCAAGAATAGTAGTACCTCCTACTGAAGCGGGTAGACCGATATTTACATCTCTGGGACCGGTACTATTTGCTGCATTTAACATGACATTCCTATCATTTTTCTGTTCTATGTCTACTTTTATCGTATCATTTTTCGTTTGATTTTGACTATATATTTCATTGGTACTAATCAGTAATAAAAGTACTGACAATGAATATATACTATTTTTATTTCTCATCTTTTATAAATTTTATTTCAGTGGTTACGTGCTCTGTTCTTTTTTATATACACAGAGTTTTATGTTCTTTGAAATTGATGAATTATAACAGTATCAAACACTAAAAATTTTTTAAGCCGACTTAATGATAGTTTTTCATGAAAACCATATATTACAAATAAATTAAAGTATTTATACTATTATGTAAATGCGTATAAAACATCTTATTCAATTATTTAGAATGCAGTAAATTTTAGTTGTTCTTTAACTTCTTACTTGATTTATTTTTATTTGCCTAATACCTTTTTTCCTTTTTCCACATAACTCATATCTCCAAAAGATTCAATCGTAAATTTTCCGTCTTTATAGATTACTTTGGAAACTGCTGCATTTCCCATGTGTGTTCCTGCTATTTTTTTACCGCTACTGTCTATATCTGAAAGAAAAACGCTAATTGCCATACCATGAGCGACTAATAATATATTTCCTCCTCCTGATAAAGCCTCTTTTTCTGCTATTTCACGAATGGCTTTCTGGCCTCTCGCTTTAACATCTTCATAATTTTCTCCTATTCCTAAGGTTTCCAATGTTTTAAATGTGTTCATGGCTCTTTTTAATATTTCAGGATTTTTTGCCATATCGGCAAAAAGTTCTTTTGATGATTTATAGTGTAAATAGAGAGCCGCATCCCCCCACATTTTCGAGTTTAAATCACCTTCGTAGCTGCCAAAATTGGTTTCCCTTAGTTGAGGTACTTCTGTTATTGCTAATTTTTCTTGACCTTTAGTATCTAAGACTATACGAGCTGTTTGTCTGGCCCGTCCTAAGTCACTGGAATAAGCTGCTTTAAAATTTACATCTTTAATTCCTTCCCCTAGAAACTTAGCCACTTCCACTCCTTCGGGTGTTAAAGGGGTATCTGCCCAACCTTGCACTCTATCCATGGTATTCAATATAGTCTTACCATGGCGGGTAACATATAAGATTACCGTCTTATCTTGTTTCGTTGATTTTTTATTTTGCCCATAAACTTGTGGGTTAATTGATACGGTCAATAGCATGAAAACTATCAACTTAACGTTTAGTAGTACAGAGTTTTTCATTTATTTACATTTTATTTATTTAATTATTAAAATACAACACCACCGGATAATGATCTGAATAGAGATCAGTAAATTCATCTTTAATTACATCACATTTTATAATATCTTTTTTCATATTTCCGCTAACATAGAGATAATCATATCTTACCGGAGATTTAGATTGATCATAAAATAATTTAGTTGGCGCGGTCGCTTCAAATTCAGGATGAAATAAACGAAGTGCATCTATAAATCCAAAATCAAGTATTTTTTGCTGGATAGTATAATCTAACTCGTTGTCTTTACCCAAGTTCAAATTATATGGTCTTTTCTTTCTGTCTTCCCGTATAAAATTTCTGAGTTTATTATCTTTATATGCACTTTTATCCAATGGAGAAACTGAATTTAAATCCCCCATAAACAACCATTTATCATTAGATGGTTTGGATTGGATGGTAGCTAAAATTTGATCCACTTCATAACCTCTTTTCTCAGATGAAAATGGGTGAAAATGAGTAACTATAAAATGATATCCTTCAATTTCAGCTTCTATATATCCATGAATATTATTATCTAATACCCGATGAACATTTACAATCGGATATTTTGAAGTTATAGCCACCGGAAAAGTTACAGAGCCATCGGTAGAAGGTTCTCTGACAATAACACAATAAGGGTGACCATAACTTTCAGCTAATTTTCTTAAATTTTTTGGATTCGCTCCTTCAGGGGCAAACTCATAAATTCCTGCAGTAAATCCATTCATTTCCTGCAAGGCCAAAATATCCGGATCTTGTTTACGAATCCATTCAGAAAATTTGGATTTATCTTTGGTTGAGTCCTGTTTCATTCCCCAGTATACATTATAGCTAATCAACTTTATTATTTTCTTTTTGGTAATGCCTTGTGCATGAATATGGCCTAAAGGAATTATAAGGAATAAAAAGAAAACCAACCTATATTTAAAATAAATCCAATACTTGCTCATTTTTTATTTTTTAAAATTTAAACTTAGTTTTAAATTCCAGGGTAAAAGGTCGGATGTAAGTTCCTGCTACCGGTTTATTATAGTAAGGAGTTGGATCTATAGCTGTATTAGTTCCAGATATAGAGCCTTGTGCTCCACTTTGGTTTAACAAGTTAACCGCACTTACTCCAAAACTTAGGTTACTGTTATATTTAAAATCTATACCCGCAAATGTTTCCCATCTTCCTGCAAAAAACAATGAATTGGTATAATTTGCATATTCTTTACTGAAATATCGTGCACTTCCCCAAAATTTAAATTTCTTCCAATTATAGCTTGGATCTAATTCTATTATGGTTTTTGATACGCTTCTTGCTATATTCCCATCGTAATCATATTTTACATCATACGCTTCAAATTTGTAATTTTTGTATTCGGGATTTTGTAGGGTAAGTAACATATGAAATTGAAAATTTTTAAATGGTGTAACCAAAGCATCGGTTGTCCATCCTATGGTTTTAACATCATAGCTAATAGTTTTTTTCATGTAATCGGTAGGATCTTTTGGATTGGTAAAAGTGGAATTATTTGTAAAATTACTTCTCTGAATGTAAGTAACTTTAGATACTACTCTTACCAAAGCATGGTTAAAGTATACTCCGAAAGAAGCTCCTGGTATTTTTGACTTTTTAATTCCCGGATCATCTGCACCTGCATAACTACTTAACTTTCCACCTAATTCACCATAGGTTGCTTCTCCTTGAAGTCCAAATGAAGGCATGATTTTCCATAGTGCATTGACTGTAAAAGTTTTATTAATCCAATCTTTTTTAACTTTTGTTTTATTTCCGGATACCCAATTAGTCCCTGCTAATTTTCTATCTTCCCCTTTATACCATTCTCCGTTAATATTTTGCCATTCTAATCTAACACCTCCTCCCACTTGTATTTTATCGGAAGGCGTCCATTTTTCAGTACCATACACAGCCATTTTGTTTTCTCCACCGGTATAGTATTGCATAGCGCCGTTATGATTATATCCTCCGAATTCGTCTGAACCTTTTCTTGGCGTCCAAGTGCCGGTAAGTGGATCGTAATTTTCTTGAATTAACAGTGACGGATTTGGAGTCACTTCATAGTAATAGGAATAAGAAGCCGTATTATAATTATTTATGTGGTAATACCATTCATTAAATCCGATATTCCAATTGTGTTTAGACGTTTTTTTGCTTAATTCCACGCGGCTCATATAAGTATTGAATGGAGCTCGGGGAGTGAAAAGCATTAAAACCGATTGTACTTTTCCATTATAAATGTTATCGGAACCTACATAACGGAAACGTGTCTTACCTTCAACCGGATTACTTATGGATGAATAGTACGGATTAAAATATCCGGATTCAGCATATTGATATCTAAAAATGTAATCCAGCTTCATCCCATTTGTAAGGCTATTTTTTCCGATGATATCGAAAATATGATTTTCTCCTCCACTACCTTTCATTATATCTCTAGTAGTATATTCTCCGGAAAGTGGATCTATATAATGCACCAATCCGGATTTTTCCAGATAGGAATCTCTGCCTAATTTGAATCCCTCTACAGCATCTACTTTTCCGTTGGAACGATAGTAATAAGGATTTTGTTTAGTTGTTATCGCTTGTGAGCTGATAAATTTATATTGTACTCCAATTTCTCCTTTTCCGTCATTATATTTTTTATTTATAAATACTTTATAAATTTGAGTTTTATCTAAAAATTGAGAAAAGGCTGATGTAAATGTTCCGGGATCCATGTTAGCATAAGCACTAACCGAATAATAAAATCCGTTTTTCATCGGTCCGCTTACATTAAAGCTTCCTCTTAATAATCCGTAAGAATTGGTGACAAATTCACCTTTACCTTGCAATTTATCTGTTCCTTTATTGGTATAAGTATTTACTGATACTCCCACATCCCCTACGCTTATAGCGGTCTTTGCAACATCTAATACGTCCATCTTTTCAAAACTGGAATCTGACCTCCAGGCCCTCACGGGCATTTGTACGACGTAGTCCATCACAACCGGTAACCCATTTTCTAAAATAGTAGTTCCTCCCACACTTGCCGGTAAACCAATGTTTACATTTCTTGGTCCGTTATCGGCTGAGGCATTTAACATCACGGATGTGTTCTGATCTTTTTTCAAATCTGTTTTAGTTTTTAAACTATCAGATTTATTCTCTTGTGCCTGTATCAAATTCATAGTAGAAACAATCATAAAAGCACTAAGAGACTTAACTGCTCTTCTCATACTTAATTAATCTTTTTGTGGTTTTAGTTTAATTATGACTTTATATTTTATATCATTATAATTTTGTTTTTTTTTATTTATAGCATATCATTAATCAAAACTTATATTTATTTTTTTATTCCGTATTTTGCGGTCCTAGAATCTTTGATAACACCTTTCCAATTTAAACCAAAACCAAAATTATAGACATTCCCTTCGCTGTCTTGATGACATTCCATATCAAAAGGAATATCTTCTTTCTGTTTTTCAACCGTGTTCATATTTGCAGGCATTTGAAGGGGTAATAATCCGGAGGGTTCGTATTTCCCGGAAATAATATCCATTATGGCTTGTTCTCCAATTCCAAATCTTGCTATTATTCCATCCACTCTAGATTCAAATTCATTAAAAATCATAGGACGACTGATATTTACTACTACTATGACCGGTTTATTTCCCATTTGACTTTTAGTAGTTAATATGGTAGATAGATCGGATGAATTGGAAACGGTCACTGTTTTATCTTTATAACTTCGATCTTTAATTGAAGGGTCTATTACGGGGTCTCCTGCTGCTATACTGTGCTCACGAGCATTTGTAGCCGTATAGCTGTTATATTGTAAGGAGATGGGAACGTATCCATTCCCTCCATTATTTCTATCGGCCATATCATATCCCCCGCCATCGTTGTTAGTTTGAGGACTTGAAACAAAGACTATGGAAAAATCTGCTTTTTCTGGATCTTCTGTAACATGATAATATTTCTTAACTAATTCGATATTAACCGAATAATCTAATTTTGGTTCAGACCATTTTCCCCACCAATCTTTTATGGAAGGTTGATAATTTTTTGGTATATATACCGTTTTTTTATCTTTTATTGGTAGTATACGTTTTTTATTTTTAAGCAATACCACTGATTTTATTTGTGCTTCATAACCCGCTTGCATAAATTCAGGATTTCCAACTGTTTTAACACTTTGCTCAACGTTTAAATACGGATTTTCAAACAATCCCAGCCTGAAAATATTTTTTAATAATCGTATTCCTGATTGCTCAAAACGATTTCTCATATATTTATTTCCGTATTCCTTTACTCCCATTTTGTAGGCTTCTAATATGGGTTGCATAACATTGTTGCCTCCAAATTGATCCATTCCGGCCATTAAGGCAATATAATGTCTTTGAGCTATCGTTTTATTTTCCACTCCCCAAGGCTTACCTTTAAATTCATCCGGAGTTTTACCCTCATTGGCTGTTATCAGCCAATCTGTACATAATACCCCATCATACCCAAATTTATCTCTAAGTAAATCGGTAATGATATATTTATTGAAGCCATTTGCATAATTACTTCCGTCTTTTGATTGATTATATGAAATGGTGTAATAAGGCATAACTGCTGAAGCTTTGGAAGTTTTTCCATTGAGATTAAAAGCTCCGTTAACAAAAGGGCTCATGTGTGTATCAAAATTATTTCCTGGATATACCGCATATTTTCCAAACGCCCAATGTGCATCTCTACCGCCCTCTTCCGGTCCTCCACCCGGCCAATGTTTAACCATTGTATTAACACTTTTATATCCCCATCCGTCTGCAATTTCATCTTTACCAAAAGAAGTTTGGAAACCATCTATATAGGCCCTGGCCATATCTGTAGTTAGTTCCGGGCTTTCTCCAAATGTCATGTAGATTCTATACCATCGGGGTTCTGTTCCTAAATCTATTTGAGGAGATAAAGCTGTAGTTATTCCTAAAGCTCTATATTCTTGTGCTGCTATATTACCAAATTTTTGTACAAGTGACGGATCAAATGTTGCTCCTAAGCCTAACCCATCCGGCCAAAGAGATATGGCGCCTCCTGCTCCTGCATTAAATTCAGATTTTATATTTCCGGTAACTTGGTCAGAATGTCGGGGATCTGAACTTGTATTTCCCGGAATTCCTAATCCCAAACCCTCCACGTATGCTTGCATTTGATTATTCCATCGTGCTGCAACTTCAGGGCTTTGAACCGAAGTTATTAATATATGTCTTAAATTATCCTTTTGCAGAAATTTTTTCTGTGCGTCTGATAGTTCCCAAGGTTGTGCTCCACTGGCAGAAAAGATTTTACCATTATAGGTTCCAGATGCAAATCCACTATCGTTTGAAGGTATAGCTTGATGATTACTATAAAGCATTAATCCTGCGATCTGTTCCAAGGACATTTTTTGAACTAAATCTTTAGCCCTTTCATCTGCGGATAATCTCCAATCTTCATATTTATCAAGTTTTCCGTTTCTATTAAGGTCTTTGAATTTCAAACCGTCAACAGTTATAATTTTTACACCTGATAATGGGGAATATCCTAAATTGACTCCATTTCCATTATCGATTAAAATAAATTCTTTTTGCTGCGCTTTTGAAAAAAAAAGAGACAAGATTGTTAAAGTAGTAAAAATCTTTCTTCTCATATATGTAGTTTTTAATTTATTTTTTATAAAAATTACTATAAACATGTAAGTTTAACGTGTTTATACAAATATAAATTAAATATCCTATTATAGTATAAATTATCAAAGAGACGTAATCTAACCTTAAATAATTATACATTTAAATATATCATTATCATATAATTAACAATATTGTAATTGATTAATATCATATTTAGAAATGACTAATTTTATCTAATATTAAGGTTAAAATGGTGTTTTTGATGCTTGGAAACCTTACCATTTCATTTACTTATTTGAAGTAAATGTTAATTTTTTAACAAAATTTTAATTTCTCTTTATTATAATGTCTGAACAGGGTATCCATAAATTTAATACATATAAAATTAAATTTATTTTATTTTTTATACCTAATCGTATGATTTAAATCAACTATTGATAAATATTTACTGTTTCAATGATATCTTTTATTAATTTTAGTCTGTAAAGAGATAGTTAAACTATTTCAAACATTAGTATATATATTTATCAGTTGTAATAAATTGAACACTTTAACCATTACTAATAAGATAATTTGACCAACATTTATTGAATATTTATTTTTATTATAAATATTTTTATTTTGTACTTTTGAAACATAACTAAAATTAAAAACAAAAAATATGATTCTTCTAGCAGATTCAGGTGCTACTAAAGCCGATTGGATAGCCATTGATAATAATGGCAATCGTATATTCTCAACACAAACTAAAGGTTTAAGTCCCGAAGCCATAAATAAAGAGGAAATGATCAAAAGATTAAATGAACGTTTTGACATTTACCAAAATAAACCCGCTGTAAAAAAAATATTTTTTTATGGGGCAGGATGTGGAACTGATAATATGAAAGATATTGTAAGAAATGCTTTAACAGAATCTTTTCCTAATGCTGAAGAAATTGTGGTTGAAGAAGATACCTATGGAGCCGTTTATGCAACCACACCTCCGGGAACTCAAGCCATAGTATGTATCTTAGGTACCGGATCCAATTGCAGTTATTATGACGGTGAACTTTTACATCAAAAAGTTTTATCTCTAGGATATCTTTTAATGGATGATTGCAGCGGTAATAAATTAGGAGCAGATTTGATTCGTGCCTATAATTTCAAAACTCTTCCTCATGAATTATCAATAAAATTGTCGAAAGAATATAATATGGATATAGATTTTATAAAAGAAAATCTATACAAAAAACCTAATCCCAATGCTTATCTAGCCACATTTGCTAAATTTATTATTCAAAACAAAGATCATGAATTTATTCAGCAAATCATTGATAAACAAATTCAAACCTTTATCGATTTATATATAAAACAATACGATAATTGTACTCAAGTCCCAATCAATTTTAATGGTTCTATCGGTTTTTATTTAAAAGATGAATTAGAGAAAAAATTATCTGAAAATGGAATGAAATTAGGTATAGCTTTACGAAGACCTATTGATGGTCTGATTGACTATATCTGTACTCATAGACTTACTTAAAATTTGAATTTTAATTGGTTTAAAAGGAATGAGTATGTCATTCCTTTTTTCTTTTTGGGTAGCTAGATTTTAAAATTAATTTTATTTTTGTTTAGTATTAAACTATAAAAATGTCTAAAACAATTATAATTACAGGAACCTCATCCGGCGTGGGATTGGCATTGGGAAATTATTTATTTCAGAAGGGTTACAATGTATACGGTTTGAGTCGTTCAGTACCTAAAAATGCTAAATTTACTACTATTCCAACTGATATAACTAATGAAAAAGAAGTTGATGATGCATTAGATCAAATTCTTGCTAAAAATTCAACCATTGATCTGTTAATCAATAATGCAGGTAAAGGGATGGTTGGGCCTGTTGAAAACGCTAAAAAAAATGAAATTATAGATTTATTTACTCTAAATATTGTAGCACCCTCTTATCTTATTTCAAAGGTTTTACCAATTATGCGTACAAGTAATAAAGGTAAAATTTTTAATATATCATCGATTGGAAGTGAAATGGGTCTACCATTCAGAGGTTTTTATTCCGGTTCAAAATCTGCTTTAGACATGATTACAGAATCGTTGCGTTATGAATTAAAAAATTCGGGTATTGAAGTATGTACAGTAAATTTAGGGGACATACGAACAGATATAGCAGATCATAGGATTAAAAGTGATATTTCGGATGATTATACTAAAGTTTTTGATAAAGTATACGATCATATAAATACGGACGTTACAAATGGTTTAGCCCCCGAAACTCTTGCTCCCTTTATTGAAAAATTATTTACTCAAAAAAATAAATTAAAACCCCATTATTATTTTGGTACAACCATCCAAAAATTATCTCTTTGGGTTAAAACCATAATTCCACAATTGTGGTTTGAAAAAATTATAGCTAAATATTCGGGTTTGTAACAAAAAAAACCTCTTTTAAAGAGGTTTTTTGTACTCAATTTATAATTATTTAGCTGAGGCACGTAGCATCCATGCCATAGATTCGTGCTGTTCCATAACACCGGTTAAAAAATCACTGGTTCCATCATCTTTATTTTTGTCAGCAGTTGGTATAAATTCTGCTCGGATCAAACGGATGATCGTTTCATGATCCTGACATAATTCTACCAATATTGTCTTTTCATCATCTACTTCTTCTCCGTCATGTTCCAATAAGTCAACTACTGCACTGAATTGTTTAAATGATCCCAGCGCATAATGACCTAATTTCCTTATCCTTTCTGCCACTTCGTCAATAATTTCCGCAATTTCTTTATATTGCTCTTCTAATAATAAATGTATAGATCTGAAATGTGGACCTTCTACATTCCAATGAAATTTTCTGGTTTTCGTATAAAGAAAATATTCATTTGCTAACAATCTATTTAGTGCATCGGACACTAATTGTTTATTTTCTTCACTAAGCCCTATGTTGGCTTCTATGTGCCTTACTTTTTCAGACACAGGTTTTTTGGTTTTTGTTTTCAAAATAAATTTATGTTATATAGGTTTTTCGTACTCTATAATAAATAATTGATTATTGTAACCTTTTCAATCTAAACAATAATTGTTGAACGGCTTCTTGATAATCATCAAAAATGGACAATGCATAGTCATCAACAAATAATTCTCTACCGTCTTGAAGTAACAGGTAAAAATTCTCACAATGTTTAATAATATCTTTAGGCGTAGGAGTTTCTTTGATAGTTACTTCAATATCTCCAAATTGAGCATAGGCTGTTTCAACTAAGCGGTCAATTACATCTAATACTGAATCAATAGCCTGATCTAAAGCAATATGTGTTGCATAACTTCCTTTGCCGGTTACTTGCCAATGATATAGTTTTAAACTGCTGTTATATGAAAAAATTTCACCAAAAAATTTACCTAATTTTTTGTTTTTTGAAGAGTCGTTGTAAGTGCTTTTCACTACGTTTTGTTCTTTGATCATAATTTTAAATTTTTAGTCTTCTATTTATTAATATTTGATTTGTACTTATAAAATGCAAATATCAGACCTAAAGCGTTTAACTCTCTATTATTTTAAAAACCTATAATAAAGCTTTAATATGTTTTTTATAGTGAACTGTAAACTTTTGAATTTTATGAATAAAAAAAGATCGTCTGATGAGACGATCTTTTTTTTATTAAATCAGATATAAAATTATCTCATTTTTTTATAGGCATTTATCAGCCCATTAGTTGATGAATCATGTGTGGTTATTTCTTGATCTCCTGATAATTCAGGCAGCACTTTGTTAGCCAATTGTTTGCCTAATTCTACGCCCCATTGATCGAAACTGAAAATATTCCAGATAACTCCTTGTACAAATATTTTTTGCTCATATATAGCAATTAATTTTCCTAATAATTTAGGTGTTAGAATTTTATACAAAAAGGAATTGGTTGGACGATTTCCTTCAAATATTTTATATGGTTTTAATTTATTAATTTCCTCTTCATTTTTCCCCTGATCTTTTAATTCTTTATAAACTACTTCTTCTGTTTTACCAAAAGCTAAAGCTTCTGTTTGTGCGAAAAAGTTGGATATAAGTTTTTCATGATGATCTGAGACTTTATTTAGTGTTTGGGCACCTGCAAAAAAATCACAAGGAATAAGTTTTGTTCCTTGATGTATTAATTGATAAAATGCATGTTGTCCATTAGTTCCCGGTTCTCCGAAAATTATTGGTCCGGTTTGATAATCAACTTTTTTACCGCTTCGGTCTATATATTTTCCATTGGATTCCATATCTCCTTGTTGAAAATAGGCTGCAAAACGATGTAAATATTGTTCATAGGGAAGTAAAGCAACATCTTCCGCGCCAAAAAAGTTATTATACCAAATACCTAATAGGGCTAAAATTATCGGTATGTTTTTATTTAGTTCCGTATTTCTAAAATGTAAATCAACTTCATTTGCTCCTTCTAATAATTCGGTAAAATTGTCATATCCGACAGCTAAACATATGCTCAATCCAATAGCTGACCAAATAGAATATCTTCCACCTACCCAATCCCAAAATTCAAACATATTTTCTTGACTAATTCCAAATTTTGTTACGGCTTCTTGATTGGTTGATAGGGCAACAAAATGTTTAGCTACTTCAGATTCTAATTTTGCTGATTTTAAGAACCAATCTTTTGCTGTTTGAGCATTGGTCATAGTTTCTTGAGTAGTAAATGTTTTAGATGCCACAATAAACATTGTTGTTTCCGGATTTAACGGTTTTAATGTTTCTACTATGTGAGTTCCATCAATATTGGATACAAAATGTAAATTCAGCCTGGTTTTGTAATATTTTAGCCCTTCTACAACCATTAAAGGACCTAAGTCAGAACCGCCGATACCAATATTAACCACGTCAGTAATTGCTTTTCCTGTATACCCTTTCCATTCGCCTGAAATTACTGATTCAGAAAATCTTTGCATTTGCGAAAGGACTTTGTTTATCTTAGGCATTACATCTTCCCCGTCAACTATAACCGGTGTATTTTTTCGATTTCTTAATGCTGTGTGTAAAACTGCTCTATTTTCTGTTTCATTAATTTTATCGCCACTAAATTGTTTTTCAATTGCTTCTTTAACTTGGGTTTCCTCAGCCAGTTGAATTAATAATTTCAATGTTTTTTCTTCTATTCTGTTCTTAGAATAATCAAAAAGAATATCATTAAATTGTATTGAAAATTTATCAAATCTTTGAGGATCTTCTTTAAACCATTGACGAAGGTGTTTATCTTTTATTTGGTCGTAATGTTCTTTTAATAATTGCCAAGCGCGGGTTTCTGTTGGATTAATCTTAGATAATGCCATAATACATTTATTTATAATACTAGCAAATTTACTTATTTATCACTTTTAATCCACAAAAAAACCTCTGAAATAAATCAGAGGTTTTTATATTATTTTTTTTAATTTATAAAATTAAAAACTGAATTTTTTAGTAACTCCTACGTGAATAGATTTTCCAAACGTTAGGTCAAAATCTTTGCTCTTGTTATAATTTTTATAATCCAAGGCTACGTTTTCTTTTGTGTCGCTCCATTCAACTCCTCCAAAAGAAACATTTAACCCAAAATTATTTTTAAAGTTTATAAATAAAGCAGGGGCAAAATCGATGTAATATCCATATCCTCTAACTCTATTACCTTCGATCATATCAGCCTCATTATAAATTGGACTACCTGAATCTATTTTGCTATCAGAGCGATACTGTTGATATCCGGCCCCTAGATCTGCATATATACCAAAAGTTTCATTAAAAGGTTTATAGTAACGAACAAAACCACCAATTCTACTTTCGTAAGCTTTATCTTGTATTTTTGTATCTAGAAGTTGATCACTTGAATAAGTATGTTTATCAAAAGATAGGCTGGTTTTAGCTCCTACAAACCAATTATCTGCTACTTCATAAGCTATTACGGGTGTAAATGTAACATTATTGGTCTTTTCATCATTATAACCATTAACTCTTTTAAGGCTAAAATCTGTACCCAAAAGGATAGAATTCTTTTGAGCTTGGGCAGACAACACACTAAAAAGGGTAAGGGTTGCTATTATAATTTTTTTCATGCTTTTTCTTTTTAATTAGTTATATAACTTGCGTTAAATAATTTTATACTATAATTAAATTATAGTGAAAAGTTTTTAGAAATACCGATATTGAAAGCATTTCCAAACGTTACATCAACCCCGTTAGATTTATTTTTTGTTCCTTTTTCTTTTAAGTGGTTGTATTCAACTCCACCAATGCTAAAATTTAATCCAAAATTATTTTTGAAGTTAATGAATAATGCCGGGTTGAATCCGATGTAAAATCCATCTGCTTTATTTTCATATTTTGCTAAAGCATCGTGTCCTTTGGTTTTTTGCTCTTGCCAACCTGCACCCAAATCAGCATATACTGCAAAAGTTTCACTTAATGGTTGTGAATAACGTATAAAACCTCCAATTTTTGAAGTTTTAGTATCTCCATCAAGTAAATTTGATTCTTGAAGTGCTTTACTATCTAAATCCGCTTTTGTAAAAGCTACTTTTGCACCAATAGTTAAATGATCAGTAAATTGATATCCTAAATAAGGAGCCCATTCGTAAGTGTCCAATTTTTGTTTTCCTGAATTTCCTCCAAATTTGTTTTCGGTGTGGTTGTAACCTACATTACCTCCTAATAAAATACTGTTTTTTTGTGCATTCATAGTTGATAATCCAAAAACTACTGCTGCAAACAACACTAACTTTTTCATAATTTTCTTTTTTGTAAAATAATTTAATTCAAAATTTATTTAATTCTAATTCTACCACTTAAAACGTAGTAGAACCTAAATTTAGCTAATTTCGTGTTAAAACTATACTAAATACCGTGCCAAAGTTAACATTATGTTAAAAAAACATTATATTTACTATTAATTTATATTGGATCAATATACAAATAAATTAACTTTGTATAATTATTCAGTTATATTTTTATAAACAATATCTAAATTTAGCATGCAAATATAAATAAATACTCACTTATAAAGTAATTTGATATTAATTTATTTTTTTTACATGCAAATTTTGCGTTTTCTATTAAATTAATATTAATTTTTTAAGTAAAAATATTAGTAAATAAAAATTTAAATTGATTTTTTTTAACAAATATTACCACCTAATTAATTGATTATATACCAAATTCAATTTTTAACATTTTTTTTATTTGTTTTAATTTATAATTGGAAAAAACAAATTGTACATAAAAACACAAAAAAAGCCTAAAAAATAAAAGGCTTTATTTGTATAATATATTTTGCTTTATATAGCAATAATGAGATGAGAATTTGTTCTTGTTTACTAGTTTAAATAAGGATTGCATCTGCTTTTTTTCATCAAAAGTAACATATGCTAAAAAGTCTTCGCAGTGAATATAGCCTGATATCTTTTTAGTATTATATATAAAATTGAATCCAAATTAGTTAATAACCCCACTTAACTATGCAGATCATATCTATCAATTATCTCATATAATAAAATTTACTTTAATATACACATTTAACTTTAATACAATTAAAACAAATAACTGATTATTAATTACTTAAATCTATAGTCAGTTATTTTTTTGGAAATATATTATGACTTTGAATAATTTATTATTCTGCTTTTTTTACCATTTTAAAGTAATATTTATACATTAATATACTGTTTTTTCATGTTTTACTAATTAATAGACTAACCAACTTTTCTTTATCATATAAAACAAATAAAAAAAGAGTTATGATAAAACATACTCTTTTTTAGTTTTAAATATTAAATAAACCCTTTTAAATTATGCCTCTATAGGATTCAAGGATTTTTAGAATGTTTATTAATAAAGATGAGGTATTAAGCATTTTTAATGGTAGTAAGTAGAAATTTTATTTTTCTAGCCAATATTTTCAAAATCATTTAAACCCTTTACTAGATTGAATTTTCCTAATTTTTTAATTTATCAAAAATGTACAATTTGTTTTTTCCTCTTATATATACATTAAAAAACCTCAGAATTTTAATTCTGAGGTTTTCCAATTATACTGTGTATTATTTCTATTTTTATTTCACTTCTTCGAAATCTACATCTTCAACATTATCTCCCCCTTGATTAGGATTACTTGATGATCCTTCTCCTCCGCCTTGAGCTCCCGGATTTGCTCCTTCAGCTGCTTGACCGGATTTATATAAATCTTCTGAAGCGGAAGCCCATACAGCATTAATTTTTTCCATTGCTGTTTCAATTGCCGGAATGTCTTTGCTTTCATATGCTTTTTTCAAGTCTGCCAACGCATCTTCAATCGGTTGTTTTTTCTCTGCCGGTAATTTTTCTCCAAATTCTTTTAATTGTTTTTCTGTTTGGAAAATCATCGCATCAGCAGAATTTAATTTCTCAACTTCTTCTTTTCTCTTTTTATCTGCTTCAGCGTTAGCTTCTGCTTCTTTCTTCATTTTTTCAATTTCTGCTTCACTTAATCCGGAAGATGCTTGAATTTTTATGGATTGTTCTTTTCCGGTTCCTTTATCTTTAGCCGATACGCTTAAAATACCGTTAGCATCAATATCGAAGGTTACTTCAATTTGTGGAACTCCTCTTGGTGCCGGTGGTATATCCACTAAATCGAATTTTCCGATTTCTTTATTATCGTTGAACATAGGTCTTTCTCCTTGTCCTACTCTAATAGTAACTGCCGGTTGATTATCTGCTGCAGTTGAAAACGTTTCAGATTTTTTAGTTGGAATGGTGGTATTAGCATCAATTAATTTAGTAAATACACCTCCGTAAGTTTCAATTCCTAAGGAAAGTGGAGTAACATCTAATAATAAAACATCTTTTACATCTCCTGTTAATACACCTCCTTGAATTGCAGCTCCAATAGCAACCACTTCATCAGGATTCACTCCTTTGGAAGGTTTTTTACCGAAAAATTTTTCAACTTCTTCTTGGATCACCGGTATACGTGTTGAACCTCCGACTAATAATACTTCATCAATGTCTGAAGTTTTTAATCCTGCATCTTCTAACGCTTTTTTACAAGGTTCCATAGATCTTTTAACAAGATCGGCTGCTAATTGTTCAAATTTTGCTCTGGTTAACGTTTTTACCAAGTGTTTTGGACCGGAAGCTGTAGCGGTTATATAAGGTAAATTAATCTCTGTTTGAGTAGATGAAGATAATTCTACTTTCGCTTTTTCAGCGGCTTCTTTCAATCTTTGTAATGCAATTGGATCTGCTTTTAAATCAACACCTTCTGCAGATTTGAATTCTTCTGCTAACCAATTAATTATTACATCATCAAAATCATCTCCTCCTAAGTGTGTATCTCCATTAGTTGATAATACTTCAAATACTCCGTCTCCTAAGTCAAGAATAGAAATATCAAAAGTACCTCCTCCTAGGTCATATACTGCTACTTTTTGGTCTTTATGAGCTTTATCTAATCCATAAGCCAAGGCTGCCGCGGTAGGTTCATTTATAATTCTTTCTACTTTTAAACCGGCAATTTCACCTGCTTCTTTCGTTGCTTGTCTTTGCGCATCATTAAAATAAGCAGGAACTGTAATTACTGCTCGATCTACAGTTTCTCCTAAGAAATCTTCTGCTGTTTTCTTCATTTTTTGAAGAATCATAGCTGAAATTTCTTGCGGAGTATATAATCTTCCGTTAATATCTACTCTTGGAGTATCGGAATCACCTTTTACTACTTTATAAGGAACTCTTGAAATTTCACCTGCATCTGATGAAAATCTAGTACCCATAAATCTTTTTATGGAATATACGGTATTGTGTGGATTGGTTACCGCTTGTCTTTTAGCAGGGTCCCCCACTTTAATTTCTCCATCTTCCATAAAAGCAACTACGGATGGAGTAGTTCTTTTTCCTTCAGCATTAGTAATAACGGTAGGATCGCTACCTTCCATTACGGCTACACAAGAATTCGTTGTTCCTAAATCAATTCCTATAATTTTACTCATGTTTATATTTTTTCTTTAATTACTTATGGTTATTAATTATACTAAATACTACTATTACATATATAATTGCTTATGCAATTTCAATGATTATGCCATGAAGCATTATATAAACATTTGTCATAATTAATTTTTTGCAAGCTGACATATTGTCTAAGCATTTTTATTTCACCTTAGGATCTCATCTAATTTCATCTATAATGATAATTAAAAAGGTAGAACTTTAATGCTCTACCTTACCCACTTAATCTATTTAATCTATAAATTGGTTTATTCTTTATCTTTTAGATAAATGTTTTACTGCATTTAATAAAACATTAGCACCGGCACTCATCCATTCCGGTTTAATTTCTTCCTTTTCATTATGACTTATTCCTTTAATACAAGGTATAAAAATCATGGAAGTCGGGGCTATTTTAGAAATATTACACGAGTCATGTCCGGCTCCTGAAACCATTGTTCTATGGGGATAATTTAAATTCTGAGCTACTCGGCGTACCACTTCAATGCAGTTATCATCAAAGGGTAAGGGAGGAAAGGATAATATAGGACGGATGCTATAAGTTAGATTTAATTTCTCAGCTATTTGATGTACTTTTTCAGACAATTGTTGATCCATCCTTTGTAGTCCTTTTTCTGAAGGATGTCTAAATTCAACTGAAAACCAAGCTTTATCAGAAATTACATTTCTTGAATTGGGGGTAATTTTTACCATTCCAACAGTTGCCCTGCCCTCCGGTTTTTCATTTTTTCCTATTGAGTTGACTTCAAGCACTGCCTCGGCGAGACCTAGTAAGGCATCTTGGCGTACTTCCATAGGGGTTGTTCCGGCATGAGAGGCCATCCCGGTGAATTCAACATCGTACCATTTTTGACCTAAAGCGCCGGTCACGATTCCAATTAATTCATTATGGTTTTCTAATATCGGACCTTGCTCAATATGCAGTTCCAGTGAAGCATGGATTTTATAATTTGAAAAATTATCATTTCCAGCATATCCAATTCTTTCTAATTCTTGTTTAATAGTATTACCTTCACTATCTCTACACGACCAACCATCTTGTAAAGTAGTTAACCCTGAAAAAACGGCCGAACCTATCATGGCAGGAGCGAAACGTGAACCTTCTTCATTGGTCCAGCTTACAACATCTATGGGGCGATCAGTCTTTATATCATGGTCATTCAATGAGTAAACAACTTCCAGGGCTGCTAAAACCCCATAGATCCCGTCGTACTTACCTCCTAAGGGCTGACTATCTATATGAGAACCTATAAGTACAGGACTCAAACGGTTATCTTCACCGGATCGTCTGGCGAAAATGTTTCCCATTGCATCTATTTTTATTGAACACCCAGCTTTCTTTGCCAGAGATACAAACAAATCACGAGCTTGTTTATCTAAATCTGTGAGCGTTAAACGATGTACCCCTCCATTTGGTGTAGCTCCTATGGTAGCGAAATCGGCTAACCACGTTTGTAGTCTCTTTGAATTTATATGTAAATTATCATTCATTGGAAATATCTGTTTTCCCTTTTTCTAGTTTATAATGAAAATCACAAAAACCGTCTCCATTCATTATAGTATGGGGACGGGTTAATTTTACGTTTGGAGCATATCCTTCGATAAATTTAGCATCTCTGTTGCAGGATAGTAAAAATCCAATTTCGCCCAATCCCATTTCATGATACATTTCTGCATATCGACATCTTTTCACGTTATAATCATATTGGTTCTCATTATTAACAACCACTTCTGTTTCAAGTGCATCATCTTTTTCCCATAAATATTGGAGAGCTACAAAACTTTGTACTGAGGTTGGCTCATCTTCTTTTTGGGCAAAATCTTTTCCGGCCTGAATGGCTGCATTAGCTACGGCTTCTTCAATAATCGATTTTGCCTGTTCAAGTCCATACTCTCTCTTTAAAATATCGTATATAGGTTTTATTATTTCTGCTTCAATTTTTCGTCTTTGTAAAATACCTATTTCTTCTTTTTGATTCTTCATATTTGTATTTACTTATGTTTATTTTAAATAGTATAATCGATGGGAGCAACATTTCCAATGAATTTTAGTAATCTTTCATCCTTGGATTTTTTCATTTGTTGAGGTTCTTCATTGTATAAAATTTTTCCTGATACCATAAAAACAATTCTATCTGATACTTCAAATGCGAATTTCATTTCATGAGTAACAATTATCATAGTCATGCCTTCATTAGATAATTCTTTAATAACTTTCAATACTTCTTGAACTAATTCGGGATCTAAAGCGGAAGTAGGTTCATCAAATAACATAATGTCGGGCTGTATAGCCAATGCTCTTGCTATGGCTACCCGCTGTTGCTGCCCTCCTGATAATTGGTGAGGGTATTTATTGGCATGAACCAACATACCTACTTTATCTAACATTGCCAATGCATACATACGCAGCAGCTGTTTATCTTTGTTTTTTTTATGATATAAAGGAGCCAACATAACATTTTCTAATACCGTTTTGTGTGGAAAAAGATTATACGATTGAAAAACCATACCTATCCTCATTTCCTGAAGTTTCTTTTTTGATTTATGAAATTTACTTTTATTTTTAAGTATAAGAGAAACTTCTCCCATTTCAATATCTCCTTCATCTATTGTTTCTAAACCGTTTATGGTTCTTATTAAGGTACTTTTCCCGGATCCTGATGGACCTATAATACTGATTACTTTTCCCCAAGGAACGCTTAAACATATATTATTTAATACCAATGTTGTTCCAAATGTTTTTGTTATATTTTTTAATTCTAAAGCGGTTGAACCTTTATTCGTATTTTTTATGTTCGAATATTCTCTTAATTTTTCAAAATCAACTTGTATTGAACTATCAATGTCTGTGCTTTTTTTATGGACATCAAATTTTGCTTCAAATTTGTTAATAATCCATGTTACCAAAGTAACTATTAGTATATAATAGATAGCAACTGCTAACAGGGTTTCCATAACCAGAAAGTTACGTGTATACAATTGCTGTCCAACCATCAATATTTCGGTCAAGGAAATCACCGATACCAGTGAGGTTAACTTAATTATGGTTACGTATTGATTAGCGAGTGACGGTAAGGCTATCCTAAATGTTTGAGGGGCAACAATCAATCTCATGATTCCCCAGTAGGATAACCCCAGTGCTTTTCCCGCCTCATATTGTCCTTTGGGTATCGCTTGTAACGCTCCTCTATGTATTTCCGCTATATAGGCTGTTTCACTTAAAACTAAGGCTATTAAACCGGATATGAATGGATTAGATAGTATTATCGAGCTTTTAGGCCAAATTTGAGGTAGATTATATATAAATATTAATAATACCAATAAAGGTAAACTCCTGAAAAACCAAATATAACCCTTGGAAATAGATCTTAAAAAAGAATGAGAACTCTGTCCCATTAATGCTACCAAAAAGCCTAAAACTACTCCTATACACCAAGTTAATGTACTTAACTCGATTACAGTTAAACAAGCTTTCCAAAAATCTGTGTTAATAAATTGATTTTTAAAATATTTCCAATCGAAAATGGTATTCTTTTCTTGAGATGAAATCGATTCTTCATCTATCTTATATTTAAGTAGTAATTCTTGACTTGGATAAGCCAAATTATATTTGTCCAATAGCTGCTGATATTCTCCCGATTTCCTTAGTTCTTGTATAACTTGTGCGATTTTATTTTTTAAGGTTATGTTTTCATTTTTAAATGCTAAACCTATTAATACGGGATCTATCATTTCATGTGTAGAAATTACCAATTTATCTCCTAATCTGTCAATTAACATTTTAGCTACTGCCGCATCTTCATATTGTACGTCCACGCCTTTGGATAATAAAGCATGTGAAGCCTCGGGAGCGCTGGGGTATTCTTTAACTTCAATTGCTTGTTTATTATTCTTAAAACAGAAATTCTTGGTAACATCATTCAATTTAGGAATCCATGCCGCCCCTTTCATGGAAGAAATTTTCTTTCCGCATAAGTCTTGTAAGGATAACGGACGATAGGATTCGTCTTTTCTAACAACCAATACACCTCCGGTTTGTAGATAGGGTAAAAATGAAACTTGTTGAGCTCGTTGCGGATTAATATACAATGCAGATGCTATGAGATCATAATGTCCTGCATTTAAGCCCATAATTATATTTTCTATTCTGGTATCTTTAAAGACTACTTTAAGATTTAATTTTTCTCCTATTAATCTCATTAAGTCAGGGTCAAACCCTCTGGGAATTCCTTCTAAATAGGCATAAGGAGCATAAGTTAGGTCAATACCAACCGCTAATTCCCCTTTTTTTAGAGTTTGTGATTGATAAATCGTTGTACTAAATAGAAAGATTAGCACGTATACATATTTAGAAAGCAAAGTGTAAAATCGAAGATCTATTTTAAATAATTGGTTATTCACAAGCAATATTAATTTATTCAATATAAAAAACAACAAAGTTTAATTCCTATTAAACTGATAGGCAAACTTACTTATTATTTGAATTATAATAAACTTATTTTTTTATCTTTTTTATAAAATATAAATAATTAAATTTTTATTAAACTTCTGCTTTTTGCAGTATTTAAAATTTTATAAAAGACAATTGGTTAATCAAATATAATTACCATATAATAATTTAAAAATACAATTATATCACATAATCATAATATTATATACACTTTGAATTATAATTCAGAATATAAAATTAAATATTTTTTCCTATATTTGATAAATTTATAAATGTTATGATTATGAAAAATTTTACTTTTTTTTTACTATTATTTTCATCTGCTTTTCTGGTTTCTTGTAATGAGGAATCATTAACTTCAGACATTTATCCTGAAAACAAATCTTCAGAAAATGAAAAATTTTGTGTAGATGCCTTTCTACCCGGAGATAATTTTCAGACCTCAGAATTGGATAAAGAAGTTTCCGGTTATGGTGTAACCACCATTATAAAAAAATGGAATCCCGGAGATACCATTAAAATCAAATTTTTAAATGGTTCATCGTATTTGCAAGATAAAGTCAGAAAATATGCAAGTGAATGGCTTCAGTTCGCTAATTTAACATTCAAATATGTTACTGCGGATCAATATGCCGATATTAAAATCAATTTTGATAACAGCGGAAAATCATGGTCTTATGTGGGCACCGATTCAAAATACATTTCTCAACAAAGTCCTTCTTTGAACTTTGGTTGGTTTACGGATTTTACTCCTGAAAATGAATTATCTAAAACAATTCTTCATGAATTTGGTCATGTTCTTGGATTACATCATGAACATCAAAACCCTAATTCGAATATAAAATGGAATAAACCGGTAGTATATGCTTATTTTGAAGGTGCACCTAATTATTGGAATAAGGACAAAGTGGATTTTGAAATTTTTTATAAATACAGCAAGGCATTAACTAATTATTCGGCTTTTGATAAACATTCTATCATGCTTATTTCATTTCCTGCTTCATTCACTTTAAATCATTGGCATAGTCAACCCAATTATAAATTATCTTCTACTGACAAGAAATTTATTGCTAAGCAATATCCAAAAAGTAAATAAATGTTAAAATCACTTTATATATCTCTAATTATTTTATATAAAGTAATATTATTAAACATTTATTCTGGATTTATAAAACCTTAAAAAATCTTAAATATGAAAAAATTTTCCTACATATTTTTATTAAACGTAAGCCTATTGGTATATATGGTTTCCTGTACTGAAGATTCATTAAATTCTGATATTGTACCGGACAAAAGTACAGCTCAAAAAGAACAATTTTGTTTAGATGCTTACTTACCTGATGACATTATTCAACCCCAAGATTCAACTCAAGAAGTTATTGCTAATGGAGTAATTAATAAATTTAATAAATGGAATACAGGGCAAACTATAAAAATTAAATTTTTAAACGGAAACTCTTATTTACAGAATAAAGTAAAACAATTTGCCGGTGAATGGTTGAAATATGCTAATTTAAACTTTGAATATGTTCCTGCTTATCAATATGCTGATATAAAAATAAATTTTGATAATAGTGGTCAGTCTTGGTCTTATATTGGAACTGATGCTAGATCTATTACTCAACGTATTCCTACCATGAATTTCGGGTGGTTTACAGATTCAACTCCTGATTATGAATTTTCAAGGACAATAATTCACGAATTCGGACATGCACTTGGTTTACAACATGAGCATCAAAGCCCCGCTGCTAATATTCAGTGGAATAGACAAAAAGTATATGAATATTATGCCGGAGAACCTAATTATTGGAACCAAGCGTATGTTGATAGTAATGTTTTAAATAAATATAACTCAACCACAACTAATTATTCTTCTTTTGACAGTCAATCAATCATGCTTTATTCTATTCCTGCATCTTTAACTTTAAATGGGTGGTCAAGCGGTTGGAATACCGTACTTTCCGAAATGGATAAAAGATTTATATCTGAACAATATCCCGGCAGGTATGCATATGTGGAAACAAAAAATTTCTACAGATATAATATAAACGGACAGCATTTTTATACATCAAATTATAATGAATTAGGAAATAAACATTTTGAGGGGATATTAGGAAAAATTTATGCTAATCAAGTGGAAGGATCTTATCCTATATACAGATATTATAATTTTTTAAACGGTGATCGTTTATCTACACTTGATTGGAACGAATTAAAAAACGGTGGACAAGGAGGATGGATTTTTGAAGGCATATCCGGTTATGCATTCAATACTCATAAACCTAATACAATTCCGGTTTATCGTTTTTACAAATCATATAAAAAGAAATCGGATCATTTGCTCACCACCAACAAAAATGAACTTAAAATCTGGATATCCGAAGACGGTTCGTTAGTTTTAGGTAAAGGTAAAAGTTATATTCCCATTAATATATATAGATATGAAGGCATAGCATTTTATATTTTAAGATAATAGTAACAGATACTATTGTTCGTTAAAAAAAGAGAGCTAAATTTTTTTAGCTCTCTTTTACAATGCTTTTTATATATTTTACCTAAAATTCATTCGTAAAATGAAGTTTTACCGATGGAAATTTTTCTTGAGTCATGGTTATACTAAATGCAGAATCAGCTAAGAAGACTAATTGCCCAAACTTATCTTTAGCTAAGAATTTTTGTTTCACCCGCTTAAATTCTAAAAATTCGGATGATTTTTCATCCTCTGTTTCCACCCAACATGCTTTATGTATATGAATTGGTTCATAACTGCATTTTGCTGAATACTCATGTTCTAAACGATATTGTATTACTTCAAATTGCAGCGCACCCACTGTTCCTATGATTTTCCTGTTATTCATTTCCAATGTGAATAATTGCGCAACTCCTTCATCCATTAATTGATCAATACCTTTTGCCAACTGCTTGGTTTTCATAGGGTCTTCATTATTTATATAACGGAAATGTTCCGGTGAAAACGATGGAATTCCTTTGAAATTTAATTTTTCTCCTTCTGTTAAGGTGTCCCCGATCCTGAAATTACCGGTATCGTGCAAACCAACAATATCTCCGGGAAAACTTTCTTCCACAACCTCTTTTTTATCTGCAAAAAAGGCTGCAGGGCTGCTAAATTTCATGGTTTTATTTTGACGTACATGCAGATAATTGGTATTTCGTTTAAAAGTTCCGGATACAATTTTTACAAAAGCTAAACGATCCCGATGTTTAGGATCCATATTGGCATGAATTTTAAATACAAATCCCGTAAAACTCGTTTCTTCCGGTTTAACTAATCGTATATCGCTCATTTTAGGTAGCGGATTGGGTGCAATTTCAACGAATGCATCTAATAATTCCTGAACTCCAAAATTATTTAATGCGGAACCGAAAAATACCGGCTGTAAGGTTCCGTTCAAATATTCTTCTTTTGAAAATTTTGGGTAAACCGAGTGTATTAATTCTTGTTCATTCCTTAGATTTTCTGCTGCTTGGTCGCCAATAAGTTCATTTACTATTGGATCATTTATATCTTTAATCTCAATACTCTCTCCTACTTTTTGTTTTTTTTCTTCGGTGAAGAATTTAAAATTATTCTCCCACATATTAAAGATTCCTTGAAAATCTAATCCCATACCGATGGGCCAAGATAATGGTGTAACCCTTAATTGTAACTTTTGTTCAACTTCATCTAATAAATCAAAGGCATCTTTACCCTCGCGATCGAGTTTATTGATAAATACCAACATAGGAATATTCCTCATTCTACAAACTTGAACCAATTTTTCGGTTTGTTCTTCAACTCCTTTGGCTACATCTATAACTACAATTACTGAATCTACGGCAGTTAGTGTTCTATAGGTATCTTCGGCAAAATCTTTATGCCCGGGTGTATCTAATATGTTTATTTTTTTTCCTTTATATTCAAAGGCTAATACAGAAGTAGCAACCGAAATACCTCTTTGTCTTTCAATCTCCATAAAATCTGAGGTTGCTCCTTTTTTGATTTTATTGCTTTTTACAGCTCCTGCTTCTTGAATCGCTCCACCAAATAAAAGTAATTTTTCTGTTAAGGTTGTTTTACCAGCATCCGGATGGGATATAATTCCAAAAGTTTTCCTTCTTTTAATTTCTTTTTCTAGAGTGGTTCCCATATATTATTAAATGATTGCAAATATAAACTATTTAAAATTTCTAATTTTAATGTAACTGATTAGTTTTTCGTAGAATTTCTGTTATAATTAAGATAAAAAATTAATAATAACCCAATTCAAATTTTTTAGAAGAATATTAAAGTTAATTCATAAATATTTTTATTTAAAATAGTTTTAACTGAATTCTAAAAAATATTGATATCGTTTTAAATGAAAATAAGATTTTTTGATTTTGGATTTCACTAATTTATTTTAGAACAAGGAGTTTGTTTTGAGTAAATTACATTATTTCAATAATCAAAATAAATTAGTTATGAATAATATTTACTGATATTTTTAAATGAATTACTTTTGTAATTCTTTATCAGGCAAATTTATGACGATTAATTTAAAACATGCTGTAATTTCCAAATTAACTTTACAATTTTCCGGTAATAAACTACGTGAAGAAAAAAACATTTATGCCGGTGATTTATTTCATTTAAATGAAAAAGAGGAAGAGGCTATGCAACCCTATTTTCTTTCTCCTTTTAAAAAAAATTTGGAATACTATGAATTTACTCATTATACCCAAGACATAAATTTTAATATTTTATATTCTTTATGTAAAGATGTTTTTGAAGATTCCATAGATTTTGTAAGTTTTTCAGACAAAGTTTTGGATCATCTTTATGAAAGATCCAATCACCCACAAATTAAAAAAGGCGAAATTTTTATCGCTTTATTCAATGATATTGATATAGGACAGGAATCTAAAATTTCCGGCATCGGAATATTCAAGCTAGAAAATAAGAACAAATTTCTTCGATTTAAGCATTCTGACATTGTTGAATGCGCCATACAGAAAGGTTTTCGATTAGATTCATCCATTGATAAGAGTTGTTTAATACTCAATACACATAAAGAAAGTGGTTATAAAATATTGGTACATGATGATGCTCATGTTGAATCCGAATATTGGAAAAAGTCATTTCTGGAAGTAGATTATATTAAAGATGATTCGTATCAAACAAAAAATTATATTAATTTATTATCTGATTTTTCACAACAAGTAATTTTCGAGGAAAAAGGAAAAAAAATTCAAACTGAATTTATCAGTAATTGTCTTCAAGTATTCAATGAAAACGAAACGATAACTGAAGAAATTTTAGAAAAGGAATTATTGGAAAATTATGATATGGTTGATGAATTCAAATTATATAAAAAAGATTATTCAGAAAACTCGGGGGTTCAATTTTCGGAAATTTTTGATGTGTCAACCAATGCATTAGCTAGGGAAAAAAGAAAAATTAAAACTGATATCAAATTAGATACGTATATTCAAATTAAATTAGACATTAACAGACCCGAAGCTTCTGAAGATTTTCTAGAGCAAGGGTATGATGAAGAAAAGAAAATGTTTTATTACAAAGTATTTTATAATTCAGAGTTATAAGAGAATTATTATAATTTTATATATTTACTTACTAATCTATTTAAATAATCTTAAATGCCTATTGTAGATTTTATTATACCTGATTATTTTACGAGAATAGTTACTTGGAAAGTCAGTGAAACTAATGAGGAATTGTTACGGATATTAAAATTAGATAACATAAGACAAGGTAAATATGATTCTTTAACACCTAAAAGAAAACGTGAATATTTAGGATTACGAGCTTGTTTAATGGCTTTAGGTTTAGATAGTGCCGTGAAATACACTAAAGAAGGAAAACCCTATGTTGAAGGAACTTACAATATTTCCGTATCTCATTCACATGGAGTAGTCTGTGTTGGTGCCTCATCTTTCAACATTGGCGTAGATATTGAATTAGAAAGAGATGAAAAAATTAACACTATAAAATATAAGTTTATTCGAAAGGATGAATTTGAATTCATACCTAAAGGTGAGGAAAAGGACTATTATCATATTCTATGGGGATTAAAAGAAGCCCTGTATAAAATACACCATGGAAACTTATGGTCTTTCTTAAATCACTATAGAGTAGAACCCTTTCAATTGAAAAGTGATAAACCTATTGTATGTTGGATTATTGATGAAAAAGCGAGTGTTAAATATTATGCCTACTATAAGAAAATAAATAATTATTACATGACTTATGTTCTAAATTATGAATAATTTTTTTTTCTACTTTTGCCGAACTATTTTATAATTAAATATTACATTTTTGAAAAAAGCATTAATTATACAAAATAAATTTATCGGGGATGTTTTAGTAGCCAGTGTACTTGCTAAAAATTTAAAAAAAATATTTTCTAATATTGAAGTTCATTTTTTTTGCTATAATAATGCTATTCATATCCTTCAGAACAATCCCTATATAGATAAAATTATTGGGTTTGAAGATTCTGAATTAAAAAAATTACCTGTTTTATGGAAGTATACAAAATACATACAAAAAGAAAGATATGATCTACTATTCGATCCTTATGCTAAATTGCAAAGTCGTTTTATAACGTTGTTTTCTAAAGCTCAAAGGAAAGTTAGTTTTGATAAACCTTTTTTTAAATATTTTTATACGGATGTTTTTGTTGAGGAAAAGTTTCCTAAGTTTATACATTGTACATCTATCGAAAATAGATGCCTTTTACTTTCTCCTTTTGTAGAGGATTTTTCTAAAATTGACTTTCAAACCGAAATATTTTTAACCGAGCAAGAAATTAATAATGCTAAAAAATTAATGATCGATTCCGGAGTCAGTTTTACTAAACCTATCATTATTATTGGCATATTGGGAAGCAGTTTAAAAAAATCTTGGCCTTTATCTTATATGGCTGAATTAATTAATTACTTATTAAAGCATTATGATATAGATATTTTATTTAATTATATTCCTAAGCAACAAAAAGAGGCGGATGATCTTTTAAAAGAAATTGAACATAAAGATAAAATATTTACTTCCATTCTTGGAAATAATATTCGAGAATTTGCTGCCATATTATCTAATTGCAATGCATTGATAGCCAATGAAGGGGGAGCTGTTAATATTGCTAAGGCCATTCAAAAGCCAACATTTTCTATATTCTCACCTCATAAATTTAGAAAAGATTGGGGATGTTATGAAAATTTACTTATTCATAAAAGTTTTCATCTAATGGACATTTTCCCTGAAATATATACAGAATATTCACTTAAAGAAATTTTACGTAAGCCAGAACCTTTTTATAAACTAATGAACCCGAAAATGTTACTTGGTAAAATTGATAATTTTTTATTAAATATTCTAGGAATCAATAAAATGAAATCCAATTTACCACAAGAAATTGAAATTAAAAAACCAAAAATAACTGCTTTATGTATCACCTATAACGAGGAAGAAAATGTTGATCGATTTATGAAAGATATTTCTTTTGCCGATGAGATAATCGTAGTGGATTCATTTAGTACAGATAGAACGAAGGAACGTTTTAAAAAATATCCTAATGTAATTTTTATAGAAAGAATATTTGATAATTTCACAAATCAAAAGAATTTTGCTATTGAACGCGCGACTCATGAATGGATAGTATTTTTTGATTTAGATGAACATATACCGATTGCTCTTAAAAATGAAATATTAATAACTGTAAATTCTCCATTTCCTAGAGATGCTTATTGGATAAAAAGAAATTTTTATTTTAAAGACAAACTCCTGAAACACAGCGGATGGAAGAATGATAAAGTAATACGTTTATTTAAAAAAGATAAATCCTTATATAAAAGCAGTAAACTTGTTCATGAAGAAATAGAATGTAAAACCGAACCGGGATATTTAAAAAATAGATTAGATCATTATTCTTTTAACTCTGAAGAAAAATATTTAGATAAATTAGATAAATATTCCCGACTTAAAGCAAAAGAATTATTTGAAAAGGGTAAAAAATCTAATTTTCTACATCACCATATTAAACCTATATATCGTTTTCTCCATCATTATATTATTCAATTTGGTTTTTTAGATGGAAAAGAGGGATATATTATTTCTAAAATGTATTCACAATATGTTTCCGACAGATATAAATATTTAGATAAACTTTGGAAATCTAAAAAGAACCAAAACTAACTTTAAATATTCGTATTTATTTATAATTTACAAATGAAATATTCAATAAAATTGTTTATTACATCATATGGGACAAGAAATTGAAAGGAAATATTTAATTACAGGAGAATTTAAATCGAAGGCTATTAAAAGTTTACAAATTAAACAAGGATATCTATCTTCAATCCCTGAAAGAACTGTACGTGTTAGAATCCAAGACAATCAAGGTTTTTTAACCATTAAAGGTTCAAATAAAAAAAATAGTATAAGCAGATTTGAATGGGAAAAGGAAATCACAAAAGAAGAGGCTAATGAACTTATACAATTATGTGAAGTGGGTATTATCGATAAGAAAAGATATATTGTTCCCTTTAGAGATAAAATAATTGAAGTAGATGAGTTTTACGGGGAAAACGAAGGACTAATCCTTGCAGAAATTGAATTAGATGATGAAAATGAAAATATTGAGAAACCGAATTGGTTAGGAAAAGAAGTCACTGACGATCCAAGATATTACAATTCAATGCTTATGAAAAATCCTTATAAAAATTGGGATAACAAATAATTTTATTTTAAAGTAATCTTATTATTAAATTTATATTACTTAAATTTTAGATTATTAAAAACTTACCTGCCATCATAAAAGTAGCTAATAATACAAGAATACTTCAAACGCCTTTAACTAATTTTAAATACTATTCTTAACTCTATTATTTTTAACGAATATTTAATTGAAAAATATATTATATTTTTATATTGATCTATATAACTGTATTTATTATTTATATTAAAAACTTTATAATTATAAATAATATCTATCTTTTATAATCTTAAGTTACTTATATTTATATAATTGATTTTTTAAAAAAAATATAATGGCATAGATTTTGTCTTATATAAAATGTTCATAAGGCAGTGAATTTTCGTAGTAGTTAGTTTTAAACCCCATTAATTATGGGGTTTTTTTTATATATAAATTTTAAAACATTGATAGTAAATATTTTGCAAAACACCTTATGATATAATTATTACTATTTTAGTAGTAAACATTAAATTTTAAAATTTATAAATTACTTGCACAACCCAATGGCACAGATATTGCCTTACTTAAAATGTTCATAAGGCAGTGAATTTTCGTAGTAGTTAGTTTTAAGCCCTATTAATAATAATAGGGCTTTTTTATTATATTAATTGTAATTTTATCTTATATAATTGTATCATTTCCAATTTTTATAACATTTAATTGCCCTAAAACAAACATTTTACACAAATAATAATTTTATATAATTATGGCATGAATTTTGTTTTAAAATAATTGTTCATAAGGCAGTGAATTTTCATAGTAGTTAGTTTTAAGTCCCGCATTCATTTGCGGGACTTTTTTTTTATTTAATGCATTTTATCAATATATTATTTTAATTATATAATAATATTAGTAAAATTATAATATATTACTACCATATGATTTTATATTATGGCATGAAATTTGTTTTTAAATAATTATTCATAAGGCAGTGAATTTTCATAGTAGTTAGTTTTAAGTCTCACTTTTATTAGTGAGACTTTTTTATTTAAAGCAATCAATAAGATATATTATTTCATAACGTATAAAATATTACCATATTTATAATATATAAATAAATTAAATATAGCAATTATGGCATAGAATTTGCCTTTAAACAATTGTTCATAAGGCAGTGAATTTTCATAGTAGTTAGTTTTAAGTCTCACTTTTATTAGTGAGACTTTTTTTATTTAATATAATTTAAACAATTATTATTTCATATAATATATAATATTAAGTATATTATCGTATTTAATTAAATTAAAATTATTTTTTATGGCATGGAATTTGCTTTTAAACAATTGTTCATAAGGCAGTGAATTTTCATAGTAGTTAGTTTTAAGTCTCACTTTTATTAGTGAGACTTTTTTATTTAATATAATTTAAAAGATTATTATTTCATATAACATATAACATTAAGCATATTATTGTATTTAATTAAATTAAATATATTTTTTATGGCATAGATTTTGTCTTATATAAAATGTTCATAAGGCAGTGAATTTTCATAGTAGTTAGTTTTAAGTCTCACTTTTATTAGTGAGACTTTTTTTTTATTTAATACTTTATTTAAACTATATTATTTCAATTACAAATTTATTATCAATAAATTATTACAATTAAATAAACAAAACACATATATTATGGCATAGAATTTGCCTTTAAACAATTGTTCATAAGGCAGTGAATTTTCATAGTAGTTAGTTTTAAGCCCCGTATTTCGGGGCTTTTTTATTAACAAAAAAATTATTTTCAAATAAATCCTTCATCGAATTAGTCAGCTAAAAAAAATACATTTGAGCAATAAGTTTGATTTGAGATAAGTTTCTTTTTTAATCCCATTCTTTTTAAATTGATAAGAACTTTATTAATAAATTAAATACAGAATATTACTATTTTTCCAATATATGCTTCATATTATTCTTTTAAATAATTATTTGTTGAAATAATTTAAAATGGAAGATTTTATAACATATTAGATCAAAAAAACGTTAATTCATATTCATTTTAAAAATAAAAATAATTTATTCACTAAAAATTATCTTAAAAATTATATAAACACATATAATTTATAATAATTTAACTAGTTGAAATTTTATGGCATGGAATTTGTCTTACTATAAATGTTCATAAGGCAGTGAATTTTCATAGTAGTTAGTTTTAACCCCGTTCTATAACGGGGTTTTTTATTATGATTAAATAAAACTATAAAATCAATAGTATATATACTTATACTAGTTTTTAATTTAAAAATAACTCTAAAAATATTATTGTTATATTTTTTCTATAATACTACCTCCAATTTGTATAAAATTTCTTTTAATATTTTCAAAATTTGATACATCAATGGCTTTTGTAGCATTTTCAATAATAGTAGATGTAAATCCTAATTCCAGAGCGTCTATGGCTGTAAAATATACACAATAATCTGCTGCCAATCCACAAATAAAAATTTCCTTCATTCCTCTCCCCTTTAAAAAATCCCCCAAACCTGTACATTTTAATTTTCCATTATCATAAAAACCACTATAACTGTCAATAGTAGTATTCATTCCTTTTCTAAAAATCGCTTCTATTTTATTTTGATTCAGTTCCGAAGATATTTCGGCTCCAAAAGTGCCTTGAACGCAATGATTCGGCCATAGAACCTGTTCTATACCATTTAAATCTATTTTGTCATACACGCTTTTATTACTATGTTGCGAAGCAAAACTTTCATGTCCTTTGGGATGCCAATCTTGAGTGGCAACAACCAAATCAAATTTTCCCTGAATGGAATTAATAACGGGGATTATTTCATTCCCCCCTTGTACGGCTAAGCTTCCTCCTTGAAGAAAATCGTTTTGAATATCAACTACTATTAATGCTTTCATTTTAACCCTATATTGTTTTGATCCGATAAATATAATCTTTTTATTTTTATCTTATATTCGATAAAAACAAAAGGTTTTATTAATTAAAAGCTTATTAATAATAGTTTTAATCATAAAAATTGTAACTTTGACAAATACCTTTTTAGAAAACATATTTTAATTATGATAATAAAGCATTTTACAGACAACGATTTATATAAATTTTCAGTAATGCATGCCATTCAAAAATTATATCCATGGGCATATGTTAGATATGACTTTATAAATCGAGGAAAAGATGATTTTCCAAAAGGTTTTGCAGAAAGACTGAAAGAAGAAATAAATAAAATGATTAGTTTGAAATTAACTAATGATGAAAAAAATTTTATTTTAAAAAGATGCTATTTTTTAGATCCGTTTTTTGTAGATTTTTTAGAAGGGTACAGATACAATCCAGATGAAGTTCATATTTCCCAAGAAGGCGGAAAATTAAACTTGTATGTTGAAGGATATTGGTATAGAACTGTCTTATGGGAAGTTCCGCTTATGGCTATGATATCGGAATTGTATTTTGAAATGATCGGCACCAATCCAAAAAATATTGAAATAAAAGCTAAAGAAAAAGCGATTGGACTTAAAAATTTAAAAGCCGATTATTCTGAGTTTGGTACTCGTAGAAGGTATTCTTTCGACGTTCAAGATAAAGTTGTAGGAGTATTAAAGGAAAATTCAGATAAATATTTTAAAGGGACCAGCAATGTATATCTTGCCATGAAATATAATACAACTCCAATCGGCACTATGCCTCATGAATGGTTTATGTACCATGGAGCTTTATTCGGTTATCGCTCAGCTAACATTAAAGCTCTGGAAGCTTGGGTGGATGTTTTCCAGGGAAGTCTGGGTATTACTTTAACGGATACCTATACAACACAATCATTTTTTAAATCTTTTAATTTAAAATTGGCAAAATTATTTGACGGAGTGCGTTGTGACAGTGGAGATCCACTAGAGTTTACAGAAAAAACTATTGATTTTTATAAGAAAAATAGAATCGATCCTTCTTCAAAAACTATAGTATTTAGTGATTCATTAAATTTAAATGAGGTTAAAAAAATAAAAGAACATGTCAAAGACAGAATCCATGACACTTATGGCATCGGGACATACTTATCTAATGATGTGGGTGTTAAGCCTCTTAATATGGTAATTAAATTAACTCATGTAAAAGAAAAACCTTCTGATGATTATTTAAATGCTGTAAAGTTATCTGATGTTTTAGGTAAAAATACAGGAGATGAAAATGAAATCAATTTCAGCAAATTGTCATTAGGTTTAAATGAAAATATTTGATTGTAATTTCTATCTAATTACAACTCATATATTATTCAATTATATTTTTTATAGCGTATAAATATTATCACTAGTTTACATATGAGAAATTGTTTCTCATATGCCTCAATAAAGACTAATGTATCTATTCCTAACTTAGGATTTATCGAATACGCCCGACAAATAAATAAAAAATAATCCTACCACGATCACAGTCATACCAATTATAGATGATATCCACTCTTTTTTGGTTTTTCTTTCTTCGTTAAAATAAACTCCCGCAATTACCGAAACAATTATGGATGCTTGACCAACCGGATAGGCTACTGATAAGCCTAATTTCATTTGAGAAATCAATATAGCTAAATTACCTATGGCCCACACCACCCCTACAACACTATTTTTCAAAGAATTAAGATTATAGGGATTTACTTTGAAATATAAAAATGCTATAATATTAATACCTAGTAGTTGGCCAACAGATTGAGGTAAAAGACTCGACCAACTATCAATATTATAGTATTTTAAAATACCAACATATAATGTAAAACCTAAGGATGATAATAAATTAACTGAAATTCCTTTACTCCAATTTATTTTTTTAGCATCATCATTTTCAATTACTTCCTTATATGACGTAAAAATAATTCCTACAACAATTAACGCCAATGCGGTAAAACCAAATATTTTTGAAGTAAGAGTAGACCAATCTCCTAAAAATACTCCTAAAATAGAAGTTCCTACGATCTGAGTCCCATTGGATATAGGCATTGATTTTGAAACTCCCAAATATTTCAATCCCATAAATTGTCCAACCGATCCGATTGTCCAAAATAATCCGGATACGATTCCAATTACTATAATATGAGGATTTAAAGCAGGATGTTTAATGGCATATATAATGCAAGCAAATATAAAACTCCCTACTGCAATACCAAATGATTGTTCTATAACCTTTCCACCTATAAGGGTAGCAATAACGGGAACAAAACCCCAAGATAAAATAGGAATACAGGCTATTAAAAAGTCTGTAATATTCATATTTTAAAGATATAGTGTGAAATCACTTAGGCATTTTGCCCTAATATTGACAATGCTCCATCTACTGTATAAGTTGAACCCGTAACGTAAGAACTGGCATCGGAAGCTAAAAATAAGGCTACATTAGCAACTTCTTCCGGTGTACCGCCTCTTTTCATAGGGATAATATCTTCTTTTTCTTTTAATAATTTCGCTTCATCCGTAAATTGTTTGTTGATAGGAGTAAGAATCATTCCCGGAGCAATATTATTAACCGTTAATTCTCTTGATGCTAATTCAATAGCCAAAGTTCTTGCCAAATTCCTCATTCCGGCTTTAGCTGTATTATAATCAGCATCTCCCGGTCTGCAAATATATTCATGTATAGAAGTCACATTAATAATTCTTGATCCTTTATATGAATTATTTTTTTTCTTAAGTTTTAAAAATTCTTTAATACAATAGAAAGGTCCATATAAATTGGTTTTTATAGTTCTATCCCAATCTTCCAAGTTCATATCCTCCACATATGTATTTTTACCATTTATTCCAGCATTGTTAACTAAAATGTCTATATCGTTAAAATCTTGATTAACCAAATTGAAAAAACTTTGCGTTTCATTATAGTCTGAAACATTCACCTGATATGCTTTAACTTTTACGTTCAATCCTGATAATTCTTGCACCAAATTTTCCGCTCTTTCCTTTCCCGAATGGTAAGTTATAATAACATTAGCGCCTTCATGCGCAAATTTTTCCGCAATCGATTTACCAATACCTGAACTTGAACCTGTAACTAATGCTGTTTTATTTTGTAAAATTCCCATGTCTTATTGTTTAAATTATTTTATTTATAAATTGATGACTTTATTTGTTTTATTATATGATTCATTTATCACATTACTATTTTATATTATTAACTAAGTAAAGTATTAAATGAAATCTTTAAATTCCTTAATTACCCTTTTTGTTCCTTAAATAATTTCTATTTATTTATAATTTAAATAGCACTTATTTAGATTTCTTTGCCAAAAATTATGTAGTAGTAAGTAATTGTTGTAGAGTAGTTAAGTTATAAGATATAAAAACAACATTTTTACGTCTTAATTTCGAAAAAACTCAAAAAAAGAAGCTATAAAATATATGTTTTTTAATGTTATATCAAATATTGTACTTAACTGAAAAAAACAGGAATAAATATTCATTATTTAAAACAGGATATTATGTTATAAATACTAAAACTTAAATTTTTTGTTATATTTTGTTTCATGAAAATCATAAAGTAAAACGCTCATTACTTTTTATTTATCCAAATATCATACCTCATCATTAAAATTAATATTTCAGTACATAAGGTTTCCCACTAATTTGAAAAAGGTTCTATATTTTTATATCAAAAAGAATAAAGGATACAATGTCTTTCATTTTCATTAAATAACCTCTCAAATATTTTTTAATATTCAATTTTATATAATAATTCTTAAATATGTGATAGTTGGAATAGTATGACTTATATCAGGCTATTTGCCTATGTGATTGGAGTTATTTCCACTTTTTTGGAAATTTCAGGCATTTCTTTCCACTCTTTTCCAGAGAGTAAACTGCCATTAATCTTTTTATTTCTCTTTATTCCATCCTCTCCCCAAGTTCCCCATTGTTTAAAAAAGAATGCTACACCCTGTTCTTTACATTGTGTTTGGATTTTTTCTGCCCATTCAGGATTCATCGGTCTTGCTTTGTTTCCACTTTCGCCACCAACAATAACCCAATCAATATTTGTTAAATCTAATTTACCAACAGAACCTATAAGAGGCTCTATAGATAAAAATCTAATTTTAGCAGGAATTTTTCTTAAAATATCAATCCTATATTTAGTTTTTGCGTGTTCTACTGTTACTCCAAGCCAAACATTATCAGGAATTATTCTATTTTCAAAATATTGTTTTAATATATTTTCTCTTTTAGTTAAAATTTGGTATTGGTGCTGTGGTGTTTCTCTTATAGTATTAAAAATTTTATCTAAAAAATGAAATGGCATTTTTTCATGGAAAAGGTCACTCATAGAGTTCACAAAAAATTTTGTTGGTTTCTTTATTTTTTTTGGTAATTCTAACCGTTCAGGCATTAAAGTAAATTCAAATCCATTTTCATATCCCGGAGTTCCCATAGCCTGTAAACGTTTTGCCAATACTTCCGCATAACAAAATTTACATCCAGATGTAACTTTATTACAACCTGTTGAAGGATTCCATGTTGCCTCAGTCCATTCTATTTTTGTTTTCATCTTAAGTAAGTTTAAAATAAACTTTTTTATTTTCTGATTCTTCTTTATAATACTTCAAGTAAAAAGCATTTTTTTTAATCTTGTGTGTACTGGTTTCTATTACTTCCAGTCTATTTGTTTTTTTCCAGTTTTTTAGTATTTCAACAGCGTGTTTAGCAAGATAACCATTTTTTAAAACAAATTCAAATACTTCTCCATTATATCTATTATTATTTGACAAAAACTTTTTCAATTTTTCTTCTAACTCATTTTTTTCTACTAAACCTGAAAACAATCCTATCTGATTAGAATTAGTTTCATATGACCATCCTTTACCATTTTCTGCATCCAATTTCCATTTAGCTTCTAACATTTTTTCAAATCCTCTTATATGAGAGGTAAAAAAGAATAGGCAAAAAACTGTATTCGCTTCTTTTTTAATGGTAAATGTATCAACATAATAATTCTCTAATTTATTTCGAAGTCCATCTTTAAATCTATCTATAAATGTATAGATATTATCAGTATGTTTCAAGTTACTAAAATTTGTTGTTTCTTCTAATATTTTAGTTAATACTTCTGGTGTACCTTTATCTGAAAATCGATACATAAATTGTGTTGGAAGCCATAATAACACTTCAGCATGTCCATTACAATCCATTAACTTTTTAATATCATAAACTGAAAAATCTTTATATCCGCATGGATCTATAAATATAAATCCTTTATTGTTCCGTTGTGATATTATAGTTTTTATATTATCTAATTTATTTTTATAATCAGAAACACTATAATTTATATTTCCTATTTGAGTATCGTGTAATTGTTCGGAATCTATTGTCTTCTTTAGATTATCTACAGATTCAGAATTTATATCATTAAAGTAACAATCTATCTTCGCCTGTTTATGTAGAGGTTTATCTTTTATAATCTTTTCATAAACTGACTTTACTATACTTAGAATAACCAAAGGACTCCCTTTTCCTCCATTTTTGTATAAACCTGCACCACAGAACATATCAAATAAATTAATTTTTTGTGTATATCCATCATTTGCAATAATACTCAAATATAAATTCAAGTATATACCTAATAAATTAACTTTTGCTTTGGAATGATTTTCTAAATTAGAATCTTTTTTAAAGGCGACACGCTCTGCCATAATCATAAGGTTTTAGTTTCTACAAATATAAGATAAACAAGTTAATAATTCCATAATCTCTTGATTAACAATTCGAGATATAGGGTTTCTGTTAACCTGATAAAGCATTCCTTTTCTATATACAATTTATCAATAAATTGAAAAGGATTAGAAATAACTTATCTCTATTTTTTTAGAAAATTACCTTATTTTTTATTCTAATATTTATTTACTTTATATACCACTGTTATTTATCTCATAAATTTATCAATGAATAATATAAATAAATGTTAAACTATATATTATAAAGTATTTTTACTTTATTTATATTTCAAAATTTTAAAAATAAAAATAATTTTATATAAATATTTTTTAATAATTTTAAATAATTATTTTAATACTAAAAAACAAAATGAAATTTTATTTAGTTATAGGTACTTATACTGATGGAGAAAGCAACGGTATCTATATATATGATTTTGATTCAGAAACCGGAAGTACTTCATTTATTGATAATGTTTCGGTTAACAATCCATCCTATTTGGTTATAAACCATAAAAAAAATCATATATATTCAGTTAGTGAAAATGATGATAAAGAAAGTTCCATAGTAAATTCCTTTTTATTTGATAAAGCTTCCGGAAAAATTTCCTTTCAGAACTCACAGGCAGCCTATGGCGCTGCACCTTGTTATATTACTATTGAATATCAAGATAAATACATAGTTACGGCTAATTATATGGGAGGAAGTATTTCTGTTTTTAAAACAAAACCTGACGGAAGTTTAAGTCCCATGATTCAACAGGTTAATTTTTCGGGGAGCAGCGTACACGATGTACGGCAAAATCAATCGCACCTTCATTGCGTGGTGTTCTCTCCCGATTATAAATATCTTTTTGCTACGGATTTAGGAAGTGATAGAATTTATAAGTTCAATGTAAATTATTCCACAGAAAAGAATTTTCTTACGTTTTTTGATCCGGCTTATATTAATGTTGCACCCGGTTCAGGTCCTCGACACCTCGTATTTCATCAAAATAAAAAATTTGCTTATCTAATTAATGAATTGGGTGGAACAGTAGTTGTTTTTAAATATGAGGATGGAAATTTAGAAGAAATACAGACGACTGTTTCTGATGAATATAAGGCCGAGGGAAGTGCAGATATTCATATACATCCTAATGGCAAGTTTTTATATTCTTCCAATAGATTAAAAAAAGATGGAATATCAATTTTCAGTATCGATCAGAATACAGGTAAATTAACTCCCATTGATTATGAAAGAACTAATATCAATCCCAGAAATTTCGTTATATCTCCTAATGGTAAATTTTTGATAGTAGCTAATCAAGATAGTGATACCATTCAAATATTTTCCATTGATCAAAATACAGGATTTTTACAAGATACCAATCAAAATATAAAAATTGATATGCCGGTCTGTTTAAAATTTATTTCTCCATAAATAATTTTATATTTTATAGCATCAACAATACAATAAAAAATAAACTTTTCATAACCTCTATATATTAATAAATGAGTATTTTTGTATAAAATTTTAACAAACAAATTTTATAATATTATGAGTCTAATAGCACAAATTCATGCAAGACAAATCTTGGATTCCAGAGGAAATCCAACAGTTGAAGTTGATGTAATCACCGAATACGGTACTTTGGGTAGAGCAGCTGTTCCATCTGGAGCATCAACCGGTGAATATGAAGCTGTTGAATTAAGAGATGGAGGAAAAGAATATTTAGGTAAAGGAGTTTTAAAAGCTGTTGAAAATGTAAATGATGTTATTGCACCTGAATTAGTTGGAGTTGATGTCTTTGAACAAGCTTTAATAGATAAAACAATGATTGACCTGGATGGTACACCTAATAAAGGTAAATTAGGTGCTAATGCTATTTTAGGCGTATCTTTAGCTGTTGCTCAAGCTGCTGCCAAAGAATTAGGATTACCATTATATCGATACGTTGGAGGTGTAAACGGTAAAGTTCTACCTGTTCCAATGATGAATATTATCAACGCAGGTGCGCATTCTGATGCTCCTATTGCGTTTCAGGAATTTATGATTATGCCGGTTGCTGCAGATTGTTATTCTACTGCTATTCGTATGGGAACTGAAATTTTCCACTCTCTTAAAAAAGTTTTACATGACAGAGGTTTAAGTACTGCTGTAGGTGATGAAGGTGGTTTTGCTCCTAACTTTAAAAATATTGAAGATGCATTAGATACCATTTTAGATGCTACCCAAAAAGCAGGATACACTCCGGGTCAAGATGTTATGCTAGCTCTAGATTGTGCTTCATCTGAATTCTTCAAAGACAATAAATATGATTATTCTATTTTTGAAGGTCAAGGAGGTAAAGTAAGAACCAGTGAAGAACAGGCTTCTTATTTAGCTGAATTAACTGAAAAATATCCAATTATTTCAATTGAAGACGGAATGGATCAAAACGATTGGGAAGGTTGGAAAATACTTACTGATAAAATCGGTAAAAGAGTTCAATTAGTAGGTGATGATTTATTTGTTACCAATGTTAAAAGACTTGAAGACGGTATTAAACAAGGAGTGGGTAACTCAATCTTAATCAAAGTTAATCAAATCGGAACTCTTACAGAAACTATTGATGCTGTACAAATGGCTCAAAATGCCGGATATACTGCAGTAATGTCTCACCGTTCCGGTGAAACAGAAGATAATACGATTGCAGATCTTGCTGTTGCATTGAACTGTGGTCAAATTAAAACAGGTTCTGCTTCTAGATCAGATCGTATGGCTAAATACAACCAATTACTAAGAATTGAAGAAAACTTAGGAGAAGTTGCTGTTTATCCTCAATTCAAAGCTTTTAAAGTTAAAAGATAATTTATTTTATAAATAAAGATAAACGGAAAGATTAGTTAACTCTTTCCGTTTTTTTATTGCATAAATTCTCGACTGCATTATCTCCATTAAAAATTATTAACTTATATGGGAAGAATAAGAATTTTTTGGGATTTCCTCCCATATTTGATAAGTACACTTATCCATACATCCAAAAAATTATAAAAATAGACGATATTTATTTTAACTTTTTCTTCTAATTTACTGTTTTTGAACGTTTTTTTTCAATATTTCTTTTATAATTTTTTTTCTACTAATTTTAATTTCATATATTCAAAGCATAAAACAACTAATAAAATAAGAAAGAACATAAAATATGTCAGACACAGTAAAATTATCCTATGAAGGCAAAGAATATGAATATCCCATTGTTGAAAGTGTTATTGGCGACAGAGGCATAAATATATCCAAATTACGAGATGAAACCGGACTGATTACTTTAGATGTCGGCTTCAAGAATACAGGTTCTACTAAGAGTAAAATTACATATCTTGATGGAGATTTAGGTCAATTATATTATCGAGGATATCCCATTGAACAAATTGCTAAAAAATCAACCTTCACCGAGGTTATGTATTTATTGTTAGAAGGGGAACTACCTACTCTGGAACAATTAAACAGATTTGAGGCGGATATAAAAAAGAATAGTTTGGTAAGTGAAGAAATGAAACAAATTTTAAAAGCATTTCCTCGTTCTGCTCATCCAATGGGTGTTTTGTCTACCCTTACCAGTTCCTTAACAGCTTTCAATCCTCACGCTGTTAATGTTAAATCTGAAAGAGATCTATATAACGCATATACCTTATTATTGGGTAAATTTCCTGTTTTATGCGCTTGGACATACCGTTTAAAATTGGGGTTACCTTTGAACTATTCTAACAACAGACTGGATTATCCTCACAACTTTTATCAAATGATGTTCAGAATGCCGACTGAGGATCTAGAAATTGATGAAGTAGTTGTTGATGCCATCAACAAATTGCTTATACTTCATGCTGATCATGAGCAAAATTGCTCTGCGTCGACTGTCCGAATGGTAGGTTCAGCTCAGACCGGATTATTTGCCTCAATATCTGCAGGAGTTTCAGCCCTTTGGGGACCTTTGCACGGAGGAGCTAATCAAGCAGTAATCGAAATGCTCGAAATGATTAAAAATGACGGAGGTGATCTTCAAAAATGGATCGATAAAGCAAAATCGAAAGATGATAGTTTCCGTCTTATGGGATTTGGACATCGGGTATATAGAAATTTTGACCCTAGAGCTAAGGTTATAAAAAAGGTGGCAGACGATGTATTCAATAGATTAGGTGTTGAAGATGAAACCCTTGAAATTGCTAAGAAATTAGAAGAGGTAGCTTTAAATGATCCTTATTTTATTGAGAAAAAGCTTTATCCTAATGTCGATTTTTATTCCGGAATTATCTACAGAGCTCTTGGCATTCCTACAGAGATGTTTACAATTATGTTTGCTTTAGGCAGATTGCCCGGGTGGATTGCACAATGGAAAGAAATGAGAATGAATAATGAGCCTATTAACAGGCCAAGACAAATTTATATCGGCAATCCTAAAAGAGATTATATCGATATAGATAAAAGATAAAACATAAATTCATTGTAGAAAAAGTTTTAGTTATTAGCTAAAACTTTTTTTATTTTCATTAAATTTATCTTATTAATTACTTGAATAAGACTAAATTATGAAAGAAAAGTTACTGCATTATATTTGGCAATTTAAAAAATTTAACACTTTAGATCTGTATACTAATGATGGCAAAAAAGTTGAAATAATTCAAGCGGGAACTTATAATACGAATGAAGGACCGGATTTTATTTTTGCTAAGCTAAAAATAGATGATATTGAATGGAACAGTAATGTTGAAATTCACGTAAAATCATCGGATTGGTTTAAGCATAAACATGATCTCAATAATTATTACAAAAATATAATTCTTCACGTTGTATACGAAATTGATGATAATAACGATAAAATACAAAATTTATCTTTCCCTATTCTTGAATTGAAATCCTATGTTTCCAATGAGATTTATAATAATTATGATTTATTGGATCATCAAACATTCAAATTTATCCCTTGCGCAAATTTAATTGACAACTCATTAATTTCTGATATTTTTTCTTTTTCAGAAAATTTATATTTGGACAAATTAAAAAATAAATGTGAACGTATCTATGAAATTTTGAAAAGAAAAAAGAATGATTGGGAAGCCACCCTAACTACTGTTTTAGGGTACACATTAGGTCTCAAAATAAATGCTTATGCATTTGAATATATATTTTTATATTTAGATTATGGGATAATTAGAAAAATTTCTAAAAATCTATTTCAAACCGAATCTTTATTATTTGGAACAACTCATAAACTGGAAAATAGCGTTGATTCGTATCCTCAAGATTTATATAAAGAATTTAAATTTTTGCAATCAAAATTTAAACTATCGGAAAAAATTACTGACGTAAAATACTTGAGATTAAGGCCTTCAAATTTTCCTACCATTAGATTATCCCAACTTGCAAACATTATCTCTACTTATCAAAATTTATTTTCTTATATCATAGGTATCAAATCTGTAAATCAGTATTATAGGCTATTAGATGATGTCAAAGCATCCGGCTATTGGAATGATCATTATGTTTTTGATAAAAAAACATCATCAACCTTTGAAAAAAAATTATCTAATTCACAAAAAGATTTGCTAATACTAAATGCATTTCTTCCCATAAAATATGCTTATTCTTTAAGTATCGGAAAACCTATGGAAGAAGAAATTTTTGAAATACTTTCTGAAGTTAAAGCTGAAAATAATTCGATTATAAAAAGTTATAATCAATTAGGTATTAAAATTAATTCTGCTTTAGACTCTCAAGCATTTCTATATTTATATAAAAATAAATGTTTAAAAAAACAATGTTTAAGCTGTAAAATAGGATATAAGATTTTAAAGTAAATAAGTAATTGTTTCTATGATTATTTTAACCAATTAAGTTATATCTTAAATTTTAATTATAATACAATCACTATTACTTAAAATAAAAATCATTTAAAAATTATAGTTGATTAAAAGTGCTTATTCTTTGCGTTTATTAACAATTAAGTAAATTAAATATGCGATAGGAATTAGCATTAATAATAAATAAATGGGTCTAAAATTAGTAAAAGGATAATAGGGATATTCACTAACAAATAAGAGTCCACAAAGAATACCAAAAAGAGCTCCTCCTATATGAGCATCATGTCCAATATTACCCAATTGAGTCTTCATCCCATATAAAGAATAGGTTAAATAAACAACACCAAAAATCCATCCCGGAATAGAAAATGGTAAAGGAAAAATTCCTATTGAAATTTCTGAATTTATAATAATTGTAGCAAATAAGATCCCGGATACACCGCCTGAAGCTCCTATTGCACTATATTGTGGATTATTTTTATGCATCCATAATGCCAATAAATTACCGCTAATAATGGATCCAAAGTAAGTTATAAGAAAAAACAGATTTCCATAATTTAGTAAAAAGACTGAAAAAAAATAAAAGGTATACATATTGAAAAACAAATGAGCGATATCTCCGTGTAAAAATGTTGAAGTAATCATCCTTTCCCATTGTTTTCCTTTTAAAATAGCATCGATGTTAAACTTATAACGGTTAAAAAAATTCTGATCATTAAACCCTTTAAAACTAAGTATACTGGTAATTATAATAATACCTATTACAATAATATTTGAATTTTCCATTTTATAAATTAAATCTATTAATATTTACTTCAGACATTAATTCTTTTCCATTTTCCATATAATCAAATAACTCTTCTGCCATAATAGGGGCTAACATAACTCCCCTACTGCCCAAACCATTAAATATAAACATATTTTTATGTTCAGAATGCTCTCCTAATAAAGGTCGACGATCAACAACTGTAGGTCGTATTCCTGCAAATTTTTTAATAATTTTATAATCAATAGTTAAAAACTTATTTAAATTATTAATTAGTTCGCTCTGTCCCTCTTCAGATATTTCATCATTTACTTCACGATAATGATAAGTAGCCCCTATATAATAATAGTCTTTTTCCATAGGCATAACAAAAACCTTAGCTTTTACGATATCAGTAAGGCCTAATCCATTGGCATGAATTACCATGGTTTCCCCTTTGACACCTTCCATAGGAAGATAGCTAAAAAAAGGGTTATACTTCAAAGCATAACCATCACAAAATACGACTTTTTTAGCTTTAATTCCTTTATATTCATAATTATTTATCTCTTTATTTAATTGATTAAAATCAAATATATCATCAATTATCCTATTTTCATTAAGTAAAAATTTTCTAAATTCCCTTAAAAGTTCTCTTACAAATATCTTCCCAGCCTTGTATACTCTTCCCATTCCAAATTTTGCTAAAATATTTGGATTAATCGAATCATAAATTTCAGGATCTAAAAAGGGTTTTAAATTTTCATTCTTTACAGACTTTTTTTTCCAAGTTTTAACTTCGTCCTCATTTGCAAAAATTCTGTATAAATTTGAATTATAAACTAGTTTTACCTGTAATAAATCTTCAAATTCTGTAAATTCTTTACGTAATTTATCAATTTCAATTTCTGCGTTCCAAACAGGCGTAAATCGTTTTAATACCACGGGATTATACATTCCCGATGAAACAAATGAAGCCGAATTGGAAACTATATCTATTATTTTAAATGATTTGTTTTCTTTATATAATTTATGAGCCAAACAGGAACCTGCCAATCCTTGACCTATAATAAGATAATCTAGCATATTTTTTATATTATCGGAAGTAGTATTTTTTATTTGTAAAGTTAAAAAAAAAGTCCTGAATCAATTTGTGTGATTCAGGACTGTATTTTATTAAAATTCATTTAATTAATAATTCCACATATTGTTTTCTTTCTGTAGAATTTCATTTTTAATTCTATTACTTTCTTCAAGCTGAGATTTTGCATCTCCGGGTATATAATTTGTTATCAACCCGTCGCCATATTCAGATTGCGATTTATAAATAATGGAACTGAATCGTCTTGCGTTAAGCACATCATCATAGGTAATTGATGAAGATCCGTTTTTAGGATTATACACTGTACAACTGGATAAAACCTCTCTGGCTCCAGGATAAAATACCCAAAATAAGTCGATCAACTCTTCATCTCCTTGATATCCAAGCATAGCAGCTTCTGAAAGACCCATGACTTGAGGATCCGGTCCCATAGGTGCAATTCCTAACAAACGATATTTCATTTGACCTAATCGTTTATCTATATACCACATTCCTTTAATCTTAATTAATTTCACGCTACGTGTATCCGTTTTAAAATGATCCACTCCTTCAATCAAATCTTGAGCAGTAATTTCTTCTCCGGAAGCTCTTTTATCTTGAAGCCATTCAGATTCTCTTATTGCTTGGATTTTATTTTGAAGATTTTCGGGTGAAATCCTTGAAGTAAAGTTATCATCATCATATACTTCAGTTATATTTCCTGAATCAATACCCTTAAAAAGAGCATCGTATAGGGAGATATAAGTAGCTGAAACATCCTCATAAGAATAGTAATAAGGTTGATTTAATTTTTCATTTAAATCTATAATCTCCCATACTACTTTAGACCATAAAATATCTTTATCTTCAATATACCCATAAGGTAAGACAGTCGGAGCAGTTGAAATTGTATCTGTTCCATTTACAATATCATATCTCTCTTCTCTCATTTCTCTTAATTCAACAGGAGATTTTGCATTTAAGATATTTTGTGCAAATACTCCTGAACTTATTAAGACTGTTATGCTAAGTAATAAAGATTTCATGTTAAAAATAGTATTATTAATTTCTTTTTTATTGAACATTTATAAGAATAGGTGAAATACTTTGTTGAGATATTCCGGATGCTGTAGCAGAAATATCAAATATTAATACTTGATCACCTGATTTTAATCCTTTTAAATAATCTGCAGCCGGTCTTAGCGAATTTCCGGAATAAGGTCTTGCTGCAGCTCCCGGTCTCTTCAATTTAAATCCGGTAACGTTGAAGTTAACAGGGAATTCAAAATCCGGTATAGCTGCTGATACGGTTTGATTAGATACAGAGCTTGGCGGCATACTTACTACATTCGCACCTCGTATGGTACCTTGCGCTTTAGGTACATTCTTAATTCTAAATGGTACGGTTGTAGAAACTGTTTTTCCAGAAGAAGTTTTTCCTGAAATGGTAAAGTTTGTAGTTTTTCCTGAACCTGCTTTATATATCCAACCCTTTCCTGATCTTGAAAGACTACCGTTTGAAGTACTCATACTGATAGTAGATGCATCAACTCCGGTAACCGATCCGCTCATAGGGTTATCTACCCCTCTATAAACTACATTCATATTATCTGCTACTACAGTTCCTCCGGTTGGTAAATCCTTAACAACATCTTGTACAACTTCGTATGTTTCGTCGAACGACTCTGTTTTAACACCATTTGCTGTTTGGTATGATATATTACCTGATAAACGTTGTTTTCCTACTCCTGAAGCAACCATATTAACTATAGCTTTTCCTCCAGATAAAGGAATATTCCGTCCGTTCAGAGTTATAGATCCTTTTAATGTGTTATCGTACGCACCGAAACCAATTGTAACATTAAATTTCTCTCCTGCTCTAACAAATTTAGGTGCAGAAACGATTGGAACAAAGGCTTTCAATTCGATTTCATCTTGCAGTTTATTAGCTAATAAATCTCTAACTCTATTCCCTTCTTCAGTTCTAATATTTGATTGTAATCTTGTTAAGTTAGTTAGAGCTGAAATCATAGGTTGATCATAAAATTGATTAACAATCCACGGTTTATTTTGTTTATCTGTAAAATCAAATAATTGATCAATCCTTTTCTTTGCATTCTCATTCGCTCCTTGCAAAATAAATTGGGTAAATGTTTTAACCTTTGCAATCATATCTTGCACATCTTTTGTAGCTGTGTTATCATTTGCAAAGAACACTTTATTAACTACATCTGTATTTTGAAGTGAGTTGTAATTTGTTTCTTCACCTGCTGAAGGAGGAGTATATTCTGCAGCTGTCGCTAAACGATTTTTTACTTCTTCAATCGCATCTACAGCTGTCTGTGCTTGTCTTTTAACTTCATCTGATTTTTTTGCTATCTCTACATACCCTTCATTTCCATCGGCTTTTTTAGCATCGATTTGATCATAAAAGGTTTTATTATTTTCATCCGTTAATTTTGTGGATAATTGTAAAGATTCATTTATACCTTCGAAAGAACGTAAAACCTCTCTGTCTACATTCATTGCCAACATAGCAATAAACACTAAATACATTAGGTTTATCATCTTCTGGCGTGGTGTCTGTTTTCCTGCTGCCATTTTTACTTATTTAATTTTTGAATTTAAAATTATTAAGCTTTCATGGCATTAAGCATACCACCATATACCTTATTTAAGTTGTTTAGATTTGCTGTTAATTCAGCCAATTGTTTTTGGAATGTATGTGAATACTCTCCTGCTTTAGATAAGTCATCCACAAATTTTTGATTTGCTTCTGAATATTTTTTACCATTGTCTAATTGCAATTGGTATAAAGCATTTAAATTTTCTAAATGAGAGGAAGCTATACTTAATTGGTTTTTATATTTTTCTGTAACAGAACTAGCTTCTACGGTTTTGTTAATTCCTTCAACTGCTTGTCCAAAGTTTTCTATACCACCTCGTAATCTTTCCAATAATCCTGCATCTAATTTAGCTTGAGAAAGCATTTGGTCTAATTTAGTTGACAAAGATATTTCAGCTTCTTGTATGGATGAGTCCTGTATTTGAGATTTTGATTTTCTCTGTGCTGATGAACTGTCTAATAATTCCGGATATGCTTTTTCCCATTCATATTCAGCAGGAGGTGGATCAAACGCAAATACCACAAATATAAAAGCTTCAACAATTAAACCTATTGCTAATATGGTACTACCGGTTATAGGACCTAATCCCCAGTGATTAATTTTAAATAAAGCACCAATGATAACTACTGCTGCACCTAAAGAGTACACCATATTTAACACTTTATCCTTTGATTTCGTTTGATTTGCCATTTTTCTAAATTTTCTAAATTATTATCTATGTATTATTTAATTATCAGTACTAATTATCTTACCGGAGCATGTTTTTTAACAGCCGGATATTTACCCTTAGACCCTTCCGGTATGGTTTGAACACGTCTAAAACCAATAAAACTTCTGGCTGAATCTTTATGTTCCCAATCTCTTTCACTCACCATAAGCATGTAACCTATGTCTTTCCATGATCCTCCTTTTATAACTTTTCGAGGGTCTTCAATTCTATTTCCTAAATAAGGATTTAAAGTGGATGATATTATATAAGAACTATTATTATATGCGGAAACTGTCCATTCAGAAACATTCCCTGCCATATCATATAATCCAAATCCATTTTTATGAAAAGATTTTACAGGAGCTGTGTATAAATAACCATTTTGATTTTCCATGTAATCCCCTCTTTTAGGTTTAAAATTAGCTAAATAGCAACCTCTATCATCTATTAGATAAGGTCCACCCCATGGATAAGGGGCATTTTCTAAACCTCCTCGTGCAGCATATTCCCATTCAACTTCTGAAGGTAATCTATACGGAAATATTTTATCTATTTTTCTTTTTCTGCTTTGGTTATAATCGTTTTTGGATTTTGTGCTATAAGCACAAAAAGCCCTTGCTTGATCCCATGTCACACCCACCACAGGGTATTTAGAATAAGCTTTATGCCAAAAATACTGTTCAAATAAGGGCTCATTAAAAGAGTAATTAAAATCTCTTAGCCACACTGTCGTATCCGGATAAATAGCTATTTCTTCTCTTCTAAGAAAATCTTTACCTCTACCTTTATTTTTAACTGCTTCCAGTTGATCAATCCATGTAAATTGGTAAATTAATTTTCTAGCATCTATGACTCTTTCATTGTTAAATCTTTCTTCAGGCGGGTAATATAATGATTCTAATACTTCTGCATAAGCAACATCAGGGTATCTGGAAGTATTCCATTCTAAAGGTACCGACCAATCTAACTTTTTAGATTCGTCATATCCTTCTCTACCTCCCTGTTCTTCCAACATTTGCTGATATGCAGTCTGTTCTTTTTCTGATTTTTTGTTTAAATAAGAATATCTTCCTATCCCTTCACCTCCTTCTTCACCTCCTCTTTCTGCTAATAGGGAACGAACAATGGAATCTTTCACATAGTTTACAAATACTCTATATTCAGCATTGGTTACTTCAGTATCATCCATATAAAATGCTGATACGGTAACAGTAGTTAAAGGGGCTTTTGTGTTTGTGCCGGTGAAATCCATGTCAGATTGCCCTAAAATAAAAGCTCCACCTGGAATAGGAACCATACCATACGGTTTTTTGTTATTCCATTGCTGACTCTTTTGCGTAACTACAATCTCTCCTTGTGATCCCGGTTTTCCTGCTCTTCCTTTTTTGGATGAATTACAAGAAATAATTGTTGACGTTGCCAATAAGAGTAATAATACTTTTCTCATTATAACCAAAATGTTTCTTTTAAAAATTGTAAAACTACTATTTTTTTATTTTATTTAAAAATTTTTTTGTTCTTCTATTAAAATCAGCGTTAATTTTATCTGTGACCGTTTATAAAAACTTTTTGAATGTTTTCCAATATCGCTCGGGAACATTTCCTTCTAAAGCTTCTTTGTAATCATTTGATGAACAAGGAACTAAAAAAGCAGGACTTTCATTGTCCTCAAAATCGATAGCCAACCACCACCTATCGACATATTTATCTTTTAAAAAGACCAATTCTTTATCTTCATGTAAGACTGTATATTTTATGTATTCATCATTTTCATAATATTCTTGCTGATTTTTACCTTCTATTATATACCACAAAATTTGTGAAACTAATTTTTCATTCATTTTATTGTATGAGTATCCTAAAAAATTATAGATTCCTATTATTTTTACCTGTTTAGACAAACCTATATACCTTGATAAACCACAAATTTCACGATTGGTGAATCCGTTTACCGTACTTCCGGTTGAGAGAGTACCATCATAAGACTCTACAGAGTCCAAATTGATCCCTACAAAATCAGAGCTTCTGAATATAGGCTCTGAATCTTTTATATTCGTTGTTATATTCCCTAAACGTATGCCTTCAAAATCTAAGGTGATAAATTTTTTTAATGTTGATTGTGGTACGTAGTAACTTTGATATCCTATATTGGTAAAATTGAAAAGTAAATTAAAATCTTCAACTATCATCTTGGAAAGATAATTTTTATCCGTTAGCTTTCCTTCTGTATTTCCAATTTCAATTTTCGTATCAACCGCGGTATAATTTAAAGGCTTATTTAGTATAGAAAGTGCTTTATAGGCGGTATAATTCAGTCCCATATTTCCACCTAAGATTATGGGTTGTACCTTCATTTCCAATAATTCTTCTAATACTTTTTTGAGAGCAAAATCTGTATCCTCCCATTCATTTCCAGGAATTATATCTCCCAAATCATACAACTTTAAATTCCAATCATTCCATACTAATTGATAGAATTCTTCACGGATCAACCTTAAATTGGAAAACTCTTTTTTATGGCCGGTACCTCTTAAATCGGGACAACCAATAATTACAACACTATTCTCTTCAAGTTTTTTATCCCAGTAAAATTGTATCTTGCTTCCTATTGAATCCGGTTGTGCATATATTAAGGATTCATCTACCGGATGTAAAAAATCTCGCAATGCTTCCACTTATTTCTTTTTTGATTTGGTTTTGGATTTAGGCTTGGTTTTATTACCTGATTCCGAGATTAATTTTTTGACATCTTCAAGAGTTAATTTATCGGCTTCCGTGTCTTTAGGGATTTTATAATTTTCTTTTCCTTGTTTAATATAAGGCCCCCATCTTCCATTTAAAATTTCAATAATTGGATCTTCTGATTCAAATGCTTTAATAAATTTATTTCTGTCTGCTTCCCTTTTCGCTTCTATTAATGCGATAGCTCTTTCTAAAGTAATGGTTGAAATTTCATCTCCTTCTTTAGGTTTCAAAGAAAAAAACTTGCTGTTATGTTTTACATAAGGACCAAATCTTCCCGTATTTACTTCAACTTTTTTATCTTCATAATCTCCTAAATACTTAGGCAATTCAAATAATTTAAGCGCTTCTTCTAAAGTTATTGAATTTATGTGTTGCCCTTTCATTAAACCGGCGAATTTTGGCTTTTCTTCATCTTCGGTTTCCCCCATCTGAATCATCGGACCGAATCTGCCTATGCGAGCATAAATATTTTTACCGCTTATAGGATCTTGACCTAATAATCTTTCTCCTGTAGCTCTTTCTGCCGTTTCTTTTACTTCTTCTACATGGGGGTGAAAATCATCATAAAAACCGGTCAACATTTCTTTCCAGTTTTCATTTCCTCCGGCTATATTGTCAAAGTCTTCTTCAACCTTTGCTGTGAAGCCATAATCTAATATGGTTGGAAAATGTTCCGTTAAAAATTCATTTACGACTAATCCTATATCTGTCGGCATTAATTTTCTTCGATCCGCTCCATAATTTTCAATTTCAATACTTTCTTTTATAGTATCATCTTTTAAAAGAATCTTCTTAACCTCCCTTTGTTTGGGATCTAAATCTCTGATTTCCACATATTGTCTTTTTTGAATTGTAGAAATAGTAGGAGCATATGTGGAAGGACGCCCGATTCCTAATTCTTCTAATTTCCTTACTAAAGAGGCTTCATTATATCTAGCTGCCGGTCTACTGAATTTTTCTTCGCCGATAATTTGAGATAATTGTACTTCTTCTCCTTTTTCTACGACAGGTAAGAGTCCTTCATTATTGTCTTCATCGGCTGAATCTTCTTCTTTTTGAATTTGGTATACTTTTAAAAATCCATCAAAAACAATAACTTCTCCTTTTGTTACGAACTTCTCTTTTAATTCCGGATTTGATATATCGACAATTGTTCTTTCTAATTTAGCATCGGCCATTTGTGAGGCCAAAGTTCTTCTCCAAATTAAATGATATAGTTTCTTTTGTGAATCATCTGCCCCTGCTTCTTGTACGGATAAATTGGTTGGACGAATAGCTTCGTGAGCTTCTTGAGCCGACTTATTTTTTGTGGTATATTGTCGTGTATTTAAATATTCTTTTCCATATTGTCCAATAATTACATCTTTTGCAGAATTCAACGCTTCTTCTGATAAATTGACGCTATCGGTTCTCATGTAGGTAATGTACCCCGATTCGTAGAGTTGCTGAGCTAACATCATTGTTCTACTAACTGAAAATCCTAATTTGGCAGCTTCTTGTTGTAAAGTAGATGTAGTGAAAGGGGCTGATGGACTTCTTTTACTTGGACGAGTCTCAACATTGGATATAGTGAATGTTTTCCCTTGGGCTCTTTGTATAAAATCTAATGCCTTGGAATAGTCTTGAAAATCTGTATTTAATTTACTTTTTAATAAATTATGAGATTTATTGTAAAAATCTGCTTCAACTTTATACGTGGGAACCGGAATAAATTTTTCAATTTCCTTTTCTCTTTCACAGATCAAACGTACAGCCACAGATTGTACTCTTCCTGCAGATAATCCGGCTTTTATTTTAGACCAAAGAATAGGTGACATTTCAAATCCTACCAATCGGTCCAACACTCTTCGGGCCTGTTGTGCATTAACCAGATTAATATCTATATTTCTAGGGTTTTGAATGGCTTTTTGTATGGCATTTTTGGTTATTTCATGAAAAACAATTCTTTTAGTGTTTTCTGATTTAAGTTGTAATTCATTAAATAAATGCCAAGCAATGGCTTCCCCTTCACGATCTTCATCGGAAGCCAACCATACAGTATCTGCTTTTTTTGCTAATGATTTTAGTTTTTTAACGACTTCTTTTTTATCTGAGGAGACTTGATATATGGGCTCTAGAGTTTTCATATCTATACCCATATCTTTTTTTGCTAAATCAGTTATATGACCATAACTAGATTCAACTTCAAAGTCATTTCCTAAAAATTTTTTTATTGTTTTGGCCTTTGCGGGCGATTCAACAATTACCAAATTCATGCTAAGATTTTTTTGCGAAATTAGAAATTTTTTATCAATATAATAGTTCAACTTTGATTTTTTATTTTCTAATAAACAAATTTATCCAGATATAAATAATTAATACTCATAGCATTGTATTTTTCTTACAGTACCGTAACGGTAAAATTCATTTCCTTTATTTTATTTCATCTATTCAAGTTTGTTTAATGCTTTTTTTGGGTAAATTTTATATTACTTGCACCTATTTTTAGATGGTATTTTTAAAGTAAAAATTAGTAGTGATAGATTCTAATATTGAAAAAATATAATTATGTTACATGTTATCTATTTTCAAAAATCAATTAGAATCATTACATCGATAAAATTGCATTTACAATTAAGATTAATAGTATAATTACGATATAAAAAAAACCTTTAAGTAATTAACTTAAAGGTATTTTGATTAATGATATATTTATTATTTAAATTTAACTAAATTATCTTATATTTTTAATATCCAAAAAGAGTGGTATTCAAAGCTTGTAATGCTTCTTTTTTACTATTGCTGTCAATTACTACTGATATATTATGCTCACTTCCTCCATAAGATATCATATGCAGAGGAATATTTTTAAGAGCTTCCAAAATTTTAACAGCATAACCTGATTCATTTTTTGCAATATTTCCTACTATGGCAATAATGGTTTGATCTTTTTCATATTCAACATTGGCTATTTCTCTTAATTCCTTTAATATATATTCTAAATTAGAAGGATTGTCAATGGTTAATGAAACAGCAACCTCTGAAGTGGTTATCATATCTATAGAGGTTTTATATTTATCGAATATTTCAAAAATTGTCTTTAGAAATCCATACGCCAATAGCATTCTACCACTTTTTATGGTTATGGCGTAAATACCATCCTTTGCTGCTACGGCACGAATTCCTTCCGGAGTATTAATATTACCTATTAAAGTACCTTTAGCTTCAGGTTGCATTGTATTTTTCAAAGCTACGGGTATTCCTCTTTTCTGTGCAGGAAGAATACAGGTTGGATGTAAAATCTTTGCTCCGAAATAGGCTAATTCTGCAGCTTCATCAAAACTTAATTCATTTATGGGATGAGTTTTATTAACAAATCTAGGATCGTTATTATGCATCCCGTCGATATCGGTCCATATTTGTATTTCTTCAGCATCAATTACGGCTCCAATTATACAAGCTGTGTAATCACTTCCCCCTCTTTGCAAATTATCTATATCTCCTTGAGCATTTTTACAAATATATCCTTGAGTAATAAAAAAATCTATATCAGGATACTTTTTAATTTCTTCTTTAATACGTTCTTCTATATAGGGAAAATCCGGTTCACCGTCTTTGTTTATTCTCATAAACTCCAATGCCGGAAGTAATATCGTTTTTTCTCCGATTTCACTCATGTAAAAATGGAACATATGAGTGCTCAAAAGTTCACCTTGAGCCAAAATTATTTTTTCTTCTTTGGAAGTAAATATAGGAAAATCCAGGAATGAAGTTATATAATTGAAATAATCATCCAAAAGTTCGCTCCCTTTCTTGACTATGGTTTCATTCTTGTACAGATCTTTTATTTCCTTTCTGTATTTATCTTCTAGAGATTGTATTAATTCTTTCGCCTTAGAAGTATTTTTTTCATAAAGAGCTTGGGATATTTCTACTAAGGCATTAGTTGTTCCACTCATAGCAGACAAAACAACAATCATCGGTTTTTTACCTTTAGTTAATTCAGCTAAATTTTTTATACGTTCTGCACTTCCTACGCTGGTGCCTCCAAATTTTAATACTAACATTTTTATCCTATTATAGAAGAGATACAAAAATACATATTTTATGGTTTATCAACTATTTTTATATTAAAAACATTAGTAATTTTTTATCATGAATTTAGAACAAATAATAGGTTTTTAAACTAAATTCAATTTCAGCCCTAATTAAATTAATTCATTAAAAATCTATCTTATTTTTATAGCTGAAATTCTAATTTCTAAATCAAAAAATGATTTTTTTAAATAAAAAAAGAAGCTTAATTGATAAGCTTCTTGCACAAATTTATATAAGTTAAAAACTTAATCTATTCTTTTTTAGATGCATCTCTAATTTTTCGTTTCGCATCTGTGGTTAAATCCTCTACCTTATCTCCTATTTTATCACCCCAATCTTCTGCCTTATTGGATATTTTACTAAAAAAATTAGATACTGAATCTTTAAAATGTTCGTATTTCCCTTTAAAGAATTTTTCCCAATCAACATGTAAATCTTCTTTATCCATATATTCTTTTATTACATTTAAAGATTTCACCGCCTGATCTTCACTGAGACCTACTTCTTTTTGAAGTTTTTCAATAATATTTTCCATACACTATGTTTTTTTATTGTTTTAGTAAAATAAAAAATCAAAAATTAGACCTAATAAATGATTTGCTTATAAATATTTTATATGTAATACATGTAAAATTTCAGGCTGTTAAATTATATTTTACATTCTGTTTAAATAGAAACTAATCTTTCTTTACCCTGTAATTTTTTTAATGTAAAATTACACTCTATTTTATTCAATTCCAATATCTTTCAAAGTTATTTTTAAGAAATGAAATATTGAAGGAACTTAAGATTTAAAAGTTAGATTCATAAAGAAATCCCTAACTTTGTATTATGAAATTCCTAGTTTTTGATACTGAAACCACAGGTCTTCCTGCAAATGCAAATGCACCTGTTTCCGATTCAGACAATTGGCCTAGAATGGTTCAAATTGCCTGGCAGTTACATGATGAAAATGGTGATTTAATTGAAAACTATGACTATATAATTAAACCCGAAGGATACGACATACCTTTCAATGCTCAAAAAATTCACGGTATAAGTACCGAAAAAGCATTAGCGGAAGGTCATGATCTTAAAACCGTATTGGATCAATTTAATGCGGTACTAGCAGATAATCCGATTTTAGTCGGACAAAATATAGCATTCGACATCCCGATTGTTGGAGCTGAATTTTATCGAAAATCAATTGAAAACCATATTGCGGATCTTCCGTTAATAGATACAGCCCGTGAGGGAACTAATTTTTGTGCTTTGCCCGGAGGTATGGGAGGTGGATTTAAATTTCCTAAACTTTCCGAATTATATGAAAAATTATTTGGGCATGGTTTTGATGAGGCACACAATGCTGCGGCAGACGTTAATGCTACCGCTCAAGCATTTTGGGAGTTGGTTAGACGAAACCAAATAAGTGCAAATAAGCTGAATTTTACAGAAGAAGAATTAAGCGCTTTTATTGAAACTCATCCTGAACCTTTTCAACCTTTTGATATTGTTATTCGTGAACAGGTCAAAGATTTTAATAAACAACTAAAAGGGAAATCAGAAAGTACTAAAAAATCTGTAGATGAAATAAATTATTCATCTTTTTTCCACTTTCACAATCATTCGGTTTATTCAATACTTACTTCTACCAGTAAACATTCTGATTTAATAAAAAAAACCTTAGAATATAACATGCCCGCTTTAGGTGTAACGGATACGGGCAACTTGATGGGTGCATTTGCTTTTCTCAATGAAATAAAAAAAGCTAATGGATCTATTAAAGATCATAATGCTAAAATTTTAGAAGACAATGGTTCTGAACCTTTAAAAAATGAGATTTTACCAATTATCGGTTGTGAACTGTATATATCTGAAACTTATTTACAAAATAAGTTTACAAAAGATAATCCGGATCGTAGATATACTCAGATATTACTTGCTAAAAATCATGAAGGATTTAAAAATCTTTCTAAATTATCAACTTTAGGATATAAACTAGGTTTGTATGCAGGCTATCCCAGAATTGGAAAAGAACTTATTGAACAATATAAAGAAAATTTAATTGCAACTACCGGAAGTTTATCTTCAGAAATTCCCAGTCTAATTTTAAATGTGGGAGAAAAGCAGGCAGAAGAGGCCTTTATCTATTGGCATGGATTATTTGGTGATGATTTTTATGTAGAGTTATTAAGACACCATTTAGATGAAGAGGAACACCTCAACAAAGTTTTAATAAAATTTGCCAAAAAATACGGAGTCAAGGTTTTAGCTCAAAACAATACATTTTATATTAGTAAAAAAGAAGCAGAAACCCAGGATATCCTTTTATGTATAAAAGACGGAGAAAAACAATCTACCCCTAAGGGCAGAGGTTTTGGAAGAAGATACGGTCTTCCTAATGATGAATATAATTTTAAATCTCAAACAGAAATGGCTCAATTGTTTACAGATATACCGGAAGCAATTGAAAATTTTGAAGACTTTATCAAAAAATTTGAACCCTATCAATTAACCCGAGATGTTTTACTTCCTAAATTTGATATACCTGATGAATTTAAAGACCCTCAAGATGAAGTGGACGGAGGTAAGCGAGGAGAAAATGCCTACTTAGCATATCTTACCTGGGAAGGTGCTAAAAAAAGATATGGTGACCAATTATCCGAAGATACTAAAGATCGTTTACAATTTGAGTTGGAAACCATAGCCAAAACGGGATATCCCGGCTATTTTCTCATTGTACAGGATTTCACTTCTCAAGCGCGTAAAATGGGTGTATCTGTTGGTCCGGGGCGAGGTTCTGCAGCCGGATCAGCCGTTGCTTATTGCATAGGAATTACTAATATAGACCCTATTAAATATGATTTACTTTTTGAGCGTTTCTTAAATCCGGATCGGGTATCCTTACCCGACATAGACATCGATTTTGACGATAGAGGACGTGAAAAAATCATTCAATGGGTGGTAGATAAATACGGAGAAAATCAGGTTGCACAAATAATTACTTACGGTACATTAGCCGGACGTTCCGCAATAAGGGATGCAGGAAGAGTGCTTGAATTGCCCTTAAGCGATACGGACCGCTTATCAAAAAACCTACCCTCTACCTTAAATTTAACTAAGCTAAAAAATAAAACAGAAAATGAGTTAATTAAAGATTTCGGTAAGGAGGAGTCTGTTCCTGTGCTTCAACTCAAACAAAAATTTAATGAATATGACCTGGAAGGGCGGGTAATACAAAATGCTTATCAATTGGAAGGTAGTTTACGGAACACGGGAGTTCATGCGTGTGGAGTAATTATTACTCCGGAAGATATTACTAATTTAATACCTGTTGCCGTTGCCAAAGATTCCTCTTTGTTGGTATCCCAATTTGACAACTCCGTGGTAGAAAGTGCCGGATTGTTAAAAATGGATTTTCTAGGCTTACGTACCTTGACGATTATTGCCGATACCATTGATATTATTAGAAAAAGGACCGGTGAAGTTTTAAATCCCGATGATTTTCCTTTGGATGATGATAAAACCTATGAGATATTCAAAAATGGAAATACAGTTGGTATCTTCCAATACGAGTCCCCCGGAATGCAAAAGCACCTCAAAGCATTGCAACCGGATAAGTTTGAGGACTTGATTGCCATGAATGCCTTGTATCGTCCCGGACCTCTACAATATATTCCCAACTTTATCAATCGTAAACATGGAAAGGAAGAAATTTCTTACGATTTAGAGGATATGGAAGAGTATCTTGCGGATACTTACGGTATTACTGTTTATCAAGAACAAGTAATGCTTCTTTCTCAAAAATTAGCCGGATTTAGTAAAGGTGATGCGGACGTGCTAAGAAAAGCTATGGGTAAGAAGCAAATTCAAGTCTTAAATAAAATGGAAGCTCGTTTTCTTGAGGGAGCTATCGAAAGAGGTCATCCTGAAGATAAATTAAAAAAAATATGGGAAGACTGGAAAGCTTTTGCTCAATATGCTTTTAACAAATCTCACTCCACTTGTTATGCTTTTATTGCCTTTCAAACCGCTTATTTAAAAGCTCATTTTCCTGCAGAATTTATGGCCGCATTGCTCAGCAATAACCTTAACAATCTTACTACTTTGAGTTTCTTTATGGAAGAATGTAAAAATATGGGATTGGAAGTGCTTGGACCTGATGTTAATGAAAGTGATTATGAATTCACCGTAAATGAAAAAGGTGCTATCCGTTTTGGAATGGGAGCTATTAAGGGAATCGGTGAAAATGCTGTTGAAGCTGTAGTAAGTGAAAGACAAACTAAGGGAAAATATAAAAATCTGTTTGAATTTTTTGAAAGGACAGATTTAAAAAATATAAATAAAAAAGTTCTGGAAAATTTAGTATTGGCAGGGGCTTTTGATGGATTAGCCAATAATAATCGTGCTCAATTTTTTAAAGAAGAAAATGGTACCAGCACTATTGAAAAGCTGGTAAGATACGGGATTGCCTATCAGGATAATAAGAATTCTGCTCAAAATTCTTTATTTGGAGACTTGGGGGATGAAGGATTTGATGTTATGAAACCGGTAATTCCTGAAACGGAAGAATGGAGTACCATGTATAAATTGGGTAGAGAAAAAGAAGTAGTAGGTATCTATATATCTGCTCATCCAATGGATAATTACAAATACGAAATTGCGTTGATTAAACCTATTGATATTTCTGAAATTAATGAAAATAAAGAAAATTATATTAATAAGGAAGTGTATATTGCCGGTATGATCTCTCGTTTTGAGCATAAGGAAATAAACGACGGCAGAACAAGAATCGCCTATTTTGATTTGGAAGATAAAACAGGTACTATTTCTCTTAAGCTTAAAAAGAATTATCTGGATTTGCAAAAATATCTTATTCCTAATTTATTTGTTTTAGTAAAAATCACGGTAGGTATGATTAAAGATAACGGCTTTGTATATATAAACGTGCTGAATATCGAAGAACTTAGCGATGTGATCGGAAAACATGCTAAAAAATTAACCATTAAGATAAACTTGGAAAATTTAGATGAAAATACCATTACTACTTTAAATAAAGTATGTGATGAAAATGCAGGTTCTAAAGATATACACTTTGAAATTATCGATAAAAAGAACAATGTGTATTTAGAATCTCAATCAATGAACCGAAGAGTAAATATAAATAAACAAATTTTAGATGTATTAAGAAACGATCTGTATTTAGATTTCAGGTTGAATTAATAAAAATTCCGACTCTATTTTAAAGTCGGAATTTTGTTTTAGGTTTTATTATTGTAGATAAACCTTCAAATCTTTAAAATATCCTTCAGTGCCTACATCAACAAAGAGTCCGATAGCTCCTGTCGCATTTCCTCCTAATTTTAAATCATTTACGATGAGTGAGGGTTGTTTATTATCATTTATATATAATTTAGCTTTTTGCCCTTGAACTTCAATTCTTAATTGTATCCATTCGTTTAGTGCCATATCTGCATAGGACTCGTATTTATTTTGAGATTCATTTCTCAATCGTTGATACTTATAATTCGGATAAGAAAAATATTGTATGGTCCTGTTTCTGTGTTCCTGATTCTCGGATCTTCCGTTTAAAGGGCGAACATATATACTTTCAAACTTAGTGTTTGAATCATTTATATGAAAGGCTATACCAATAAAACCTCGGGCAAAATTCGGAGCATCATCCAAAATTCGACTTAACACTTTTACTTCTATGATCCCATTGGCAAAATTTACATTATTGATTCGTACATAAGTAGGTTCATCAAATTTCTTGATTGATGGATCCTTAACAACTCTTACTACTTTATCGCCATCCATTTTTTCAAATGTCATAAATGTATTTATCGCTTTCAAATGGGGCGTTGTTAAATCTATAACTTTTTGTGCTTTTATTTCAGAAATGTTTATAATCAAAACAAAAAGTAGAAAATATGCATTTTTAATAATATTTATTTTCATCGAATTTCAATTTACTTAATTTATATATGTTTTTATTACATGATAAAATTTAATCTATATACTTAAAAGTCGAATTCCATTTATTATATAAAACACCTTGAGCTACATATAATTGTCCCATATACTCTAATGCTCGTGAAGATTCTAGTTTACCAGCATCATAGATATTCCAACCTAAAGATTTAATTATTGTAGAAATTGTATTTTTAACCTCTTCATTATTTCCGGCAATAAATGCGGTACCGTTTTCTTTCAGTGAGGGCTGATACATAAGATGCGCACCTATGGTATTCATTCCTTTAACAACATGCGATAATGGCAAAAGCTTTTGTACACTTTCTGACAGAGATTCTTCGGGAGATGAAATTAATTTTATTACTCCATTAGTCGGAGCTTCCGATGAAAATGCATTTGTAATATCCCAAAGTATTTTACCTTCAAAATTTTTAATTCCAAGATCCTTTATGGTTTCTATAAGCGCAAATCCGGGAATTGAAAGAAGTATAATTTCACTTAATGCAACAGCCTCTTGGTAGGAAACAATGGATAGGGTTTTATTAACTTGTTTTAGTTTTTCTATATTTTCACTTCCTTTTTCGAAATTTCTTGAACCAACTACCACATTATACTTTTCATTAATTAATCCGTTAATTAACGCTTGTGCAACATTTCCTGTTCCTAGTATTGATATTTTCATTTTTATATATATTTAAATAAGTTTATGATTCGAATTTAGCCCGAACAACTTATGTTCACAAGCAGGCTCGTAACGAACCGCTAAAGTTAGAATTATTGATTATCAGCTAATTATATGTTTAATTTTAACATTTATTTAACTATAAATTATTACTTTATTATTTATAGTTGTACTCTATTGGAGAGTAATATGTATATTTGATAGAAAAATGAAAGCTCATAAACTCGATTTAAAATATCCCATCTGTCCCATAAGAAATATATTAAGCCGATTTAGCGATAAATGGTCTTTATTATTATTAGCTGTTTTATATTCCGGCAAAACGATGCGTTACGGAGAAATAAAAAATGAACTTCCTGATATTTCTCAAAAGATGCTTACCAACACGCTAAAAAATTTGGAAAAATATAATTTAATTAAAAGAAAAGCCTATGCTGAAATCCCGCCTAGGGTTGAATATAGTCTTACGGAAACAGGTATCAGTTTAATGCCTTCCATTCAGATGATGATCACTTGGGCTGAAAATCATTTTGAAGAAGTTTTAAAAAATAATAAAAACCACTAATTCTAAAAGATCAGTATTAGTTTTTACTTTTTAAAAATCGAATATGCAATAAACTTAAACTCATAATTAATATGGCCGATACTCCTCCAATCGAGGTGGCAATTAATCTGTCCATAGCTATTTCATTACCCGATGACCCATTAATTGCAAACATTAATACGGTTGTAATCGTTAAAAAGGTTGACAAAATTGCATATCTGTGGTTGGCAAATACATAGCAAACATATAAAGATATCAGAATTTCCAATGCCATGATATATCTTGATGGAAACCACCATATTAAAAAAGTAGCTATGACAATACCCAGAAGTGTTCCCATCAACCTTATACTTGCTTTTTTCAGGGTATCAATAAAATCAGGTTTCAAAATAACTAAGGCAGTCATAACAGCCCAGTAATAATATTTGATATCGAAAACAGTTATAAAGAAAAAGCAAACTAAAATGGTTAATGCGGTATAGATGATGGTCATATGGAAGCGTATTTTTTTATCAATATCTTCATATATGTTTTTAAAAATGATCAGAAGCTCCTCAGGGTTACTAATATTTCTTTCAAATGATGATTTCTCAATGAGAAAAATAATACAAATAGATTGAAATAAACCTCCTGCAAGAATTAAAACACCTCTATGCAGAGCGGCATAAATATCTCCCACATAATAGCCTCCTACAAAAAAAGCAATAGACCATTGTAAAACAATCCACCAAGCATTTTGATCGATAGTTCCCACACAGGTTGCTAAACAGGCCAATAATACACAACAGACTATATACCAAAAATAGAAATGTCCTATTAATGATCCCAATGCAGCACATATACTCATTCCTAGAACGGCTATGATCATGGGCGCAAAAGGATATTTTAATATTTTTTTATTTGCTCCATATCCCGCCGTCACAGCACCTCCTGCAGCTATACTTGCAAAAATGATATTATTGAAGATAAATCCGAAACTATAGATTATTAATATACCCGGTAAGGAATATAGCGCTATAATTAGGTCTTTTTTGTAATCTTTCAACATTTAAAATTAAAATTTTAAATTTTTTAAAATAAGTTGTTTCCGATTGGTATGTTCTATTTTATTTAAACTTTCTAAAGTATTTAATTAGTAACTGAACCTAATGTACTTCTTCTTTAAATTAATTTTTTTTCTAATTAAATAAGCATGAAAAAAACTCGGTACGTCATGCACCCAATGAGGTAATAATATAAGTATAAGTAAAACATCAACATAGGAAATATATCCCACAATTATAGTCAGATATAAAAAGAATCCACCGTAATTAAAACCCAGTATTGATATAAGCGCTAAAAATAACGTTATTCCCCAAAATTTTGAAGAATACGCATGGGTACTTGCTTCTTTTCCGAATCGCAAGAAACTAATTAGCGCACTTATTCCTTCTAATATTACTAAACCTACAATAAATATCAAATTGGCTTCTATGATCCCAGGTCGAACTATTCCTGTTGATATTGCAAGAGATAGCCAAAATATAATATCTATAAAACTATCCATTCTTCTTAAATTTTCAGTTGCTACCTGATACTTTCTGGCAATAATTCCATCCAATATATCGGAAATCAACCCCAGGCATAGTATTAAAACAAGCATAGGAACACATCTTTCTCCATAGTGATAAGATAAAATAATGCTTAGAGGAGCCAGTAAGAGTCTGAATATCATAAGAATTTTAGGGACAGTACGCATATGTCTAATATTAATCTTATGTAAACTCAAAAATAATGCAAATGCTAACTTTATTGATTTTGGATCTTTTTATTTTTAGATTTTAAATAACCGTTAAAACAGATGGCAGCAATCATGACAGCTGTTGAAATATAAAATACTGGACTCATTTTTTCCGAATCTTTCCAAATTAAAAAGGCTATTAAAATAGCATATACAGGCTCTAAGTTTATGGAAAGCATGAGTGTAAAAGGCGTAATGTGTTTCATCAGCTTCATGGTCATAACTAAAGGAAAACTGGTTAAAAGTCCGCCCAACATTAAAAGCCATAGGATATCCCAAGCTTTTATGGTAGCTATGGCTTCCCAATCATTGAACAAAAACATAAAAACCGTCAAGGTTACAAAAGCTCCTGCCATTTCATAGAAAGTTATTATTTCTGGACTTTCTTTTGAATGCATTATTCCGTTTACTACTGAAAACAATGCCGACAAGAATGCACATCCGATACCAAGTAGTATACCTTTCCAATAACTCATTTCTGTATTAAAGATAAAAAGTATACAAATTATAATAACTAAACTTAAAATTATTTCAGAAATTTTGATTTTTCGTTTGAAAAAAAAGGGCTCTAAAAAAGCCACAAATAAAGTTCCTGTTGATAGGGTTGAAGTGGCAATAGAAATGTTGGATATTTTAATGGATCCATAAAACAATGACCAATGAGTACCTACAATTACTCCACACCCCAAAAGTTGGAACATCAGCTTTTTGGAAATTTTAAAATTTTTTCCTTTTGAAAAATATAAATAACAAAATAAAATAAAAGCTGCAACCAAGGTCCTACCCCATACCAGAGGTATAGCATTAAGAGAGATAAGCTTACCTATTACACCGGTAAATCCCCAAATAAATACGATAATATGCAATTGAACTATTGCCGGTAATTTCATGAATAATTAATTTGTTAAATAGTGGATGCAAATTTAATCATCTTTGTTTAAATTCTAAAAAAAAGAGTCATTTAATAAATAATTTGTAATTTTTATATATAAATATTCTAAAAAATTACATTATTCGCATTTCACCATCCATCATTTTACCCATAAATTGATCGTATTAGGGGAAAGAATAATCGGATATTTTATTTAGTTGTTGAAGTTAAATTGGCATTAAAATTTATATTATCCATAAAGCAAGAATAAAAAAAGGATGTGTAGTGTAAGTAAACATCCTTTTTAATAATCAATTACTATGTAACTATATTTCGTAATCGATAGCTACTCTTTGTTCAACCACTGTTTTTATAAACTCCACCACTTTAAGATGTTCCGGATGATTTGCATATAGAGTTAAATCTTCAAAATTTTTAAATCGGGAATCTAAAAGTATATCAAAATTTGACTGTGGAGCAATCTCCATATTGGTATTTACTTGGATATATTGTAACTCCTTAATTCGATCTTTTAAGGCTTCTAAATCATTTTTTATTTTTAAAGCATTATTTTTTTTATCGCTTTCTTTAAGCTTCCACATTACAATATGATGTATCATTTTTATTATTTTTTAAATTATTTTGATTTTTATTATAGATTTTAATTTATTCAATCCAATAGTAGTTGCCAAAATTCAACATCTATCAATTGATTAAATTTTTTTCCTGATTCTTTAAAATTTCCTATCAGATTAAATCCTGTTTTCCGATGCAATTTTCTACTGGGCTCATTCGGTAAAGATATTACTCCTATAATGGAATGTATATCTATCTTTTTTGATTCTTCAATCAGGGCTGTAAGCAATTCATTACCTATTCCTTGATGGGTTTGATTATAATCCAGGTAAATACTGTTTTCTAATGTTATATCATAAGCCGAACGTTCTCGCCAAGTATTCAAATATGCATATCCTAGTATGATTCCTTCTTTTTCATATACTATATAAGGATAACCTTTTGCCGATATTTTTTGAATTCTGTTTTCTATCTCCCGGGCACTAACTTTTTTTTCTTCAAAGGTAATGACCGTATTTTCTATATAATAATTATAAATTTCAGCTATTCTTAATGCATCGGATAGTTGAACATTTCTTATCATAATTTATTATTATTTTCTTTGTTCAAATTAATAATAATTTTTCAAAAATTTACATTTATTTACACCATCCTTCCCGATCAAGGCTACGATATTGTATAGCTTCTCCAATATGGTGTGCTTGGATAACTTCTGATTTATCTAAATCTGCTATCGATCTGCCCACTCTTAAAATTCGATCATAGGCTCGGGCAGATAAACCCAATTTTTCAATGGCAGATTTTAGTAAATTTTTGGAAACGTCGTCCAACAAACAAAATTCATCTAATTGTTTAGGTCCAATTTGAGCATTATAATGGATTCCTTCCGCTGTTTTATATCTTTGAGTTTGAATTTTCCTTGCTTCTACCACTCTTGCCCTTATTTCTGAACTTGACTCTCCTTTCCTTTTATCCGATAAATCATCAAAAGGAACGGGTGAAACTTCCACATGAATATCGATTCGATCGAGTAACGGCCCGGATATTTTATTCATATATCTTTGCATTTCTTGTATAGTGCTCGTATTTTTAGGGTCATTTGGAAAATATCCGGAAGGAGAAGGATTCATGGAAGCAATCAACATAAAACTGGCCGGATAGGTGATCGTAAATTTTGCTCTTGAGATAGTTACAATCCTGTCTTCTAAAGGTTGTCTCATGACTTCCAATACTTGGCGATTAAATTCAGGCAGTTCATCCAGAAAAAGTACGCCGTTATGAGATAGAGAAATTTCTCCGGGTTGCGGATAGCTTCCTCCTCCAACTAATGCTACTCCTGATATGGTATGATGAGGATTACGATAAGGTCTTACTGTCATTAAAGAAGATTCTGATCCTAATTTTCCGGCAACGGAATGTATTTTCGTTGTCTCTAGTGCTTCCGATAAGGTCAATGGAGGTAAGATGGAAGGAATTCTTTTTGCCAACATGGTTTTTCCACTTCCCGGCGGACCGATTAAAAGTACATTGTGACCTCCGGCAGCAGCAATCTCCAAAGCTCTTTTTACATTTTCCTGACCTTTAACTTCTGAAAAATCAAATTGAAATTTACTATTATTCTCAAAAAACTCTTCTCTTGTATTTACTATGGTTGGATTTAATTGAATGTTTTTATCAAAAAAATCAATGACTTCTTTTATATTGTCAACTCCATAAACTTCGAGATCATTGACTATAGCAGCTTCTTTAGCGTTTTGTTTAGGAAGAAAAAGCCTTTAAAACCATCTTCTCTTGCTTGTATTGCAATAGGTAAAACACCTTTTATGGGTTGTAAAGAACCATCTAAAGATAATTCGCCCATAATTAAATATTGATCGAGATGATCTCCTTTTATTTGCTCGGATGCCGCCAATATTCCCATAGCAATTGTTAAATCATAAGCTGATCCTTCTTTCCTTAGATCTGCAGGTGCCATGTTTACTGTGATTTTTTTACCCGGCATTTTATATCCACAGTTTTTTAAGGCTGCCGAAATTCGATGTGCACTTTCTTTTATTGCCATATCCGGCATACCTACCAACTGATACCCTACTCCTTTATCTACATTTACTTCAACGGTTATTAATTGAGCATTGACTCCATAGACAGAACTTCCATACGTTTTAATTAGCATAAAAAATAGTTTTATCCGTATAAAGATAAAACTATTTTAGTTTATTTTAGATAATGTATGATGATGAATATCTGCTTTATACTTAAAATACTACTTTCATTATTTTTTAATAGGTTCAAAGACGATAAAAAAATATGCAGTTATTACTTGGATGCGGCATCGACTAATTGCATATACCAATTTCTAAGATTTTTTTGTTGTTCGGTATCTAATTTTTTTAAGACCTTTTTGTAATTTTCATCTATATCATTGGCTTTAAGTTGCAATTCTAAAATTTTACTTTCATTACCTGCTTGAGTAGCTTCTGCTATTTGCTCAAAATATAATTTAGTTTCCTGAACAAAGTTGTCCGCCTCTTTATTTTCAAATTTCGGTACTTTTTTAATTGGAGATAAACTTATCGTATCTAATGACGTAGTCTTTACCACCGGAGTACTATCCTTTGATTGATTAGTATTTGGATCCTTCTCTGATTTTTTAGAATTGTTACATGAACTTATGCTTAAAGCAATACCTAAAAAAAATACGATATAAGATATTTTCATTTTCTTATTTTTAAATACTAATCAAAAGTACAATTAAATTATTCATTTTAATAGTGTTTTTAAGTTTCTATTAATAAAACCTTAAATTATGAATAATAGTATGCTTTTATTTACTAACACAAAACCATATATTTAGCAATAATATCTTACATTTGCACCTGAATTTTAATATCATATATGCAATCAATTAGAAATATAGCAATTATTGCTCATGTCGATCATGGAAAAACAACATTAGTAGATAAAATTATTCAGTCTTGTAATGTTGTTGAAAAAAATGACGGGGATTTGATTCTGGATAATAATGATCTGGAACGTGAAAGAGGAATAACCATTTTATCCAAGAATGTATCAGTAAACTATAAAGGTGTCAAAATTAATATCATTGACACTCCCGGACACGCGGATTTTGGAGGAGAGGTTGAACGTGTTCTTAAAATGGCTGACGGTGTTTTATTGCTTGTGGATGCGTTTGAAGGACCAATGCCTCAAACTCGCTTTGTTCTTAGTAAAGCGATTGAATTGGGATTAAAGCCCATCGTAGTAATTAATAAAGTTGATAAAGAAAACTGCCAACCGGAACATGTACATGATCAGGTATTTGAATTAATGTTTAATTTAGATGCTACTGAAGAACAATTGGATTTTGAGACGGTATACGGTTCTTCTAAACAAGGTTGGATGTCCGGAGATTATAAACAACCTACCGATAACATTACATATTTATTAGATAAAATTATTGAATTAATACCGGAAGCACCTTATGTAGAAGGAACGCCTCAAATGCAAATTACCTCTCTTGATTTCTCAAGTTTTGTGGGAAAAATTGCCATAGGTCGTGTGTATCGTGGAGATTTAATTTCCGGAAAAGATTATACTCTTTGCCAGGAAGACGGTAAAAATAAAAAAATACGCATAAAAGAATTACAAGTCTTTGAAGGTTTAGGAAGAAAACCTGTTGAATCTGTAAGAAGCGGTGATTTATGTGCTGTAATCGGTATCGATGATTTTGAAATCGGTGATACTATTGCTGACTTGAACGAACCGGAAGCTTTGCCTCGTATTGCGGTTGATGAGCCTACGATGAGTATGTTGTTTACTATCAATACTTCACCGTTTTTCGGTAAAGAAGGAAAATACGTTACTTCAAGACACCTTAGAGATCGATTAATGAAGGAAACTGAAATCAACTTAGCCCTTCGAGTGGAAGAAACTGATTCCGAGGATAAGTTCAATGTTTTTGGTAGAGGTATTCTTCACTTATCTGTCCTTATTGAAACTATGAGACGTGAAGGATATGAATTGCAAGTAGGTAGACCAAAGGTAACTATTAAAGAGATTGACGGTGTTAAACATGAGCCCTATGAACATTTAGTAATTGATGTTCCCGATGCTGTATCCGGCAAAGCTATAGAATTGGTTACTCAAAGAAAAGGAGAATTAAAAGTGATGGAACCTAAAGGTGATTTACAACATTTGGAATTTGATATTTCTTCTCGAGGTCTTATCGGATTACGTAACCTTCTTCTAACAGCAACTTCCGGAGAAGCCATTATTAATCATCGTTTTAAAGATTTTGAACCGGTAAAAGACATTATTCCGCAAAGACAAAACGGATCTATGATTTCATCTGAAACGGGACAGGCTTTGGCTTATGCAATCGACCGACTTCAGGATAGAGGTAAATTTTTTGTTGAACCGGGAGATCAAATATATAAAGGTCAAGTAGTCGGAGAACATAGCCGTGATAATGATTTGGAAGTAAATCTTATTAAAGGTAAAAAGTTAACCAACGTGAGAGCTTCCGGATCTGACCAAGCTGCTAAAATTTTCCCTAAAGTTGAATTTTCATTAGAAGAAGCTATGGAATATATTAAAGATGATGAATATCTTGAAATAACTCCTAAGAGCTTACGTATGCGTAAAATTTAATTTATACTTTTTAAATAGCATTTTATATAAATAAAAATATCCTGAATATTTCAGGATATTTTTATTTTCATCATTTAATTGGATTAATCCAATAATGCATTCATTTTTTCTGCTAGCTTTTCTTTTGGCTGAACCCCTACTACTTTGTCAACAACTTGTCCATTTTTAAAGAATAAAAGCGTAGGAATATTTCTGATTCCATATTCTACCGAAACTTCTTGATTGGCATCAATATCAATTTTAGCAACTTTTACTTTTCCTTTAAATTCTTCAGACAATTCATCAACTATAGGTTTTAAACTTCTGCATGGTCCACACCATTCAGCCCAAAAATCAACCAAAACCGGTTCTTTGGAACTTAATACCTCATCTTTGAATGTTTGATCACTAATTTCTAAACTCATATTTGTATTATTTATATCTATATCTTCACTAATTTTCAAAGCAAAATTAATTTAAAAATTTCATTTTGCACTAGTAAAGAAATTGCATTTTTAATGATTTATGTGAATAAAAAATTAATATATATTAATTCTTGAAAATAAAATGAGCGCAAATTATTTTTTTACCTCAAACTTTAGCCTTAACATTATAGTAACAAGTTTAAACGTTTTATTAACAATTTTTACTTAAATCTATTAAATAATTTTGTATTTAAGAAAAATGATGTATATTTGCATCAATAATTAGTTGTTCTTTAATAAAGTTTTTTAGTGTTAATGAACCCTTTCATAGTTTCTATTGAAAGGGTTTTACATATAATAATGTTACATTAATGTTAAAATTTTTTTTTCTTATACCAATCCCCTGCTATATTTTAACAAGTTATTAATCTTAATATTTCATTTATAACATATATAAATATTATCTTTTTTATATTTATACAATTATTTTAGCTTAATGAATAAAATCCAAAATAAAAAAGTAATATATAAAGATTTACTTCATGCTGATTATCTTAAAACTTGGAAGTTGCAAGAAAAATTACTCCAATATATTGTTTCAATCAAATTAAAAAACAAAAAATCAATAACTAATGAAATAAATCTTACTCCCAATTATTTTTTATTTGTTTCTCATCCGCATATATTTACCTTAGGTAAAAATGGTAATTTAGACCATCTTCTTATCAGCAATATCAAACTTCAAGAAATTAATGCTCAGTTCATTAAAACCAATCGAGGCGGAGATATTACGTATCATGGTCCCGGACAAATTGTTGGATATCCTATATTTGATCTTGATAATTTTTTTAATGATATCCACAAATACATGCGCTTGTTGGAAGAAGTAATTATAAAAACCATAAATTTTTATGGAATTAAAGGAGAAAGATCTAACGGGGAAACAGGCGTATGGATTGATGTAAATAAACCTATGGCCAGGAAAATATGTGCTATTGGCGTAAAGGCCTCTCAATGGGTCACTATGCACGGTTTTGCACTTAATCTATCCCCCAACCTTTCCTATTTTGACTACATCGTTCCTTGCGGCATACAAAACAAATATGTTACTTCTTTAGAAAAAGAATTGGGTATATCCGTAAACCCGGATGAGGTGAAAAAAGTTATTAAAAAATACTTTTCTGAAATATTTGATGTTGAATGGATTTAATATTTATATTCTATAATTTTTAATTATAATTACTATTTCATCTTCCATAAATTAAATTCTTCACTAATTTAATTCTTCATCTTAAAATTCGAAATAGTAAAAAAGATAAAATTTTTTTTTTATTAATTTTTACATTGTGCTTTATATCTTTAAGAATTTGTTAATATAATTTTTAGATTTTAAATTTTTAAAAACTAAAAAAATTGAATTTCTACTTTATTTAACACTTTTTGTGATTTATTTAACTCTAATATTTTTTTTTGATTTATTTATTTAACAACATAAAAATCATGTTTTTTTGAATATTTAATCCATTTACATTTTATTATCACTTATATAGCACATTTGCAATATTTTTTATATTTTTGTTTGGAAAAATATCAAAAATATGGGTACTGAATCGGATAACCTGCATAATGCAGAAGGAAATGAAAAAAAGGTTGAATCAACTCAAAATTTAGAATCAACATATAATAAAAATTCTTCTAAGGAAGATTCTATTGATGAGCTAAATTCTGAAAACAACAAGGAGGATCAATCCGTTGAAGAAACAACCATTCCTGAAAAAGATTATGAATCTTTTTCATTAGAAAAACTCATTGATGAGCTTAAATATCTTCACAATCATTATCCAGTTCAATTAATTGGAGAAAATATTAATTCCATAAGGGATATATTTTTAAAAAAATTTGATGAACATGAAACGGAACGAAAACAAAAGTTCCTTAATGAAGGTGGAGACGAGCTAAGTTATCAACCCGATCAATTCTTAAAAAACAAATTCAATTCAGCCTACCACGACTATAAAACAAAACTAAACTCATATTATAAAGAACAAGAACAAAACGAGCAAAATAATCTCAATAAAAGACTTCAGATAATTGAAGAATTAAAAGAGCTGTATACAACCCCTATGGAATCGATCAGTTCTTTTTTTAAAAAATTCAGAGATATAAAAGAAAGATGGCATAATGCAGGTAAAATTCCTAAATCAAGAGCCGGTGATGTTTTCAGAACCTATTTTCATCATTTAGATAATACACATGAATTCATCAAATTAAATAAGGAACTTGAAGAATTAGATTATGCACATAATTTGGAACAAAGAAGGGCAATTATTAGCAGAGCCGAAGAATTGACAACTGAGCCTAGTGTGCAAAAAGCATTAAATGAGCTGCAATATTTGCACAAGCTATGGAAAGAACAAGCAGAACCTGTGGCGGAAGAGTTTAGAGAAAGTACTTGGCAAGAATTTAAAGCAATAACCCAAAAAATTCATGAACGCAAATCTGAATTATTTGAAAAAATTAAAGAAGAGCAACAAGCGAATTTGGAGAAAAAACAAGCCATCATTTCTCAACTTGAAACCATAGCATCCGCTGAAAATCCCGATCATTCCTTCTGGCAAAATAATGTTAAGAAAATAGAAAATTTAAGAGAAGCTTTCTTTACTACAGGAAGAATTCCTAAAGAAACCAGTAGTGACACGTGGAGTAAATTTAAAAGTCTGCTTCATGAAATTAACAATAAGAAAAATACATTTTATAAAGATTTAAAAAAGATCCAACAAGAAAATCTTAAAAAGAAAAACGACCTATTGGAAATCGCTAAAGCTAATAAAGACAGCGAAGATTGGGAAGTTGCTTTAAATCTTTATAAAAAGATTCAGAATGAATGGAAAAATATTGGTCATGTTCCAAGAAAATATTCTGATAAACTTTGGGATGAATTCAGAGAAAATTGCAATTATTTCTTTAACCGATATAAATTAAGAAATAATAAAGTTAATGAAGAATGGATCGAAAATTTAAAAAGAAAGCAAGATCTTTTGGAAGAAATTTCCTCCATTTCTGCTATAGATAAAGAAGATGCTCTTGCTAAAATCAATGATTACAGTATTCAATGGAATTCTATAGGAAAAGTTCCCAGAGAGAATATGAACATCAATAAAGAATTTAATTCAGCTATTAAAAATCTTATTAAAAAATTCGATATTGACAAAAACATCATTGATGAAATTCAATTAAATATTAAAGTAGAAAATTATAAGCAATCTAAGGATGATAAAAAGCTGGATGAAGATCTACGAAAAATGAGAAAGCAAATTCAAGATTTGGGACATGAAATTGTTCAATTGGAGAATAATTTATCATACTTTTCAAATGCCAATCAAGACAATCCGCTTTTACAGAATACATTAAACAATATTGAATCCAAAAAAACTAAATTGGATGAATTAAAACAGACTTATTCAAAACTGGTTAATTTAAATTTGTCTGAAAGCGATTCAAATTATGAAGATGGTGAAGGTATTTCTGAAGAAACTGAGGAAGAATAATCTATTTCACCGCTTATAAAAAGAATTTATGGGTAATACTGTCGATGAAGTCTACATGCGGCGTTGTATAGATCTTGCTCAAAATGGTTTGGGAACCACTTATCCTAATCCTTTAGTAGGTTCTGTTATAGTTTACAACAATACAATAATTGGAGAAGGCTGGCATAGAAAATCCGGTGAAGCTCATGCTGAAATTAATGCCATTTCCTCGGTTAAAGATCAAAGTTTACTTAAAAAAAGTACCATTTATGTTTCCTTAGAGCCTTGCGCTCATTACGGAAAAACTCCTCCTTGCGCTTTAAAAATAAAGGATTTAAAGTTTAAAAAAGTGGTGATCGGTACTCAGGATCCAACGAGTAAAGTTAACGGTAAAGGAATTGAAATAATTCGCAATTCAGGTATAGAAGTAGTTACCGGTGTTATGGAAAAAGAATGTAAAAGATTAAATAAAAGATTTTTTACTTATCATTTGAAAAAACGACCGTATATTATTTTAAAATGGGCAGAAACTTTAAATAAGAAAATAGATAACGGCAGAGATAGAAACCATCCGTTCTGGATCAGCAATCCTTTTTCAATACAAAAAACTCATGTGTTAAGGAATGAAGAACAATCTATATTAGTCGGAAAAAATACTGTTTTAATAGACAATCCTAGTTTAACTACCCGATCTGTTTATGGTAATAACCCAATAAGATTACTCATCGATAAAAATTTAGAAATTCCCCTCAGTCATTCTATTTTCGATGACCAAGCTGAGACTTTTATCTTTACGGAAAAAAAATCTCAATCAACTACTCATTTAAACTATTTTCAATTAGATTTTAACAAGGATTTAGTTCCCCAAATTATAAATGTTTTATACGACAAAAATATTCAATCGGTAATCATCGAAGGCGGTAAACAAACCTTACAACATTTTATTGATAAAGGAATGTGGGACGAAGCAATGATCATCACGTCTCCAAATATATTAAAAAATGGCACTAGTGCTCCTATTCTTTTCGGAGATATTAGTTATCAAGAATTGGTGGGAGACAATCTTATTTCATATCTTAAAAATCCATCAACGTTATTTTAATCAATTATCTACAAATCAATATCTTAAATTTACATGGATGATAAATTTATTTATAAAACTGTTGATACTGAAATAACGGATGCTCTTTTAAAAATTAAAGGAAGTAAATTTTACGGGCTAATATTTAATGTCAATAATGAACAAGAAGTAAAGGATTATCTAAAATTTAGTGAAACAATATACCCCAATGCAACGCATTATTGTTATGCTTTTCGAATGGGCATTTCGGGAGAGCTATACAGAGCCAATGATGATGGAGAACCTTCGGGTACTGCCGGATTACCTATTTATAATCAATTGCTTTCTTCAGGACTAACCAATGTACTTTTAATTGTAGTACGATATTTTGGAGGAACTAAACTTGGAGTTGGGGGATTGATAAAAGCTTATAAAGAAAGTGCTCAATATACTATTGAATGTGCAAAAATCATTTCTAAGGAATTAAGTGAGAACTATGAGCTCTTATTTGATTATGCGTATCAATCTTCTATTATGACTCTTTTAAAAAAATTATCGATTGAAATGTTATCAAGCACTTTTTCCGATAAATGTTATCTTGTAGTTGAAGTTCCCATGAAAAATAAAGAATTATTTTTTGAAAAATTCGATTCTTATTTGGCTCAAAATTTTATTGCCATAAAAAAAATTTTATAGCTCACTTATCGTACTGAGCAACAAATTTTCTACCGATTTATTAATCCAAAATAACACTAATTTTCCTTCTTTAAAAGCCATAAAAAATCATCTTGTTTTTTAATTTCACAGACCTAAAATATACCTATTTCTTTAGAAAAATGATGGATATTAAAATAAATAATTTGTTCAACAACATTTCAATTCTATTTTTGTCTATTTGATGAATAAATTGTTTTTTACAACTATTGGCTCATATTCTGCAATCCCTTTATTGGCCTTATATAGATCGAATTTATACAATCCAAATTATTACTAATAATCAATATTTTTAAACTATTGTTTTTTATCCAATTTATCCTATCTTATTCTTATTTTTACGCTTTATTTAATCCAAGATAGAATATATATTTACTTACTAATAAATTTCTAAAAATACAACAGGTAATCCTCTTTTTTTTTCTAAAATAAATTAACAATTTTGTGATCTAAAAGGTGGGTAAAATTTTATCCTTTATTTTTTATACAAATTTAAAAAAATGTTAAATTCTGCGATTTCAATATGGGAAGCCTGTCTACAATATATCAAAGATAATATCTCTGAGAAATCCTATTTTACATGGTTCCAACCTATCAAGGCCGTAAAGCTTCAAGATAAAATATTAACCATACAGGTACCCAGTAAATTTTACTATGAATATCTTGAAGAAAATTACATAAAGATAATAAAAAGTGCCTTAACCAAAAACTTGGGAAAAGATGCCAAATTGGTTTATTCCATTATGATGGAAAAAAACCAACAATCTGAAAATTCCTATACCGTTAACATTCCAAGTTCTCAAAAAGCACAAATAAAGGTTCAGGAAGTGGAAGCTCCCCTATTTATTGAAAGAGGAGTTAAAAATCCATTTATTATTCCCGGATTACAAAAATTAAAGATTGATAGTCAACTCAACACAAATTATACATTTGATAATTTTATTGAAGGAGATTCTAATCGTCTTGCCCGTTCTGCGGGAAAACAAATTGCTAAAAGACCCGGCGGTACTTCTTTTAATCCTTTATTTATTTATAGTAGTGTAGGTTTAGGAAAAACCCATTTGGCTCATGCTATCGGCTTAGAAGTTAAAAGAATTCAATCTGAAAAAACTGTCTTGTATGTTTCCATGGAAAAATTTTGTCAACAATTCCAGGAAGCTACTAAATCAAACAATAGAAATGATTTTATTCATTTTTATCAAATGATTGATGTGTTGATCGTCGATGATATTCATTTCATATCGGGTAAAAAAGGTACACAAGAAGTATTTTTCCATATTTTTAATCATTTACATCAAAACGGAAAACAGATTATATTAACCTCGGATAAATCGCCGGTAGACATTCAAGATGTTGAGCAACGATTAATCTCTCGATTCAAATGGGGACTTTCAACTGAAATACAATCCCCTGATTATACTACGAGGTTAGCAATTCTCCAACAAAAAATGGAATTTGATGGTATTGCGCTTTCTGATGAAGTTTTAGGATATATTGCTAAAAATATTAAAACCAATATTAGAGAACTGGAAGGATCTCTAAATTCCATAATTGCTCAGGCAACTTTCAATAAAAAGGAAATAACTTTAGATCTTGTTGAAAAAACATTATCTAATCTTATTACTAATTCCAAAAAAGATATTACCATAGATTATATTCAAAACTTGGTTTGCGATTATTTTAAAGTATCAATTGATGCTTTACAATCAAAAACCAGAAAAAGAGATATTGTTCAGGCGAGACAATTAGCTATGTATTTCGCTAAAAAATATACCAATGCCTCCCTTTCTTCTATTGGTATTCAAATTGGTAAAAGAGACCACGCAACTGTATTACATGCTTGTAAAACGGTTGACAACTTATTTGAAACAGATAAGTTATTCAAATCTTATGTTGACGATTTAAATAAAAAATTGACTTCTGATATATGAAAATATTAATGGTTTGTTTAGGTAATGTTTGTCGTTCCCCTATGGCAGAAGGAATTTTACGTTCAAAACTTCCTGATAGTTTTACTGTAGATAGTGCCGGGATAACCGATTATCACGTAAATGAAAAACCTGATAAACGTGCGATTCAGGTTTGTAAAAAAAACAATATTGATATTTCTCAGCTAAGAGGCAGAAAATTTATTACTTCTGATTTCGACGAGTTTGATGCCATATATGTTATGGATCATGCCAACTACAGCGATATAATCTTCAAAGCAAAAAAAGAAGCAGATAAAAAAAAGGTTAAGTTAATTATGTCCGAATCTCCCACTGCTGTTAAACAAAGTGTTCCGGACCCCTATTACGGTGATATAGAAGATTTTGAAAATGTTTTCAACCTATTGAACGAAGCTTGTACTAGTATTGCTGAAAAGCTTACAAAGGATTAATGGATAAGTTACTTACCCATTAATCGCTTCTACAGCTTCAATTTCATTAGGTAACATTTGTTTTAAAAGTTCCTCAATTCCATTTTTTAAAGTAAATGTTGAGGATGGACAACCATTGCATGCGCCTTGTAAAAGCATTTTAGCTACCTTCGTTTCTTCATCGAAAGAAATAAGTTCTATATTACCTCCGTCTCCGGCAATTGCAGGTAACACATATTCATCCAAAATATTTTTAATTTTAATTTCAATTTCTGAAAATTCTCTTTCCGTATGATCTGTAGTTTTATAGGTGGAAAAATTTTTTATATTGCTGATCTCTTTTTCTTCTCTTAAATATTCAGAAATAGTATACCTTAGTTCCATAGAGATATCTTCCCATTGATAATCATCGGCTTTGGTTATGGAAACGAAATTATCCGATATAAACACTTCTTTTACATAAGGAAAACTAAATAAATATTGTGCTAAAGGGACTTCTTTAGCTTCGCTCTCATTTTTTAATTCAATTATTCCTTCAACTAAAATTTTGTTGGTAACAAATTTCATCACAGAGGCATTAGGCGTCATTTCTACATACACAGATATGGGAGTATTACGCGGCTGTAAAACAACTGAAGGATTCGCCAGTAATTCGTCTTCAATTAGTTCTTTTACTTCATCTAAGACCATATCCCATTCTACCATATCATTTTTTTGAACAGCAATAAAATTTGCTGTAATAAAAATATGAGTAACAAATGGCAATTGAAGTAATTCTTGTGCTATAGGAATATCACCTGCTTTTTTTATATCCGATATTTCATAACTGCCTTCTACTAATGTTGAGGGGGCAACGAATTTAACTATATTTTTATTGGGAGTTTTTTCAATTTTTAATTTCATGTCATTTAGTTTAATTCTTCAAAATTACATAACTTGCTAGTATCTATAAATAGATTATTATAATATTATTTAAAAATATGGCGCTACTTAAAAAAGTATTAGATAAATTTCCTTCAATTGAAAATGATTGTTATTTATCAGAAACATGCGTAATCATCGGAGATGTGACTATAGGAAGCCAAAGTTCTGTTTGGTTTAATGCTGTAATCCGTGGTGATGTTAATTTTATAAAAATTGGCAGCAGAGTTAATATTCAAGACAATACAGTCATTCATTGTACCTATATGAAACATCCTACCCTTATTGGAAATAACGTATCTATAGGTCATAATGCAATTGTCCATGGATGTTCCATTCACGATGATGTTCTGGTTGGTATGGGAGCTATAGTCATGGATGAAGTAACCGTAGAAAGCAATGCAATTATTGCTGCCGGAGCTGTAGTCACTCAAGGTACGTTTATATCACGTGGTGAAATTTGGGCAGGAATTCCGGCAAAAAAAATAGGTATGGTTTCAGAAGATTTAATGAAAAATAAAATATATCAAACGGCTTCCAATTATCTTAAATACAGCAAATGGTATAATAATGAAGATGATGATGATGACAATGGCATTTAAGGATTCGATGCAAGAAATTTATTAACTTGATTACACTTTTTTATTAATAATAAAGATTTAGATAAAGATAATTTTATTTTATGATTTATAATATTTTTTTAGTAGGATTAGGTGGATCTTTAGGTACAATCATTCGTTATCTATTAACACTTTATATCCAAAAATATTATGGAGGAATATTTCCTTTAGCTACCTTTCTTATAAATTGTAGCGGATGTATTGTCATCGGATTATTTTTGGGATTATCAGAACGATTTAATTTTATAAACAATGAAATAAAATTACTATTGGTAACCGGTTTTTGTGGTGGATATACTACTTTTTCTACTTTTTCAGCTGAAAATTTGCAATTATATCAAAATCATCAATTCTTCACTTTAGCTTTATATATAGGTATCAGCATTTTGGTAGGAATTTTGGGTGTTTGGATAGGAAATTTTATTTCTAAAATCTGATATACCAATAAATTTTAGAGTAAAAGTCGAACTATGATGGTTGTTTCTAAGAACGATAAGAATCGGATCTTTAAGCTTAAAATCTACTATTCAATTAAATTTTTCTGCTGAAAAAAGAAGGATAGAAAGAGTGTATAATGAATGAAAAATAAGTATAGGGTTTAATTTGAAAATTTATAAATGACTTCCTTCTCTTCGTTTTGAATTTGAAATTCAAGATATTTAAAGCTGTCTCTAGGAATTACCCTAATCCATCGTTTGTAATTTAGAAACCATTCATTACGTATGCTTTTGATGCCTTTAGTTAAATATGCTGCAACAAATGGATGTGTATGCAAATACAATTTGCCTTTATTTGAAACTATAGCATTTAAGATTTGTTGTTGAATTTTATCTACTAATACAATAGGAGATTCTACTTTTCCATTAATATTAGGATTTTCCTCTGTTGTATTCAACTGTTTTTGAGGACGTACTCTTTGTCTGGTGATTTGAACTATTCCAAATTTACTTGGAGGTAAGATTTTATGTTTTGCTTTATCATCTTTCATTACCTTTTTTAGATATTCATAAAGATCTTTTTTGTGTTGAGATGAAGTTAGATCAATAAAATCTATAACGATGATTCCTCCGATATCCCGTAAACGTAATTGACGAGCAATTTCTGCTGCAGCTAATTTGTTGATATGTAAGGCTGCATCTTCTTGGGATTTTTGATTGGCTGTAACGTTCCCTGAATTAACATCTATAACATGCATGGCTTCAGTATGTTCAATTATCAAATACGCGCCTTTCGATTGATAAATATTAACATGCTTACCAAACAATTGTTTTATTTGCTTATCTATATTGTAATATTCAAAGATGGGAATATGGGAATCGTAATATTTAACTAACTTAGATTTTTCGGGAGCAATAATATTAAGGTATTCTTTCATCTCTCCGGCCAATTCCTCATTATCACAAACGATACTAACAAAATCTTCATTTAAATTATCCCTAAGAATTGATGAAGCTTTATCTAACTCTCCCAAAATTTTGGCAGGTGCTTTGCTTTTTTTTATATTACGAAAGCACACATTGTTCCATTTATTTAAAAGATTAGTTAATTCCGATTGTAATTCTTGAGCGGATTTACCTTCTGCTACCGTTCTAATAATAAGTCCGAAACCATTAGGGCGTATTTGTTCTCCGATTTGTTTCAACCTGTCTTTTTCTTCAGCAGTAGATACATTTCTTGAAACTGATGTCTTGGATGCAAAAGGTATCAATACAAGATACCTTCCGGCTAAAGAAATTTCGGAAGATAATCGAGGTCCTTTGGTTGAAATAGGCTCTTTGGTAATTTGTACGAGTATATCCTGATTAGGAGCTAGAACATCTTGTATAACTCCATCCTTGTTTATATCTTCTTCAAAAGGGAACGAAGTTAATTTGGGTGAATTTATTTTACCGGAAGATACTCCTTTACAGTATTTTAATGAAGATTTAATTTGTGGACCTAAATCAAGATAATGTAAAAAAGCATCTTTTTCGTATCCGATGTTTACGAAACAAGCATTAAGACTTGGGGCAAGTTTTTTTACTTTGCCCATAATAATATCTCCAACCGTAAAATTATTTCCTATTTCTTCTTCATGAAGTTCTTGAATCCTTCCTCCTTCTAATATTATAATTCTAACCTTTGAATGTTCGTATGATACTATTAATTCTTTACTCATCTTTTACATTAATTATCCACCCTTATACACATTCATTTTTGAACAAAAACATTCTTTACCTATTGTTTTTGAGTTTAAACTTTGGTAAAGAATGTACAAATATCTTAAGTAAAAAAACCTTAGTTTTATGTTAGAAGAAAATTATTTATTTTTCTTTTTATGACGGTTTAATCTTCTTCTTTTTTTACGTTTATGGGTCGCTACCTTATGACGTTTTCTTTTTTTTCCGCTTGGCATAGTGTTCTTTTATTTATTAATTATTACTAATTTTTGACTTTAACATTTGTTTTTACGTCTTCAACAAAAGACTTAGCTGGTTTAAAAGCAGGTACATTGTGAGCCGGAATCTTAATAGTTGTATTTTTAGAAATGTTTCTTCCTGTTTTAGCTGCTCTTTTTTTAATTAAAAAAGTTCCAAAACCTCTTAAATAAACATTATCACCCTTAGCCATAGCAGTTTTAATCTCATCCATAAAAACTTCCACGACTTTTTGAGTTTCAACTTTTTCAAGACCCAGTTTACTTGAAATCGAATTTACGATATCTGCTTTTGTCATACTTTTAATATTATATTATTATACTTCTAATTAAATTTTGAGTTTGCAAATATAATATTATTTTTGGAAAGTAAAACTTATAAACATTTAAAAGTGTGAATTTTATTAGTCTTTTACAGAAATGGTATAAAATTAATAAACGCTTACTGCCATGGAGGGAAACTCTTTCTCCTTATAACATTTGGATTTCGGAAATTATTTTTCAGCAAACTCGTATTAATCAAGGATATGAATATTATTTAAATTTTATTCAACGGTTTCCTAATGTTAAAGTTCTGGCAAATGCCTCCGAAGATGAAGTATTAAATTCCTGGCAGGGATTGGGGTATTATTCTAGAGCGCACAATTTACACTTTACCGCAAAATACATTGTAAATGAATTAAATGGTATTTTCCCTAATTCTTATCATGAAATAATTAAACTTAAAGGAATTGGAAAATATACTGCCGCTGCCATAGCTTCAATATCTTTTAATGAAAAAGTGCCTGCTCTGGACGGTAATGCATTTCGAGTATATTCCAGAGTTTTTGGCTCAGAAAAGGATATAAGTAAAAGTAGCACTTTTACCTACTTTTTTGATTTAATCAAACCTTTAATGCCGGAAAATCCAGGTGATTTCAATCAAGCGATCATGGATTTCGGTTCGATGGTCTGCACACCGTTACATCCAAAATGTGATCAATGTATTATTCAGGAGGAATGTTTGGCCTATACTAATAATTTACAAAACGTTCTTCCTATTAAATCTTCCTCGGTTAAAATTAAAGAAGAAAGTATACATTATGCCTATCTTTTTTGTAAAGACTTAACATTAATAAAAAAAAGAAATAACAATTCGATTTGGAAAGGGTTATATGAATTCCCCTTATTTGACCAAAATTTCAAGAATTACCAAATTATCCATAACCATCAGATTAAACATAAACTTAGTCATAGACTGTTAACTATTACCATTTCAGAAATTGAAATTGATGAAAATGATTTTTATCAAGTCGCCCATAAAATAAATGCTATAATTTTGAATAAAAACAACTTAAAAAGCTACGCTTTTCCAAAACCCATGGAAAATTTTTTATTTTATAATTAAATTTTTTATTATTTTTGCTCATCAATGCGATCAATTTATATATAAAAATGAGTACATCTATTAATAAAGTAATTTTAGTTGGGAATTTAGGTACTGACGTAAAATCTTATAGGTTTAGTGATGGAAATATTGTTGTTAACTTTCCGGTTGCCACATCTGAAAGTTATATGAATAAAGAAACCGGAGAAAAAGTAGATGTAACTGATTGGCATAATATAACTGCAAGAAATAAACTGGCAGAACTTTGTGAAAAATTTTTGAAAAAAGGAAGTAAAGTTTACATTGAAGGAAAACTTAAAACTCGTAAATTTGATGATAACGGTATTACTAAACATATTACCGAAGTTATTGCAGATAATATTTTATTTTTATCCAACTTATTGGGTAAACAACCTGAAAATGAAGAAATAATTCAGCATGATTTTTAAACTTCAAAAATACTTATAATAAAATTTCAATTTATATGGACGAGCCCGGGCCCACGAGTATTTCATTAATTTATATCCTCTTATTATATAATTTTCTCTTCTCCTATTGTTTTAAGAGAAAAACTTTCTTTAAGTTATTTAGTAAAATTCTACAGGTATGTGCATTGACTGCTTTTGCATATACTTTATCCCCTCAAAAATATTTTTATTATAAGATAGAATATTTATATAAAAAGTTTCTATTTATAGGTAATAGATGGGATAATATACGTATTGTATCTAAAAATCCGTTATATATATTATTTAATTAAATACTAAATTTATTTATTTAGATGAGTAAATCATTAAAAAAATTATATCTTTTATATTTTATTATTCTATTTTCTTTGTTTTTACTTAGTTGTAAGAAAGAAGAATATTTACCTAAGCCAATCGGCCAGGTAAGATTAGAATACTCTGCACCCAATTACATACTTTTTAAAAAAGAAAAATGTCCTTTTGAATTTCAGTATTCGAACCTCACTAAAGTAGAGGATAAACACAAAAATTGTTGGTACAATTTTAGTTATCCATTCATGAAAGCAACTCTATATTTAACTTATTCTGAGGTAAACGGAAATTTAAATTCGCTATTAAAAGAAGCTCAGAGACTTGTATATGAACATACCATAAAAGCCAATTCTATAAAAACCAAATCATTTTCTTATCCGGAAAAAAAGGTATTTGGGAATCTTTATCGATTGGGAGGCGAATCTGCTTCAAATATTCAATTTTATGTAACAGACAGTATTAAACATTTCCTTTCAGGAAATTTATATTTTAAAGTTCAGCCTCGGCCTGATTCTTTACAACCTGCTGTTGAATATATTGAAAAAGATATTATTAAAATGATTGAAACAACTACATGGGAATAAACTTAATTTTTTTATATTAAAATGTTAGAAATAGGAATTCTTTTATTATTAACTCTTTTAAATGCCTTTTTCGCTATATCTGAGATTGCCTTAGTATCTGTAAAGAGGCAAAAAATTGAAAACAAAGTTAAAAAAGGAAATAAAAAGGCTCAAATAGTACTCAATCTTTTAGAAAAACCGGAAGATTTTTTATCTTCTATTCAAGTGGGTATAACTTTGATCGGTATTGTATCGGGTGCTTATGGAGGCGCTACCTTAGTAAAATACGTTACTCCATTTTTTGAGCATTTCTCATTGACAGCAACCCATGCTAATGAACTGTCTTATATGGTAATTATAGCATTGATTACTTATGTATCCATAGTTTTGGGAGAGTTGATTCCTAAGACCTTCGGCATGAGAAATCCTGAAAAAATAGCGTTGACTGTTGCTCCAATTATCAAAGTTTTTTCAATGGCTTTGTATCCATTTGTTAAAATCCTTTCATTTTCAACCCATATATTTAACAAGATATTTAAAATTTCAAATGTGGAAGGTGAAAAAATTTCTGAGGACGAACTAATTTATATGCTTAAGACAGCTAGTTTACAAGGGGTTTTAGAAAAAGAGGAAAGTGAATTGCATCAGAATGTTTTTGCTTTTTCAGAACAAAAAGCTAAAAGTTTAATGACATACCGCAAAAGAGTTGAATGGATTAATTTAAAAGATAGTTTCGAAGAAATTGAAAAGCAAATTAAAGACAGCAATTTTACTAAATTTCCCGTGTGTGACGGTAATTTAGATGAAGCTAATGCCTATTTGGCTATAAAAGAATTTTATGAAAATATAAACACTCCAAATTTTGATATAAAAACCATTTTAAAAACTCCGATCTTCATTCATGAAAATATGCATTCTGTTGATATTTTACAAGAATTCCGTAAAAATAAACAGCATATGGGTTTTGTTGTAGATGAATATGGTACATTCCAAGGTATTATCACTTTGCAAGACCTTATTGAAGGTATTGTGGGTGACATGCCTGAGAGCGATGAAGAGGAGACAGAAATTGTGCAACGTGAAGATGGTTCATATTTAGTTAACGGAAATATAGGAATTAGAGATTTAAATTCTTTTTTTGATGATACTATTATAGAATTAGACGATGATGAATATGTTACGTTAGCCGGATTTATTATTTATCACATGGAGTATATTCCTGAAGTTGCCGAAAAATTCAATTATAACGGATTTTCATTTGAAATTGTAGATAAAGATGCAAATAGAATAGATAAAGTATTAATGGAAAAACTTAATTCTACGGAGGAAAACGAGGAGAGTTCCGCTGAAGATGAAATTACTGATTAATACTATTTTTTATGATTTACTTTATTTATAGTTTGTTCTTTATTGGATTTATTATTATTTCATTTATGCTTTATCGGTTTTTACTAAAAACTACCGATATAATGAAGTATATGTTTTTCATTATTTTATACATAGTCGGTATATTACTATTTTTTCAGGCAGCAGAAATGATTATTATCTATTGGTATGATCCCATATCAGCTAAGTATTTAAATTTTATGTTCTTAACCTATCTTTTTGCTACAATGATAGGATTTATAAGTATTTCAATTATTACCATTAAAAAGTTAAAAAAATGATTTATTCATTTGATTTATAGACTTTAACATAAAAATTTTCATCAACATAAAATTTATTGATTAAATTCTTACGTTTGACGGATTTCCAATTTTCTGTTGGTTTTATTTTACCTATGGACGTGTTTATTTCCATTGAAAAGCCTTTAACAACGTTTGACCATTTATAAAATAAGGTATTACCTTTTATATAATAATTTAATACGGGTATATCTACAGTTCTTAAATATTGGTCAAAAATTTTAGAAAAATTAATTCCTGATTTTTCTGATATATAATTTTCTACTTGACTGGAAGTAACAGTTTGATGATAAAAATCTTGGTTTAAACCTCTGAGTATATTTCTGAATAGTTCATCATTTCCGATAATTTGTCTTATGGTATGTATCATATTGGCTCCTTTATCATACATATCTATACTCCCTTTTTTATTTTTAGAATACGTTCCTATAATGGGAAAATCATTTTTAATATTCTTTCTTTGTCCTATTATATACCTATTTGCTTTTTCCTTTCCATAAAAATATTCAACAAATAACGTTTCCGAATAGGTAGTGAATGCTTCATGTATCCACATGTCTGCAATATCTGCATTGGAAATATTGTTGCCAAACCATTCGTGTCCGGATTCGTGAACTATAATAAAATCCCATTCTAATCCTATACCCGTGCCGCTTCTGTCTTGACCTAAATAGCCATTTTTATAATTATTGCCATAAGCAATTGCACTTTGATGTTCCATGCCCAAATAAGGCGCTTCAACGATCTTATAGCCATCCTCATAAAAAGGATACGGGCCGAACCAATATTCAAATGCTTCAAGCATCTTTTTTACTTGTGAAAACTGGAATTTTGCTTTATTTAAATTTTTAGGCATAACCCAATAACTTAATTCTAAATTTCCTTTTTCTCCCTTATATTCATCTTTAAAATTTACGTAATCTCCTATATAGGGAATTATATTGTATGAATTTATGGGATTAATTACCTGCCATTTAAAATAATTTTTTTGTGATTCATTCCAATTACCTATAAGTTTCCCATTGCCTATACCTTTTAAGTGGTTATTGGTAACAATAGTTAAGGTCATTCCTTCATCCGGCTCATCTCCCAAATAGCCCTTGCATGGAAACCACACACTGGCACCAATGCCTTCACAAGCAACGGTCATCCAATCTTTACCATTTCTATCTTTAGAAAATATCCAACCTCCATCCCAGGGAGCATTTTCTGCAATTTTGGGTTTTCCGCTAAAATAAAAAATGAGTTCCTGATCAACATTTTCTTTTTCTGCATTGCGACTTATGTCTAAATAATAAAAATTTCCTTTTTTTACATATGGTATATGGTTATTTTTTACAGTCAAAATACTATCAATATTCATTGGATTTTGAAGATCTATTTGAATTATTTCAGATCCTTTATTTTGGAATTTAATTTTGTTTGATCCTTTTAGTAATTTTGCTTTAAAGTCCGGTTCAATGATTAGATCATAATGTTTTACATCCCAATGATCTATATACTTATTTTTATTACTTTCTATCGAATCTTTAAATATAAATAAAGCTCTTTCTTGAGCAACAAAAATTAGAGGGAAGAATAAAAATATAACGTGTTGAAATTTAAGAGATTTCATAAAGAATACTTTAACGATGGATCTATTTGCTAAAATTAATTATATAAAAGAACGTATAGGATGTAAGTATCTTGTACTTTACTTTAATTATTGTAAAAATAGTTTTATAACAATGAAAGGTTTATTATACGTATTGGTAAAAAAATTTTAGTCACTAATGAACTTCACTCTAATTTAATCGTATTTCACTTTTGAAGTCAAATTACTTACTATGTAGTTAATTTCTTTTAGTAAATCCCTATTAACTATTTTGATGAAATTTGATTAAGCTTTATACATTAAATAACACTGTTAAATTCTAATTTCAATAAAAAAAGTCATTAAAAACAAGCAATTTAACTCGTTTAAAATGACTTACTTTAGTGACCGCGGAAGGAGTCGAACCCTCAACCTTCAGAGCCGTAATCTGACGCTCTATCCAATTGAGCTACGCGGCCATTTATTTTGCGTGCAAAGCTAATAAAATTTTTTTTTCTATTAAAATCTTTTTGAATTTTTCAATTAATTTTCATTATTCATTTCAAATCTTTTTATTTAATAATACTTTTTTTAAAACTTTGGATATAGGGGTTTCTAAATATTTATAGCTAAACAATGAAAAAATGCAAGCTAATGAAGCAATAATTAAAGGTATGAAAAGTATTTCTTTTCCAAAATAATTATATATAGTTTTTATTGTTGCAACGCCAATGTGGTAATGAATTAAATATAATGAATATGAGGCTATGCCTAATTTTACAATCCATTTATTATTTAAAAAGGATAGATATTTAGGAATGTATATTAAAATTAAAAAAACGGATATTATTATAGTATGAATCAATAGATATTTAACGTGTCTACTCCAAAACGCTAATATGATAGATAATATAAAAATATAAACTATAATTTTATAGTCTTTTTTATTGTTATATAGTTTATATAAATACATTCCTATTAGAAACCATAAACATTCATGAAAAAATACAAAAGATCTACTGACGTATTTATAATAATTTATTTTTTCAGATGAAATGAAATTTTGTAAAATAATATGCCCTGCTTTACTCCAAAATAACACGTAGAAAAATATACCTATGATACAAATTATTATATAATTTCTCATCATTTTTTTTGGCGAATAAAAATATAAAAAACCTATTAAAAAATAAAAATTCACTTCAACCCATAAACTCCAGTAGCAATTATCTATATAATAAAACTTATTATAACCATAGGGTATATTACAGAAATACGGGTCAATAAAAGCATTTGCAATTAAATAATTATAAATATTTTTAGAATGTGAGTAATCTTCTCCTAAATAAATGTATTTAAAAAATAAAAAAGTTAATGTTGAACATACAAACATTCCAGGAGCTAATCTAATATATCTTTTTTTAAGAAATTCTAAATAATTTCTCGATTTTTCTAAAGAAATGGATATAACAAATCCGGATATAATAAAGAAAATTTGAACTCCAATATATCCATATATAGCTATATTTTTAATAATTTCATTTTTCGAGAAATTGTAATAATGCCCTAGCATTACCATACCAATAGATAAAACTCTTAATCCATCTAAAACCGGCACCCTAGAATCTTTCATTACTGATTTTTTATAAGTATTTATTTACTATTTCTAATAATTTTTCTGGATAATTTATAATATATTGAGCTCCTTGCTTTTTTAATTCCTCTTCGGATCTGAATCCCCACAGAACCCCTATACTTGTTATGCCTGCATTTACTGCTGTTAGCATATCTGTTCCGGTATCCCCCACATAAATAATTTCTTCTTTATTAGTTACATTTAAATCTTTCATAATATCGTATACAATCTGTGGATTCGGCTTCATGGGAACATTAGTTCTTTGTCCTAAAACAGATGAAAATTTTATTTCACTAAAATATTTTTTTACTAATTCTTGAGCACCTTCCATAAATTTATTGGATGCTACTGCCAATTTTATATTCATGGAACTCAGTGATTTTAACATTTCAATTACTCCGTCATATGGTGCTGTCTTTATAGCTGAGTGCTTAGTATAGTATTCAATGAATTCATTTTTAATTTTTTCAATTACCTCAAGATCACTTTTTAATTCGGATGGCAAAGCTCTTTCAACCAATTGGGTCATTCCATTACCAACAAAATTTTTGTATGACTCTAAAGTATGTAACGGTAAATGATTTTTTTCTAAAATATAATTACATGAATCAGCTAAATCATTTAGCGTGTTAAGTAAAGTTCCGTCTAAATCAAAAATAGCCAACTTAATCATAATTTTAATTTTTTATTTTACAAATATAGTTTTAAACAGATAGTTAAAGTCTCCTGTTAATGACCAATTTTTTACATAATCTTTATTTATATTAATTTTATCCTTCCAAATGATCGTATCATTATATAATTGTGGATTTTCAACTTTAGATAAAATTTCCTCTTCATTTCTGTATTTTAGTTGAGCCGGACCTGTAATCCCCGGCTTTACGGAAAGAATAATTTTATCTTCCCCTTCTAATTTGTCCGCATAACCCGGCACATCGGGCCTGGGACCCACCCAAGACATATCACCTATAAGAATATTTAAAATTTGGGGTAATTCATCCAATTTATATTTTCTTAATAATTTACCTAATTGGGTGATTTGCATTTTATGTGTAGTGACCGTTGATGTATATACCCCTTTCATCGTTCTAAATTTGAACAAATTGAAATGTTTACCATTTTTACCTATTCTATTTTGAGTAAAGATTCCAATCATACCTGTGTCAAATGTAACCGCAATAAATATAATTATCATGGGGACAAGAAAAATAATAAAGCATAATAATGCTAATAAATAATCTGCTATAATTTTATTTTTCTTCATACTATTTATTATACAAAATTATAAAAGAAAAAGGATTTCTTACGAAATCCTTTTCCTATTAAGCACCTTTTAAAATAAACATTGAATAAATATTCTAATAACTATTAAAAAACTTTTTCTCCGTGTTGTGTTATATCTAAACCTAATTCTTCTTTCTCAGGATCAACCCTTAATGGAATAATTTTATTTACAATAAATAATAATAATAACGTTCCAAAAAAAACAAATATGGAAACGGCAATCATTGCTATAAAGTGATTAACAAACAATGAGGTCTCTCCAAAAAACAATCCGTTTGAAGGAATATCTTCATTTATAGACTTATCTGCGAAAACTCCGGTTAAGAGCATTCCTACCATACCTCCCACTCCATGACAAGGAAAAACGTCTAAGGTATCATCTACCCCGTTAGTATGGAAAAATTTAACCATGTAAAAACTAATCACGCTGGCAATTAATCCGATAAACAATGAATGCCCTAAAGAAACAAATCCTGCGCCCGGGGTTATAGCTACTAAACCCACTACTGCTCCTACACAAACTCCTACTGAAGATAATTTTTTTCCATTTATTTTTTCTAAAAATCCCCAGGTTAGAGCACTTAAAGCAGAGGCTGCCGTTGTATTTGCAAAAGCTAGTACACCTAACTCATTAGCCGCAAACGATGATCCCGCATTAAATCCAAACCAACCAATCCAAAGCAAACTGGCGCCTAAAATTACATAAGGTATTTGTGCAGCTGCTAGAGTTGTATCTCTTCTTTTTTTCAAAAAAATAGCTCCTGCTAAGGCCGCCCAACCGGAACTCATATGAACCACCGTGCCTCCGGCAAAATCCAATATTCCTGCCTTTGCCAATATTCCTTCCGGATGCCATGTAGCATGTGCCAGGGGGGAGTAAATAAAAATTGAAAACATAACTATAAATAATAAATAACCCCAGAATTTTATACGCTCTGCTACACCTCCTGAAATTAATGCCGGAGTTATAATGGCAAATTTTAATTGAAAGAGGGCAAATAAAAGTATGGGTATGGTAGGCGCTCCTACCCAGGCAGAAGTTGTTCCAATTCCTTGCATAAACATATGAGGTAATGGATTTCCTATGATACCCCCTATATCCGGTCCAAATGCCAATCCAAACTCAAAGATAAACCATAAAACGGTTATTGTCACCATAGCTATAAAGCTCTGAAATATAGTGCTTATTATATTTTTACTGTTAACCATTCCTCCATAAAAAAAACCTACTCCGGGAGTCATTAAAAAAACAAGCACTGAAGCTACTAACATCCAAGCTACATCAGCAGAATTAAAATTTATGCCTTCTGCAACTGCTTTTGAAGACTCTGCTGAAAATAATGTATTTGAAAAAAGGCTTACTAAACCTACAAATATTAAAATTAGAATTAAAATATATTTACGCATACCCAATATTTTATACAGCAAAAATATAATTTTTTAATTAAAAACAAAATAAACATATTTTTTTTAACGGGTACAAATTAGAAATATTAATAAATTATAAAATATACCCCTATTTTTTAACATCACAATTTATTTTTATTGCATTTAATTTATATATTATATTGGATAAAAATTTAATCTAAACATTTGATTATTTAAATCGTTTAATATATTTATCTCTTATTTAAAGAACTCTTCGTGTACTTTCTTAAAAGAAAGTATTTCGTTACACAATGAATTATTCAACTTATAAAAACTATAAAAATATATTTATAAACATCTGTAAGTACTCAAATTAAATTTATTTTATATAATTTTTTTAAAAAATTTTTATAATATTTGCGATTCATTCAATAATATTTTAAAAATAAAACCCACAAGTTCTTTTCAAACTAGACTTGCAAAATTCTTTTAAAAATGTACTTAGTATTAAACATTTCTCATGCAAACACCAATTCTATAAAAATTATTACATATAAACTACTATACAATTTTACGTTAAAAGTATTTAGATAAATATTAATGTATTTTATTTCTATATATTAAAAAATAATATATATTTATCCGAAATTAAAAACTATATTAATGAAAGTTATAAACAACTGATTTTAAATGAATTACTAATTTTTTAATAACAATTTTTATGAAAAAAATTCTTTTAACACTTAGCACTATTTTAGCGCTATATTCATGTAATAATGAAGACTTACATGATGGTTCATCCCCCTCTCATTCTTTGAATGATAAGAAAATTATCAATCAGTCCGGCTCTATACAAGGAGTTACCTATTCATTTGATAATGTGGAAGTAAATCCTAATTTAGTAACCTTGAATACAGAAAATAGTTCTATTCTTAGTACTAAAGAGGAGTTATCAAGAGGATTTATTAGTTTACAAAACATATCTGAAAAAATCGGTAAAGAATTAATCCCGGGTAATACGGTTTATTTAATTACCCAAGATTCAACGTATATAAGAAATATCACCTCAATTAATCAGAAAAATGATATTTATAATTTAGAAACAACGGATGCCAATATTGGCGATGTTTTTGAAAACGGTACGCTAAGCTTATCTTTAAATATTGATGATACTAACAAAAATAAGAATAGTTCTTTACTAGCGCTTAAAAATGCATACGATAAAGATTATGTTTTTCATCCTTTGATTTTTAACAAAGAATTTCGTGTAAAAGGGCTAATTTTTAACCCGGACAGTAAATTAACCCCTTCTATAGCTGTGAAATTAGGTTTTGATAAATCACGCGTTATACCTAGCGTAATTGAGATGTATTTTAACAGCCATACAGAATATAATCCAACTATAACTTTAGATAAAGATGTTAAGGGTAAATTTTCTCATGATTTTATTGATAATGTCCCACAAATACTTATCGATTATTTAAAAAAGTATAGTGTAACTATTAAAATTCCAACCGGCAAATATTTAGGAGACGTTCCGGTTAAAATTAATGTAAACCAAATTAATTTTCCAACTGAAATTGAAGCAAACGTTTATAGAGGATCTAGCGTGAGCTTTAAAGCAGAAGGTAATGTGAAATTAGGAGTTAAATTTACACTTAATAATAATCCGGATTATATTTATGAAAATGGAATTCAAAAAATAGACGGATTTACTAATAATTTATACGGAGAAGTTTTAACCGATATGAAATTTATCATCATACCTCAAGTTCAAGTTTTCCAATCTAAATTAATTGATGTTAAAGGTAAAATAACTGTAGGACTTAAAACTTCTAATATAGGTAATGGAGCTTCTTCAGATGATTCTAAAAGTTTTTCACAAGGAACAGTCTATACTTCTGCGGCATTCACTTTTTCAAGTTTAGGTTTACCTGCCTATAGCACCGATATTTTCAAAAAATCTATAAATATATGGAAAAAAGGAGACTATGTTAATTCTGTTTCTTTTTCAAATTTTAAAGCAGGTAAAGCTACCATTGTACCATGTAGCGGTTTGACCTCTTTTGGTTATGATGTGTTATTAGATTATAAATACAGCTTACCAGGTAAAGTAATTTCCGGTGATCTAGAAATAACTTATGATGTATATGCTGATAATGGTACTCTTCTTGAGTCCAATAAAACAGTTAAAGTTCTGCCATATAATGTAACTTCTAACTCATTTAAATTCAATATGTGTATTCCTTTCAGAAAAATCAATATCTTCAATATATCTAAAATTAGTTATGTTAAAAATATAACTATTAAAGATGCTAACGGTTATATAGCGAATGGAATATTAGACCCATTGACCGGAAGCCCGGTTACTGAAATTGCATTTGTAAGGTAATTTTTCTTAGTAATATATTAGTAAAGGTAGACGCTCATTGTCTACCTTTTTTTATAGAACTAATATTTCCTCAAAAAAATCAAAATGTATAACATTAAAATTATCAATTTTTAAATTTTTCTTAAGATGTATAAGATATCGTGAAGAATTTTTAAAAAGAATAGTAAATAAATACGGTAAACATTTTAAAGGACTTACAGATTATTACTAAATTTGCACGATAAAATTGTTATTATGCAACTTTCAGAACAAGAACTAATTCGAAGAGAAAAATTACAAAAACTTAAGGATGCGGGTATCGATCCATATCCCGCTGCAGAATATAAAGTTACGCATACTGCCCATGAAATAAAAGATCAATTTAAAGAAGGAGAGAAGGTTGTGATTGCCGGAAGACTTATGTCTAATCGTATTCAGGGAAAAGCGGGTTTTTCTGAGCTGCAAGACACCACCGGGCGTATTCAGCTGTATTTTAACAGAGATGTAATTTGTCCCGACGATGATAAATTTAAATATAACGATTTTTATAAAAAATTGCTCGATTTAGGTGATTTTATAGGAGTTGAAGGAGAATTATTTGTCACTAAAATGGGCGAAAAAACCGTAATGGTTAACGATTTTAAACTTCTTTCAAAGGTATTGAGACCGCTTCCTCTACCTAAAGTTGATGAAGAAGGAAAAGTCCATGATGCATTTAATGATCCTGAATTAAGATATAGAATGAGATATGTTGACTTAGTAGTCAATCCTCATATAAAAGAAATTTTTATTAAACGGACTCGTCTGTTTAATGCTATGAGATCCTTTTTTAATGATAAAGGATATTTTGAGGTTGAAACCCCTATACTTCAATCCATTCCCGGTGGAGCTGCGGCTCGACCGTTTATAACCCATCATAACGCCTTAAATATTCCTTTGTATTTACGAATTGCAAATGAGTTATATTTAAAACGTCTTATTGTTGCCGGTTTTGAAGGTGTTTACGAATTCTCTAAAAACTTCAGAAATGAAGGAATGGACAGAACGCATAATCCTGAATTTACTGCAATGGAAATTTACGTTGCTTATAAGGATTATAATTGGATGATGAAGTTTACTGAACAATTATTGGAACATTGCGCCCTAGCAGTAAACGGAACAACCCGAGCAACATTTGGAGAGCATGAAATTGATTTTAAAGCTCCATATGCCCGAATTTCCATGACCGATGCTATTAAAAAATTTACGGGATTTGATATAACAGGAAAATCTGAGGAGGAATTGAGAAATGAAGCAAAAGAAATGGGTGTTGAGGTGGATGAAACTATGGGTAAAGGAAAAATCATCGATGAAATATTCGGAGAAAAATGTGAAGGTAATTTTATACAACCAACCTTTATTACTGATTATCCCAAAGAAATGTCTCCATTAACTAAACAGCACCGAGATAATCCTGAATTAACCGAACGTTTTGAATTAATGGTTTGCGGAAAAGAAATTGCTAATTCTTATTCAGAATTAAATGATCCCATAGATCAAAGAGAACGTTTTGAAGAACAATTAAAATTGTCTGAAAAAGGAGATGATGAAGCGATGTTTATTGATCAGGATTTTTTACGTGCATTGGAGTTCGGTATGCCTCCTACTGCAGGTTTAGGTATAGGAATGGATCGATTAATCATGTTCCTTACTAATAATCCGTCTATACAAGAAGTATTATTTTTCCCGCAAATGAAACCCGAGCAAAAAGCATTTTCTATTGAACATTCTGAGGAAGAAAAGATTATCATCAAATTATTACAAGATAATAATTCTTCTATGGAATTAAGTGAATTAAAATCTTTGGCCGGGCTAAGTGGAAAAAAATGGGACAAAGCCATGAAATCGCTTTCTAAACATTCATTGATTACTGTTACTGTTACAAATGAAAATAAAACAGTTGAATTAATTTCTTAAAATAAAATTTTTAAAAAATACAATATTTAAGGCTATCTTTTTTAGATAGCCTTTTTAAATTAAAATTAAATTTAAAAATGAACTAAAAAAATGTTTTCATTATCTACTAAATCTATAGGGATTGGATGATATTAAATTCATATTTATTATCTTTGTTTAAAATCAAAATAAATAAATGATTATGGAAACCATATTTAAAAATAAAAGTCAAGAATTACTTAGCAGTATTGAAAATCTAAAATTAAGTAATTCTGATTATGAACAAGTTGCATCAGAATTATTTAAATATAATTTTAATGATTACGATGCAGCTTTTTCAATTAATAAAGTAAATGTTCCGGAAGGCAGTTATGTTCGTTTACCTATTTATGCTAATAAATGCTGTGCGATTTTAATGCTTTGGGGAATAAATAATAAAACTGCCATTCATGACCACTTAAATTATGATGGATTAATAAAAGTTTTAAAAGGAAATCTTACAGAAGTTAGTTACATTGAAGATAAAAATTTCATAGTATATGAAGGAGAAGGCGTAGCTCCTGAAGGTGCTATTTTTCCTGAAGATTTAGGAGGTATTCATTCGGTAGTTAATAATTCTTCGGAAATATCTGTTAGCTTACATATCTATCACACTCCTCAAACTTCTTTAAAAGGTGTTAGAATTTTTGATATTGAAAATAGAAAAATAGCCATCTTAAATGATAAGGCTACATCCTGTTCATGGAATTTACCTGAAGATAATTACGAGAAAATCACTCAATTATAACTAGTATAATCTGGTATAATTTTAAAATATTTAAATTCTAACTCAGATTGAGTTAGAATTTTTTAATTAGATATTAATTCATATCCGTCAATTTTAAAGCCTAACCAAGAATTCAATCTCTACCTTTTCAGATATTAAATCTAAACTTATATTTTCTAAATTTTTTTGAACTTTACAACTTTTAAAGTTTAGCAATAAAAAAGCTATTTCATTTAAATGAAATAGCCTTTTAATCTTGTTAATTGTAAAAATTATTGTAAAAGTTTTTGAAGATTTAAAGCATCTGCATTTTGAGGATCCACAGATAATGTTTTGTTCAAATAAGTTTCTGCTTTATCTTTATTTCCTTCATGATATTCTTTGTAAGCGAAAAATGTATATGCAATAGCTAAATATGCTTTTTCATTGGCTGAATATTCTTTCTTCGGTTCAACCATATCAATATATTTTTGGAAGGCTTGAGCTGTAAGACCGCTTTTATCACTCGAATCATACGCGTATAATGCCATACCTTTTCCGGCATAAGCTACTTCCCAGGTAGGAATTAAAGAAATCAATTGATCCCATGAAGCAACAGAGCCTAAGTAATCTTTAGCTTCGTATTGTTCTAAAGCTAAATTATACCATGAAGTTGTATCGTTGGCATCAGCCGCAACCGATTTTTTCAAAGCCTCGATTTTGGAATTAGTTATAGATGCTTCTGTTTTAGCTCCCGGTTGTAAGGATAAAAGAATAGATTGATAATCATAAGTTTTATCTCCTTGACCGATGGCTTTGGTTAAATTCAGTATCGCGGTTTTGGTTAATTCCTCTTTTTCTTGTCCGCTTGCAGTTTTAAGTAATGAGGATTGTATTTTTCCTAAAACTCCATAATCTGAACCTTCTCTTTTTGATTCAGGAATGGTTTGTAAGTATTGATTTATATTTTTATAGGCTTCGGAAAAATCAGAATTTTCAATTAAATCCAATGCTTTTAGCTTAAATTTTAACGGATCGGATATATCATTCCAATTTTTAGTCAGTAAATCTAAAGACTTTGCATAATCCTTAATAAAATAGGAAACTTTAGCTAATTCAAATTGAGTCTCGGCATCGTTGTTCCCTGACAAAGAAATATATTTTTGTAAGTTTTTAAAAGCTTCATTATAATTACCGCTTCTCACATTAAAGTCTGACAAATATTTGTATGTTAATGGATAATTAGGATTAGCTGCTATGGCCTTGTCAAAATTTTCTGCAGCTAATTTTCCTTGTCCATTGGTTCGCCCCCATATGTTTCCTATTAATGCATAAGGTATGGATTTATCTTCGGCAATTCCTAAGGCTTTGGTATAATTGGAAACGGCCTTACCCGGATCTTTTTTTTCAAAATAGGCATTTCCTAAAACTATATAGTATTCGGAATTATCTTTATTCTTAACCAAGTCTAATAACTTTTGGCCATATTCGATACTTTTATCATAATCTGTACTTTCCGGCTTATTGGTAAATAATTGATAGGCTTTTGATATTTGAAATAATACATCCGCATTTTTGTACTTAGATCCTTTGGCGATGGATTCAAATTCTGCATTTGCTTCCGATTTTTTTCCTTGATATAATTTTATTATCGCCAATCCGATTTTGTTTAAATAAGATTTTGGATCTAAAGCCAAACCTTTATTAAAATATTGTGAAGCCTGTTCTAGATCAGGTTTAGAAATTGTTAAATAATATGCTCCTAAATAATAATAATTGTCTGCTGATGGTGATTGAGCTGCTAATTTTTCAAAAGTATTTTTAGCCTTGCTATATTGATCGCTTTCTAAATACTTAATACCTTCTTGAATACTTTGTGCATTCATAAATCCTGATAACATCAAAGCAGAGATTACAAATGTTGCACCTATTTCTTTTTTCGCGTAATTCATTCTAAATTTTTATTTATTTTTCTTTTTATTTTATTTTTAACTATTATTTGTATTCTAATAGTATTAAAATTATTTATTTTTTAAAACTTTTTTTTTCAGGATTAATATCAATGAAGCTCAATCCTTCTTTCATACAAATAATAGGGTTGAAGTCCTGCCCTTTTAACAATAAGCTGTCCTCTTTGAGAGCCACAAAATCTCGAAAAGCTGCTTCCTATTTTAAAACTGTTTTCAGCATTTAATAGAAAAACTCTTTTGGTGAAAGGGTATATACCTTCACGCAAATTAGGCACCGTTGGATCTATTAATTTACCATCCGCTCTTCTTATAGGCAATATTCTCACTTTTGAAAGGAACTCCTTCACTTCATTACTATTTTCTTCACTTAATACATCCAAACCAATAATTCCTATATGAGAACTATTTTTACTAATAAATTGGATTACCTCTTTTCCATCTGAAAACGAGTTAATTTTTTGATTTTTAGTAAGTTTAAACCCTATTTTTTTTTTTAAATTATTAAAATTACTTGAATTTCCTCCATCAAATACAAATTTACTATCATTTGAAATAATATTTGATTTTAAAGAAGTTTGGTCAATTTCTTTAATGGAACTTTCTTTTGACACAACAAAAATGGTTGCATCACATGCTATTTGTGTTGAAATATAAGTAACATTGATATGATTGTATAAAATTCCGGCTTCTTCTGAAGATAAATCCCTGGTAGTCATTGCTATGGGAACCTTACCGTTTAAAAGATCACCGATCACTAAATCTTCAACTTCCGGCTTGAATAAAATTTTTGTTTCGGGATAAGAGGATTGAAAAACTTCAACTAAAGCAGAGCCTAAATTCATAAGTGACGGATCAATAGCTAAAGTTATATTCCCTTGCCTATACGCTTGTTTCTTTTTTATATCTTCTTGGCACGAAATACATATAATTAAAAAAGCTAAAAATACTATGGATCTGATTATTAATCTATTGTTCATTTTGTCTAATATATTTAGTCGCTCGATAAGCTCTAAAAAAACCGTAAACTATTAATAATCCCCCTAAAATCCAAGAATATTCCGGTTCTAATTCAATAAAAAACTTTTTATAAACAATAATTAATATTCCTATTATAAAATACCCAATTCCAATAAATATGGAAAGTGATTTATAACTTAGCTTCATACTTCTTTTTTTGAAGAATTCTAAATAACAAATATAAAAATATTTATTTACTTATTTTTGCAGTTACTATTCTTATAATCTTTTTAAAAAATAAATTATATGGATTTTGTTATTAATACATTTTCAGACTTAGAAGATGTTGCTAAAGAAATAATTTCAAATTCAAAATATAAAATTTTTACACTTAAGGGAAATCTAGGTGCCGGAAAAACCACTTTAGTCAAATATTTATGCAAAACACTTGAATGTCCGGATACGATAACAAGTCCTACTTTTTCATTAGTAAATGAATACCTATGTCCTGCTGGTAGAATTTATCATTTTGATTTATATCGAATTAAATATATGGAAGAATTAATAAATATTGGTTTTTATGAATACATAGATTCCGATAATTATTGTTTTATAGAATGGCCGGATATATGTGAAAATGAATTACCTGAACATCATAAAATTTTATTAAATTTGATGGATCAAACCAGGCACTTAACATTTAACTAATATGGGTATTTATACACCTTTTTCCGAAGAAGAGCTGATTCCCCTGGAGGAACGAATTGAAGTGATAAAAAAAGGAGGAAAATGCAGTATTGGTATTCCTAAAGAAGATCATTTGATTGAAAGCAGGATTGCTCTCACTCCCGATGCTGTATCGGTTCTAAGCTCTAATGGTATTGAAATCATAATGGAAAGTGGAGCCGGTTTAGGGGCTCATTATTCCGATGCTTTATATTGCGAAGCAGGGGCAAAAATTTCATACGACCCTAAAGAGGTTCTGTCTCAACCCATCATTTTAAAAGTTGAACCTTTATCCATAGATCAGATAAAGCACTTGCAGCCAAGTTCCTATTTGATTTCTGCTGTACAAATAAATACTCAATGCAAAGAATATTTCGAAGAACTTTCTAAAAAAAAGATTACGGCTTTAGGATTTGAATACATTCGAGACAGCCATAATGAATTATCCATTGTACGACTTATTGGTGAAATAGCCGGAGTTTCCAGCATACTTATCGCCGCTGAATTACTATCTTCTACTCATGGGGGAAATGGTCTTTTACTAGGAGGAATAACCGGCGTTAGACCATCCAACGTAGTAATTATAGGAGCAGGAAATGTGGGAGAAAGCGCCGCACGTTCGGCTTTAGGGTTAGGAGCCACCGTAAAAGTTTTTGACAATTCTCTTACTCGACTTAGAAGATTTCAAGAATTACTGGGACGACGGTTATATACATCTACGATAGACCCGAAAGAGCTCAGCAAAGCGTTAATTCGCTGCGATGTTGCCATTGGTTGTTTAAAGGGAGAACTTAGAGCTCCGATTATTGTACCTGAAAATACTGTTAAAAGAATGAAACCGGGATCTGTTGTCATTGATATAAGCATTGATAACGGAGGAGTTTTTGAAACCTCAGAAATAAATGCTAAAAATGAAGCTTTTATTAAACATGAAGTCCTACATTATTGTGTTCCCAACATCACTTCTAAATTTGCAAGAACCGCTTCAAAAGCTTTAAGTAATTTCTTTTTAAGTTATTTTCTTAATCTGAACAATCAAGGAGGATTTGAAGCTATGTTTAGAAAAAACCGTGGAATTTGTCAGGGCATTTATATGTACAAAGGCAGAATTACCAATAGACAGATAGCTTCTTGGTACGACCTGCCGTACCAAGACATTCATTTACTAATTATTTAAGCATGTCATTTTCTAAAAGATTAAGACTCTATTTTACGGGCTTTTTTATGGGTCTTGTATTTATATTATTTGTATTTGGTAATAAGGTATTTTCTTGGTCATATTTGCCCAATGACAGGGTTTTAGCTGAAATACAAACCAAACCTTTAAAATTTTCAAATCAAAGTCAGGAAAGTCTTAAACTAAAAAAAATATCTCTCAATTTTATAAAAGATACAGTTCTTAGTAAAGGTAAAATAAATTTTAAGATGAGTAATGCTCAAGCATTGCCTTGTCCTCATTATGTCCTTCATTATGAAAGCTTAAAAGTTACATTTACTAAATGCAAAGACACGGTAGTCATAAACACGATTGATTAATCCTATTAAGGATTTTTTAACATAAAATTCCGTTTGTACAATTTTTTCCTATCTTTACAATCTAAATGTAAAACAGAATATATGAGATGGTTTACTAGACAGAAAAAAAACATCAGTACTGACATTAGCGAAAAGAGGGAGGTTCCTGAGGGATTATACTATAAAACTCCATCCGGGAAAATTATTGAAACTGATCAATTAACAGCTAATTTCTATGTAAGTCCGGAAGATGATTTTCATGTTAGAATTGGTAGTTCCCAATATTTCCAGATTTTATTTGATAATGGTAAATTTAAAGAACTTGATGTAAAAGTTCACAGCAAAGATTCATTAAATTTCGTCGATTCCAAACCGTATAAAGATCGATTAAAAGAAGCACAATCTAAAACTAATTTAACTGAAGCCATAAGAAATGCCGTAGGTAAAGTAAATGGAAAAGAAATTTATATTTCTTGTATGGATTTTAGTTTCATCGGGGGATCTGTGGGATCTGCGGTTGGAGAAAAAATAAGAAGAGCCATCGATTACTGTATTAAAAATAAGTTACCATATGTAATTATAAGTCAATCCGGCGGTGCTAGAATGCAAGAAGCAGGGCTATCTTTAATGCAATTGGCTAAGGTTGAAGCTAAATTAGCTCAATTAAGTGATGCCGGACTTCCTTATATATCTGTACTAACAGATCCAACCTTTGGAGGAATAACTGCTTCATATGGTTCTACCGGTGATATTATAATTGCTGAACCCGGCGCATTAATCGGATTTGCAGGACCAAGAGTAATTAAAGAAACTATCGGAAAAGATTTACCTCCTGGTTTCCAATCTTCTGAATTCCTTTTAGAAAAAGGCTTTATAGACATTATCGCACACAGAAAAGATTTAAAAAATACCATTTCACATTGTGTTGACATGTTAATGAATAAAGAAGTTAAATAAAATATAAAAAACAAAGAAAAAGCTAATAATTATTAGCTTTTCTTTTTTTAAACCATTACCTAAAAATTTATAATCTCCTCAAATAAATGACCCTTAATTATATTTGGATTGCCTTTATTATCTTATCTTTTTTTGTAGGAATTCTTAAGTTCGTGTTTTTAGGAGATACGGTAATCTTTAAACATATGGTTGACGGGTTGTTTAGTACGACCAAAGTTGCAGTAATGGATATAGCTTTGCCTTTGGCAGGAATGATGACTTTCTGGTTAGGAATAATGAAAATTGGTGAAAATGCAGGTGCTATACGTTTTCTCTCTAAACTGGTATCTCCTTTTTTTTCCAAATTATTTCCTTCCATTCCCAAAGGTCATCCTGCAATAGGAAATATGATGATGAATTTTAGTGCCAATCTTCTTGGGCTGGATAATGCCGCCACTCCTTTAGGGTTAAAAGCAATGGACAGTTTGCAAACACTGAATACTAAAAAAGATACTGCAACGGATGCACAGATCATGTTTTTAGTTTTGCATACCTCGGGATTAACATTAATCCCGACTTCCATTATGCTCTACCGTTATTTAAATGGCGCACAAGATCCCACCGATATATTCGTACCGTGTATTGTTGGAACTTTTTGCACTACTTTATTTGGTATAATTATAGTAGGAATTAAACAACGCTTAAACCTATTTAGTCGCCAAATATTGATTGGTTTATTAGGGGCTCTTGTAATGATTTTTGGTCTTTCCTACTTCATTAAATATTCCACAGATTCTCGAACAAAATATGCTGTTGAGTATGTATCTCATATCACCCCTCAAACTGTATCCGGTGAAAATGTGACTACAGAAGATTTCGTTAACTTATATCCTGATTCATTTCAGAAGGAGATTAACATAAAAGATAAAAAAATAACTCCTGAGTTGATCCGTAAAACTAACCAAGAATATATAAATTTTGAGCGTGGTACAGCCTCTCGAGTGATTAGCAACGTACTTTTATTACTAATTCCCGTTGTATTTATTACAGGCGCTTTTATAAAAAAAATAAATGTTTTTGATAGTTTTATTGATGGTGCTAAAGAAGGTTTCGGAGTATCTGTAAAAATAATTCCTTATTTAGTAGCCATGTTAGCTGCTATCAGTTTATTGAGAACCAGCGGTATAATGGATTATCTAATTAATTCTATTTCTTATTGTTTATCCTCGTTTCATATTAATACCGATTTTTTACCTGCACTACCTACTGCTTTAATGAAGCCCCTTAGTGGGAGTGGTAGCCGTGCATTAATGATTGAGGCCATGCAAAATTATGGTGCTGATTCTTTTGTAGGAAGACTTACCTGTATATTTCAGGGAAGTGCTGATACTACTTTCTATATAGTTGCCCTTTATTTTGGAAGTGTAGGTATTAAAAGAATTAGATATTCTCTTTCTGCAGGTTTGCTGACCGATTTATTAGGCGTAATCACAGCCATTTTTATTACCTATTTTTTCTTTGGGTAGCCATTAACTATAAATATGTTAATTTTTTTAACACATCATCGAACTCCTATAACAATATTTTTCTTAATTAAATATTAATATCTTTGCACCTGTTAATATTTAATTTTTCTTTGTTCCTATGAATGATTTTAGTTGGGGCCAATTAGTTAATCCGGAGTTTTATATAAAGTTAGGCGGTATTTATTTAGTTTTATTTATAGTTTTTGCTGAAACAGGTCTCTTTGCCGGATTTTTCCTTCCCGGAGATAGTTTATTATTCCTCTCAGGTATATACAGTAAGGAATTAATACGAGAAATTTTTTATATTGAATCAGATTTTTTAAGTGTTTTTTTATTATCGTGCTTAATTTCAATTGCCGGTATAATTGGCAACGAAATAGGCTATTGGTTTGGAAAAAAAAGCGGAACTTATCTTTATAATAAAAAAGATACCTTTTTATTCAAAAAAAAATATCTTTTCCAAGCAAAAGAATTTTATGAAAAACATGGGGGAAGAGCAATTATTCTTGCTCGGTTTTTACCTATTTTAAGAACATTTGCACCTATAATTGCCGGAATTGTTCAGATGAATAAGGGAAAATACTTATTTTATAATGTTTTAGGATCAACGGCTTGGTCTTTTTCCTTATTATTTGCGGGACATTACCTTTACCAAATATTCCTTAATGAATTTAATTTCGATTTGAAACGTCATATTGAAACTATAGTATTAGTAATGGTTATAGTAACCACCGCCCCTGTAGTAGTTAAGTTATTTTTCCAAAAAAATAAAGATATTTCAGAAAATTAATGTAAAAAACTAATAGATATATATAATTTTAAAAATTATATATATCTACCAGCTGCTTTTAGTTGCAATAAATTATTGAATGTTTAATTTTACTTAATTCAATAATTTTTATACTTTTAGAAAAGTTTAAAATTAAATTTATAGTATAATTGGAAGGACCTCTCCTTTCATTTGACAAATTAATAGATTTTTTGTACATTGAATATTGTTCTTTACTAGTTATTATAGTATAGATAACGATATTACATTAAATTTTATTATTGTAAATGAATGTTAAATTTTTGGTCTCAATTAGTTTTCTTAGATTTAAAATTGCATATCTCATTCTACCTAATGCCGTATTAATTCCGACATTTGTTTCTTCTGCAATTTCTTTGAAGCTTAAACCTTTATAAAAGCGTAATTCTAAAACTTCTTTTTGATCTTCAGAAAGTTCATTTATAAGCCTTTTAAGATCCAGGTTAATTTGCTCATTAATAATCAATTCTTCAATGGATTGTTCCGAAACCGTAACAAAATCAAATATATTATATTCTTCGTTCGGTCCACTCGATTCATTAATAAATTTGGTTTTATTCGAAACTCTAAAATGATCAATAATTAAGTTATGTGAAATTCTCAAAACCCAAGGTAAAAATTTGCCTTCTTCATTATATTTTTTCTCTTTTAAAGTTAAAATAACCTTTATAAAAACATCTTGAAATAGATCTTCTGCAAGCTCAGGATTATTTACCTTTCGATTAATATAATTATATATCCTTAACTTATGCCTATTCAATAATATTTTAAGAGCATTTTCATTACCATTAATATAAGAATGAACTAATTCACAGTCAGTTCTTTTTATCATTACTTATGATATTTGATAGTTAACTAAAGTAAAAATCTATTCAATACATTTAAATTCTTTAAACTTATAAAACTTTCTTAATGAGCAAATGTATACATAAATTTTTAAAAAAACCTAAAAACTGTTAATGAAATTATAATATTTTATTTATGCAACATAAATTTGTTTTATTTTTTCTTATTTATTATGTAAACGTCTATTATTACTATCAAAACTCATATGCCAAATTATAAAATCAAAACTTTTGCTTTAGTAATATAATTTTTAAAATATAGAACAAATTTATATATTGCAACTTGAAATCTAAATATTAATATGAATAAGATAAAATACCAATTAGAATTTGCTATGAAATGTTCCACCACTCTTTTATTTGAATATATTGGAACTTCTTCAGGTATGAGTGAGTGGTTAGCAGATGACGTAATTGAAAGAGGAGATAAATTTACTTTTGTATGGGGTGATCAAGAAGAATCAGCCAACTTAATACGATATAAAGAAGAATCTTTTGTGCGTTTCAGATGGGAAGAAGATGAAGGAACCAAATATTTTTGGGAACTTGCCATACATGTTGATGATGTAACCAGTGACGTAGCTCTTGTAATTACTGATTTTGCCGAAGAAAGCGACTTAGAACACTCTAAATTATATTGGGAAAATTTAATTGAAGACCTAAAAAAGATTATAGGTTCTTAAATAATATAATTACTCCCCGTACTAGGGCCAATAAAAAAACCACTAACACAAAAATACTAATGATTTAGTATGAAAATTATTTTCAATCAAAAATGTATTGAAGAAAATCAATTAGTAATCAATTACACTGAAAACAATTATTTTTCCGGGGATTTTGTAAATGGTTTCTGTTGGCTATTTCAAAATAAACTCCTTTATTGGGAATATGTATATTTCCAATTGATGGCATCCATGAGAAAAATGAGGATAGATATACCTCTAGCTTTTACTCCGGAATTATTTGAAGATCAAATTAAAATACTTTCTGAGAAATTAAACACCACAGAAGGTAGAGTAAAAATAACAATCTATAGAAATATCCAAAATCATCCCCCTTCATTTATAATACAAATTTTACCCCATAAAAATTTCTTTGTGACTACTGAAAATGAAGTTGATGTTTATAAAGAAATTCTTATATATCCCAATTTATTGTCTGATTTATTAATTTATCAGCCTCTTAATAGCATAGCAGAACAATATGCAAGAGAAAATGAGTTACAGGACGTTATTTTGCTGAATAGTGAAAAAAGAATAGCTAGATCTGTATTAGGTAACATATTTTTAATTCAAGATAATATGATAGTTTCCCCTCCCACTGCGGAAGGTGCCATCCAATCTGTTTTAAAGAAAAATTACATCCTTTTTCTACGTGAAAAAACAAATTACATCTTTAAAGAAGCACCAATATCTCCTTTCGAAGCTCAATCTGCAGATGAATTTTTTATACTTAGTGATGAAAATGGATTACTGCCCGTTACCCGGTTGAGAAAAAAAGTTTTTAAAAAAGATCAAACTCGTTTATTGACAAAAAAATTTATCGGTTATTCTTTAGAATAGTTAGTAACTCAAAATATCTGTTTTGTTTTAAATAAAAAAAGGTCGCATAAGCGACCTCAAACTAAAACCACAAAAAAATGAGAAAGCGATTACATTTAAGTAATCATGTCTTGAAAGATCATTAAAAATCTTTTTAAAGATATCTCTTACTTTCTTGATGCAAAAATAATCTAATTATGGTTCTATAAAGGGTTTTATCAATAAAATTATTTTATAGTGTAAATAGTACGTTTTTTATTACCCCTCAATTTTAGATAGATAAACACGCTAAAGTGTAAAATAAAATTTAAGCTTGTACTATAAAAATAGTGGGTTCTTTGTGAAAATTTGGTTTTTTAGCTTTCCAATCTTTGCAATATAAAGTTTTAATAGATTCGTTGGGAAGAGTAACATTCGTGGCAATACATAAAGAAGTTTTTGGATTTAAGTATTTAATCAAGTCATCAAATAACGCTTGATTTCGATACGGAGTTTCCATAAATATTTGCGCTGATCCTTGATTTCTGCTCACCTTTTCAAGATTTACTATTGTCTTTTTCCTTTCATTAGAATCTATGGGAAAATAACCGTTAAAAGCAAAACTTTGACCATTTAAGCCACTGGCTATTAAGGCTAATATGATGGAAGAAGGACCTGTAATAGGAACTACTCGAATATCGTGTCTGTGACACCAAGAAACTAAAATATTACCCGGATCTGCTATGCAAGGTAATCCCGCTTCTGAAATTAATCCAACATCCTCCCCGTTTTTCAAAGGCTGTGAAAGATATTCCAATTCCTCTTCCGTGGTTCTTTTATCTAAAATTGAAACACTTAATTCGCTTTGATTTATATCCGGACATAAAAATTTAATAAATTTTCTGGCCGATTTTTGATTTTCAGCAACAAAAAATTTTAACGTATGTAATAATTCGATTTCTCTCGGAGAAAATATATCTTTGGGTGAGGTTTCACCTAAATAGGCAGGAAGTAAATATAATACAGCCATAATTATTTTTTACTAAACTTTTTTCTTCTTACAAATATAAAAGAACCTCCTACGATACTGACTAAAACTATAGGAACCCCTAAATTTAACCATTGCCAATACGATTTTTCCTGAACAATTAGAGGCTTATTCAACATTCTCATTTGTACCGTCCTGTTTCTTAAAAGCATTAAACCGTGATCATCTAATAAATAGTCCAGGGCGTTTATTAAAAATTCTTCGTTTCCATAAGTAATACCTGTTGAATAATCAAAACCTAAAGGCAAAGGTTGACCTTTTATCACCTGATTTCTTGCTATGTCACCATCGGATATAACGATCATCTTATTATTATTTGACCGGTCCACAAAATTTTTAATTCCACTAGACTCTATCCTATCCTTGTATGCAGAGGTAAATTTCCCTTCAAGCAAAACTGCCAATATTTTAGGTCCTTTATTGTATTCGTTCCAATTTACGTTTTCTCTTTCAAATAACTTTGCTTCCTCAAGTGATATATAGGAGGGTACTCCTTGAAGCGCGGTATAGGAAGAACTTTGATAGAGAATTGTTTTTTTAACTCCGGGAGTATCTAAAGTATCAATGGAAGTAGGAAACTGAAAAGATACCGGATTAATATTTTTGGTTATCGGATGATTATTTAATGAAAATCCCATAGGAAAATATACCCAAGGAACTCTTGCATTTTGTGCATTCCCTTGTATTTCCCCAACCTGTAAATTTATATAAGTAGGATTTTTTATATCCTTAACAATTCCGGAATTTATCCTTACTCCGTAAGAAAATAATAAATCAGTTAAATTAAGATCATACGGATAAGCCAATATTTTACTGGACTTAAGCAAAGTATCCATTTCGGCATTAACTTGATCAATTGCCCATAGTGTTTTACCTCCACTCATGATATATTGGTCAATCGTTAATTTTTCCTTATCAGTAAAAGCCTTTCTTGGTTTAGCAATCAGTATGGCGTCAAATTTTTTAAGAGTTGGTAAATCCTGAAGTGACAAGGTCTGACTATCTTTAGGAAAAATAGGTCCGAAGTTATAACTTTGATGAATCCTGTTAGCCAGGCTGAACATTTCCAATCGATTCAGTTCTTTTTGATTTACTAAAATGCCTACACTTTTCAAACGTTTATTGGATAACTTATCAATAGCACTTATAAAACCGTATTCCAGATTTTCGATAGATTTAGCCATTTGCTCATCTCCTGTTATTCCTGCCTGAGAAATTATTAACGGTACTGTTTGCCCATTGCCTTTATATTTTATGGTTGCATAAGGAAATAAAATTAGTTGAGATGATGCTCCATCTTTTTCAACCCGCAAAGCCGAAGGAGCCATTCCCATAGCTTCTAATGTCTCTTGTGAAAATTTTTCCTTTATTGGATCTATTAATTGAAAATTAATATTGGAATTTAACCTTTTAAATTCATCCAGCAGACTGAGAGTTTCAGATTGCAATTGTTTAAAATCCGCGGGAAAATCTCCTTCTAAATATACATCAATCTGCATGGGCTCATCAATTTTTTTTAATACTTGACGAGTACTTTCAGTTAACGTATATCGTTTATCCGAAGTTAAGTCAAACCTTTTATAAAAAAAACCACTAGCCAATATAAGACCTGCAATAAGTAGGAATACTAAGCTAATATTTATCTTTTTTAAATATCTCATTACTTTTTGCTGTTGATTATTCGAATCGATAATAAAAGAAATCCAACTATTACAAAGATAAAATAACCTATATCTCTTGTATCTACAATCCCTTTGGTAAAACTGGTATAATGTTGAAAAAATCCTATTTTTTGCAGGGTATAATCTAAATTCCCTAACAGATTATACGATGCTAAATTTTCAAATCCATAAAAACAAATAAAACAAAAAAAGACACCCGTTACAAACGCTAATACCTGATTTTTTACTAAGGAAGAACAAAAAATACCAATTGAAGCAAAGGTCATAGACAAAAAGAGTAATCCGATATATCCGCTAACAATGATTCCTGAATCTATATTTCCTTTCGGTAAACTTAAATTATTAATCGTATAAACAAAGGTAAAAGTAGGAAGTAAAGAAAATAAGACTAGAATTAGAATCGCCCAATATTTACCTAAAACAATAGATGAAACAGACAATGGTTGAGAAAATAACCAGACCAAAGTACCGTTTTGCTCTTCTTCCGCAATGCTTTTCATTGTCAAGGCAGGTAATAGGAACATCAATACCCAGGGAGCAAGTATAAAAAAGTTATTTAATGTAGCCAATCCTACATTGAAAACATTAAAATCATTATCGAAAAACCATAAAAATAAAGAACAGATTAACAAGAAAGCAGCTGAAACAATATAAGCGCCTAATGTTCCAAAATATGCCCAAAGTTCTTTTTTAAAAATTGAAAACATACGATTCTTACTTTTTCTTTTTTCTGTTAACTAATTTAACAACTAACATAATTACAAGAACCAGAACAATAAAACTGATCAATAAGCTTAGCCACATTCCCATAAAATATTGTTTGAAAATAACTATAAATATTACAGCAAATAAAATAATAGTAGCAACTTCATTCATCATACGGAGCTTAATAGAAGTTGTATTGAATTTTCCAGCCTTTATTCTCCTAATACACCTCCAACTCCAGTAATGATATAGAGCCAATGCTCCAACAAATACCAGTTTGATATGGAACCAAGGTTCTCTTAAAATGTAAAAAGTAATATCCCCGCGAGTATTAATCATCATTAATGTTCCGGTTATAAGCATTATTATTCCTGCCGGAACCGTTATGATATCCCATAAACGAGAAATCATATATATGTATTGCTTTCTAAGAATATCACGCTCAAGCTCCGGTTTTTCATTGGTATCTATAAAGTAAACAAATAAACGTATTAAGTAAAAAATCCCCGCAAAATAGCTTACCATAAAAATAATGTGAATCGCTTTTAAGGCAAAATAACTGGGAATATCAGGAATATGCATTATACAATCAATTTTGAATGCGAATTTAATAAATTTAATATTATCAATATTTTAATATATAACCTTGTGAACAGGTTATATATACACACCATATATTTAAGCTAAAATTATAGTTCTTTGAATATTTGAATAATTGATATAACTTTTGGTAATAAAGAAATAAGTAAACATTGCTTAACCATCCTATCAATTTTATAAATAAAATTGTAATAAAATTAGCATTATACTGAATAAATGTAAAATTTTAGGCATTTTTTTTGAAAATAACTTTAAACATATGTATTTAGATAGCATACATTAGTATCAAAAAATTGTGTTATTATTTCAATTAATTAATCATTTATATAATTCTGTTTATGAAAAATGCTTTACATCCTAAGAAAAATGTTGCCGTATGGGTAGGAATCATTTCAGGAATCATTTCAGGTTTTATCAAATTCGGTTGGGAAGTTCCATTTCCTCCCCGTACTCCCGAAAGAGATATGACCAATCCACCACAACACCTCCTGGAACAACTGGGAATGTCTCATGACCTCTCCCATCTCATGTATTATTTTAATGATAATCCGCGACCGATCATGAGCTTTATTATTCATTTTTCCTTCTCAATTATCTGTGCAATAATCTATTGCTTAGTTGCAGAATATTATCCTAAAATTAAATTATGGCAGGGGACAGCCTATGGAATATTTATTTACATAATGTTCCATATTATTATAATGCCAATACTGGGAACGGTACCTGCCCCGTGGGATCAGCCTTTTGCAGAACATTTCTCTGAATTTTTCGGACATACGTTCTGGACCTGGATAATTGAAATTACGCGTAGAGATTTACGAAACCGAATTACGAAACAACCGGATTCCGAAATCCCTCTTACTTCTCCTTTCAGGTAAAAATTTTATATTTCAATATACATGTAAAAAGGAGCATATGTTTTATGCTCTTTTTTTACCTTATTTACCTAAAAAAAAATCAAAACATTTCTATACCTTTGTTTTAAAAATAAGACATAAAGAAATGAAACCCGGAATTCCTAAAGGCACCAGAGATTTTACCGCTAAAGAATTACAAAAGAGAAGATACATAATTACTAAGTTACAATCCAATTTTGAAAAATTTTGCTTTCAACCGTTGGAAACTCCTTCTTTTGAAAATTTAGATACATTAACCGGTAAATATGGAGAAGAAGGAGACCGTTTAATTTTTAAAATATTAAACAGCGGTGATTTTCTAGCTGAAGCGAAAAAAAAGAATCCGGATATGTCTCAATGGAGTTCAAAAAATATAATTGGTTCCATTTCGGAAAAAGCTTTGCGGTATGATCTTACCGTACCTTTTGCGCGTTATGTTGCCATGAATCACGGGCAACTTCCCCTACCTTTCAAAAGATACCAAATACAACCGGTTTGGAGAGCAGATCGTCCTCAAAAAGGACGATATCGTGAATTTTGTCAATGCGATGCCGATATCGTTGGTTCAGCCAGTTTGTGGCATGAAGTAAATCTTACTTTATTATATGATTCGGCTTTTTCGGATTTACATATCCCTATTGAAATTCATGTAAACAACCGAAAGTTATTGGCAGCTGTCGCTCAATATGCATCTATCGAAAATCAATTAATCGATTTTACCGTTGCTTTGGACAAGTTGGACAAGATTGGTTTGGATAAAGTTTTAGAAGAAATGTCAACTAAAGGTATTGGACAAGATTCTTTACAAAAACTTATTCCGATTATTGAACTTTCAGGAACTTTTGAAGAAAAAATTTCTCAACTTAAAGATATACTCACAGATATTGAAATAGGGCAAGAAGGTATACAAGAAATGGAATTTATCTACAATCGGGTAAAAGAAATTGGTCTTACCTCTGCAGAACTGATCTTCAACCTCACCCTAGCGCGAGGTTTGGATTATTATACCGGAACTATTTATGAGGTGAAAGCTAAAAATATCTCCATGGGATCAATTGGCGGAGGTGGACGATATGACAACCTCACCGAAATATTCGGCGTTAAAAACATGCCGGGAGTAGGTATTTCTTTCGGATTAGACCGAATATATTTGGTTATGGAAGAGCTTAATCTTTTTCCTGAGGCTACGTTACACCAAAAACAAATTCTTTTTTTCAATTTCGGTGAGAATGAATGTCTTCAAGCATTGAAACTAATTAAAGAACTTAGAAGTAAAAACATTGCTTGTGATTTATATCCTGAAAAATCTAAACTTCAAAAACAATTTACCTACGCAGAAAAAAAGGAAATATCTTTCGTAGCCTTTTATGGAGAAGATGAAATTAATACGAATACAGTAACACTTAAAAATATAAAAACAGGCGATCAGAAAAATTTATCTATTGATGAAATTGAAGAATTTTTATCTTAACTTTAATGGGTTTTATCTCAAATGATTCACGAAATTACAGTTATGTAACTAGTAATTAATCACATAAAAGCTTTTAAAATTGGCATATTTTTAGATTGGTTTTTCTTTGTTAATTAATTTAATAAAACCAAAATAATAATGAACAAGTTTTTAACTTTAGCATTTCTAGTAATGCTGTCCACATCTGCCTTTGCTCAATCCGGAAGAAAAGAAATGAATAAAGAATACGGCAGACAATATAAAGAGATAGGCAAAAATCAAAATTTATCCGGATATGAAAAAGCACAAAAAAAACGTGAACTTTCACTTAAACAAAAACAAGATAATTTAAATTACTCGAACTCTCATGATCATGTATACGATCGCCACTCAGAGCTTGCCGACAAAAAGAAGAAAGAGTTGGACGCTCAAATTGATCAATTAGAAGAAAGATATAAAAGAGATAAAGAAAGGATTGAAAACAATCGTCAATTAAGCAAAAATGAAATAAAAATTCAAAAAAACGAACTTGAGAGAACATATAAAGATAAAAAAAATGAATTAATTAGAGAAAAGAAAGCGATTAAGAAATAGATTTTATTAATGAAATAAAAAATAATTTCTTTATTTAAAAAATAGCATTTAACTTTATCTTATGAAATATTTTAAATTACTATTTTTTCTCTCAATGCCTTTTTGCATTCTAAAAGCGCAAACGCAAAGTTTAGAAAAAAAAATCCATTCCATTACTAAAAATAAGAAAGCCACTGTGGGTGTGGCCGTAATTTTCGACGGAAAGGATACCTTAACAGTTAATAACGATATGGAGTATCCGGCGATGAGCGTTTTTAAATTTCATCAAGCACTTGCTTTGTTGGACTATATGAACAAAAATTTACTTTCTTTGGAATCTAATATTTATCTGAAAAAATCAGACATAAAAAAAGATACTTACAGCCCTTTAGCAAAAGAGCATCCGGAAGGCAATTTTACTATTCCTATTGGCGATTTGTTAAATTATACGGTTTCCAAAAGTGACAACAACGCCTCTGATGCTTTATATTATTATATGAACGGTACTAAAATGACAGATCTGTATTTACGTACACTAGGAAGTAAAAATTTTTCCATTCAAGCAACCGAAGAGGAAATGAGCAAAGATTTTAATAACCAATATATAAATTGGACGACTCCGTTGGAAGCTGCTCGTTTATTGGATATTTTTATAAATAAAGATATCTTTTGTAAAAATTATAAAGATTTCTTATTCCAAGCATTGACTGAATCTGAAACAGGTTCGGATAAGTTAAAAGCTCTTTTACCTAAAAAAGTTTTAATTGGACATAAATCCGGCAGTTCTTCCCGAAATTTTGAAGGTTTAAAAGCCGCCGATAACGACATCGGTTTTGTTTATTTACCCAATGGGAAACAATATTCTATTGCAGTATTTATTAAAGATTCCAAAGAAGATGACAAAACCAATGCTCGAATGATTGCCGATATTTCTCAGGTAGTATATAACTTTTATAAAAATAAATAATTTTTCATTTTAAAATGTTACATATATCAAACCGGAATGATTTTTAAAAATCATTCCGGTTTTTTAAAACTAACAATAACTAGATATTACGCTATTTCCTTTCTAATTTCATCCAAAAATTCCAATTCAGAACGTGGAATTAATTTTTTAGCTATATCCAATAGATTATATATATCTGTACGCACCTCTTCTTCTAATTTTTCTTCTCTAAAAAACAACGATTTTTGTGAAATATGAATAATGGAGTAAAGCAAAGCTCCCAACTGCACATAATTTTCAAACGCAACTCCCGATTCAATATCCTCTGTTCCTCGAGAAGATTGTAAATAATGACGCGCTTTATCAAGCCAAAAATCTTTAGTATTTGTCATTCTCATTTGTTATTATACTGTCAAAATTAGCTCATTATTGAGATGGTATTTTACAAGTACTTACTTGTATAATACAATTAATGAGATGTATTTCACAAATACATTATTTTTAGCCGTATTTTTAGTATTTTTGTATACATAAATAAATAGTAACACATAATGAAATTAGATATTGCTCCTCAAAAAACACATCATGGTAGAAATATCAAACGATTGCGCGAAATGTTAGGAATTAAACAAGAGGCGATTGCTATTGATTTGGATATTACCCAACAATCCGTTTCTGAACTTGAGCAAAAAGAATTTATCGATGATTCTACACTAAAAAAAGTAGCCAAAACTCTTAATGTTCCTATTGATGCTATTAAAAATATGAATGATGAAGCAACTTTTAATTATATCAATACTTTTAATGATAAAGTAGAAAGTTCATTTTTAAATAATCCAATAAATTGTACCTTCAATCCTATTGATAAAATTGTAGAACTCTATAACGAAAAGGAGGCTTTATACGAGCGCATGCTGAAAGAAAAAGATGGATTATTGGAAAAGTTATTGAATAAATAAAGGATTTCAATTTAGATAATAGTTTAAAGAGGTTTTAGTGTTAAAATCTCTTTTTTATTTTTAAAATAGATTCTTTTACTTTAAACACAATAATAAAAGCAAAAGCTTAGCTAGGATTTAACATTAACTTTATTAATATAAAATATTTTTTAATTAATATTATACCATCAATCACAAATAAATTGATTTTTTAATGTTAAAAAAATATTTTTTTCAAATTAAATTTGCATTTAAATTCATTCTATATTTAAATTATATATTAAATTTATTTTATTATATATGTTATGTAAATTCATAAATATGAAAAAGAAATTTAATAAACTTATAACTAATTTTAATCTTCCTAAAAATAATTTTTTTATAGGAATTGGAAGTATATTAAATGTATTCGGTTTCTATTATGATTATAATTATTCTAAAACTTATAAAAAAACAGATTTTGAAGCAATTTTTTCAGATTGGAAAAATGTAGGTGAAGATATAATAACGGCTGAAAAAAAATTTTTAAAAAAAAATAAATATATTTTATATAATAATTAAAAATTTTTTATCCTTACTATGAACGATTACTTATGAATGAGACAGAAGTTAATAATAATGCTTTCAACGAATCTGATAATGACGAAAGTTCAGGTCATGAACCAAATCTATCAAACATAGAAAGAAGTATTAAAGAAAATTTCCCAAAAATTTATAAAATTATTCCAGATGAGGATAAAAATAGTTTTTTTGGATTCATAGGAAATTCATCTTCGATATCTTTTACTGAACAGAAATTACATTCAGGTCCTATCCCATCTCCAGAATCTTTAGATAAATATAATTCTATAATACCCAATGGCGCAGATAGAATTATGAAAATGGCTGAAAATCAATCACAACATAGAATGAAAATCGAAGAAAGAGAAATTAACTCTCAATATAGACAAAATGTCTTAGGTCAAATTTTTGGATTTATAATCAGTATTTTGGGTATTGTAGGAGGAATAATTTCAGGAATATACGGTTCTCATTGGGTTGGCGGAATAATCGGAGGAGGAACGGTCGTAAGTTTGGCGACCGTGTTTGTATTAGGTAAAAAATATCAAAATAATAATAATTAATTATATTTTCAATTTCATTTAGAACTAATTATTTTAGTTCTAAATTTTTTATAAATAACGTATAATCATTAATTTAATTTTATCATTCATTTTTAATTATTTATGAATTGCTCTTTTTTCGGTAGCTTCTAAGGCAGCCTCTTTTATGGCTTCAGCATACGTAGGATGTGCATGGCTCATTCTAGCTATATCTTCAGCTGATGCTCTATATTCTAATAAAGTCACGGCATCCGCAATTAAATCGGCGGCACGAGCGGCTATCATATGAATTCCCAAAACTTCATCGGTTGCCTCATCAGCCAATATTTTTACAAATCCGTCCGTATCGCCACTGGCTCGAGCCCTTCCTAATGCACGAATGGGAAATTGTCCTATTTTGAAACTACGCCCCTCCTCTAACAATTGTTCTTCTGTTTTTCCCACTCCCGCAACTTCCGGCCAGGTATATACCACAGCGGGTATAAGATTATAATCTATATGAGGTTTTTGTCCTGCTAACTGTTCGGCAACTAAAACTCCTTCTTCTTCCGCCTTGTGTGCCAACATAGGTCCACGAACCACATCTCCTATAGCATAAATATTCGGAATATTCGTTTGCAAATGTTCATTTACTTTTATTCTTCCTTGATCATCCAATTCAATACCTGCCTTTTCCAATCCAAGATTTTCAGTATAGGGTTTTCTTCCGACAGCGACTAAACAATAATCACCCTCAAACCTGATTTCCTTACCATTCTTTTCCACTGCTTGAACAAATATTTTATCTCCCTTAAGTTCTATCTTGGTAACTTGAGTGGATAAAGAAAATTTCATTCCCTGTTTTTTTAACACTTTAAGTAATTCCTTAGATAAACCGCCATCCATTGTAGGAATTAACCGGTCTAAAAATTCTATGACGGTCACTTCTGCTCCCAACCTTTTGTATACAGATCCTAGTTCTAATCCGATAACTCCTCCCCCGATAACCAATAAATGCTTAGGTATTTCTTTAAGATTTAATGCCTCTGTTGAAGTGATCAAACGTTCTTTATCTGCGGGAGCAAACGGAAGGTTTGCAGGTTTAGAACCGGTGGCTATAATGAAATATCGAGCTTCCAGGTTTTTTATATTTCCTTTCTCATCTTTAACTTCCAATTGATTGGAAGACTTAAAAGTACCCATACCATGAAAAACCGTAATCTTATTTTTATCCATTAAATAATCGATTCCCTTACTTGTTTGTTCAACGACTTCATTTTTCCGTTGAATCATTCTGCTAAAATCAATCGTTGGCTTAGTAATTTCAATTCCGAAGTCTTTAAATTGGTGTAAAGCTTTATCATAAAGCTCGGAAGCATCTAACAAGGATTTAGAAGGAATACATCCCACATGTAAACAGGTGCCTCCTAAATGGGAATATTTTTCTACCAATGCGGTTTTAAATCCTAATTGTGCACAACGAATGGCTGAGACATACCCCCCGGGCCCCGATCCAATGATTACTATATCGAAATCACTCATGATTTATTTTTCTACTGGGTTGGAATTCAAAGATAAAAAATATACGTTCAATTTATACATCTCAACTAAACAATTTTTTAAATTTAAAATTACTTAGCCTATACCTTTACATAACGTATTTACCATAGTTAAACAGTAAAAGGTCTTAATAGAAATTATTTCCATTTCCAATCCAACATTCTTTTATACGGAATCGATTTTGATTCTGCTAAATCAGTAAGAGTTTTAGTAAGTGAGTCTATAGCTTCAATTTGAGATTTAGGAATAATAATATTTCTTCCTCTGTCTAATTTTATAAAAAAATGCGAGGGAATTTCATAGATTAGTTCTATATTGGAAATAGGAATTTTTCCTTCATTTTCACCGTTGGAAAGGATTATATCATCCGTTGAAAAAGTAAGTCCAATGGTCTCTAATTGAGTTTTATTAAAATTTCTATAAACAAAACGTTTATAAAATCTTTTATATATCCAGCGGGAATAAATCGGATAAATAAATATAAAACCAATTCCAAATACTCCAAAATAAGCGGCTAATGCATAGTTTTTTAAAAAAACAAAAATTACAGCAAGTACAAAAAAAGCGGAAGTCCATAAAAGTAGGCCTTTTTTCCTTTGTTGTTTTACTACTTCATTCATTGAAGCACTAAAAAGCTGATGAGTAAGATAATCATCTGCTGAAATTTTATAAGTATATGTATAATCTTTCATAATTGTAAATGTATGAAATCCGTTGTATTTATGTTAGTGATTTAATAAGTAAGAATTAAATACGTATAAATAAATATTCCTATCTTCCTATATTATAAAAATTAATTTATAATTGTAACTAGTAAAGATAGGAATAAGTATATGTCCCGTTAGTAACGGAAGCATATTATGGTTATATTTTCTTTAAAAGAGATTTTAATTCAACATTCTCTCCTAAAATAGTGCGTAAGGAATCTACTGAAACTCTTTCCTGTTTCATAGTATCTCTGTTTCTTATAGTAACCGTATGATCGGAAAGCGTATCATGATCTACGGTAATACAGTAAGGAGTACCGATAGCATCTTGTCTTCTATATCGTTTACCAATGGCGTCTTTATCTTCATACATTACATTATAATCAAATTTCAAATCATTGAAAATCTTTTCTGCATATTCCGGCAATCCATCTTTTTTAAGTAATGGAAATATAGCTACTTTATTAGGCGCTAAAGCAGGAGGCAAACTTAAAACAACTCTTGATGAGCCATCTTCCAATGTTTCGTCTTTTAAACATTTAGATAAAAGAGCTAAAAACATTCGGTCTAATCCTATAGAAGTTTCCACTACATAAGGAACATAACTTTTATTTTGTTCCGGATCGAAATATTGAAGTTTTTTACCGGAATATTTTTCATGTGCCGATAAATCAAAATCGGTTCTGGAATGGATACCTTCCAATTCTTTAAATCCGAATGGAAAATTAAATTCAATATCGGTGGCAGCGTTTGCGTAATGCGCTAACTTTTCATGATCGTGAAATCTATAGTTATCTTTACCCAATCCTAAAGCTAAATGCCAATTTAAACGTTTTTCTTTCCATTCTTTAAAATAAGACAATTCTGTGCCCGGAGGAACAAAAAATTGCATTTCCATCTGTTCAAACTCTCTCATCCTAAAAATGAATTGTCTTGCCACAATTTCATTTCTAAACGCTTTACCAATTTGTGCAATTCCAAAAGGTAATTTTTTTCTTCCTGTCTTTTGAACATTTAGGTAATTTACAAAAATTCCTTGTGCCGTTTCAGGTCTTAAATATAAATCGGTAGCAGAATCAGCAGTAGAGCCTAATTTTGTCCCAAACATTAAATTAAACTGACGAACTTCTGTCCAATTTTTAGAACCTGTTTCGGGATCACCAATTTCCAGTTCTTCGATTAAAGCTTTAGTATCTGCTAAATTAGTTTCCAAAGATTTAGCTAATCTTTGTATGATATCTGCTTTTTGCTTTCTATATTCTAAAACTTTAGGATTAGTAGTCTCAAACTGTTCCAAATCAAAAGCTTCTCCGAATCGTTTTCTTGCCTTTTCAATTTCTTTTTTGGCTTTATCTTCAAATTTCTCCGCAAAATCTTCCACTAAAACATCCGCACGAAATCTCTTTTTACTGTCTTTATTGTCAATTAACGGATCATTAAACGCATCAACATGTCCGGAAGCCTTCCAGATAGTAGGATGCATAAATATAGCAGAATCCAATCCCAAAATATTTTCATTCAACTGCACCATTGCTTTCCACCAATACTGTTTAATATTGTTTTTTAATTCAACACCATTTTGACCGTAATCGTAAATGGCTGATAATCCGTCATAAACTTCACTGGAAGGAAAAACAAACCCATATTCCTTGGCATGGGCAACTACCTTTTTTAAAACATCTTCTTGAGATTTCATATATATACTTGGTTAGATATTTATATTCAACGTTCAAATTTACTATAAAAAATGAGATATTACCCTATAACTGTTATATACCTCTATCAGGGAAAACAAAATATATCTAATAATTAAACCGAATCTTTCGTTGATATTAAAAATAAATTTGTGTTTGCAAATTATCTTCATATATTTGCACTTCGAAAATAAATGAAGAACAAAAAAGAGATGTTATTATGTTAATTATTCCAGTAAAAGATGGAGAGTCTATTGATAAAGCTCTAAAAAAATATAAAAGAAAATACGATAAAACCGGTGTTGTTAAAGAATTAAGAAAAAGACAACAGTTTATTAAGCCTTCTGTTACTAAAAGACAACAGGTAATTAGAGCAGCTTACAAACAAAGATTGCAAAGTCAAGAAGAAGCATAAGAAACTTTTTCTATAAAATATTAGCCTATTTTTCGAAATTATTTTTAATTTTGAAAAGTAGGCTTTTTATATGTTACAAAAATTTCTTGAATACCTTACCTTAGAGAAACATTATTCTCCTCTTACCATACAAAGTTATGAAAGAGATTTGCTGGATCTTCAAAGCTTTCTTTTAGAATCTGAAAGCATTTCTGATGCAGAACATGCTACTGCCAAACAACTAAGGAATTTCATTATTTATCTATCCAATAAAAATTTATCGGAAAAATCCATCAATAGAAAAATTTCTTCTATAAGAAGCTTTTATAAATTTTTGCTTAAAATTGGTTATTTGGATATAAATCCAACCATACACTTAAAAAATCTTAAACAAAAGAAAAAAGTTCTACTCCCTTACACTGAAGATGAAATTTATTCCATCGAAACTTATATAAATTCTTGTGAGGCAGGAAAAGATAATTCAGATTCCTTTGAAACTCTTAGAAACCATCTCATTTTTGAGATATTTTATCAAACAGGTATCAGAAGAATGGAGCTTCTGCAACTTAAAACTTCAACAATCGATTTAAAGAATCACACGATTAGAGTTACAGGAAAAAGAAATAAGGAAAGATTAATTCCTATAACTCAAAAATTATCAGAGCAAATAAATGCATTTCTAGCCTATAAAATCAATTTTGGTATACCTTATGAATATCTATTTACCAATAAAAACGGTAAAATTTTAAGTGAAAAGTATGTATATAACCTGATTCATAGATATGTTAGCATGGTAACTACTAAGGATAAAAAAAGTCCGCATATGCTTCGTCATACCTTTGCAAGTCATCTCTTACACAACGGAGCTGAAATCAATTCCATAAAAGAATTACTGGGTCACAGTAGTTTAGCAGCTACACAGGTATATACTCATAATACTATAGAAGATTTAAAAAAAGTATTCAACCGGTCCCATCCTTTTGGGCTTAAAAATAAAAAAGATGAAAATTAACGTACAAGCAGTAAATTTTAATGCACAAGACACCCTATTGGCATTTTTAAATAAAAAAGTATTAAAATTAGATAAATATTACGATAAAATTATCAATGCTAATATATTCCTAAAATTGGAAAACGTTGGAAATAAAGAAAATAAGACTACAGAAATCGTTTTAGAAGTTCCCGGTGATGAATTAGTAGCTAAAAAAACGTCCCCTACATTTGAAGAAAGTATTGACTTAGCCTGTGAAGCCGCTAAAAAGATGATACTCAAAAGGAAAGAAAAAATGTAGGTAAAAAATCATATTTTTTTTTCATAAAAATTTGGAAATATTAAAAATTTATCTACCTTTGCAATCCGTTAGACGAAGATAATGATCTTAGAAAAATAACGAAATATTTTCTTTGAAATAAAAAATTTAATGCCGGTATAGCTCAGTTGGCCAGAGCACGTGATTTGTAATCTCGGGGTCGTGGGTTCGAATCCCTCTACCGGCTCGTTTTTGAAGGGGAGATACTCAAGCGGCCAACGAGGACAGACTGTAAATCTGTTGGTTTTTACCTTCGGAGGTTCGAATCCTCCTCTCCCCACAAAAAAAATAAAAAAAATTTTGTAATTCAAAAAAAAAATTCTACCTTTGCAACCGAATTACAAAGGTAATCAAAAAATAAGCGGAAGTAGCTCAGTTGGTAGAGCGTCAGCCTTCCAAGCTGAATGTCGCGAGTTCGACCCTCGTCTTCCGCTCAATTTTTTAACAGCCGATGTAGCTCAGGGGTAGAGCGCTTCCTTGGTAAGGACGAGGTCACGGGTTCAATTCCCGTCATTGGCTCTCAATTATCCAAACATACAATCACAAATTTTATTAATAAGCCTAAACTTTCTTAAAGACATATTTACAAAACAGTTGTTTATAAAAAAGTATTTATTTTTTATAAGCTATTGTTATTTAAAAAAAATTGAGTATATTTGCACTCATTTTTGGAAATATAAACAAACATATTTATCATGGCAAAAGAAACTTTTCAGCGTACCAAACCACATCTTAATATAGGTACAATCGGTCACGTAGACCACGGAAAAACGACTTTAACAGCTGCTATTACAAAAGTATTAGCAGAAAAAGGGTTAGCAGAAAAAAGAGATTTCTCTCAAATTGATGCAGCTCCTGAAGAAAAAGAAAGAGGGATCACAATCAATACTGCACACGTAGAATATCAAACAGAAAACCGTCACTATGCACACGTTGACTGTCCGGGGCATGCTGACTATGTAAAAAACATGGTTACCGGTGCTGCTCAAATGGACGGAGCTATTCTAGTAGTTGCTGCAACAGATGGACCTATGCCTCAAACAAGAGAGCACATCTTGTTATGTCGTCAGGTAAACGTACCTAAAATCGTTGTATTCATGAACAAAGTGGATATGGTTGACGATCCTGAATTATTAGACTTAGTTGAAATGGAAGTAAGAGAATTATTATCTTCTTACGATTATGACGGAGATAACACTCCTGTTATCCAAGGTTCTGCTTTAGGTGCACTTAACGGAGATCCAAAATGGGTTGCTACTGTTGATGAATTAATGGCAGCAGTTGATAACTGGATTGATTTACCGGTACGTGACCAAGATAAACCATTCTTAATGCCAATCGAAGACGTTTTCTCTATTACAGGTCGTGGAACTGTAGCTACAGGACGTATTGAAGCCGGAGTTATTAACTCAGGTGAAGCTGTAGATATCGTTGGTATGGGAGATGAAAAATTAACATCTACTGTAACCGGAGTTGAAATGTTTAGAAAAATATTAGATAGAGGTGAAGCCGGAGATAATGTTGGATTATTATTAAGAGGTATTGAAAAAACTGATATCCGTCGTGGTATGGTTATCGCTAAACCGGGTTCAATCACTCCTCACAAAAAATTCAAAGCAGAGGTTTATATCTTAACTAAAGAAGAAGGTGGACGTCACACTCCATTCCACAATAACTACCGTCCTCAATTCTACGTTAGAACTACTGACGTAACCGGTACAATTACTTTACCGGAGGGAACTGAAATGGTAATGCCTGGTGATAACTTAACTATTACAGTTGAATTACACCAACCAATCGCACTTAACAACGGTTTAAGATTCGCTATCCGTGAAGGTGGTAGAACTGTTGGTGCAGGTCAGGTAACTGAGATTTTAGATTAATTTAAATAAAATCATAACAAAAGAAAGAACTTAAAGTTCTTTCTTTTTTAAGCGGGTGTAGCTCAGCTGGTAGAGCAGTGGTCTCCAAAACCAAAGGTCGTGAGTTCGAATCTTTCCGCCCGCGCAAAATAATAATAAATGAACGGACTCATTAAGTATTTAAAGGGCGCAATAGAAGAATTTAAAGATCACGTCGAGTGGCCTAAATGGTCCGATCTGCAATCCTCAACAACTGTTGTAGCGATTACATCGATCATTTTGGCTATGTTCTGCTTTGGTGTAGATTGGATTTTTGCTAAAGCGCTTCAGAATATTTATTCTATATTAATAGGATTAAAATCTTAATATTAGGAAGCGATGGATGAAATGAAATGGTATGTACTGAAAACGATCAGTGGGCAAGAATCTAAGGTGAAAATGTATATTGAAAATGAAGTTTTAAGATACGAACATCTTAAAAAAAATCTTGGCCAAGTAGTTGTACCTATGGAAAAAGTAGTACAAATTAGAAACGGAAAAAAAATTCGTAAAGAAAAAGTCTATTATCCCGGTTATGTTATGGTTGAAGCTAATTTAATTGGTGAATTACCACATACTATAAAGAATATTCCCGGTGTAATTAGTTTTTTAAGTGCTACTAAAGGAGGAGATCCACTTCCAATGAGACGAAGCGAAGTGAGTAGAATGTTCGGTAAAATGGATGAATTATCAGAATCTGAAGATACCGTAAACATTCCCTTTGTATTTGGTGAAACCGTGAAAGTTATTGATGGACCATTTAATGGTTTTAATGGAACCATCGAAAAAATAAATGAAGAGAAAAGAAAATTAGATGTGATGGTGTTGATTTTCGGAAGAAAAACCCCCATTGAATTAAGTTTCTCTCAAGTAGAAAAAATATAGGCTGCTTCCACAGATATAAATAAAACATTTTTAAGTAAAAATTAAAATGGCAAAAAAAATTTTTAAAATGGTAAAACTCCAGGTGAAAGGAGGTCAAGCAAATCCTTCACCACCAGTAGGACCTGCATTAGGTGCTGCCGGGGTTAACATTATGGAGTTTTGTAAACAATTTAATGCCCGAACACAAGAAAAGCAAGGACAAGTATTACCGGTTATCATTACTGTATATGAGGATAAATCTTTTGACTTTGTAGTTAAAACTCCTCCTGTAACCGTTCAACTTTTAGCAGCTTCTAAAGCTAAAAAAGGTTCCGGCGAACCAAACAGAGATAAGGTAGCATCCGTTACTTGGAGCCAAGTACAACAAATTGCTGAAGATAAAATGGTAGATTTAAATTGCTTTACTATAGAATCAGCAGTTAGCATGGTTGCAGGTACAGCAAGATCTATGGGTATTAGAGTAACTGGGCAAAATCCCTTTAATAATTAATTGTAGGAATCATGGCAGTTTTAACGAAAAAACAAAAAGCAGTAGTTGCTAAAGTAGATAAATCAAAACTTTATACATTAGAGGAAGCTTCCAATTTAGTTAAAGAAGTTAATTATACTAAATTTGATGCATCCGTTGATATAGCTGTACGTTTAGGAGTAGATCCACGTAAGGCTAATCAAATGGTGCGTGGAGTTGTATCCTTACCTCATGGTACAGGTAAAGAAACTCGCGTTTTAGCTTTAGTTACTCCCGATAAGGAAGAAGAAGCTAAAAACGCAGGTGCTGATTATGTAGGTTTGGATGATTATCTACAAAAAATAAAAGATGGATGGACAGATGTTGATGTAATTGTTACTCAACCTCAAGTAATGGGTAAATTAGGTCCTTTAGGAAGAGTTTTAGGTCCTCGTGGATTAATGCCCAATCCTAAAACCGGAACAGTTACCACTGAAATAGGAAAAGCAATTTCAGAAGTGAAAGCAGGTAAAATAGATTTTAAAGTAGATAAATACGGAATTGTACATGCTGCAATAGGTAAAGTATCTTTCGATGCAAAAAATATTCAAGAGAATGCACAAGAAATTATTTCTACTTTAATAAAATTAAAACCTCAGGCAGCAAAAGGAGTTTATGTGAAAAGTATATACCTATCCTCTACTATGAGTCCGGGTATTGCTATTGATCCTAAAGGTATTAACTAATTTTAATTTTACCAAAACATGACAAAACAAGAAAAAACAGAGGTAATTAAAGAATTACAGGAAGTACTTGAAAGTACAAATGTATTATATATAGCTGATACTGATGGATTAAATGCACAACAGACTTCAGAACTAAGAAGAGCTTGTTTCAAAGGTGAAATTTCTATGAAAGTTGTTAAAAACACCCTTCTTAGAAAAGCAATGGAAAATGTAGAAGATAAAGATTTTTCAGGTGTTTTTGAAAGTCTAAAAGGAAACTCTACTATTTTCATTTCAGAAAAAGGAAATGCTCCGGCTAAATTAATACAAAATTTCAGAAAGAAAACTGAAAAACCATTATTAAAAGCTGCTTGGATTGATTCTGCAGTATTTGTAGGAGATGCTCAATTAGAAACATTGGCAAATCTTAAATCCAGAGAAGAGCTTATTGGAGAAATTATTGGATTACTTCAATCTCCAATTAAAAATGTTGTTTCTGCCCTTAAATCCGGTGGGAATACCATTGCCGGTTTGGTTAAAACCTTATCTGAAAAAGAAGAATAATTTCACACTCATAATAAATAGTTGTTAAACAAAAATTAAAACAAAATTAAAAATGGCAGATTTAAAACAATTAGCTGAAACTCTAGTAAATTTAACAGTAAAAGAAGTTAATGAATTAGCTGAAATATTAAAAGAAGAATACGGTATTGAACCTGCTGCTGCTGCTGTAGCTATGGCTGCACCTGTTGCTGGTGCTGATGCTGGTGCTGCTGAAGAAAAAACAGAATTCGATGTTATTCTTAAAGCTGCAGGAGCTAACAAATTAGCTGTTGTTAAATTAGTTAAAGATCTTACAGGTAAAGGTCTAAAAGAAGCTAAAGATGCTGTAGATGGAGCTCCTACTCCAATTAAAGAAGGAGTAGCTAAAGACGAAGCAGAAAGTCTTAAAAAACAGCTTGAAGAAGCTGGAGCTGAAGTTGAATTGAAATAATTCATTCTACCTAAAAATAAAGGTTTAGGCCTCCAATTTAACATTGGTAAGGTCTAAGCCTATTTGTGTTTTAAAGATTTTAATATATCATATGAGTAAATCATTGGCGTCAAAAACTCAAAACCCTAAGAGATTTAGTTTCTCTCACTCTAAAGGACAAATTGAATTTCCTGATTTCCTGGATATACAGGTTAAATCATTTCAGGATTTTTTTCAATTAGAAACTCGTCCTGATCAAAGAAAAAACGAAGGACTTTTTAAAACGTTTACTGAAAATTTTCCTATTTCCGATACTAGGAATCAGTTCGTTTTAGAATTTTTAGATTATTTTGTTGATCCTCCAAAATACTCTATTGAAGAATGCATTGAAAGAGGATTAACTTATAGTGTACCACTTAAAGCACGTCTTAAATTATATTGTACCGACCCCGAACATGAAGATTTTGAAACAGTAGTTCAAGATGTATATTTAGGGCCTATTCCTTATATGACACCAAGCGGTTCGTTTATTATAAACGGTGCTGAAAGAGTTATGGTATCCCAATTACATCGTTCACCTGGTGTATTTTTTGGACAATCTTATCATGCCAACGGTGCTAAATTATATTCTTCCAGAATTATTCCATTTAAAGGATCTTGGATGGAATTTGCTACCGATATCAACGGCGTGATGTATGCTTACATTGACAGAAAGAAAAAACTTCCGATGACAACCTTGCTTCGTGCAATCGGTTATCAAAGTGATAAAGATATATTAGAAATATTTGATCTTGCAGAAGAAGTAAAAGTAAATAAATCCAACCTTAAAAAGATGTTAGGAAGGACTCTAGCTGCAAGAGTTTTAAATACTTGGTTTGAGGACTTTGTTGATGAAGACACCGGTGAGGTGGTTTCTATTGAAAGAAATGAAATTATCCTTGACCGTGAAACTGTTTTAGAAAAGGAACATCTTGATTTAATCATAGATTCCGGAATTAAAACTATTTTAGTTCATAAAGAAAACAGTAATGAATTCTCAATAATTCACAACACATTACAAAAAGACTCTACCAATTCCGAAAAAGAAGCTGTAGAATATATCTATCGTCAATTACGTAATGCCGAACCACCTGATGAAGAAACGGCTAGAGGAATTATCGATAAATTATTCTTCTCTGATGCTCGATATTCTTTAGGTGAAGTAGGTCGTTATCGTATTAATAAAAAGTTAGGATTAAATATATCAGAAGATATTCAAGTTTTAACAAAAGACGATATTATCGCAATTGTTAAATATTTAATTGAATTAATCAACTCAAAAGCTGAAGTTGATGATATCGATCACTTATCTAACCGTCGTGTTAAAACTGTTGGTGAACAATTAGCCGGTCAATTTGGTGTAGGTTTAGCTCGTATGGCTCGAACCATTAAAGAAAGAATGAACGTTCGTGATAACGAAGTGTTCACTCCTATTGACTTGATCAATGCTAAAACCTTAACTTCAGTTATCAACTCTTTCTTTGGAACTAATCAGTTATCTCAATTCATGGATCAAACCAATCCATTATCTGAGGTTACCCATAAAAGACGTATGTCTGCATTAGGTCCTGGTGGTTTATCAAGAGAAAGAGCCGGATTTGAAGTGCGAGACGTACACTACACTCACTACGGTAGAATTTGTCCTATCGAAACTCCGGAAGGACCTAACATCGGTTTGATATCTTCTTTAGGCTGTTACGCTAGAATCAATGACTTAGGATTTATGGAAACCCCATACAGAAAAGTTGTTGATGGTAAAGTAGATTTAGAATCCGAGCCTCAATATTTAACTGCGGAAGAGGAAGAAGGAAAAATTATTGCTCAAGCGAACATTAATATGGACAGCGACGGTAAAATTCTTGATGAGAGAATCGTTGCCAGAGAGGAAGCTGATTATCCGGTTGTTGAACCTGATAAGGTGGATCTGATGGATGTTGCAGCTAATCAAATTACAGGTATTTCCGCTTCATTAATTCCTTTCCTTGAGCACGATGATGCGAACCGCGCTTTGATGGGTTCAAACATGATGCGTCAAGCAGTACCCTTATTGAAACCTCAAGCTCCGATTGTAGGAACCGGTTTAGAATTTCAAGTAGCTAAAGATTCGCGTATCTTAATTAATGCAGAAGGTGAAGGAGTAGTAGAATATGTGGATGCTAATATTATTACTATAAAATACGACAGAACCGAAGAAGAAGAATTAGTTAGCTTTGATTCTGCAAGTAAAACATATAAATTAACGAAATTCAGAAAAACCAATCAAAGTACTTCTATAACGCTTAAACCAATCGTTAAAGCAGGTGATAGAGTTTCTAAAGGTCAAGTTTTAACTGAAGGTTATGCTACCGAAGATGGAGAACTTGCTTTAGGTAGAAACCTATTAGTAGCTTTCATGCCTTGGAAAGGATATAACTTTGAGGATGCGATTGTTATTAATCAAAGAGCAGTTAGCGAAGACTGGTTTACTTCTATTCACGTAGACGAATATTCTTTAGAAGTTCGTGATACCAAATTAGGTATGGAAGAACTTACACCGGATATTCCAAACGTAAGTGAAGAAGCTACTAAAGACCTTGATGAAAACGGGATGATCCGTATTGGAGCAGAAGTTAAACCCGGAGATATTTTAGTAGGAAAAATTACTCCTAAAGGAGAATCTGACCCAACTTCAGAAGAAAAATTACTTCGTGCCATATTCGGGGATAAAGCCGGAGATGTAAAAGATGCTTCTCTAAAAGCAGAACCTTCTTTAAAAGGTGTGGTAATTAATAAAAAATTATTTACACGTAACATTAAAGACAAACGTAAAAGAGGAGACGAAAAATTAAAAATTGAACAATTAGAAGCTGAATTTAAAGTAAAGCTTAATGATTTAAAAAATCAACTATTAGAGAAATTATATGTCCTTCTAAATGGTAAAACTTCTCAAGGAATCTATAATGATTTAAATGAAGAAGTAATACCAAAAGGAGTTAAATTCACTCAAAAGCTTTTATCTAGTATTGATGACTATTTTAATTTAGCTGGAGAAAATTGGACTTTAGATGATAACAAAAACAATTCTATTAAAGAATTGCTTCACAACTATAAAATAAAACATAACGATTTACTAGGTTCTCTAAATAGAGAAAGACATACTATTTCTGTTGGAGATGAATTACCGGCCGGTATCGTTAAATTGGCAAAAGTTTATATTGCTAAAAAACGTAAACTAAATGTTGGAGATAAAATGGCAGGTCGTCACGGTAACAAAGGTATTGTTGCTAGAATAGTACGTGATGAAGATATGCCATTCCTAGAAGACGGAACACCGGTAGATATTGTCCTTAACCCATTAGGGGTACCTTCCCGTATGAACATTGGACAGATTTACGAAACAATTTTAGGATGGTGCGGTAAAAAATTAGGTAAAAAATTCGCAACTCCTATCTTCGATGGAGCTACTTCCGAGCAAATCGATGAACTTACAAAAGAAGCAGGAGTACCTCAATGGGGAACTACTTATTTATATGATGGAGGAACCGGAGAACGTTTTGAGCAAAAAGCAACTGTGGGAGTTATCTATATGTTGAAATTAGGACATATGGTTGATGACAAAATGCACGCACGTTCAATCGGACCATACTCATTAATTACTCAACAACCATTAGGAGGTAAAGCTCAATTTGGAGGTCAGAGATTCGGAGAAATGGAGGTTTGGGCTTTAGAAGCTTTCGGAGCATCAAACATTCTAAGAGAAATTATAACAATTAAATCTGATGATGTAATAGGTAGAGCTAAAGCCTATGAATCAATTGTTAAAGGTGAACCAATGCCGGAACCGGGTATACCTGAATCATTTAATGTATTCTTACATGAATTACAAGGTTTAGGGTTGGATGTAAGATTGGAAGAATAAATATTTCTTTCTTAACTCTTAATAAATTTAAATTTTTTTCAATTTAATTGATTACAAAATAATGGCAGTTAAACAAAGAACTAGCAAATTTAGTAAAATTATAATCGGATTAGCTTCTCCGGAAAGTATATTACAACAATCTAGAGGAGAGGTTTTAAAACCTGAAACAATCAATTATCGGACTCATAAACCTGAACGAGACGGTTTGTTTTGTGAAAGAATATTCGGTCCGGTAAAGGACTACGAATGTGCTTGTGGGAAATATAAAAGAATACGTTACAAAGGAATTGTTTGTGATCGATGTGGAGTTGAAGTAACGGAAAAAAAAGTTAGACGTGAAAGAATCGGACATATCAACTTAGTAGTGCCTGTGGCACATATCTGGTATTTCCGTTCATTACCCAATAAAATTGGATATTTATTAGGTATTCCATCCAAAAAACTGGATATGATTATCTACAACGAACGTTTTGTAGTAATTCAAGCCGGAATAGCTAAAAAATTAAATGGTGAAGAATTAGAACATCTTGAATTTTTAACGGAAGAAGAATATTTAGATATATTAGAAACTCTTCCTATTGAAAATCAATATTTAGATGATTCTGATCCGAATAAATTTGTTGCCAAAATGGGAGCAGAATGTTTGGAAGAACTTTTAAAGAGAACAGATTTAGATGCTTTATCTTATGAATTAAGACATAAAGCCAATAATGAATCTTCCAAACAAAGAAGAACAGAAGCGTTAAAACGATTACAAGTAGTTGAATCTTTCAGAGATGCTAATTCCAATGGTCGCATTAACAGACCGGAATGGATGATCATGAGAGTGATACCTGTAATTCCACCGGACTTACGTCCGTTAGTTCCCTTAGATGGAGGGCGTTTTGCTACTTCTGACTTAAATGATTTATATCGTAGGGTTATTATCAGAAACAATCGTTTAAAACGATTAATTGAAATTAAAGCCCCTGAAGTAATTTTACGTAATGAGAAGCGTATGCTTCAGGAAGCTGTTGATTCTTTATTTGATAATACCAGAAAATCATCTGCGGTTAAATCTGAATCTAACAGACCTTTAAAATCTCTGTCTGATTCCTTAAAAGGAAAACAAGGACGTTTCCGTCAAAACTTATTAGGTAAACGTGTGGATTATTCTGCTCGTTCGGTAATTGTTGTAGGTCCTTCCCTTCAACTTCATGAGTGCGGACTTCCTAAAGATATGGCTGCAGAGCTTTATAAACCTTTTATCATTCGTAAATTAATTGAAAGAGGAATTGTAAAAACTGTAAAATCTGCCAAGAGAATTATTGAAAGAAAAGAGCCGGTAGTTTACGATATCCTGGAAAATGTAATGAAAGGACATCCGGTATTGTTGAACCGTGCCCCTACTCTTCACCGTTTAGGTATTCAAGCATTTCAACCTAGAATGATTGAAGGAAAAGCTATTCGTCTTCACCCGTTAGTTTGTACTGCGTTTAATGCAGACTTTGACGGTGACCAAATGGCAGTGCATTTACCTTTAGGACCTGAAGCTATTTTGGAAGCTCAATTATTGATGTTAGCTTCTCAAAACATTTTAAATCCGGCTAACGGATCTCCTATTCAAGTACCTTCACAAGATATGGTTTTAGGATTATATTATATGACTAAACCATTAACACCTACGGACGAAATTAAAGTTAAAGGACACGGATCTATTTTCTATTCTTCAGAAGAGGTAGACATTGCTTATAATGAGAAAGCAGTAGATTTAAATGCTATCATTAAAGTAAAAGCAACAGTTGTAGAAGGTGAAGAATTAGTTGAAAAAATGATTGAAACTACTGTAGGGCGCGTGTTATTTAACAAAATCGTACCTAAAAAAGTAGGTTTCATCAATGAAGTATTGACTAAAAAATCATTACGTAACATTATCGGTACCATATTACAAAGAACCGATTTCCCTACCACAGCTAAGTTTTTGGATGATATGAAAACTTTAGGATATGCAACTGCATTTAAAGGTGGATTATCATTTAGCTTAGGTGATATTAAAACTCCTGAAGAAAAGAAAATCATGATTCAGGAAGCGAATGAACAAGTGGATGGGATCAGAGCTAACTATAATATGGGATTAATTACCAATAATGAAAGATATAATCAGGTAATTGATGTTTGGACTAATACCAATGCACGATTAACAGATTTAATCATGCAACGAATGAAAACCGACAAAGGTGGATTCAACTCTGTATATATGATGCTTGACTCCGGTGCACGGGGATCTAAAGAACAGATTCGTCAGTTAGCAGGTATGCGTGGATTGATGGCAAAACCTCAAAAAGCGGGATCTTCCGGAGGTGAAATTATTGAAAACCCTATTATCTCTAATTTCCGCGAAGGACTTTCCATCCTTGAGTACTTTATTTCTACTCACGGGGCTCGTAAGGGTCTTGCAGATACTGCATTAAAAACCGCTGACGCAGGTTATTTGACTCGTCGTTTAGTGGATGTGGCTCAAGATGTTATTATTAATGAACAAGATTGTGGAACTTTAAGAGGTATCGAAATTTCTCCGTTGAAGAAAAATGACGAAATTGTTGAACCATTATCTGAAAGAATTTTAGGACGTGTATCTCTTCATGATGTATACCATCCTGATACAGATGAGCTATTAATTGAAGCGGATCAAATGATAACTTCCGAAATAGCTAAATTAATTCAACAATCCGGAATAGAATCAGTGGAAGTTCGTTCGCCTTTAACTTGTGAATCTAAAAAAGGTATTTGTGCTAAATGTTATGGTGTAAACCTTTCAACCAATAAATTAATCAACAAAGGAGAAGCGGTTGGAGTTATTGCAGCTCAATCTATCGGTGAACCGGGTACACAGCTTACCTTAAGAACCTTCCACGTGGGAGGTACTGCAGGAAACGTTGCAGAAGTTAGCAGCATTGTTGCTAAAAGAGACGGAAAAGTTGAATTTGATGATATTAGAACTGTTGAAAGTGAAGACGAAAACGGAAATAAAGTTTCAATCGTTGTTTCTCGTTCTACAGAATTTAAATTATTAAATGCGGAAGGAAACATTCAAATGCTTACCAACATCCCGTATGGTTCTACTTTATTAGTTGAATCTGGTGATGAAGTTAAGAAAGGAGATATCATTTGTAAATGGGATCCGTATAATGCAATTATACTTTCTGAAACTGCCGGTAAGATCGAATACGAACAAATTGAGCAAGGTTCCACTTATCAACTAGAAATAGACGAACAAACCGGATTTGAAGAAAAAGTAATTTCAGAATCTAGAAATAAAAAATTAATTCCTACCTTAAAAATATTAGATACTAAAGGGAATGAGTTAAAATCAATTAACTTACCGGTTGGTGCACACCTTATCGTAAATGATGGTGAAAAAATTAAGGCAGGAAGAATCTTAGTAAAGATACCAAGAAGATCAGCTAAAGCTGGGGATATTACAGGTGGTTTACCACGTGTTACCGAGCTGTTTGAAGCACGAAATCCTTCCAATCCGGCTGTTGTTTCAGAAATTGACGGTGTAGTTAGTTACGGTAAAATTAAGAGAGGTAATCGAGAAATAGTTATTGAGTCTAAAACCGGTGAAATTAAAAGATATTTGGTTAAATTATCTAATCAGATTCTTGTACAGGAAAATGACTTCGTACATGCTGGAGATGCCTTATCTGACGGTGCTATAACTCCGAACGATATTCTTAACATCAAAGGGCCTACTGCCGTTCAGGAATATTTAGTAAATGAAATTCAAGAAGTATACCGATTACAAGGGGTAAAAATCGATGATAAACATTTCGAAATTATTGTTCGTCAAATGATGACTAAAGTAGAAATTGTTGATTGCGGTGATACTAAATTCTTAGAAGGTAATCTTGAACATAAGATTGACTTTATTGAGGAAAATGATCGTATTTTCGGAATGAAAGTTATTACTGATCCCGGAGACAGTTTGGAATTAAAAGCGGGACAAATCATTACTTCAAGAGAACTTCGTGATGAAAATTCTAAATTGAAACGTGAAGATAAGAAATTGGTTGAAGCCAGAGAAGCGCTTCCGGCTACTGCCAGTCCTGTACTACAAGGTATTACAAGAGCATCTTTACAAACTAAATCATTTATCTCTGCAGCATCTTTCCAAGAAACAACTAAAGTTTTAAATGAAGCTGCTGTTGCCGGTAAAGTTGATTACTTAAACGGATTGAAAGAAAATGTAATTGTAGGACACAGAATCCCTGCCGGTACCGGTTTAACTGAATATCAACACGTAGTTGTAGGTTCGAATAAGGAATTTGAGGAAATGATAACCGAAAAAATTTAACCAAAAACTAATTCGAAATGGAAAATCAAAATCAGAATCAACAAGACTTAAATATTGAATTGACGGATGAGGTAGCTTCCGGGGTATTTTCAAATTTGGCATTAATAAATCATTCTCCGACTGAGTTCGTAGTAGATTTTATACAAATAATGCCGGGGGTCCCTAAGGCTAAAGTTAAATCAAGAATCATTTTAACTCCTGAACATGCGAAACGATTATTAACAGCTTTAACTGATAATATTCAAAAATTCGAACAACAATTTGGTGCAGTTAAAGATGATACCTACCATTTAAATTTTGGTCCTAAAGGTCAAGCTTAAATAATCTAAAAGTCAACAAATTATTTATAATAATAATGAAGCCGAGGTAAACCCTCGGCTTTTTTTGTTAATGGTTTAATAGTTTACATCATAAAAGGCCGATATTTTTATAATATAGACGACTAAATACAGGAATTAATTTGTGAATTATGTAATTATTTAACAATTATTTTACGATAATTAAAAAATATATTATATATTTGAAACGATAAATTAATGTATTAGATATGAGAGTAAACCGAATTTTCTTAGGATTTTCGTTTATCTTCTTGGGTTCGGCTTTTGCCTGGGCTCAGATGAAAACGATTAGCGGGAAAGTTCTTGGGAGTGACGGTCAGCCACAAGCTGATGTTTCTGTTACGATACAAGGATCTACCAAAAAAACGTATACTGACGACTCAGGAAATTTTTCAATTGATGCTGAACCCGGACAAACCATCGAAATTTTATCATTTGATGACGAAACTGCAAGTTTTATTGTTAATGATCAAAGTTTCTATGATGTGGTTCTACAGTCTCCAGTTACAGAAAACAAAGAACCTGCTGAAAAAAAGGAAACAGTAATTGAAGGAGTCGTAGTAACTGCTTTAGGTATCACAAGAGAAAAAAAGTCGTTGGGTTATGCGACTCAATCAGTAAATGGCGACGATCTTTCCATTACCAGGGAAAGTAATCCAATTAATTCACTTTCGGGAAAAGTTTCGGGATTGCAAATCGTTAATAATAGTGGAACCATGGGAGGTTCAACACAAATCAGATTAAGAGGAATGAGGTCTCTATCTCAATCCAATAAACCTCTTATTGTTGTAGACGGTATTCCTTTAATAGATCAAAATATCAATGATAAAAACACTGAACGAGGTGCCGGTGGTATTGATTATGGAGATTCATTCGGTGATATTAATCCCGACGATATAGCAAATATTTCCGTGCTTAAAGGAGCTACTGCCGCGGCATTATACGGATCCAGAGCCATGAATGGAGCGATTATGATTACCACAAAAAAAGCAAAAAGAGGTAAAACTGAGATTGTCTTTAATTCAGGAGTTGTATTTGACAAAATATACAAAATGCCTCATCAACAAAAATTATATGGTGGTGGCGGAAGCAAAACATTTGCAACAAAAAATATTAATGGTGTGGATTATTTGGTGGTTGACTATAGAACCGACGAATCTTGGGGGCCAAAATACGATCCAAATGTTAAAGTATTACATTGGAATGCATTCGATCCTGAATTTTCAAATGATTATTTAGTTGCAAAACCATGGATATATCCTAAAAATGATTACAAGAAATTTTTCAAGACCGGTGTAACATACAATAATGGTATATCTTTTAGCAGAAGTGTTGAAAATACTAATATCAGATTAGGATATAATAATACTAAATCATCCGGAATAACTCCAAATTCAGACTTAACCAAAAATTCATTATCCATGAATCTGAATTCTAAATTATCTGATGATTTAAAAATAAATGCTTCTGCAGCTTATACTTCAACAAGAGGTTTCAACAGACCTGAAGTGGGATATGACAATAACAACATTATTCAAAAAATGTTTCATTTTGGTCAAACCTCATTAGACTATAATGATCTTCAAAAATATGAGTTAGCAGATGGTACTCAAAGAACTTGGAACAGAGAATCTTGGGATAATCCAAAACCCGCTTATTCAGATAATCCCTATTGGACAATAAACAAAAATACCAATAAAGATAATAGAGATCGTTTATATGGTACCGCTGGTTTAATTTATAATTTAACAAAAGATATGTATGTAAATGGAAAGGTAATGCTTGATACCTATACTCTTCATACAGAAAACAGAACAGCTGTTGGATCACATGCTCTTTCTCAATTTAAAATTTCAGAGAGGAAATATACTGATCTAAATTATGAAGCTACTTTACATTATGACAAAAATATAGGAAACTTTTCACTTAATTCTTTTGCCGGAACTAATCGAAGGGAATACACATATAGAAGAATGAATGGAAAAACTAAAGGAGGGCTAATTATAAGAGACTGGTATAATCTAAATAATTCATTAGAGCCATCTTTAGTTATGAATGAAAAAGAAAAGAAAAGAGTAAACAGTTTGTTTTATTCTTTTAGTTTAGGATATGACAATTTTGTATTCTTAGAAACTACCGGTAGAAATGACTGGTCTTCTTCTTTACCTTCTAAAAACAATTCTTTTTTCTATCCATCGGTAGCAACCAGTTTTGTAGTTACTAGATATCTTACCAGCAATTGGTTGGAATTTTTAAAAATTAGAGGGGGATATTCTGAAGTTAGAAATGATACTGATCCTTATCAACTCATCAATACATTTTACAATATAGATGAGGAAGAGGATCCAGATTATGGCAGCTTGTATTTAAAAGATCCTTGGTTTTGGTTAACAACTGTTGCTAAAACAGATAAATTAAAACCCGAAAAATTGGAATCTTTTGAATTGGGAGTAGAATTTCAAATGTTTCAAAGAAGATTAAACGGGGATATTTCATTATATCAAACTACCACCAAAGACTTAATAACTAAAGTACCTTTAGACGGTTCTGCTGGTTTCAAATATGCAATGATGAATGCTGGAAAATTAGTTAATAAAGGAATAGAAGTTTCATTGAATATAGTTCCAATTAGAAAAGAGAATTTTAGATGGGATTTTAATTATAATTTTTCAAAATCTGATAATGAAATCAAATCTTTGAGTGAGGATTTAAGTTCATTAACCATAGCAAAAGCTCCATTTAATGCTTTTGTAGTTGCACTTCCAGGATATAGATACGGACAAATTTATGGGACAGACTTTGTTTATAAAGATGGAAAAAAAGTAGTGGGTAGTGATGGGCTATATCTGAAAACCGATAAAAACGTACCTTTAGGATCAATACTTCCCGATTTTAATATGACATTTAGAAATTCTTTCACTTATAAAAATTGGAGTTTAGGATTTCAAATAGATTGGCAAAAAGGAGGTAAATATTTTTCTACAACCCATATGTGGGGGATGAGCTCAGGAATATTGCCCGAAACTGCTGCTAATGGAATTAGAGAAAACGGTATTATTGTAGACGGTGTTAAAGAAGATGGAAATCCTAATGATATTAGAGTTTCGGCAACCGATTATTCTAAGCATTTTTTTAGTGGACCTAGCGCACAAAATGTATTCGATGCGGATTACATCAAACTACGTGAATTATCATTGGCTTATTCCCTTCCTACTCAATATTTAGGAGATTTTATTAATTCCATAACATTTTCTGCCTTTGCAAGAAATTTATTTGTATGGGGATTAGATTGGAAATCCATGGATCCTGAGGTAGCTAATTATGGTAGTGGAAATGCTTCAGGGATTGAAGGAGGATCCATGCCTACTACAAGATCATTTGGAATTAATGTGCAAGTTAAATTCTAATTAAAATATTTAATATGAAAAAAATAACCATCTATATAGCTTCTCTAATTTTTCTGTCTGCCACTATATCTTGCGATAATGATTTTGAAAACATAAATACCAACCCCAATAATCCGGAGAAAGTACCCGGTTACACTACATTTAGATACGGTAGCCGATATTTTATTGATAACACTCGAGATGAATGGGGATCTGGAAGAATGGTTCTTCCTTGGATACAATATTGGTGTCAGGTAAATTATACGGAAGAAGATCGATATCAATATAGAGACGGAGCTAATCAAAGCTTGTGGAAAGATTATTATCGCGCTGCAGAAAATCTTAAAACCTCCATTGAATTAGTAGAAGCCGATCCGATAAGCAATGTGCAATTTGGTGCTATAAATAATCAAATAGCTGTCGCAAGAATAATGTTAAGTTATTTATTTATGCAACTTACAGATACCTACGGAAATGTTCCTTATTGGTCTTACGGGGGACAATCTAATCCAGATTTTCAGGCCTTACAGGTTGAAAAATATAAAACCCCTAAATTTGCTTCACAAATAACCATATATAAAGACATTTTAAAAGAATTAAAAGAAGCTTCCAGCCAACTTGATACCTCTGAAAAAGTTACAACAGGAGATCACATATATGAAGGTAAGGGAATAAAATGGAAAAAATTTGCTAATTCTTTACGTCTAAGATTAGCTAATCGTTTAAAAAACGTTTTACCTGAAGCATTAGCCGAAGCTAATGATGCAATTTCAATGGGTGTATTTACATCTAATGATGATAATGCAGTATTTGCGTATGGGAATACTACATCAGATGCAAATCCAATGTGGATGGCTTATTTTGTTAAAAATAGAACTGATTTTGCAGTCACAAATACTTTTATTGATTTATTAAAAGGAAAAACAGGTAATTTTTCTGCTGATCCAAGACTTTATAAATTCTCCTCTCCTAAAAAAGCAAGTATAGACGATGTAAAAAATAATACGTATAAATCATCCACTAATTTGGATGATTATGAGGGAATGCCTTACGGTATAACAAGCGGAATGGCATCTGAAATTTTTACCTCCAGCACTATTTCTTTCCCTAGTTATGACGTTTTACATATTAACAGAGGTGAAGTACTTATGGAATATGCTGAAGTTGAATTTATATTATCCGAATTAAATAATTGGGATCAAATACATTATGAAAGTGGTGTAAAAGCTTCACTCGATAAGTGGAATGTATCTGCTGCAGATCAAACAGCCTTTTTAAGCATTTTGCCGCCAGCAAACGAAGAAAATGTACTTACACAAAAATATATTGCACTTTATATGCAACCCCATGAAGCATGGGCTGAATATAGAAGAACCGGGTATCCTAAAACTTTATTATTACCTGATCAATCGCATACTCTTCCAGCGTATAATACAACTCCCGAAGGTACTACCTATACTTTTAAGCCTTTAGTCATTAATGTGACTGATCTACCGTCACGTATTCCTTATCCTTCTCATCTTTCTACACAGAATTCAAAAAATTATTATGAAGCTGTTAAAGGATTGGGAGGACCTGATGATATGAAAACAAAATTAGTTTGGGATGTAAATTGATACTTAGTTAAAATTTCATATATGAATAACGCTCTGTTTAATTATAAACAGAGCGTTGTTATATTTATAAAGCAATTTTTAAAATTTAATATTCTACCAATAATTGAATATCCTGTGTATACTTTTTTAACTCGTCTAAACCTCCTAAAAAGGAAAGTCCCAATATAAAGCTAAATTGAGAGACTACTGCATCACAATTTTGCACTAATTTAGCACACGCAGAAGCTGTTCCTCCTGTTGCTAGAACGTCATCATGAATAAGAATTTTTTGTCCCGGCTTAATGTGTCCTTTTTTAACTTCAATAATTGCTGAACCATATTCTAAATCATATTCTTGGGAAATTATCGGAGGAGGCAATTTCCCTGCTTTACGTACCAATATAAACGGCAAACCAAGCTCCCTGGCAATTTGAACTCCAAATAAATACCCCCTACTCTCAATACCACAAACTGCATCAATTTTACCTCTACTTAAATCAGCAAAAGCTTTTACAATTTTGGTACACAAATCTGCATTTAAAAATATGGGAGAAATATCTTTATATTGAATGCCTTCTTTTGGAAAATCTTGAACTCTATCAATATGTAAATCTATTTCTTGGCTTAAACTTAATTCTTTCATTCAATTCATTTTTAATTTTACTTAAAATAATCTTATTTCCAAGTATCTTCTTTTATTTCTTTAGTTTCTGTATTTGTTATTAACCAATTATCTTTAACTTTTTTTAGTATAAAATTTTGAGTTAAAGTTTTTATTTTTCCATTAATGTCTTTGATCTGATATTGTACATTAACAGTTTGTTTATCATCATTCTTTTCTTCTAATTGTGCGTTAATTAAATTAGTAGCAGCAATAGTTCCAAATCCATTGGTAGTAGACGAAAATTGATCTAAAGAAGTCCATTTAGGATTCTGTGCTAAATTATAAGCTTCGGAATATTGCTTATCACCAATTAATTGTATAAATTTTTTAACATTGTCCAACGCAACTTGTTTATTTATTTCATCCTCTATAGGAGTGGATGCATCTCTTGTTTTGGATAAATCTATAGGAATACCCGACAGTTTACCGTATAGGTATTTATCTTCGGCATTAATCTTTATTTCAACATCCAGGGAGGAAGTCGCCAATTTTTTGTTATCAAACATGAAAAAAGGAATTTTAATGCCTTTATTTAATGAGGGATCTCCCACTGCCGAAGAATTAATTTCTCTTTGGATTACATATACTATGGTACCATTGTTTATAAATGATATGGATAAAGTCAATGGTAAATCATCATAAAAAATTTCTGATCCTGAATCATCAATTAATTCGGGGTATAAATAAAATCCATCATTGATGGTTTCATCTTTGCTAATCGGAGAATAACGAATATTGATCCGTGTTGCTTTTTCTATTTGTTTTAGTTTTTGCTCAGCTTCTGTTAATGGCTTTAACTCATTATCGAATACAGAAGGATCTACTGAGTTCATGGAAGTGCTGGACCAAGGAATCTTGTTTTTCTTTGCTATATCCTCTGCAATATCGAAAATTTGTTCGGCATTTTTACCATTAAGTAATGTATAGAGTTGTTCCCATCTCTTATTTTCATCGGATCCTTCTGTTTTAAACTTATAAATCAGTTTAACCGCTTCTTGAATTTTATCCTGTTGTAGGATAGTCAATTTGGACGATATAGATTTTACACTTTTAGTAAAGGTTTCCTTTGATGTCCCGTCAATTACCTTATATTCTTTTTCACAAGAAGAACATAAGAAAATAAAGGTTAACCCTATCAAAAATATTTTTCTCATAAAAGTATGTTTGTCACAGGTAAAAATACATTAATTATTTTTAACGATATACCCCGATATTTTTAATGATGAAAGATTTTTATAAGTAATTAGTGCTTTGGTTTCATAATCTATGATATTCAATCCGGCATATTTGGCAATGGCGTGTCCACCGGCAATATCCCAAAAATTTATGGGACTTAATCGTGCATATTCGTTTGCTTTTCCTTCTGCTACCAGGCCAATTTTAATGGCGCTGCCCATCTGTAAAACAACAATTTCTGAATGTTGTAATTTTAAGTTTTTTATATACTCTTCATCCACATGACTATAGTGGGAACGACTTGTTAAAACGGTATATTTTTTTAAATCGGGTTTTAAAGGTAATGTAACGGATTGTTCCAGTAGTTTGTCAGTAAGATCATCTTCATTCAGTAACGCATATAAATCTTCATACTTTCCATTCCATTTATAGCTACCTAATCCTTCCGCAGCAAAATAAAACAATCCCATAGAGGGAGCAGCTAAAACTCCGAGCAAAGAAGTTTCGGGAGTCAGTAAGCCAATTGAAATACAATATTCTCCGGTTTTATTTACATATTCTTTAGTTCCGTCAATTGGATCTACACACCAATATTTTTCCCAACTTGCCATTACCTTTTCCGATTCGTGCTCGGTTTCTTCACTTAAAATAGGAATTGATGTTTGTTTTAAATAAGCGGTAATAATTTCATTTGACTTAAGATCACCCGTTGTTACGGGTGATTGGTCTTTTTTTAAGGAAACTGAAAAGCCGTCCTCATATATTTTATGAACTTCTTGAGAAGCTTCTATAGCAGCTTTTAGCGCTATATTAATTAGTTTTTTCATTAGTATGAATCATTTGTATTACCTTTTTGAGATAAGGCTTTTGCCGAAGAAGTTCCAATTCTTTTTATTCCCATTTCAATCATTTTCACTGCTTCATCATAAGTTCTAACTCCACCAGCTGCTTTTACCGGCAAGGGTTGAGAATATTTAAGCATAATTTCCATTGCATGGAACGTCGCTCCATTTGGTTTTCCCTCTTCTGCTTGGTAAAAACCGGTGGAAGATTTTACAAAAATGTTACCAAATTCATTCTTTTCAAAGTTTTCTTGAGCCCAGGTGGAAAAATAAGAGCAAATAGACTGGATTTGTTCGTCAGTTAATGCCGCAATCTCAATAATCCATTTAACCACTTTGGATGCTTTTAAACCTAATGACGTTCCGGTAATAAATTCTTGTTTAATTAAATCGATATCTCCCTTTTTAAAAGCCTCGTAGTTGATTACATAATCCAACTCATCCACTCCATCTTCAATAGCTTTCTGTGCCTCTGCGATTTTTTCAGTTAATGAATAGGTACCTTCATGAAACCCAATGACGGTTCCTACTTTTACCTCAGAATCAACTTTTTGAATCATTTCTTTCACTTTTTTAATGTATTCGGGACGAATCATTACTAAATAAAAATGATTTTCAATTGCTTCTTCAGTAAGTTTTTTAACTTCTTCCCAAGTTTGTTCTTCGGTTAATCCACTTTGAGAAGGTAGCTTAAGGTAAGTTGAATCTAAATACTTTGTTATATCCATTTATCTTATAATTTTTAATTGTGTTTTTAGGGTATAATTTGTCGTGAAATACTTTGTTCTAAAGAAATAATGGTTTCAGTCCTTTCAATTCCCTTTATATTTTGTATCTCATTTCTTAAAACCGACATGAGATGATCATTATCTTTACATAATATTTTGATGAAGATAGCATAATTTCCTGTTGTAAAATGTGCTTCGATAATTTCAGGAATTTGCATCATGCTTTTAATGGCTTCTTTGTATTGAGCCGATTTTTCAAGAAAAATACCGACATAAGCGGTAGTTTTATATCCTAATAATTTATAATTTAAAGGGGTAACCGGATCTTCTATGATTTTTGCTGCTTCCAGTTTCTTAATTCGTTGATGAATTGCTGTGGATGAAACTCCTACCTGTTTTGCTATTGTTGAAACCGGTATTTTCGAATTTTCCATTAATGCTTTTAAAATGATTTTATCGATACCGTCTAATTCTACTGTATGTATATCTGATATTCTCATTTTTCGGTAAAATTACAAATACTAAATTAATATTATACAATTTTATATTTTATCTTTTATATTTTTAACAATTTCTACAAGATTTAAATTATTCTTACTTTTTGCCCTTGTATTTAAAAATAAGTACCTTTGGGATTAATAATTTTAAATAGCTGTACATGCAGGACAATATGCTTAATCATCCCGGATTAATTACCATATTCGCGGTTTCGATTATTATTATGTTACTTCTTGACTTAGGAATTCTCAATAAAAAATCTCATGCTGTTTCTAATAAGGAAGCTGCGATATGGTCGGTAGTTTGGATATCATTAGCCATGATTTTCAGTGGGATTATTTATTTTGTTTTTAAAGGAGCGGATGGATCAAAATTCGCCCTTGAAAAATTCTCTCAATTTCAGTCTGCTTATTGGATAGAAAAAGCCTTATCCGTTGACAATCTTTTTGTATTTATAATGGTTTTTGGATTTTTTAAAATCCCGAAAGAATATCAACATAAAATTTTATTTTGGGGTATTATTGGTGCCTTGGCTTTCCGTGCCGTATTTATTTTCTTAGGTGTAGAAATGATTAATAAAACCTATCTTCCTCCTTTTTCTATTGGAAATTTTCATTTTATTTTAGACCAACAAAGTGCGGAACATGCCGATTATAGTCAAATGCTGTTTTTCAGACCTAATATAATTTTAACTATTTTTGGATTCTTCCTTATATATGCCGGTATCCATTCTTGGACATCCAAAGAGGATGACAACTCCGACAAAAAAAATCTAAATGAGAGTTTAGGTGCTCGTTTTGTAAAACGGTTTTTTAAAGTATCTGATGAATTAGACGGAAGTAAATTTTTTACAGTTAAAAATGGGATTAAAATGGCAACCCCTTTATTTACTGCTCTAGTTATCATTGAATTTACTGATTTAATTTTTGCAGTGGACTCCATACCTGCTATTTTTGCTATTGCACCCAATGATCCATTTATATTATATACCTCTAATATATTTGCCATTTTAGGTTTGCGATCTCTTTACTTTTTACTGGCTAATTTTATGTATATGTTCAGTAAATTAAAATATGGATTGGCTGTGATCTTAAGTTTTATAGGAGTTAAAATGTTGGTAGCTCCTTTTATACATATTTCATCCATAGTTTCTTTAGGAGTTGTGGCAGGAGTACTTTTAATTTCAGTATTGCTTTCATTAACTTTTCCTGAAAAAAAAGAAAAAAATGTTTAATAATTTAAAATAAAAATTAGAATTTACAATGAATAAACCTATTTCGGAATTTATTGAAAAATATTTTTTACATTTCAATTCTGCAACCTTAGTAGATGCTGCTAAAGGTTATGTAGCTCATCTTAAAGATGGGGGTAAGATGATGATTACTATGGGAGGTGCCATGAGTACCGCTGAATTAGGAAAAATTTTGGCTGAAATGATTCGCCAAGATAAGGTATCCATTATTTCTTGTACGGGAGCTAATTTAGAGGAAGATATCATGAATTTGGTGGCTCATTCCCACTACAAGAGAATTCCTGAATATCGCGACCTAACTCCTCAACAAGAATGGGAATTGCTTGAAAATCATTTAAATCGCGTTACTGATACGTGCATTCCGGAAGAAGAAGCTTTTCGACGTATTCAACAACATATTGAAAAAATATGGAAAGATGCAGACGATAAAGGAGAAAGATATTTTCCTCATGAATATATGTATCAAATGCTTCGTTCGGGAGTATTGGAACAATATTACGAAATAGACCCAAAAGACAGTTGGATGTTGGCCGCTGCTGAAAAAAACTTACCTATTGTAGTTCCAGGTTGGGAAGACAGTACTATGGGTAATATTTTTGCTGCTAATGTGATTAAAGGAAATTTAAAAGCTTCAACCATGAAAAGCGGTATTGAATATATGATATATTTAACCGAATGGTATCGAAACAATTCCGAAGGTAAAGGTGTAGGATTTTTCCAAATAGCCGGAGGAATATCCGGAGATTTTCCTATTTGTGTAGTTCCTATGATGTATCAAGATTTAGAGTGGGAAGATGTTCCGTTCTGGAGCTATTTCTGTCAGATATCTGACTCAACTACAAGCTATGGCTCTTATTCGGGGGCTGTTCCCAATGAAAAAATAACCTGGGGAAAGTTAGATATTGATACTCCTAAATTTATTATTGAGAGTGATGCAACTATTGTAGCTCCGTTAGTTTTTGCTTATATTCTCGAAATGTAGTAAGATAAAATTATTAATTTATACTATAAAAAAGTTCGGAATTTTAGTTCCGAACTTTTTTTTAATACTATCTTAAAAGATTACGATACCATTCCCAAAGAACTATTCCGGCACAAACGCTTACATTTAAAGAGTGTTTTGTTCCAGATTGAGGGATCTCAATAAAAATATCTATTAAATGGAGAATAGAATCACTGATCCCTTCAACTTCGTTTCCGAAAATTAGAACATACTTTTGTTCCTTATTTATTGGATAATCTTGTAATAAAATGCTTCCTTTCACTTGTTCAACTCCTACAATAATATATCCTTCGTTTTTTAAGTTAGTTATTAATTCACTTATATTTTCCTGATGTTCCCATCCAACGCTTTCCGTAGCTCCCAAGGCTGTTTTTTGGATTTCACGATGAGGAGGGCAAGGCGTAATTCCGCATAAATAAATTTTCTCTATAGCAAAAGCATCTGAGGTTCTGAAAACCGATCCTACATTATGCATGGAACGAACTTGATCCAGCAATACTATCACGGGAATTTTTTCACTTTCTTTATAATCTTCAAGGGATTTTCTGTTTAATGATTCTAATTTTAATTTCTCTACTTTTTCCTGTTGCTGCATATTTTCAGTAATGTTGATTGATTTTTAGGAGTTACATATATTTTTTTACCTTTTCCTTACTACCGGTAAAATTTCATTTTTCGATAATGCGTATTTTTCCATTTCACTTTCGGGTAAAGTTTCATAATACTTTACTTGCTCTACTTGAAACCCCGCGTTTTCTAAACGTTCAAAATAATCCAACCCATACCATCTCACATGATCATATTGTCCGAAATGTTTTTTTCTTTCTTCTTTGTCTATGATAGAGAAATCTTCGTATGTTTTGTCAGATCCATATCTCATAGGCACTTGAAAAATTCCCCATCCTCCCGGTTTCATCACCCTGTATAATTCTGACATTGCTTTACGATCATCTTCTATATGTTCCAAAACATGATTGCAAAAAATCACATCAAATTCATTATCTTTAAAAGGCAGGTTCAAAATATCCGCTTTAACATCTACAATAGGAGAATAAAGATCAGCTGTTGTATACTCTAAATTTTTTAATTTTTTAAACCTTTTTAGGAAGCATTGCTCCGGAGCTATACTTAAAACTTTTAAATTAGCTGAAAAAAAATCAGTATCTTTTAGCAAATACAACCACATTAGCCTATGTCTTTCAAGAGATAATGTCCCCGGTGCTAAAGCATTATTTCTAGGTTTACCGTAACCGTACGGCAAAAATTTTCGGTATTTTTTACCATCTATTGGGTCTACAAATTGATCTCCTTTGTAAAACCACGCAAAAAAAGGAGCAAAGAAATAGCTGAATTTAATAAGAATCGGTCTAGGTATTAAATTCAAAAAAAACTTAAATACTTGCTTCATTAACTAAATTAATTCTGCACGGGTTGGTATAAAAATTCATCTTCTTCATTGGAAGTAATGCCTAAAGCATTATATATGTATTTATAGGTTGAAAGCAGTTTTGGCTCTCCATCTACTACTGCAACATCGTGTTCAAAATGACAAGAGGGTTTGTTATCCCGCGTGGTGACTGTCCATCCGTCGTTATGGAATTTAACTTTATAAGTACCTAAATTGACCATCGGTTCAATTGCTATTACTAATCCTTCTTCTATTTTCGGACCATTGCCTTTTCTTCCATAATTAGGAACTTGCGGATCTTCATGCATTTCTTTACCTAAACCATGACCTACTAATTCGCGTACTACTCCATATCCTGCATTTTCACAAATTAATTGAATCGCAAAACTTATGTCCCCTATTCTATTTCCTGCTTTGCATTTTTTTATTCCTGCATATAAGCTTTGTTTAGTAATTCGCATCATTTTATCAACTTCAGGATCAATGCTTCCTACAGAAAATGTATACGCTTGATCTCCATAAAATCCATTTTTTAATGCTCCACAATCAATGGAAATTATATCTCCATCTTCGAGCGGTTTATTATTAGGTATACCGTGAACCACTTGTTCATTAGGAGACATACATAAAGTATTAGGAAAGTCATACAATCCTAAAAAACCGGGAATAGCACCGTGATCTCGTATATATTCTTCAGCAATTTTATCTAAGTGTAAGGTAGTCACTCCGGGTTTAACTTCTTTAGCCAGTACTCCCAAAGTTTTAGAAACTAATTGAGCGCTTTCGTACATCAATTCAATTTCTTCTTTTGTTTTTAATTGTATCATAATTTAAAAATTCTTGAAAAAAAACCTCTCTTATTTTTATGTTTTCTTTTTGAATAAACTAATATTTGTCTTCCCTCTACTCCAAATTCTATCTTTTCCTTTATAATTTCGTAAACTTCTCCCCAACCGGGAAATCCGCCTAAATTCCTGTCATCTATGAAATAGTCGGCATTTATTTTTCTACTCTGATTTTCACTTTCAAATATTTCCCCCTCAAAATTTGAATTAACTGAATAAAATTCAATTCCATTTTTTTTGCAAAATTCTATTGCTTCATTCAATCTATCTCCATATCTATAAGTCCACAAAATCAGTCTATAACCTTTTTTTTGAAGTCTTTTCATAGTTTCAAAAGCAAAAATCATCGGTCTACCAATTTCCGGATATTTATCTTCTACAATTGTTCCATCAAAATCAATAGCTATTATCTTATTATTCATATAATTATACTACAAGTTAGTTCTGTTTACTCTTTTAAGTTTAGTGTTCAAATTACTGTTCTAAATTGTCATTAATTTTCCAAATTTACAAGTTTTTAATCAATAAATTTTATGTTATCCACTTGGATATTAGCCTGAAATAATTTAAGAAATCTTTTATAATAAATTCGGTTATAATTTTTATAATTTTTGGTATAATATTAGATGAGAAAATTTTTAGTTCTGAAATATTAATTAAAAAAATAAAGGTCTATGAAATTAAAACTTTTAGTTATGACTGCTTTTTGCATCTTACTTTCCAGCTGTGCATTAACTACTTCCTATGATTTTGACAAAACGGTTGATTTTTCAAATTATAAATCATTTACCATTTATCAACAGGGTATCGATAAATTAAAATTGAATGATATTGATAAAAGTCGTATCATCCGTGCTTTAGAGGATCAATTAAAAAGCAAGGGATTAACCGAAAGTGCCGACGGAGATTTGATCGTAAATGTTCTTGCTTCATCAAAAAAAGTAATTAATGTTGATAATGATCCATATTGGAACGGCCCGTGGGGATGGGGATATTATTGGGCTCCTTCCAGCACAGTTTATGAAACTCGTGAAGGTAAATTAACGTTTCATTTAGTGGATTCTAAAAAAAATATTCTAGTTTGGGAGGGTATGGTTGATGGTTTTGATGTTGGTAATATCAAAAATAAAGACGAACAAATAAATAAAGCCATTCAAAAAATATTTAATTATTATCCGCCTAAAAAGAAAAATAACTCATATTATTAAAAAGGATAAACTCATCTAAAGCCTCAAAATATAAATTTTGAGGCTTTAATTATTTATCTAACCTAAATTATTTTATTTTTTACTAATAAATTATTTTTGAGATCTTTATCCAGAAATTAACATCCTTTGCTTAACGAGATCATCCTCTTAAATTTGTTGCAAAAAAATTTTTACTCTAAATTTATTAATGAGACTTTTTAGTAATTTAATCCATAAAACTTTTGTAGGAAATTAAGTACCCAAATAAATTCCCCAAAAAATCTTTACTCTTTCAAGTTTTTAAATATTTACCCTATCTGCCAAAGTGACATAATGAATGAAAAATGGTTTATCTAAGTCAATAGGGATATGAAAACCTCTCACTATAAGTAAGAACGCTACACTTATTGCCACAAAATTTAGTACAATATTGATGCTTTACGGTAACAATTGCAAAACTTCTTCCAAAGTATCGACTCATTATTTGTTCATAATTTCTTTAAAAAAAAAATACACTTCTGATGATTTACTATGTGTTTCATTTACTATTTATTTTAATAATAAATGAGATAATTTTAAACTAGCTAAATCATTATTTTTTTATGAACATTTGTAAAAACTATTCAATATTTAAACAAGAATTAAAAGATATTTATACTTTTGCACTTGATATCATTTCCCTTATTTAAAAATTCAAAAAAGCCGGAATGAATTTTAACACATTTTTTCGTAAAAAAAATATTTCTGATTTACAGGATACAACACAAAAATCTGAATTAAGCAGAGTATTAACTGTAAAGGATTTAACTTTTTTTGGAATTGCTGCGATTATAGGCGCCGGCATTTTCAGTACCATCGGAAGAGCCTCTTATGAAGGAGGACCCGCCATTTCATTACTCTTTATCTTAGTGGCTGTTGCTTGTATTTTTACCGCATTATGTTATGCGCAATTTGCTTCAATGATTCCGGTGAGCGGCAGCGCTTATACTTATGCTTATGTTTCTTTAGGTGAAATATTTGCTTGGACTATTGGGTGGGCTTTAATACTTGAATATGCTGTATCAAACATGGTGATCGCAATCTCTTGGTCGGGATATTTTGTCTCTATGTTGCAAGGTTTTGGCATTCATTGGCCTGATTGGCTTTCCATTGATTATTGGAATGCTCACAGAGCTTATCTTGAATATCTTACACATCCTCAAAGTCTATCTCAAAATGATCTTAAATTATTGGAAATATATAAATCTGCTCCGGAAATTGCCAACATAAAAATAATATTTAATTTACCGGCGGGATTAATTACCTTATTAGTTACCACCCTGGCGTACGTAGGAATTAAAGAATCTACCCGTGTAAGTAATGCTTTAGTTTGGATTAAATTATCTGTAATTATAGGCATTATTTTAATTGGTGTATTTTATATAAAACCGGATAATTGGTCGCCTTTCTTTCCTAATGGTTTAGGAGGAGTTATGGGAGGAGTGGCTGCCGTATTTTTTTCTTTTATCGGGTTTGATTCTATATCAACTACAGCTGAAGAAGCTAAAAATCCACAAAGGGATTTGCCACGCGCCATGCTATATTGTATTATAATTTGTACCGTTTTATATGCTTCAATTGCATTAATATTGACCGGTATGGTTAATTATAAAGAATTACGCGTTGATGACCCGTTGGCGTATGTTTTCAATAAAATAGGAATAAATTTTATAGCCGGAATCATTTCCGTGAGTGCGGTAATCGCCATGACAGGAGCCATTCTTGTTTACCAGATCGGACAACCGAGAATATGGATGACCATGAGTCGAGACGGTTTATTGTGGAAGCCTTTTGGTACTATTCATAAAAAATATCATACCCCCGGATTTGCAACTATTATTGCCGGTTTCTTTGTGGGAATACCTGCTATGTTCCTGGATATGCAGTTGGTTGTGGATTTGACAAGTGTGGGAACTTTTTTCGCTTTTATTTTAGTTTGTTCCGGAGTTTTATATTTAGATAACAAAGGTCTTTCTCATCAAGCAAAATTTAAATTAATTTATATCAACGGTCAATATTTAATTCCTTTATCTTTTTGTTTGGCAATCATTTTGTTCTTATCCCAAACCAATTATAAGGAAATCCTTGCCGATAAACCTTTATTAGCTATTTTTTGGATTATCTGGTTCGGTTTATCTTTAGGTGCATTCAAATATAAATTTTCGCTAATACCTATTCTCGGTATTTTGTTTAATTTATATTTAATGACGGAATTAGGATGGTCTAATTGGGGAATGTTTATATTATGGCTATTGATCGGATTATCAATTTACTTCTTATATGGAAGGAAAAACAGTAAACTCGAAAAATTAATTCAAACTTCTCATAATCATTAATTATTTTAAATTATTTATACTATACTAATTTTATCTACAAATAATTTTGTATTAAATAAATTATATTAATCTTAAATATTTTCATTTTCATAAAATTTTGCGTCTTTCCAATATAAATTTTGGATACAAACAATTAAAATATGCTAAAAGATATTTTTGTTTCAATTAACTATATATAATTATCCATCAATACTTTAGAAAATAAAGTTTCTTTTAATTTCAATATTTATTTTATTTCTTTCATATGAATCTAAAAATAATCATGACGAAAAAAAATAAACTTATTATCTTTGCAAACGCTAATTAGCTTGAAAGTAAATTTTTTCTTGCTCAATAAATATAATTAAGTATTATGAATCAGAACTTAATAAATTTTTTTCCAAAAGAAAATGAAATTCCTGAACATTTTCGACTTCAAAACGAAATCTCTCAGAAAAGAGTATTGATCGATGGAGAATTTATTGAATGGGAAGGTCCATTTCAAGAAGTTTATTCTCCTATTTATACCCGTTCAAACTCTACAGATGAGTTAGTACAAACTAAATTAGGCAGCTATCCAATCTGTACTTCTAAAGAAGCTGAAAAAGCCTTACAGGCTGCTTTAAAAGCTTTTAACGGAGGAAGAGGAGAATGGCCGTCTATGTCTGTTTCTCAAAGAATCTCTGCGATGGAAAATTTCATCGTTAAAATGGTTGAGCAAAGAGAAAAAGTAGTAAAATTACTAGTTTGGGAAATTTGTAAAAGCTATAAAGACTCCGAAAAAGAATTCGACAGAACGGTTGATGCAATAAAATGTTCTATTGAAGCTCTGAAAGAATTAGATATAAATTCATCTCGTACAAAAACAGATGAAGGGGTGGTTGCTCAGGTTAAAAAATCTCCTTACGGAGTTGTCCTTTGTATGGGCCCTTACAATTATCCGTTAAATGAGACTTTTGCGACTTTGATACCTGCTTTATTAATGGGTAACACCGTATTGTTCAAACCACCGCGTCGTGGTACATTATTGTTTGAACCTCTATTAAATGCATTTAAAGAATGTTTTCCTGCAGGGGTTATCAATACTTTATACGGCAGAGGTAAAGATGTTATTCCTACTTTAATGCAATCAGGTAAAATTAATGTATTAGCATTTATCGGATCCAGTAAAGTAGTAAATGGAATGATTAAAGAACATCCTAATGCAAACAGTCTTCATTCCGTATTAGGATTAGACGCTAAAAATGCAGCTATTATAGACAAAACTGCTGATATCGATTTAGCGGTTAAAGAAGCTATTTTGGGTACTTTTTCTTTCAACGGACAAAGATGTACGGCTTTAAAAATACTATTTGTACATTCTTCAATTGCTGATGAATTCAATAAAAAATTCACTGAGGAAATTTCTAAATTGAAAGTGGGAATGCCATGGGAAGATAATGTAACCATTACTCCGTTAGCTGAGCCGGATAAACCTCTATATGTTCAAAAATGTATTGATGAAGCTTTAGAAAATAACGGTGAAATTATTAATAAAGAAAATGGAGGAGGACAAATTTTAAATTCATTAGTTAGCCCAACTGTAATTTATCCGGCTAATGAGAAAATGAATCTATTATATAATAATGAGCAATTTGCTCCTATCATTCCGATAGTTCCTTTTGACGATCTTGAAACTCCGATTAGCTATATTACCAATTCAACTAAAGGTCAACAAGCAGCCATCTTCAGTAATGATGAAGATACTGTATCATATCTTGTTGATGCCCTATGTTGTCAAGTAGGTAGAATCAATATTAATGCTCAATGTCAACGTGGACCTGATACGCTTCCTTTTAACGGTAGAAAAAATTCAGCTTTAGGTACTCTATCAACCATTGATGCTTTATATGCCCTATCTATCGACTCTGTTGTAGCTACTAAGGATACTAAATCAAATGACAATTTGATTGACTCTGTTATAAAGAGTGGTAAATCTTCAAGATTAAGCTAATTTGAGGTTTTTTATCTTATAATATCAATTATTTTATAAAATGGAACCATCTATCTTCGTATAGATGGTTTTATTTTTTTATGAAGTATGCTAAGCTTTATAAAAAAGAGAAATTCTTACATTTAAAAATTTATTTCATTAATCGATCATTTCCTCTTACCTCTTATTTATCTTTTCAAATGCGGGACTCCGTTTTAGTTAACAATATTTTTTACTCTGTTAGATTTATAATTAGTTTAGTAAAAGTTTTAAATATTGAGGTTATACAGCATATATCAGATAAATATATGACAAAGTGTACTTTGGTTTAGAATTTGTACCGATACATTATACACGAAATATCCACGAATATAAAAAATTTGACTTACACTATATGGCATATATTGATTATTATAAAGTTTTAGGATTAAGTAAAAATGCTTCTCAGGATGATATCAAAAAGGCATACCGAAAATTAGCCCGAAAGTACCATCCGGATTTAAATCCTAATGATAAAGAAGCTAATGTAAAATTTCAGCAGATTAATGAAGCTAATGAAGTTTTGGGCGATCCCGAAAAACGTAAGAAGTATGATCAATACGGCGAAAATTGGAAACATGCAGAACAATTTGAACAAGCACGTCAACAACAAGGAGGCGGTGGCGGTCAATACTATTATGACAATTCCGGTAATCCTTTTGAAGGTTTTTCCCAAGGTTTTGGTACGGAAGGTTTTTCTGATTTTTTTAGTGATCTTTTTGGTGGAAGAACCGGTAGAACTCATCGAAGAAGTTCTCAATTTAAAGGGCAAGATTATACCACAGAATTACGTCTTTCCTTGCGAGACGCAGCAACCACACATAAACAGACTCTTAACGTCAACGGTAAACAAATACGTATTACCATTCCTGCAGGCATCTCTAATGGTCAGCAAATAAAATTGAAAGGTCAAGGGGGCCAGGGTGCAAATGGAGGGCCTAACGGAGATTTATATATTACTTTTAATCTTTTGGAAGATCCTAAATTTAAAAGATTACATAATGATTTAACCACTACTGCAGAAGTAGACCTTTATACAGCTGTTTTAGGGGGAGAAATAACCGTTGATACTCTGGATGGTAAAGTTAAACTCAAAGTGAGTCCGGGTACACAAAATGGAACTAAAGTGCGATTGAAAGGTAAAGGATTTCCTGTGTATAAAAAAGAAGGAGAACATGGAGATTTATTCGTGATTTACCAAGTAAAAATACCTACTCATCTTTCTGAAAAGCAAAAAAATTTATTTAAACAATTAGCAGAATCATAAAATTATCTGATACATGAAAAATGATTTGATAACTATAGAAGAATATTCCATACATTATAATGTAGATGTATCATTTATTGAGGATTTAGAAAATTTGGGTATTATCCATACCGTTCAAAAGGAGGAAATAAAATACATTCCTTTTGATATTCTTTCCGATTTGGAATCTTATTCCAGAATGTTTTATGACATGGATATAAACCTTGCAGGAATTGATGCTGTAAAAAATTTACTTTTTAAAATACGTAAACTCCAACTTGAAATGACCGAACTTAAAAACAGGCTTGAATTTTATGAATAAATAAAAATATTCTGTATTTAAAAATTTAATTTAGCTTTATTAATATAATAGCCATACATTTTAAAAATGTATGGCTATTAACATATATGTACAAACTTTATAAAAAATTCTTAAAAACTACTCCTCCTTGTATCCATCTACCCGGCATGGGTACCAAATTTGATTCAGTATATTTAGTATTGAGAATATTGGTCATTTGGATGTATAACTGTAAGTTATTGGTTTGATACATAAGACGATCATCCAATAAATGGTAATCATCTAAGTTTACTCTGTCATTGTATCTATAAATTATTTGATTGGATATATTCTTGAAGAGTTTATGCTCTACTTTTACAACCAACTGATGTCTTAAATTATCTAATGAATATCTAGAGTACGCTCGGTCAGAATATTTTAAATTTTTATCCAAATAGGTATAACCTAAATTGATTGATTTTATGAAGAGTGCCGTAAAAGAATAATTAAAATCAACTTCTACACCATCCGTATTTATTCTTGAAATATTTTCGGGCTTCCATTTACCTTCTTCACTATCTTTTGTCCAATCTATACTTTTTCTTGATTCCCTTCTAAAAAAGCTGATGGTAGTTTTTATGTTTTTATGATTCAATCGATATCCCAATTCATAAGACAAAGCATTCTCCGGTTTTAAATTGGAATTTCCTTCGGTGACCGGGTCTGTATAATTAAGATCTGTATACGTAGGAACTCTATAGGTTTTTCCTAAATTAGCAAATAATTTATTTTGTTGGTTTATACTGTATCCAATATCAATTCCCGGATACCAAAAATTCCCAAAATCCGAATAGTCGGAAAAGCTAATTCCCGGAGTAATATCCAATCTGTTTTTAAAAAACATAAATCGATGTTCCAAAAATGCAAAATAAACTGTACGATGATTTTTTCCTAAATTATTGGAAGATAAATATTCCTTTCTAAAGTCCAATCCAACGCCGGTGATTCCTAAAGAAGATGAATAGTTTGTATTGGCTTCGATTCCTGCATTATTACCTATATGAAGGTTTCTATATTTTGAGGGATTATGTCTTTCGAAAATATATTCGTCTTGAGACCTTCTCCAATATGCATTGGATTCCCATTTGAATTTGCCTGATTTTTGATTCCAACCAATGCTAACCAAGGAAGTTTGAATCGCTTCGTATTGATCTTTTGCTAATGGGGATGAATAAAATCCGTTGGCTCCAAATTTTTTATCAATAAATCCTCCTTGTAAACGAAGTTCTCCCCCGTTTAATTTATACTGATTCTGATACCATACATTTTTAACTTGATAGTCCGTATTATAACGATATCCATCAGATTGTGAAGTTTCTGCTTGAATAAAGTGAGAAAACTTTTTTCCTGAAACATTTAATGAAGCACCTAAAGATGTCGTATTAAAATCACCTAAAGATCCTGAAATTGTTATATCATTCTTGGTAGACGGACGAGTAACAATATTAATAGCACCGGCATATGCATTTTGTCCAAAACGACGAGCTGCAGGACCTTTAACTATTTCAATTCGTTCAATGGATGCTAAATCTAACGGAAGATTCATGGTATTATGTCCGGTTTGGCTATCATTCATGCGTATTCCATTGATAAGAATTAATACTTGTTCAAAAGAACTTCCTCTTATACTAACATCGGCTTGTACTCCATGCGCTCCTCTTTGTCTTATATCTATTCCTGAATAATAAGAAAGAACTTCTTCAATACTGGAGGCAGGCATAGCTTTGATTTGTTCTTTCGTAATTATTTGAACATCTTGTGAAGTTTTATTATAAGGTAAGGAAAGTGTTTTCCCTTGAATTACAACTCCTTCAAGTTCTTTACTCTCCTGCGCAACCAGTACTAAACATATAAACAAGGCAATAATTGAATAAAATAGTTTCATAATTCTATTGTTCACAGCAAATTTTCGCAGTAGTTAGTTAAAATTTATTTTTATACTAGTTAGTTTATACAAAAGTAGTAACTTTCCGGATGATTAAACTATACCAGTTTTATTATTATGACTAGTCCGGATTTACTACCTTATTATAGCTTGATACATATCGACCGAAACGCTAAAGTTTCTGTATATCTACAAATTACCACTCAGATCATCAATGCTATTCAAAGAGGTTATTTAAGTATAGGTATGAGACTTCCCGGAACGCGTATTTTAAGTAATCTTATTCAAGTAAATCGCAACACGATCGTTAAAGTATATGATGAATTGCATGCACAAGGATGGATTGAAGTTCATCCCAATAAGGGCAGTTTTATCATTCAAAAAGACAATGTGACTAATAAAAAAATTAAATCCATATCTAAAGATTCTCTGACTCATTATCCTTCTAAAACGGGATTTTCATATAGAACTTCCAATTTATTGGATAACCCCTTTGAATCTTCAACTTGCTCATGGATGTTAAACGATGGAGGACCCGATACTCGACTTTTACAAATGAATACCTTGTCGAGCCTCTATTCATCGAACCTTAAAAGAAAAAGACATTTTACTAAAGGAAATAATGAAGTTCCTGAAAAAAGTGAATACCTAAAAAAAAACTTATCTAATTTTTTAAATCTATCTCGGGGATTACATATTTCACCAAAAAATCTTCTCATCACGCGAAGCATCGAAATGGGAGGTTATATCGCGGCAGAATTACTCATTACCCCAAAAGATATTGTATTGGTCGGAGAACCTAGTTATTTTTTGATCAATATGATTCTGCAAAAAGTTGGTGCAGATATAATAACCATCCCGGTTGATGAAGAAGGCATTTCTCCGGATGCTGTTAAAAAAATTTGTCAAAAAAGAAAGATTCGTATGTTATATATAACTCCACACCATCATTATCCAACAACGGTTTCTTTAAGTGTAAAACGTCGTATGGAATTATTGGAATTATCTCAACAGTATGGATTTATTATTCTAGAAGATGATTATGATTATGATTTTCATTACGAAAACAATCGGATTCTGCCTCTTGCCAGTGCAGATACCTCGGGAATGGTCGTTTATATCGGTTCGTTTGGAAGATCTTTAGCCCCGGGATTCCGTAAAGGCTTTGTGATCGCTCCTGAGGATTTAATTTTAGAAATGCAAAAATTATCGAATATGCTTGACAGGCAAGGAGATATTTTTATGGAATATGCTTTGGGCGAACTTATTGAAGAAGGTGAATTTAACAGACACCTGAGACGAACCTCTGCTATTTATAAAGAAAGAAGAAATTTTCTGGCATCTTTATTAAACACTCATTTGAAGAATTATTTAAATTTTTCTTTGCCAACCGGTGGATTGGCTTTTTGGACACAATGGAATTCATCGGTAAATTTGATGAAATTACGAGAGTATTGTCTAAAGGAAGATTTGCTCATTCCTAAGTCCTTGCTTTATCAAACGCACAATTTATCTGCTATGAGATTGGGATTTGGAAGTTTTACCACAGAAGAAATGGAGGAAATCATCTATAAAATCAAATCAGCTTTATCACGTTTAGAAAAAAAATAGATCCATTATCCACAATTAATCAATCATTTATTAAAATATTTATAAAAATTATATTAGATCGTAACGACATTTTTCAACGTTACTACTTTTCGTTTTGAAATTTTAAAACCGACAGTCTATAAGTAAAATTTGAAGTTTTTAAGTTGATTTTTGAATCAATTAGATAATAGTACAATTACTCAGTTACTCAGCTTGGCTCTGAAAAGGGTGTAATATATAAACACTAGAAACCCAATGAATGTTAATACAACACCCGGCAAAGCACTATATTCATAGGGATAATTTTTACTGATAGGAATACCTCCTAAATAAGCGCCTAAAGCATTTCCTATGTTAAAAGCTACCTGTGCCATTGCTGAACCTAACATCTCTCCTCCTCTTGAGTTATGCAACAATAAAATTTGTTGAGGAGCTGATACGGCAAAAAGACACCCCGTGCAAAGGAACATAAGTATTAACGAAAGGATTTGAGATTTGCTGAAAAAAAAGAAAAATAATAAAGATAGCATTGCCAACCCTTGGGTAACTGTAGCTACCTTTTGCGGAGAATATTTATCCGATAATTTTCCACTCAACAGATTTCCAACGACCATTCCCAAACCTGCAAACATCATTACTCCTGTCATAGATTCTTCTGAAAAGCCAACCGAATGGGTCATAATTGGATTTATATAACTATACCAACAAAATATACCTCCATTTCCTACAATGGTTGTTACGACAATCAGCCACGGATTCAAGTTCTTCAAAAAATGAAATTGATCTTTAAATCTAGTATAGGGAAGCGGTTTCAATTCAGGAACAAATTTTTTAATGGATATGAAAATTATGATTCCTAATAAAGCTATAAGAAAGTATGTAATTTTCCATGAAAAATGATGGCTTATGAATGTACCCAAGGGAACCCCTAAGAGGTTAGCAATCGTCATTCCTGAAATCATTCCCGAAACGGCAGAAGTTCCTTTTTCCTTAGGTGCCAGTTTACTGGCAACAATGGAACCGACACCAAAATAAGCGCCGTGTGGAAGACCTGAAATAAACCTGAACAATACATTCAATTCATAATACGAAGTCAAAGAAAAAAATAAATTACCTAATATGAAGATTAAAATAAGAATTAACAATATTCTTTTTAAGGGAAGTTTACCGGATATTAACACCAGTAAGGGAGCTCCGATAGCAACTCCGATAGCAACTCCGAGAGCATATGCCGATATAAAATGCCCTGCTTTTGGTATGCTTATAGACATATCTCTTGCAATATCCGGAAGAATGCCCATCATGCCAAATTCAGACATTCCCAATCCTAAAGTACCTAAAGCTAATGCAATGGTAGATTTTTTCATATTTTTTAACCGCCTGTTTACTAAACAAAATTATAGGAAATTATTCCTTATTCCGCAGTTTCCGGCAAAAAAATATTTATCGTATATTTGATTAAATTATAATACAGGAATCATGAATATAACAGATATCTCAGGAACAACTACTCTTTCCAACGGTGTAAAAATGCCTTATTTGGGTTTAGGCGTGTATAAAGCTGACGGAGGACAAGAAGTAATCACTGCTATACATGATGCCTTAGATGCAGGATATCGTCATATTGATACGGCTGCTTATTATTATAATGAAGAAGGAGTTGGAAAAGCCATCCAATCTGCTTCAATTCCTCGTGAAGAAATTTTTGTAACTACCAAAATATGGTTCAGTAGACAAAGATATGAGGACACTTTTAAAGCATTTGATGAATCTATGGAAAAACTTGGTCTTGATTATCTTGATCTATATTTAATCCATTGGCCTCATCCGGATTTCTATTTAGAAGCATGGAAAGCAATGGAAGAATTATATAAGGCGGGTAGAATACGTGCAATAGGTTTATGTAATTCTTTGCAGCATCATATCCAAAAAATTATAGATTTGGGACAAACCGTTCCTATGGTTAATCAAATGGAATTCCACCCCAATTTAGTGCAACAGGATTTATTGGATTTTTGCAAAAAAAATCAAATTCAATACGAAGCTTGGTCTCCTTTAAAAAGAGGGGCTTTGTTTAACGATCCTTTACTTATAGAATTAGCTCATAAGTATAATAAAAATGTAGCACAAATTATTATTCGATGGGATTTGCAAAAAGGGGTAGTTACTATTCCGAAAAGTACAAAAAAAGAAAGAATTATTTCCAATGCTGATGTTTTCGATTTTCATTTAAGTGATGAAGATGTAAAAAAAATAGATTCTTTAGATTCCAATGATCGAACCGGAGCTCATCCCGATCATTTTTTGGAATATTTTGCTAAAAAGGGAATCAAATAATCAAACTATCATATATCTCATTTAAAAAAAAAGATTCATTTAAACTCAAAAAAATATATCAATTTTTTTGGAGTTTAATTATACATATTGAAATATTTATTAATTCTTTTTTATAAATACTATTTCTTATAACCTTGAATTTGCTTTATAGACAAAAAGTATATACTTAATATAAGAGTAAACTTTCCTAAGTTAAAATTCAACTAATTACAGCTAAAAAATATTTACATAATATTGTAAAAATTTTTTAGACGTTATCGTAATTAAAAACCAATTCCTAAATGAAAATTGCATACTGTATAGGTAACATTCATAATTCCGGAGGAATAGAACGTGTGATTTCAATTAAGGCCAATTATTTGGTTGACAAAGACTATGAAGTTCATATTGTCGTTATATATCCATCTTCTCAAAAGCCTTTTTTCAACTTTGATTCCCGTATTAAATTTCATTATTTGAATTTGGATTTTGAAAAAGATAGGGGATTGAAAAAACATATTAATTTTAAAAAAAATAAAAAAATTTTTCTTCAAACAATCGGAAATCTTTTTCAGGAAATTAAGCCCGATATAGCAATTTCCACTTTTTGTAAGTATTCGAAATATATTTTTGAGTTAAATGATGGAAGTAAAAAAATTATAGAACGACATTTCGCTAAATACAAACGTGCGCAATATTATTCAAAATTGGATAATTATTTTCTAGGAAGAATCATAACGTATTTATACCGTAAAACAGATTATGATATTGGTAAGAATTTTGACCGATTTATAGTTTTAACGAATGAAGATAGAGAATCCTGGGGAAATACTCTTCCCAACCTTGAGGTAATTGAAAATCCACTTACTATATTACCTAAAACTCATGCATCTCTTGAAAATAAAATAGTAATTAGCTTAGGCCGATTAAACCAGCAAAAACAGTTTGATCATCTTATTGAAATATGGAACACTATTGTTCAAAAACATCCGGATTGGAAATTGTTACTATATGGAAATGGTGAGAAAAAAAGAGAGCTAGAAGAAATGATTGATCGATTAAATTTAAATTCCAACATTGAATTACATCCGGCGACTTCAGATATAAGTTCAGTTTTGCTAAATAGTTCCATTTATGCTATGACCTCTAAATATGAAGGATTTCCATTAACATTAATTGAATCTATGGTTCATGGAGTCCCTCCTGTTTCCTATACCTGCAAATGCGGACCTAAAGAAATTATCCATGATGAAGTAGACGGATTATTAGTTCCTTTTAATGATAAAGAAATTTTTGCTCAAAAACTCTCCTACTTAATAGAAAATGAAACTATTAGAAAACAAATGGGAAAAGCGGCTTCTGAAAATATTCTGCGTTATTCACAGGATATAATCATGCAAAAATGGATGAATTTGTTTCAACGTTTAGTAGAAAGTTAAAGTCGGGTTGCAGACTTTATTTTTTTATTATAAAATTCTACTTTTGTTTTAAAATACTTTGATTTACGGATTTTCCCCTTATCTGTAATAATGAGGCAACTATAATCCGGATATTGGTTAATGAGTTTGCGTCCGGCTTTTACTCCGAGTACCATTATTGAGGTACTGAATCCATTGGCCGTTTCTGCATTCGGACCTATCACACTGACACTTTTAATTCCTTTTACGGGATATCCCGTGCGAGGATCGATAATATGAGAATATTTTTTTCCTTCTAATTCGACATATTTTTCATAAGAACCGGATGTTGTGACGCATTCATCTTTAAGTGTAAAAAAACCTGTAATATCCGAAGGCTCAAAGGGATTAATTATTCCAATGTTCCAATATTCTCCATTAATTTTATGCCCCCAAACACTTATATCTCCTGAAGCATTGATTATCCCCGCTTTTACATTATTCTTCACCATTAGTTCTTTTGCTTTATCAGCTGCATATCCTTTTCCAATGGATCCAAATCCGATTTTCATTCCGGGGAGCTTTAAAAAGAGAGTTGAGTTTAAACTATCTATAATGATATTTTTATAGCCTATTTTCTTTATGGATTCTTTGATTTGCTCCTCTGAGGGCATTTTTTTCATTGAACCGTCAAATTTCCAAATTTTATCCATAGCTGCAAAACTTATATCAAATGCTCCTTCTGTAATCTCTGAAATTTTAATAGCTCTTCGGGTAAGTTCCAATACTTCTCTATCTACTTTTACGGGCTGTATACCTGCATTTTGGTTAACCTTTGAAACTTGCGAATCAGGCTTCCAATCCGATATTAAATTTTCAATCCGTACTATTTCATCGATAGCCTTATCTATGTATTTTTCTGCTTGTAGGGAATCTTCTGCTAGTATTGAAAAGTCAAACTTACAACCCATTAAAGTTGCCGTGCGGTTTCGTTGTACTTGCGAATTAATGTTTATGTAAGATAATACAAATAATGCTGCCAAAAGAACATATTTCCCTCTCATATTTTTACTACTTTTCTTGAAATTCATTAATAACAATCGGTTACAATTTGTCCTTTTCTTTTGTAATCATTACATTTTTTTAGGCTATCTACAAAAACAACCTCATCTAAGACTTTTTCTACCTCCAGTTGCATTTGCAAAGCTCCACAAATCATGATTACTCCTCCCTCTTCCAATAAATTAACAAAAAAATTTCTGTCATTTTGAATTAAATCCATCACATATTTATTTTCTGTATCTGATGAATACGAAAAATTATATTGTTCTAAATATCCTTGGTTCATTTGTTCCTTCAAAAAACAAATATATTGATCTACCATTTCACTTCGTTGTCTGAATCCGCAATACAAATAAGTTTTAACTTTGGTTGAATTTTGATCGATCATTCCTAAAAAGGGACCTATTCCTGTCCCATTGGCAATCATAACTACTTTTTCTGCTTTTTCGGGAAAATGAAAAGAAGTGTTAGTTATGATTTTCCCGTATATGGTATCTCCTTTTTTCCGATTTATTAAATATTCTGACGCCAAGCCGCTCGGATAATATTTTATTGATAACTGTATATTATGATTGACTTTAGCTATGGAATAATATCTTTCCTTATTGTCTTTACAGGGATAAACAGCAAGGATATCTCCTGAAGTAAATTTTTGTTTGCCGGGATGTATTTGTACTATAAAAGTTTCTTTAGAATCATTAGGTATGTAAACCTCCTCTATTTTCATTTTTATACGATTCTTAGGTTTACTTGTATAAAATTTAGCATCAGTATATAGTTTGATACCCGTTTTATTATTCCATTCTTTTATCCATGTTGTAAACTCATCTATTGATTGGTCGTTTACTGTGTGTAAATCTACTATCGATTCGCTCCATGCCTCTTTTTTGATTTGTTTGTCTACAGTTTTAGCAAACAAACAGTAATCTTCATAGGACTTTGATCCAAACCCAACTACACTGAACTTAACGTTTTGGTTTTGTGGATTTTCTTTTAGAAGTGTTTCGAATTTACGCGCATTTGAAGGAGCTTCTCCCAGTCCATAGGTTGAAGTTAAAATTAGTATATATTCCGCTTTTGGATATACTTGATACTTATTAAGCTCTGTTATATAGGATCGATAATTTTGCGAAACCATTTGTTGATGAATTGAATGAGCCAAGTTGAACGTACTTCCATTTTCTGATCCTACCAATAGTATAATTTGGCTATCTTCAGGGAGGTATTTATTTTTAAAACTACGTTTTCCTCTTTTCAAAGTTATGGTAAATCCTGAAACTATAAAAAACAATATATATACACCGGCTATAAAAAGAATGACAGCCCAAACTACATGAGTTCTGCCGGTATGAAGGTCTAAACTTAGAGTTGCTAACTTTTTTGAAATCGGATCATTAACTTGAGAGACAACTTCACCTGTTAAAGGACTGACGGTTAATTCTTTATCTTTTAATTTTAAAATAAAATATTCGTCGGGATCATCGTAAAACGGAAATTCTATTTTACGAACTTCTGAAAGTTTAATTCGTGAAAAAAGAGGGATATCTTTATATAATAGTTTCTTTGTTGAAGTTTGATCTTGGGGAGAATGAAAAATAATTTTCTCACCTTCTTTGGAAAAAAAATGAAACCTTTCTAAACATAGATAACTTCCGGTTAATGAAATTATACCAATAGGTATAAGCAGTACACGTCCAAACAAAGTATGGTAATATTGAGAAAAAGATGCTTTTTTTATTTTTGAAAAAAAGTTGCTGAATTTTTTCTGTCTTTTTATTATAAGTATGCTTCCCGAAGTTGCTATTAAAAAAAGTAAAAATGAATTGATACCCACAAGTATACGTCCGGTTTCATGCATAAACAGGGATCTATGTAATGAGGTAACCCACAAGATAAAAGAATTGTTTTTTTGAGGTTTTCCTATGATAGTTCCCGTTTTAGGATTTATATATCCTACTACCTCCTCCCCATTCGTATCGGTACCTTGTAATTTTACAAACGATTTTTCATTAATTTCTAATTCAGAAATTTCCTGAACAGTAGATTGTAATGCTGAAAGAGTCTGCGCAATACTAATACGATTTAAATCATGAATGCAATATGGTGACGTATTTTCTTCAATGGTATAAAAAGCAAGTATGGATCCCGTTATGGAAGCCATACTCAAAAATATGAAAGAAACTAATGCTAAAGTTAAGTGAGCATATCTCCAAATGGAAAGCGTCATTGAATTATTGAATCTTACTTAGTCTCACATAATTTATATATCCCGTTCCGGATATTTTACCCGTAAAGGCTTGAGAATTTAAAGGGATTTCCAGATCTTTTACATAATAATTTTGATCTTCAACAGCGGTTTCAAATCGGAGTTTATATCCCTTATCAATTTTAGAATCTTCAATTTCCAACGTGGTTATGCTACGGTCTCCGCCGGTTACGGATGCTCCGGTTTTAGCATCTATAGTTTTCTTTTTTGAATTGTATTTATGCCATTCTTTTAAGGTATTATACCATCTTTTATCTTCTCCCATTATATATAATGTCTTTTCATATTGACCTTGCGGAGAAATTAATGATACTACTATGTAGGCACCTTCTCCTATATAATTATTCATTTGAAGTAAACATTTATATTTATGAGTCTGTGCATGGCCCATAAAAGGCATCAACATAAGAAGTAAACTGTAAGCTACTAATTTAATATTCATCTTCATAATAGATTATTTTAAGAAATCAACGGATACTTTATTTTGAGTTAAGATTTTGTTTTCTTTTGCTAAATCATAGACTGTTTCTCCAAACTCTGTTTTTAGGTCTTTTTTTGCACCTAAAGATAGCAGATATTTCAAAATAGTATCGTCTTTAGCAATCATTGCGGCTCTTTGTAAAGGAGTTATCCCCTCGTTATTAGCTGTATTAACGTCTACTTTCAATCCTGAAATTTTTTTAATCAAATTGATATCATTTTTACCGACTGCTAAATGATAGAGGGTATTGCCTTCTTCTTGTTTTGTATTAAAATCTACTCCTTTATCTTTTAGTAATTCTAAATTTGCATCAAAATCTTTATTTCTAGGATGATAGGATTGGATAAGATAATAAACCAAACTGTTTCCTTTGTTATCTTTCTGATTTATATTAGCTCCATTAGCAAGTAACAAAGCAATCATTTCCGGTGTACTAGATTTTACTGCTAACATTAGAGCACTTTCTCCCTTATTGTTAACTTCATTGATATTTTTAACTAAAGGTAAAAATACTTGTGTATTTTTAATATCTTTTCCTGAAGCACTTTTTATAAATGCTGTATTTCCTTCTTTATCTTTTTTTTGTGGGTCAACCTTTTTAGAAATAAAATAGTTGATAATTTCTGCCTGATCCGGTTTTGTTGCGACTATATGAAGTACGGTTTGTTGATCGTCATTGACAATTAAAGGATTTAATTTTATATCCTCTACCAAATATTTAAAAACATCTAAGGTATTGGCTGTTCTCCGTGTAGCTTCAGCTGCCAGTAAAAGAGCATTGTTGGTGCTTTTTACCCCTCTTGTTTTCAATTTTTTTAATAATTCTATATCGCCTTTTCTGGCCGCATAATCAAATGCTGTGCTTCCTTTATCGTCTGTATCCGATAAAGAAAGACCTTTGGATTGTAAATAATCGGTAAGGTGAATATCAGAATCATAGGGAATAGCTAAAAGCAAAATGGTTGCCCCGTTTTTATATTTTTGCTTAGGATTTAATCCGGCATCAAAAAACAAGCGATAGATTTCAACATTGGTTTGACCTGCATTTGCTGCAAATACTAAAGGAGTGAGCCCATGGGAATCTTCTAAATTAATATTGCTCTTTTTATCGATTAAATATTTTATTAATTCAGTATTTCCTTTTAAAGCTGCCCAATGTAAATAAATTCTGTTATCATGAGTTAATTTATTTATGTCATTTCCTTTCTGTTTTAACAGGTATTTAATAGTTTCTAAAGGGGCTTCATTTAGTATGGCAACTGTAACAGCGTCAAATTTGTTATCATTAAACTCAATCGGACTGTTACCTTTTTTAATTTCTGTTTCAACTGCTTGTAAATCGGGTTTATTTTTCCAAAAGTTATTATCTAACAAGGTATTATTTATTTGAGCATTCATCCAAATGGATGCCATGCAAAGTAGAGTTACGAAACTTCTTTTCATTTTTTTTTATATTTTAAATGAGAGCACTATAATAGTAATTTTTTTGCAATAATACTTATATAGACTAAATAAAAACAAAATAGTTTAAAGCAGTTGAATAAATCAACTGCTTCTATTAAAAAATTATCTGAGTAAAATTAATTAATTTTTCAAGAAAGTGACCGCTCTAATATGCTCCTTATCATTGGAAAGTTCAAATCCTTTATTTGCTGTTGCTGTTACCGGATCTATGGCATATATGGCTGAATTTCCGCTAACCGGATTTAATGGTAAATATATTTTACCTTTATGTGCTAACGGCCATCCGTTACTTGACACTTGAGTATAGTCCGGAATTCCTTCTACCCATTTAAAAGATTTAGATTCCATTTTAACGACTGCAAAACGTGTTGCTTTGGAACCGTTTCCGGAACTTGTTGTTTCATTGTAAAATTCAAGTAAATAGTAATCTTTAGTAATCGGAAAAACTTTTCTGAATTTATATCCTCCTGAAGCAGTTTCAATATCAAAATAATAATTTGAATCGAATGTTTGAGAACCTTTATTAATTTTTAAAGCTCCTGCTTTTTTAGCAGTGGTATTTCCGGATCCGGCACCTGAAAATACGTATACGTTGCCTGATCCGTCCGACCAAATTTGAGAATATACAGCACCTTTCCATTGGCCTCCAGAATAGCTTAAGCGAGAATCGTTAATGACTGATTTAATAGTCATGTTATAATCCATCAAGGCTACATAAACATTATCTGAATTTGTATATTTAAATGCAGCAGCTATTTCATTATTTCCTCTATCTGCAATTCCTGTAATGGTTGGTTTTTTGTCATCAATCATATGCGAACTTAAATCGATAGGTTTATCTATCATTGATATATTATCTCCATTTCTTTCATACAGAAAGCTGTTGTCTTTATTGGATATGGCATAAATATATTTTCCAAAATTTCCTGTAACTGAAAATCTACCAATAATTATCGGACTTCCTTGTAATTCTTTCATTTTATCATCTGTGTCATATTTAAATGCTCTGCATCCTGATTTTCCTTGCCCTAAATCTGATCCGTTGGGATAAATAAAACCAACCAAGGTGCTTGCATTGTTTACTACGATCTGTGTAAAAGAACTGGTTGTTTTCACTGAATTAGAATTTCCTGAAATACTATCTTTACCGCTATCTAAATGATTGACAGTCAAAAAATAAGTTCCTGTACCTAATTTTCCACTCCCGGGAGCAGCCGCTATTACAAACTTATCTGCTTTAGTAGGAATGGGTTGTGTGGCTATCGTATTATCATCATCGCTACTACATGATATAGTCATGCATCCGGCCAAAAAGCTTACTAATACTTTTCGGATAAAATTTGTTTTTTTCATACTATATTTTATTTAAGAGTTTATTGAATTTTATTGTTTTTTTAACAGGGATAATCCCGTAATGCCATCTGCTTCAACCACTAATCCTGCTTTAGCTGAAGTAGTTTTAGGATCGATCACGTATACGGTAGGCTGCTCATTGGATGTGGTAACCGGCAGATATATTTTACCGTCATAACTTAATGGCCATCCCGTTGCCGTAATTTGTTCTTTAGATGGGAAACCATCTCTTAACCAATTAAAATTTTTGGTGCTCATTTTTAGAATTGCATATTGAGAGGCAGGGCTTATAATGTTATAGTCCAATTCGTTATAAAATTCTAACAGAAAATAGTCTTCCGTTATATGAAATACTTTACGAAATCGGTAGCCCCCTGATGCTTGTTCAATATTAAAATAGTAATCTTTATCGAAGGCAGTACTTCCTTTTTTTATACATAACGCACCCGCTGGTTTTGTGGTAGCGCTTTCGTATGAACCTGAAAATACATAGGTATTTCCGTTATCATCTTTTCCTATTTGAGAATACATGGCAGATCGCCATCTTCCTGCAGAATAACTGATTCTATCATCCGAATAAATTCGTTTAACATTTAAATTTGCGTCTAAAGCTAACACATGCACTTTATCGGGATCATTGGGACTAACGGCTGAGGTAAGAAATTCTCCATTTTCGGTATCAACAATTCCGCTAATCGTTGGATTATAACCGTTTCCAACTATATTATCGGTATGTAATGTTTTTTGGGTTATAGACATATTTGTTCCTTCTTGTTCTATAAAACTGAAGATGGCTCCTGTCGTTCCGTCTGCTAAAGCCTGTGATCCTCGTGCAGAAATCATATAATTTCCGAAATTTCCAACGGTATTATAACTGTTTACTTGAAATCCCATATCCTGATCTCCTTTTAATTTTTGAATTTTGCCGTTTGGAGCCAAAATGAAACAATATCCAACGTATGCCCCTCCTTGTCCGTATACCAGCCCTACTAATGATTTATAGTGGTTATTTATAAAATGTGTAAATACTCTTCCTACTTCCACGCCATTTCCCGATAGCGAGGTTCTGCCTATATCCAGATTATCGGAAGTTAACATATAGCTGGAACTGCCCATAGTTGCAGCTATAACAAATTTTTGTGTAGCAGAATCTGTTCCCGGATTTTCTGATAGGTTATCATTGTCATCGCTTCCGCATCCCACTATGAAAACTGATAGTGCTGCTATTAAAAGGAATTTTCTTTTAAATGATCTATTTCTCATATTATTGATTTATTTACTTTTTATGTGATTTTGAAAATGAATATCTTAGCTTGATATAATAAGCCCTACCGGGCTTTTGTAAACTGTAGTTGTCATAAAGAAATTCATTGGTGATATTTTTAAGTTCCAATGAAACACTTAATGAACTTTCGTAGAGAGTGTAATTTATAATTAGATCATGTGATAGTTGTCGGGGTAAAGTGTATTTCGATTTTTTATTTCCCAAACTTTCCCAATTAAGATAAAATTTTTCAATAAAGTTGAATGTATAACCAATACTTAAATTATTTTTTCTTTTTACCCAATCGTTAATAAAATATGCTGCATCAATTGCGCCGAAAAAATAAGGAACATTGGGTATTCTGTCATTATAGGTAATATCTTTCCTGTTTCCACTGACGGAAGAATATCGCTCTTTATTCCTTAAATTTTGGTAGGTTACATTTCCTCCTAACGAAAATTTATTTCTGTAATAGAATTTTATTTCAGCATCTATTCCAATATTTTTTACTTTTCCGTGGTTGACATAAGTTGCTGTACCATAATGTTGTTCAATAATTCTTCGGATATAATCTTTAGTATCTCTTATATAACCACTGACATCAAAGTAGATAACATTATTATTTTTAAATTGTTTATTTAAAAGGATTCCTAAATTGTAATTCATGGAATTTTCAGCTTTTAAAACTGAATTTCCCAATTCTAATACTTCATCCCCAAAGAGTTCATTATCTGTGGGCAGACGGAATGCCTTTTCTAATGATCCCTTAAATTGAAAATCTTTCAAAAAATAAGTGACGGCTAAGCCATACCCGTTGGTGTTAAATTTTTCCGTGTTCTCAATATATTTTGTACTATTGGTTATGGTAGAAATATTTTTAGGACCTTTCACTTTTTGATAGTAATATTTACCAAAAACATTCGCATTCCATATATTTTTATAATTAAAACTATAAGAACCTCCCAAAATATTTTTCAAATTGGTTCTTCTCATAGTATCGCGCACAGAACCGATTTCCACTATAGAAACCCGATCGGATTTCTTTCTTTTGTAGCCGGAAAGAACATCATTTATAGCAAAGGAATGCATATCATTCCATCGATAAGTTAAATTTGCTGTTGAGGAATAGTTATCATTATAAAATTTTGAAAGAGAATAAATGCCTTCACCTCTAGTTTTTTTGGGTACATAGTCTCCTAACCAATTGTATTGTCTGGCTGCCGTGTCCGTATTTTTATTATAATTTCTATTATAATTTGCTGTGATTTTAACATTTAATTTATTGATCAAAAAATTATTTTTTCCGTAAACTAAAGAAGGCATAACAGTTGTACCCATTCTTTTTTTCATTCCGTAAACAATTTCCATTAAATTGGCATTTTGTATATCGGAAAATTCTTGTCCAAATGTAATCCCAATTAGAAATTTATCTGCCCATCGTTTCTTAATAAAGCCTAATTTTAAAATACCTGTTTCATTGTGATATTTTCCATGAAATCTTTTGACCCAAAATTTTTCGGATGAAAAGACATTTGTTTTCAAATCCAATATAGAAGTCTTTACTTTGTAATTATTATCTGAATAATTTTGAAAAGCATTAAGTTGAATCGTAAATCCTGATTTTGAGGTATGGCCCATATTTAAATCGGTTCGGTAGGTATTAAATGAGCCGGAAGAATACGATAAATCCATATAGGTTTTAGTACTTTGAGCCGTCACAATGTTGATCACTCCACCTATTGCATCAGTGCCAAATTCAATAGGCACCACTCCTTTATATATCTCGATCCGATCCGCTATATTTACCGGAATATTATTTAATTGAAAAGCAGAACCGAAACCCTGCATAGGAACACCATCCATGAATATTTTAACATGTTTTCCCGTAAAACCATTTAAAGAAATTGACAAATCCGAACCTACCCCTCCGGCTTCTCTTATTTTTACTCCGGGTGCTTTCTCAAGCATATGAGCTAAATCTAATGAGCTATTATAAAATGATTTAGCATCTAAAACAGTTACATTATACGGGATTTCTTTTGTTTTTTGTATGGCTGATTTTCCGATAATTACAACATTATCGATATCGGTATAGGTGATAGGTTTAAGTTTAATGGATATATTTTTCTTTTCTCCTTTTTTTAAATAAACAGGAATACGTTGGGTTTCAAATTTAGGATTTGAAAACGTTAACCCATAGTTTCCCTCAGGAAGCATTATCTTATAATATCCTTTTTGATCGGTTTTAGTTATATAATCTATATTGTCTACCTGAACAGAACAATTTTCCAACACTTGATTATTAGAGGTAACTATTCCTTCTACTACTGCCATTTGAGAGTATAAACAGGTTGAAAATGAGCATATAATTAGAATATTGATAATTACTTTCATGGAGCAGTAAGTTTAAGACCACAACAATTTTTTATTTCTTATTTTTGTTTAGACTAAATAAATATTATTTGCGAAAGTATAATTTTAGAACCATATAATAATATCATATTTGGTATAAAAAATAATATAAACAGTATCATGAATATTTATTCGGAAATAAATCAAGATCTTTTACTGACTATTGAATTGGAAGACAGATTAAATATTAATTCACCTATAATTACTAAGAAAAACCATTTTAAAACACATTTTGCCAATGGTATTCAAAAAAGTATATATACCGGTGGTTTATGTATTCTTATTCAAAAATTTACTGTATTACATAATTGTATTCATACATTAAATATTGAAAAGGATTACATTCAAGTATCATTATTATTACAAGGAAAAGCAACTATTGAATCTTCTAAAAATAAAACCATTCATGGTATTAAGCCCGGTATTTTACAAATGACTTATCAAAATAAAAATAATATAAAAATTAAGATAGATTCTTATGAAAAGACATTTTATTCTATTAGTATTTTCATATCTAAACCTTTTATTTTTTCTGTCTTAAAAAATGAAAAATGGTTTTTGGATAGTATTTTTTGTAAAGATATTCAAAGGAATACTTATTCTGATTTCAACAAAATAGTTTTACCGATAGATTTCAATATGCTTACCGTTATAAATGAATTAATTGAAATTAAAGATACGGGAGTATTCGGTCACAGTTATTATCAAATTAAGTTAAAAGAGTTATTTTTAAAAATCTTTATAAAATTATCAACCAACAAGAAAGAAATAAAGTCTATAAAAGAGGAAGATTTCAAAAAAATTGAACAAGCTAATGCCTATCTAACTACCCATTACGAAGAACCGCCTACAATTAACCAGCTATCTAAAATTATTCATTTAAATGAACTAAAATTAAAAACGGGATTTAAACAGGCTTATAGTTGTACCATTCATTATTATATTATACAATTACGCATGAAAAAGGCACTTCAAATGTTGAATAACCATTACCCAATAAACGAAATTGCATTGGCAACAGGTTATAAAAGCACTTCTCATTTTATAACCTCCTTCAAAAAAATGTTTGGAAAAACACCTAAACAATATATACTAGATGATTCACTTTAGACTTTAAATAAATCGATCGTTTCTTATTTGAAAAGATTTTTCGTACTTTTTCCATCTTATTAATTCTTTAAATGATTTTTATTCATCAGATATTTTTTAATGTCTGAACGTATATTTAACTGAGCTTTTCTATTCCTTATTAGATATTTATTTTTTTACACTAAATTTGCCATTTAAAGTTTACATTGATATGTTACAGGTTGCATATATTAAAGATAATAAAGAAAAGGTCTTAGCCGGATTAAAAAAAAGAAATTTCGGCAAGTTAGAACTTATCGATGAAATTATTTCACTGGATGAATCCAGAAAAAAGATTCAATTTGATTTGGATTCCCAGCTTTCGGAAATGAATAAAATTTCGAAAGATATTGGAATTCTAATGAAAGAAGGTAAAAAAGATGAAGCCGAAAATGCTAAATCACAAACTCTTTCTTTAAAAGAATCCACTAAAAAGTTGCAACAAAGTTTATCTGAAACAGAGGAAAAGTTAAAATTAACTTTATATGAAGTACCCAATATTCCAAACGATTTAGTTCCTGTAGGAACAAATGAAGAGGATAATCTTGAGGTTTTTAAGCATACTGCACATGAAAATATCATAAGTAATGCTTTACCTCATTGGGAACTTACTAAAAAATACGATTTAATAGATTTTGAATTAGGAGTAAAAATAACCGGTGCCGGTTTTCCCGTTTATAAAGGAAAAGGAGCTCGATTACAACGCTCTTTGATTCAATATTTTTTAGATAAAAATGCTGAAGCCGGTTATATGGAAATTGTTCCGCCATTTGTAGTAAATGAAGCTTCCGGATACGGCACCGGACAACTTCCTGACAAAGAAGGTCAAATGTATTATATTAATGAAGACAAATTATATTTGATTCCTACCTCAGAAGTTCCGGTAACCAATATGTACAGGGATGTATTGCTAAACGAAAATCAACTACCAATTAAATTAACTGCTTATTCTCCTTGTTTTAGAAGAGAAGCCGGTTCTTATGGTAAAGATGTTAGAGGGCTTAACAGATTACATCAATTTGAAAAAGTTGAAATCGTTCGAATCGAAAGATCAGAAAATTCTTATGAGGCATTGGATGAAATGGTTGAACATGTAAAATCTTTATTGGAGTCACTACAACTCACTTACCGAATACTACGACTATGTGGCGGGGATTTAGGCTTTACCTCAGCAATTACTTATGATTTTGAAGTTTGGTCGGCTGCTCAAGAAAGATGGTTGGAAGTTAGCTCAGTATCAAATTTTGAAACTTTTCAAGCAAATCGATTAAAATTACGATATAAATCAGAAGGAAAAAATCAGCTTTGCCATACACTTAATGGTTCATCTCTTGCATTACCTAGAGTTTTAGCAGCTTTACTTGAAAATCACCAATCGGAAGAAGGAATTAAAATTCCGAAGGTATTAGTTCCTTATACCGGTTTCGACTTAATTAATTAAATATTTTTCCATGACAATTTCTGAAATACAACAAGGACTTATAAATGAATTTAATTTATTTGACTCTTGGGAACAACGGTATGAATATGTTATTGAATTAGGTAAATCTCTGCCCGAAATGTCTGAAAAAGACAAAACTCAAGATAAATTAATCAAAGGATGTCAGTCACAAGTTTGGCTAACTACTCGTTCGGAAAATGGTAAATTATTTTTTGAAGCAGATTCTGACGCCATTTTACCGAGAGGAATAGCTGCCATGTTAGTACGCATCTATTCAGGACAACCCATTGAAGACATTTTAAAATCGGATGAAAATTTTATTGAAGAAATAGGTCTTCAAGAATTTTTAACTCCTACTCGAGCTAATGGGTTATTGGCAATGATTAAACAAATTAAATATTACGCAATTGCTTACTCTGCAAAAAAATAATTAGTAAAAAAAGTGAGTAAGATCAAAGAAAAAATTTTAGTCTTTCGTTTTTCTGCAATGGGAGATGTCGCAATGACTGTACCCGTTATAAGAGAATTTATCGAGCAAAATAAAGATGTTGAGTTGCTGATAGTTACCCGCCATTTTTTTGCTCCCTTTTTTCAATCAATTCCTAATATAACCTTTATAGGAGTGGATATCGAAAACTATAATGGAATTTTAGGTTTAAAAAAACTTACCGATGAATTAAAGGTTTACGAACCTACTATGGTAGCTGATTTACACAATGTCTTAAGAACTAAAATTTTAAAATTATTTTTATCTAAACATGTAAAAAAAATTGCTACCCTTGATAAAAATCGTAAAGAAAAAAAATTATTAACTAGAAGAAAAAATAAAAAACTTTATCCACTTCGCCCTGTATCCGAATATTACGCCGATGTTTTCAGAAGATTGGGATTTGATTTACAATTATCTCATAAATTATCATCAAACCCTATAAAGAAGAAAAACTCCATAGGCGTTGCACCTTTTGCAAATTACAAGGAAAAAATGCTACCTTTAGATAAAATGAAAGATATTTGCATACATCTTGCAAAAGATGATTATCAAATATATTTATTTGGAGGCGGAAAGGAAGAAACTGAAATTCTTGACTCTTGGCAGAAAATGCATCCAAATATTCATTCTTTATCAGGGCAAATTACCTTAAAGGAACAAATGAATTTAATTAGCCAATTGCCTTTAATGATAACTATGGATTCTGCCAATATGCACATATCTTCTTTAGTGGGAACCAAAGTTATTTCCATTTGGGGGGCTACTCACCCTTTCGCCGGTTTTTTAGGTTATGGTCAACAATTAAATGATGTGATACAAATAAATGATCTTCCTTGCCGACCTTGCTCGATTTTTGGAAATAAACCTTGTTATAGAAATGATTGGGCATGTACAAGAAATTTGGAATGTTCTTATATCCTAAATAAAATAAAAAGTCAAACTGTTTTATAATTCGGTATTTTTTCTGTTAATATACCTAGAAGGTATTTCATAATAACAACAACTCTAATTACTTAGATTAAAAACTTACAGTATATCAAAAATTGATAACGTTCGAAAAATTAACATATTAACAATATAAAATACTACCAAAACCTATAGTCAATTTATTTTATATAAAATTATTTCTTAATTTTTATACAAATTTTCTTTTCTTTTTAAACATAAAAGAATTTGATTGTTCAAAAAATTTGTACTTTTGCCGTAATAATTTTAAGTACAATGAAGGAAGTTCAATTTAGACAAGCAATTTGTGAAGCTATGAGCGAAGAAATGAGAAGAGATCCTTCCATTTATCTGATTGGCGAAGAAGTTGCTAATTATAATGGAGCTTATAAAGCTTCCAAAGGAATGGTAGACGAATTCGGTGCCAAAAGAGTCATTGATTCCCCTATTGCAGAAAGTGGTTTTACCGGAATTAGTGTTGGCGCAGCCATGAATGGATGCCGTCCTATTGTAGAATTTATGACATTTAATTTTTCCTTGGTTGCAATCGACCAAATCATAAATAATGCAGCTAAAATTTATCAAATGACCGGTGGTCAATGGAATGTACCAATTGTATTTCGTGGTCCAACCGCTTCAGCCGGACAATTAGGAGCTACTCACTCTCAGGCGTTTGAAAGTTGGTTTGCGAATTGTCCCGGATTAAAGGTTATCGTACCTTCTAATCCTTATGATGCCAAAGGATTATTGAAATCCGCTATTAGAGATAATGACCCTGTTATTTTCATGGAATCTGAGCAAATGTATGGCGACAAAATGGAGATTCCTGAAGATGAATATCTTATCCGTATAGGTGTTGCAGACATCAAAAAACCAGGATCCGATGTAACTATTGTCTCTTTTGGTAAAATAATGAAAGTTGCTTTACAAGCTGCTGCTGAACTTGAAAAAGAAGGCATAAATGCAGAAGTTATAGATTTAAGAACTGTTAGACCTTTAGATTATGACACCGTTATTAATTCCGTGAAGAAAACCAATCGTTTGGTATTATTAATTGAAGAATGGCCTTTTGCATCTGTTGCTAGTGAAATTGCTTATATGGTACAACAAAAAGCTTTTGATTATTTGGATGCACCTATAAAAAGAATTACAACTGCTGATACTTCAGCCCCTTATTCTTCTTCTTTATTTTCTAAATGGTATCCGAATGTGAACCAAGTAATAACTGCAGTTAAAAATACTTTATATAAAAAGTAATCGTAGTTATTTTCTTTAATAATATAAACTAAAAAATATTTTTCAGGTTTCAATTTTAATTAATAAATTAATTTTGAAACCTGAATTTTAAATTAATATCAGCTTTATTAAAGCTTATGGAACAAAAATGTACTTTTTGCGGAAGAAAAAAATCTGAAGTTCAACTATTAATTGCCGGACTTCACGGACATATATGCAATGATTGTATTGAACAAGCACATAACATTGTTGTACAGGAAGAAAATTTTAAAGACGACAGCAATTTTGAATTGCAAGTAAAAAAACCTAAAGAAATAAAAGAATTTTTAGATCAGTACGTAATAGGTCAAGAAAACGCAAAAAAAACGTTATCTGTTGCTGTTTACAATCATTATAAAAGGTTAGCACATTCTTTGGAAGTTGACAGGGAGGTTGAAATTGAAAAATCCAACATATTGATGGTTGGTGAAACAGGAACCGGAAAAACTCTAATTGCCAAATCAATTGCTAAACTTTTGGATGTTCCTTTTACTATAGTTGATGCAACTGTTTTAACAGAAGCCGGATACGTGGGTGAAGATGTTGAAAGTATATTAAGTCGATTATTACAAGCTGCTGATTATAACGTTGAAAAGGCTGAACAAGGTATAGTATTTATAGATGAAATAGATAAAATTAGTCGAAAAAGCGATAATCCCAGTATAACCCGCGATGTTTCCGGGGAAGGAGTGCAACAAGCTTTATTAAAACTTTTGGAAGGCAGTATTATTAATGTTCCTCCACAAGGAGGCAGAAAACACCCCGATCAAAAATACATTCAAGTAAATACACAAAATATTTTATTTATTGCAGGAGGAGCTTTTTCAGGTATTGATAAAATTATTTCTAACAGGTTAAATAAAAACACGATAGGTTTTAGCAAAACTGATGAAAAAACACTTGAAGAAGAACACATTTTATCTCAGGTAAATGCTACCGATTTAAAAACGTTTGGACTTATCCCCGAACTATTAGGAAGATTCCCTGTAATAACTAATTTAGAGCCATTGGATGATGAGGCTATGTTACAAATTCTTACTAAACCTAAAAATGCAATAATTAAACAATATCAGGCATTATTTAAATTAGATGGAATCAATCTTTCCATTACCGATGACGTATTAAAAGAAATTGTAAAAGAAACCAGAATTTTAGGTTTAGGGGCAAGAGGGTTGCGAAGCATCTCTGAAAACCTATTTTCTAAAATTAGTTATGATATTGACAATTATAACGGAGATTTACTTATAGATATGGATAAATTTGTTGCGTTAACGAAACACAAATCAATAAAATAAAAAAAAAAGACTTGCGAATAATATTTTTATTTATATTTGCACTACTAGTATATATTATATTTAATAAATAAATTTAACTAATAAATGCTTAATAAATGAAAATGAAATTTATACCCTTGCTTTTTGTATTGGGTTGTATTGCAAGCAATTCACAAATAACCACTACGAGTGGTGCAAAGTTCTTTGTGAGTCCAGGAACGAAATTATTTAGTACTGGAGATATAACCATAGATAATAGTTCGGATGTATTTACTAATAAAGGTGATATAAAAATATCTGAAGGTACTCTTAAAAATAATGCCCTTCCAGACAAATTTGTTCTCACTTACATAGACGAGCAACATTACGGTCAATTAATTATTGCAAGTAATAAAAGTGCTTCTGGTAAAATAACTATTCAAAAACAAATTTTTGATGATGGGTCTGGTCAAATACTCTTTGGTACTCCTTTTGTTAATTATACATATGATCAATTCTATCAAAATATTACAAACTCTACTTCAACATCCGGTATACCCGATCTTATTTGTTACAGAGCTGATGTAAACAATAATTGTAGAAACAGTAAAAATTGGGCTAAACACCCTGTATTTAAATGGAGAGAGGAATATTTTAGATTTGATCCTTTTCAAAAAGGTGAAAATTTTGTTCCCGGAAATTATTATGCATTTAAAAAAGCAAAATTTGATAAGGGATCAAATTTTAATAATCCTTTATCATTTACTGGAATTCCTTATGTGGCAGGAACCAAACCAGCTGATGGAAATATAGCTTCAACTTCTGATTTGTCTGTACATGTTAGCAATAGAGTTGCAAGTGGTCGTAAAATTGGAAATAATAGAGAAAATGAATATGGTATTTACTATTGGACATATTTATCTGACCCTTTCGTTACAAATATAACTTTTGATAATAATACTAATGACCAAATTCTAGATAATGCATATTATGCTGATAGAATGTTGCACTTAGTTAATCCTTATACATCTAATATAAATCTTGATGTATTAGTTAAAAATAATTCACAATATATTATAGGTCTTGGCAGTGAAGGTCCTATAACAAATGTAGTTGACGATGGAATAACTAGATATAAACAGAAAATGCAATTGCGTACTTATAAAAATGGAAGTCCGGTGGGTGGTGATTCTATTACAATTATTCCTCCGATGACTAACTTTTTTATAAAGACCAATACAGATGATGTAAACATTAATCTATATAATTCTGACATTCAAACGTTTAGTCAATCAAAATACGAATATAATAAGGGAGACATTAAAGAATATAGTATAAAACCAGTAAATACAGATAAATATCAATTAAATCTTGAACTATTTTCTGGAAAAACCTTTTATGGTAATACATTTATTGCTGCGGGTGCTGACTTAATAACTGGAAATACTAATCAATGGGAGGCCAAAAATAGTGATAATATTATTTATGAAACTAATATTTATACTATACCAGAATCTCCTAATGGAGGAAAACAAGCTGGATATGAGGATACCAAGTTATACATTAATGTTATAAATACAGATAACGCTTCTAGGATCGCTGTGCCAGTAGGAATAAATGTTCTTAAAGAAGACAGAGGTAAACAATTTACATTTAAATCTGACCTTAGGTTGAATATGAATGCATTAAAAAAAGGTCAAACAAATTTTGATAATCCTAATGCGAGATTTTATTTTCACGATAAAGATTTGAATGTTATTAAAGAAATTGATTCTAATTTTTCATATTCTGTAACAATTAATGAATCAACTAATGACAGATTTGAAATATTTTGGAAAGAACCTGGCACTTTAGGAAATGAAGACATTAATACTTTAAATAGTTTAACAACAATTTATAAGACCGGAAACGAATATAAAATTCACTTTGACCAAAATTGGAGTAAAGCAGAAGTTAATATATTTAACGTTTTAGGTCAGTTAATTTCGACAGAAAAAAATATTAATACCCAAAATGATTATTTACTACCTATTCATACTACATCCTCATCTTTGTACGTTATAGTTGTAACTAATTCGATTACTGGCGAAAAAATAACTAAAAAAATAGTTAAATAATAAAGTACATTAATATGAAAAAATTATTTTCCATAATATTTATAGTCATCATATATAATTTTACTTATGCCTATAATTTATTACAAGTTGTAGTTGAAACTAATGAGGTTCCACCTGTACCTGAAGGAGAAGTCCAAGCATATATAGGTATTGGTGAACCACACACAACTACTCCAATAAATTTTATAGTACCATTTTTATTAATAAGTGCTATACTTTTAATATTTTATATTTTTAAAAAGAAAAGAATTAAATCTATATAAAGATTTTAATTTCATAAATTAGCCTTGTTAAATAAATAACAAGGCTTTTTTTATGAAAAAAATTTCAATTACATTCTTATTAGTTCTAATAAACTTAATAGCTCAAGCCCAATTCACTTTTAAAGGTACTATTGCCAATTATCCTAATAAAAGAATATTAGTAAAAATAGATAGAGCATTTGATGATATTTTAATAGGAAATATAACTACAAATTCAAATGGATCTTTTTCAATTCCTGTTAAAGATAACTATTCCGGTATAATTGAAATTTCATTACTGGATGCCAAAAAGAATTACATTTTCATTTCTAATAATACCGATATAGACTTTAGCGCATCAATTACTGCAAATGATGAATTTATTATAAATATACCAGGTAATCAAATTAATGACCGTTATCAAAATTATCTAAATTATGATATTAAAAAAAATTCAATTCTTCCTCAATTACAAAATATGAATTTTTATTATAATTCTAAAGATGATTTTTATTTACCCTTAAAAAATGAAATTCAAAGAATATCTGAAATGAATGAACCTGATATTTCTGAATTCCCATTTTTATCCTATTATTTAAAAACTTCAGATCTAATTAAAAACACTGAAATAGGAAACGGCGATGCTATTTCAAATAAAAATTTAATTTTAGATCATTTTAAAAATGCCGGACAAGAATTTGAAACTTCCGGTGTAGGTAAATCTCTTTTATATAATTATTTTAAACTGTCTGCAATGGGAGCCTCTTCTCAAAAAGATTGGGAAAATAAAATTGATAAAGCTATAGAAGTTTTATTGGATGAAGTTGGTGAAGATACAAGCAGGGGACAAGAGATATTATCCGCAACTATTAATTTTCTAAATGGATATGGTTTAGTAAATCTTACTGATAAATATATGAAAAGAGCAGAATCACTAACATGCGAAATAAGTGCGGAACTTAAAAAAACAATTCAAGACAATAATTCTATAAAGGAAGGAAAAATAATTCCAAACATAAAATTTACGCATAAATTAAACGATAAGTATACGTATTTATATGACATTAAAACTAAATATAAATTAATTATGGTATGGGCTTCTTGGTGTAGTCATTGCCAACAAGAAATGCCATATGTTAAACAGTTTTACGAAAATTTTAAAAAATCGGGTGGTGAAATTATAGCCCTTTCTGTTGATTACAATAAAGAGGATTGGCAAAATGCTATAAAAGAAACTTCATGGTTAAACGATTCAGATTTAATATACTGGGATAGTAAATTTGTAAAAGAACTAAATATAACCGGTACCCCTACACTAATTTTAGTAGATCAAAAAAATAAAATTTTAAAAATTACTTCTAAAATATCTGATATCAATAATTTAATTAAATAAGATACCCAAATATATACTTTTACATAAGAAGGGAAATATTCCCTTCTTATGTGTTTTCTTTAAATAGTAAATTTCAATTAATTTATATCTCTATTGCTAGTTATAGTAAGATCAGTTTCTTAATTTTGTAATATGAGTGCATTATATCTTCAATCTTCTATTGAATATGTTAAAGGTATAGGAACTGAAAAAGCGAACTTATTAAAAAAACAGCTTAATATACACTCATGCGAGGATTTACTTAATTATTTTCCTTTTAAATATGTGGATAAAAGTAAAATTTATAAAGTAAATCAACTAGGTTCTTCTTCAGCAGAAATTCAATTAAGAGGTAAAATAATATCTTTAAAAGAAACTACTTTTAACAAGAAAAGCAGATTAACCGCTATATTTGAAGATAGTACCGGAAAATTAGAACTTATATGGTTCAATGTAACGAATTGGTTAGTAAAAAGCATTCCCTTACATGAAGAAGTTTTAATATTTGGTAAAGTAAATGCTTTTAATGGAAAATTAACCCTTGCGCATCCGGAAATTGAAAAAATGAATGATGCAAAACTAGCTCCTATAGTTTTAGAACCAATTTATTCAAACTCGGAAAAATTACAAAAAAGAGGGGTCAATCAACGTTTTTTTAAAAAATCAATTAGGGAAATTTTAGTCGCTATTGATGATCAAATAGAGGATAACTTATCGCAAGAAATTTTAGTAAATTATAAGTTAATTTCTCGTAAAAAAGCTTATCAACAAATTCATTTTCCAAATTCTTACGTTGAATTACAACAGGCCGAATACAGGTTGAAATTTGAAGAAATGTTTTTTTTTCAACTTGGTTTTGGATTACAAAAAATTCATAGACAACGTATAAATTTAGGAAATCCTTTTTCTAATGTCGGACATCATTTTAATGAATTTTATAATTTTCATCTTCCGTTCCAATTAACAAATGCTCAAAAAAAAGTAATTAAAGAAATACGTAAAGACCTTAGCCGAAATATTCAAATGAATAGGTTATTGCAAGGTGATGTAGGCAGTGGAAAGACGATGGTCGCTCTCTTATCCATGCTTTTAGCTATTGATAATGGATTTCAAGCTTGTATGATTGCTCCCACCGAAATTTTAGCCGTTCAACATTATAAAAGCATTTGTGAATTGGTTGATGAAATGAATATTTCTGTCCATCTATTAACGGGATCAACTTCGACCTCGGAAAGAAAACTAATTCATCAAGAATTACTGTCGGGAAAAATAAATATATTGGTGGGTACCCATGCTTTACTTGAAGAAAAAGTACAATTTAAAAATTTAGGTTTAGCTATAATTGATGAACAACATCGGTTTGGGGTTGAACAACGCTCTCGATTATGGGTGAAAAATGCGATACCTCCGCATATATTAGTGATGACAGCTACTCCTATACCGAGAACATTGGCCATGAGTTATTATAGTGATTTGGATGTATCTATAATTGATGAATTACCAAGTGGAAGGAAAGAAATTAAAACCTATCATAGAACAGATTCAAACAGGCTATCCGTTTTTGGTTTTCTTAAAAATGAAATTAAAAAAGGCAGACAAGTATATATTGTATATCCCCTTATAGAAGAAAGTGAAAATCTTGATTATAAAGATCTTATGGATGGATATGAAAGTATAGTCAGAGATTTCCCAATGCCTGATTATCAAATAAGCATCGTACACGGGAAAATGAAACCTGCGGATAAAGAATATGAAATGCAACGATTTATCAATAATCAGACGCAAATTATGATTGCCACTACTGTTATTGAGGTGGGCGTAAATGTTCCGAATGCAAGTGTCATGGTTATTGAAAGTGCTGAGAAATTCGGATTATCTCAATTGCATCAATTAAGAGGAAGAGTGGGTAGAGGTGCTGAACAATCATATTGTATATTGATGACCAAATCAGAGCTATCGAATGATGCACAGAAAAGGATTAAAACAATGTGTGAAACAAACGACGGATTTAGAATATCTGAAGTGGATTTGGAATTAAGAGGACCCGGTAATATTTTAGGAACTCAGCAAAGCGGTACCATTGATTTTAAAAAAACAGATTTGATTCATGATAAGGTAATAGTATCATTATCTAAATCCTGTGTAGATCATTTATTACAAGATGATCCTGATCTTACAAAGGAAAAAAATCAAGCTATAAGAAAATTCTTCTTAAAATATCATAAGAATAAAATTAAATGGTCAAAAATTAGTTAATACTAAAGGGTATCTAGATAAGACTATTTTTGTCAGAATAATTCAAGCGCAAAAATATAAAAATAAATAAAGAAAATCCTAATAGTGAACTACCACCATAGCTAAAGAAAGGTAATGGGATTCCTACGGTTGGAAACAATCCTATGACCATTCCTATATTAATTAAAAAATGCATAAATAATATGGAAGCTAATGAATATCCCATAACTCTGGAAAATGCGCTTTTCTGTGTTTCTGCCAAATAATATATTCTTGCTATTAAACAAGTATAAAGCCCGATCAATAGGGTACATCCTACAAATCCCCATTCTTCGCCCACTGTACAAAATATATAGTCAGTCTGTTGCTCCGGTACGAATTTACCTGCTGTAACACTACCTTGTTTATATCCTTTACCCCAGAAACCTCCCGATCCTATGGCTGTTTTAGAATAAAGCAAATTATATCCTGCGGTATCTCTGTATTTTTTTTCACCTTCGTATAGTACTAATATTCTTTCTTTTTGATGCTTTGGTAAATGCTCGAATATAAACGGTGAGGATATGCTTATAACACTTGATATTAGTACAAATACTATGATAAATAAAATGTTAAAGTGTTGATTCCATTTAATTTTCTTTCTAAGCAAGAATAATAATAGAAACAGTAAAAGTGTTAATATTAAAATAACGATCCATGATGGAACCCAAATGGAAGTCAGAAATAAAATCGCAAAATAAAAACCAATGATGAAAAACCATCCTGTCATTCCTTCTCTATATAAAGCGATAAAATAAGCAGTAAACACTAAAATGGATCCAACATCGGGTTGCAGCAAAATTAATACTATGGGAATAAATATAATTAGAAATGCAATTCCTAATGATTGATTATTTTTAATATTAAAATTAGGAGAATCTACGTAATTAGCTAACATTAATGCTGTAGAAATTTTAGCTAATTCTACCGGTTGTAAACTAAAACCTCCAATTCGATACCAGGCTTTAGCTCCGTTAACATAGCTTCCAAACAATAAAACACCGGTAAGTAGACATAAACCAAATAAGTAAAATAAGCCCGCAAAATTCTCAAAAAATTTAGGACGAACAAGAAAGGTTGAAGTTCCTACTGTTAAAGATATTAACAGCCAGATGAATTGTTTAGTACCACTAGAACTATCAACGCTGTATATATTTGCGATACCAAATAAGGCTATAAGCAAATATAAAAATAACATTAAACCATCTACTCCCCTAAAAATTTTATTCATTTTTAATCACCAATAAAATTATCTAATTTTTTTGCTGCTTCTCCCTGATTAATTATATTTTGTATTAATCGTTGCTTTTCTTTTAAGGATAGTTTTTTATTCGAATTAATCTTATTTATACTATCTTTTAAAGCTTGAGGTAAATTATTTGGAACATATTTTCCTGTTCTTTTTAAATAATCGTTCCATTGTCTCAAATATTCATTACTGAAATCAGATTTTATGATGCTTTCCTCCATTGATTTTCTTTCAATGGTTCCGGTAAGATATTTTTCTGCAAGTAGAGAGGCCATGGGTCCGGCATAAGTTGCTCCAAAACCTCCATTTTCAACGACTACAGCAATTGCTATTTTTGGTTTATCTACGGGAGCTATTAAAACAAATATGGAATGATCTTTTCCATGAGGATTTTGCGAGGTACCTGTTTTTCCTTCCTGACTAAATGTATTGGTAAAAATCCTATGACCCGTACCCGACAAAACTACCATACTCATTCCTTTATTTACAATATCAAAATATTTTTTCTCGACTTTTACTTGTTTGGGTACAGTAAATTGAGGATCTGTTATCGGTTTTCCATCTATAGCTTTTACAATATGAGGGGTGTAAAAAAATCCTCTGTTGGCAATAACAACCGTATAATTTGCGATTTGTAATGGAGTTGCCAAAACTTCACCTTGCCCTATTGAATTCGAAATTATAGTATAGATATTCCATTTATCCTTTCCGTAACGTCTATTATAATAATTAGCATCTGGAATATTTCCTTTACTTCCCACTGCTAAATCATTATGCATAAATTCGCCGACGGCAAAACTTTTAACTATATCACTCCATTCATCAATGCTTTTTTCAATGTTACCCGGATACTTGTTAAGTATTCTTACGTAAGCCTCTGCAAAGAAATTATTACATGATTTTTGAATAGCTTTATCCATAGCTATAGGAGTATAAAAATATCCACAATGGCAACCTATCTTCCTGTTTCCATAATGAAAACCATGTTTACATATAAATGTTGTTTTTTCATCTATTACTCCCATTTGTAAAGCAGCTAAACCATTTATCAATTTAAAAGTAGATCCTGGAGGATATGCTGCTTGAGCCGCTCGATCAAACATTGGCTTATTCATAGAATCCATTTGAAGAGCATATATATGTTTATTCTTATCTCTTCCTACAAATACTGACGGATCAATAACAGGAGCTGAGGCCATAACCAATATTTCTCCATTATTGGGATCTAAAGCTACGATACCGCCTCTTTTATTAACTAACAATTTTTCTGCCAGATTTTGTAAATCATAGTCAATTGAGAGTGTTATATCTTTACCACTATGCATTTGTTGGTCATACTCTCCATCCTTATATGAGCCTATACTTCTTAATCTTCTGTCTTTTTGTATATACTTAATTCCTTTTATTCCTCGTAAATATTTTTCATACGATTTTTCTACTCCTGTCATACCAGCTAAATTACCGGGCATGTAATAGGATGAATCAGATTTTATATATTTTTCATTAACTTCATTAATATAACCCAATATGTTTCCTGCAGAATGGACCAAGTAATTTCTTTCTGGAGTTCGAACAATTGAAAATGCATTATATTTAAAAAGTTTTTCTTGTATTCTGGCTAAATCTTCACTAGTCAGACCTTTCATAAAGGTCATAGGAACCAGGTTATTATAAATTTTCTTATTTGATTTGATACTTTTGATTTTTTTTATAAAATCAGCTTTCGAAATATTAACTAATTTGCAAAAACCTAAGGTATCAAAATTTTTTTCCATCTGGGATTGGGTAAAAGTCAACTCATAGGAAGGAGTATTTCCTACTAATATTTTACCGTTTCTGTCCATTATATATCCCCGTAATGGAATTTGATATTCTGCTTTTATAGAAGTATTTGCTGCGTTAAGCTTATATTTTTCTGTAAATAATTGTAGGTAGGATATACGCGCGATAAACAGTAACGCTAAGAAAATCAACACCCCTATTATAATCTGAAATTTTTTCACTATCCAATCTTATTTTTAAAGAAAGCGTAAATTATAATGATAAATAAAAATGAAAATACTGATGTTATAAGAGCGTCTTCTATTACATCTAATATCATAGATATTTTAAAACTTTCTAAAATAAAAAGACTTAAATGATGAATTAATATAATTATTATTATATACGATAATAATTGAAGGAAATTTAAATCTGAAAAGTTTAATATTTTCATTTCTCGATCTAAATCTGAGATATATCGAAGTACTGTATTTCTTATATAAGAAATTAATACGGATGAGAAAGCATTAACGCCTCCGGTGTCCATAAAACAATCAATTCCAAATCCCAAAAGGAATGAAAAAATTAGAAACAGATAATTAAAAGATTTGTCATATGGATAAAAAATGATCCAAATAATATATATGACAGGATTATATTTATGGAAAAAATAGATGTTATTAAATACAAAAACTTGCAATAATAGTAAGATGGGAATTAAGATGAGATTTATTAATGTGTATCTGTTAAGCATTATTAATTTATAGAATCTTTCAAACTTTTAATTTCTTCTCTATCCAGTTTATCCACTACATATACTTTTTGTATATTTCCCATATCTTGAAATAATTCAACTGAAATATTCCAATTACCAGTCTCCTCATCTATGGATTTACTGCTCACTCTTCCAATTAATATACCTTCAGGATATATTTTAGATTTTCCATCCGTTTCAATAGTATCTCCTATCTTTACACCTACATATTTAGGTATATCTGATAAATGCATGATTCTGGGATCTTCTCCCTGCCATAATAATGTACCGTAATATTTACTTGATTTTAATCTGGCATTTATCCTGGTATTCCTATTAAGAATGGAAATAACTTTGGAATAATTTTTCGTACAATTGATAATCATTCCTACAACCCCGGTTGAGGTAACAACGCCCATTTCCGGACTAACACCTTGATCTGTGCCTCGATCTATAATTAAATAATTATTTGACCTTGTTATTGAATTTGATATTATATCAGCAGTGGTATAATAATATTTTTGCTTATATTTTGTAGAATCTAACATAGCAAAAAACTCAGGCTTAATTTTACCGGTTTTTCCTAGAAATTTATTTCTATATTCTTTATTCTCTTCTATTAGACGTTCATTTTCCTTTTTGAGATTTATATAGTATGTTAAATAAGATATTTTAGAATCTACATAACCGGTGAATGAAATTATTTTTTCTTCTAGTATCGAATTATGATAAACATTTCTGTTAAACGTAAAAAAAAGAGCTAATATCTGCAAAAATAGAAATAGCAGAAATCTACTATTTTTTGATAGAAAATTTATCAATACAGACATTAATAAGTTTTATCTTAAGAATAATTTATTATTTGATTAAAAAATTCTCAAATTTTTCAATATTTTTTAGTGCAATTCCAGTACCTCTCACAACTGCTCTCAATGGATCGTCAGCTATGAAAACAGGTAATCCTGTTTTCCTTCCTATTCTTTGATCGAGACCTCTAAGTAAAGCCCCTCCTCCTGCTAAATATATACCAGTATTATAGATATCTGCAGATAATTCCGGAGGTGTTCTTGATAAAGTTTCCATAATAGCATCTTCGATTCTTAAAATAGATTTATCTAGAGCCCTGGCCATTTCTTTATAATTTACCATAATTTCTTTAGGTTTACCGGTAATTAAATCTCTACCTTGAACTGGTAGATCTTCAGGCGGATTATCCAGTTCTTCAAGTCCTGAACCTACCTCCATTTTAATGTGTTCTGCTGTTTTTTCTCCGATAAACAAATTATGATGAGTTCTTAAATAATATAAGATATCATTATTAAATACGTCTCCTGCAATTTTAATAGAGTTATCACAAACAATTCCTCCCAAAGCTATAACTGCTATTTCAGTAGTTCCTCCCCCTATATCTATAATCATATTACCTTTAGGCTGTGTAACATCAATACCAACCCCTATGGCTGCAGCCATAGGCTCATAAATTAATTTTACATCCTTAGCATTTACTTTAGCTGCAGAGTCTTTTACTGCTCTTTTTTCAACCTCTGTAATACCTGAGGGAATACAAATAACCATCCTCAATGAAGGATTAAAAATTTTTCCTTTTATTCCCGGAATTTGTTTTATAAATTCCCTGATCATATGCTCGGACGCGCCAAAATCAGCTATTACTCCATCTTTTAGAGGTCTAATAGTTTTTATATCATCATGCGTTTTCCCCTGCATTTGCTTAGCTATCTCTCCGACTGCAATAGGCTTCATGGTCCTTCTATCTATTGCTACTATAGAAGGGCTGTCTACTACTACTTTATTATTATGAATGATTAAGGTATTTGCTGTACCCAAATCGATTGCTATTTCTTGTGTAAGAAAATCAAATAATCCCATTTAACTTTTAAATAATTGTACTATTTGGTTGAATAAATTTTCGAAAAAATTATAAAAATACTTTTCTCAAACTTTTAAGTTTTGCAAAGATATAACATCTTTATTGAAAATGATATATTAGTTAGAATATTTTTATTCAAGACTTTTTATCCGTTATTTAATTTCTACATCATACGGCATTAAGTACATTATTCCTTGATTACTTTCTATATTTTTTATTTTTTGATATAATTTATAATGATCCTTACCTAATTCATATTTTATAAGGTTTTCTATTACACCCGATTGATTCAATTCATTGTCATCAGAGGTAAACATATTTACTATAAAATCCCATTTGTTTTTTTCTTCCGGATAGGATACTAAATTGTAGGATGTTACCCCTGCTTTTTTTGCAGCATATTCAATAGCCTCATTGAATCCTCCGATTTCATCAACCAACCCCTTTTCTAATGCATCCCTTCCGCTCCATATTCTACCTTGTCCCACCGAATCTACTTGAGCATAGGTCATATGTCTACCCTTCATTACTTCATTAATAAATTTGTTATATGTTATAGTAATCCCCTTATTCATTATACCCTTAAATCCTTGAGATGTTCCCTGGGTAATTGAATAATAATTTGAGTTTGAATTTGTGGAAACATAGTCTGAAGTAATTCCAATAGTATTGGCTAATTTTCTAACATCCGGGATCATTCCTAAAACGCCTATGGATCCTGTTAGTGTATTATCTTGGGCATATATTTTATCAGCAGCCATAGAAATATAATAGCCTCCGGATGCTGCTATATCACTAAATGAAACTATTAAAGGTTTTTTCTTTTTAAGCTTATATAATTCATACAAAATTTCAGCTGATGCATTAGCACTTCCACCAGGTGAATTTACTCGTAAAACTACCGCTTTTATATCATCATCATTTTTTATTTCATTAATAAGATTTATAAATGTTTTGGAATAAATCTCTGTGTCTCCTTTACCTGTATAAATTTGTCCGGATGCATATAATATGGCTATTTTATCATTAATAAACGAAACATCTTCAATAATTTCTTTATATTGTTCAAAGGGTATTTTATTAATGGAATCATCATCTGACAAACCTAGTCTCTTTTTAATTAAATTATCATATTGGGATTCATAGATCAACCTATCTACTAATCTATTTTTATATGCTAATTCTGGAATAAAACTATATAAACTATCTACAGATTTATTTAAACTCTCGTTAGTAATTTTTCTTGAAGAGATTATATCAGATGATATTTTATTCCAAAAATTCTGTAACAAATTTTTTAACTGATATCTATTCTCTTCTGAAAGATTATCTCTAAGATACGGCTCAACGGCTGATTTATATTTACCGTGTCTTATAACTTCAAAATTTACTCCAAACTTTTGTCCTAAATTTTTATAAAATAAGACTTCTGCAGATAAACCTGCTAATTCTATACTTGCATTTGGATTAGCGTATAGAGAATCGGCCACAGAAGATAAATAATATGATCTTTGATCACATTCATTATTATATGAGTATATAAACTTTTTGCTTTCTTTAAAATTTAGCAAGGCTTGACGAATTTCAGCTATTTGTGAGTATCCGGCATTTATATTGGATAATTTAAGACTTATACCTTCTATTTTTTCATCTGTTTTAGCGTGATTTATTACATTTAAAATATCTTTTAAATTAACACGCTTATCGTTATTTAAAAGTGAAATTGATGCTTCTTGATCATTTGGGGATTCCAAAATAGGATTATTTAGATTTATTTCTAAAATTGATTTATCTTTAACAACAAATTTAGATGGAATAAATGCTATAATATTTATTAAAATCAAGCCGAACACAACTATACTCGTTAATAACACTATACCAACAATGGTTGCCAAAACTTGAATGATAAATTTTTTCATTTCTTTCTATTAACAAATAATTAATTAGTAGATGAACAATGTCGTTTTGTTACTGGGTAGCAATTTAGGAAATAAAAAAAATAATATAACATTAGCTATAAATTTAATAAATATTAAAATTGGACCAATTTTAAAAAAATCCAAATTAATTGAATCCGAACCTGAAGATTATTTTTCATCAAATAATTATCTAAATATTGGAATTATCGTTAGTACCGATTTGTCACCCATAAAACTTTTAAAATCAATTAAAGAAATTGAAAGATCTTTAGGCAGAATTAATGATAGTTATTTAAGCGGAAAATATGAGGATAGGACTATCGACATTGATATAGTTTATTTTAATTCAATAAAATATTTTTCAAAAATTTTAGTGATACCACACGCTTCACACATATCAAAAAGAAGTTTCTCAAAAAAAATTTTATATGAACTGGTTTAATATATTTTTTTTTTTAAAAAATTTTGATAATTTTACAACCTTCAATCATTTTGTATTAGGAGAAGACTTAATATACTTACTAATTAATTATAGTTATGAATAAAAAATGTATTCTATTTTTACTTGCAGTTTTTTGTACATGCATAAATGTACAAGCTCAAAATGTAGATAGTAGTAATTTCACTGATGATTATGTTAAATTTACTAATGATCAAAAGCAATTTAATGACTGGTCTGTATCTATATATGGAGGTGTTCCTTGGTTAATAACATCTGATTTTACCTCTATAGATAATGGTGCATCAAGCAAATGGAGAGTTGGGTATGATTTTCAAGCTTCAATAAATAAACAAATTTCACATGTCTTAGGATTAAGTTTATTAGGTCAATTTGGTGAATCTAAGCAAGGATATGGTTCTAATAAAGTTGATGCAAAAACAAATTATTTTGCATTAAGCATTTTAGGTGATTTAAATGTTTCATCTTTATTCAGAAGAATTGATAACAGATCTCCATATAGATGGGCTTTACATACATATGCTGGTGTAGGAACAATACAATATAAAGCTAAAACTAAGTTCTTAGAAAAAGGTTCAACCGTCTATGAAACTATGGCGGACCAAGATATGGGTTTAAAATCTTTATTTGCTCAGTTAGGTACAGGCTTAACATATAAAATAAATAAAAGATGGGATGCATCCTTAAGAGCTATGTATGTAATTACCGGTGATGAACTATTTGATGGTTCCGGTAATAACGGTCATTACGCTGATTTGCATAAAGGAAGTAAATCCGATAACTTTTTAACAACATCGTTAGGAGTAACATATAAAATTGGAAAACATAATGAATTTTTAGGTTGGGTTGATCCATTACGTGAAATGTTTACAAAAATCAATGATGTAGCAAGTCAACAACAATTAGAAGTTTGTGTATTTGGAGATAAAGATGATGACGGAGTTTGTGATGATTGGGATAGAGAATTAGATACTCCTAAAGGGGCTCGTGTTGATGGTTCAGGTAGAGCTTTAGACGTAGATATGGACGGTATTATAGACCTATATGATAAATGCCCTACTTTCCCTGGCCCTGCATCAAACGATGGATGTCCTGAACCTCAAAAACTTGCTGAGGATGCTATTAATCCACTTATTGCTACTATGGGAGGTATTCAATTTAATCTTGATTCAGACAAAATTCTTTTAGAATCGCAACCTATTTTAGATCAAGTAGCTGATATTATAATTAAATACGGTCAAGGTACAAGATTTTTAGTTGAAGGGCATACTGATGCTAGAGGAACAGATGCTTACAATCTTAATCTATCAAAAAGAAGAGTAACTTCTGTGATTAAATATTTAGTTTCTAAAGGTGTGCCTCCTTATCAATTAACAGGTAAAGGTATGGGATTCACTAACCCTAAATATCCTGAATGTAAACCTGCTTCTAAATGTCCTGAATGGAAAAATAAAGAAAACAGAAGAGTGGTTTTCAAATTACTTGATTCTGCAGAATAAAAAAACTTATGATATAAAAAAGCCTCTTATATATTAAGAGGCTTTTTTATTTAAAACTATTTAAAACTTACCACTTTTTAGTTATATTTTTAATTTCAATTTACTATTTATATAAAATAATTAGTTGTTTTTAAGTATTTAAAATAATTTTTAAAACTTTAAAACCATTATAAAGTATGACTTTATTAATTTATATATGAAATAAAATTAAATAAAATATTACATTAAACATTCAATTTTGACATGCATAGAGATAGAGTATTTTATTTTAATAAAATTTAATTTATAATTAATGTAAAAGACCTTTTAATCTATTTTATTGAAATAATTGCAATATTTAAAAGTTTACAAATAATAATATAGTTTCAATTAATTATTTTATCAATTATATATAAGTCTTTAATGAATAGATACTAATATTTAGATCTATAATTAATCGATTTGTAAATCTATGTAAGTAAAAAGGGATAGGTATAAAATAAAAAAGCAGGTTAAAAAACCTGCTTTTTTTTAAATTGAATTTATTTTTTATTCTTTTGTTTCATCTGATTTATTCTCAGATTCAACTTCACTAGTTTCATTAACTACAGCTTCAGATGTTGATTCTGCAGAATCCGCCTTTTTGGTTGAACGACGACTTCTTCTAGTTACTTTTTTATTAGATTCTCCTGAATTATAGGTTTCATTAAAATCCACTAATTCAATAAGAGCTGTATCTGCACCATCTCCTAACCTAAAACCAGTTTTAATTATTCTACAATATCCACCATTTCTAGAAGAAATTTTGGTTGCTACTGTTCTAAATAATTCAGTAACCGCCTCTTTACTCTGAAGATAACTAAAAACAGTTCTTCTATTATGAGTGGTATCTTCTTTAGATTTAGTTAATAATGGTTCTATATACGTTCTTAATGCTTTAGCTTTAGCAACAGTTGTGTTAATTCTTTTATGAAGAATAAGGGAAATAGCCATATTGGAAAGCATAGCTTTACGATGTGAGGCAGTTCTCCCTAAATGATTAAACTTTTTTCCGTGTCTCATGATTTCTTATTATTCTGCTTCTAATTTATACTTTGAAACATCCAAACCAAAAGTCAGATTTTTAGAATAAACTAAATCTTCCAATTCGGTCAGAGATTTTTTACCAAAATTCCTAAACTTCATTAAATCTGATTTTGTAAAGGAAACTAATTCTCCCAAAGTTTCAACTTCTGCAGCCTTAAGACAATTAAGAGCTCTAACAGATAGATCCATATCAACTAGTTTAGTTTTTAATAACTGTCTCATATGAAGAGCTTCTTCGTCATAAGTGTCTGCGGATGAAACAACATCTGCTTCTAATGTTATTCTCTCATCAGAAAATAACATAAAATGATGAATTAATATTTTAGCTGCTTCTGTTAAAGCTTCTTGAGGAGTTATTGAACCATCTGTTTGAATATCTAAAATAAGCTTTTCATAATCAGTTCTCTGTTCTACACGATAATCTTCAATGCTATAACTAACATTTCTGATTGGAGTATAAATAGAGTCAATTGCTATAGTTCCTATTGGAGCGTGATTAGATTTATTTTGTTCTGCAGGTACGTACCCTCTTCCTTTATCTATATTAAAAGTTATATTAAATTTAACTGATTTATCCATATGACAAATCACTAAATCAGGATTTAAAACTTGATAAGAAGAAATAAATTTACCTAAATCTCCGGCTGTCAATTCTGATTTTCCGGATATTTGAGCTGTTACAATTTCATTTCCACCTTTATTGATTTGATTTTTAAATCTAACTTTTTTAAGATTCAATATGATTTCAGTCACATCTTCTATTACACCCGGTATAGTTGAAAATTCATGTTCAACTCCTTCAATTTTTATTGATGTAATAGCATACCCTTCCAACGAAGATAATAAAACTCTTCTTAAAGCATTTCCAACGGTTAATCCAAATCCAGGCTCTAAGGGTCTGAATTCAAATTGACCTTTAAAATCATCTGATTCAACTAAAATTACCTTATCAGGTTTTATAAAGTTTAAAATTGCCATATAAATCTTAGCTAATTTTTTGTTTTATTTAGAATATAATTCGACTATCAATTGTTCTTTGATATCTTCAGGAATTTGAATTCTTTCAGGAACTACTTTAAAATCTCCTGATAGTTTTTCATCATTCCATACTAACCATTCATAAGTTTTATGAGAATTATTAGCTAAAGCATCTTTAATTACTTGTAATGATTTAGATTTTTCTCTAACTCCAATCACATCACCTGGTTTTAATAGATAAGAAGGTATATTTACAATCTCTCCATTAACTGTGATATGTTTGTGTGATACTAATTGACGAGATCCTGCTCTAGTATTAGACAAACCGAATCTATAAACTACGTTATCTAGTCTTGATTCACATAATTGTAATAATACTTCACCTGTAATCCCTTTACTTCTTTGTGCCTTGTCAAACAAATTTGCAAATTGTCTTTCTAATATACCGTAAGTATATTTTGCTTTTTGTTTTTCAGCCAACTGAACTGCATATTCAGATTTTTTAGCACCTCTTCTCTTGTTCGGACCGTGTTGTCCTGGAGGGTATTTTCTTCTTTCAAAATACTTATCTTCCCCATAAATAGCTTGTCCGAATTTTCTAGCTATTTTCGTTTTTGGACCAATATATCTTGCCATTATAAAATTTGAATGATATTAATAGTATTAAACTCTTCTTCTTTTTGGTGGTCTACATCCATTATGTGGTATAGGAGTTACATCAACGATTTCACTAACTTCAATACCAGCATTATGAATAGTTCGAATAGCTGATTCTCTTCCAGCTCCCGGACCTTTCACAAAAACTTTTACCCTTCTTAATCCTAATTCATACGCAACTTGCGCACAATTTTCAGCTGCCATTTGAGCTGCATAAGGGGTATTTTTTTTAGAGCCTTTAAAACCCATTTTTCCAGCAGATGCCCATGATATTACTTCTCCGTTTTTATTAGTTAAAGAGATAATAATATTATTAAATGAGGCTTGGATATGAGCTTCTCCTACTGCTTCAATTTTAACTTTTCTTTTTTTAGCTGTTTTTGATGCTGTTTTTGCCATGTTTCTATTTATTATTTAGTGGCTTTTTTCTTATTAGCTACAGTTTTTCTTTTACCTTTTCTTGTACGAGAATTATTTTTGGTTCTTTGACCTCTAAGTGGTAAACCCAGACGATGTCTGATACCTCTCTGACATCCAATATCCATTAAACGTTTAATATTTAATTGAATTTCAGAACGTAATTCTCCTTCTACTTTAACGTTTTCGGAAATGAATTTTCTGATAGCATTAACTTCATCGTCATTCCATTCAGAAACTTTTTTATCCTCACTAATTCCTGCATCTTTTAAAACTTTAGCTGCAGTACTTTTACCAACACCGTAAATATAGGTAAGGCCTATAACTCCTCTTTTATTTTTTGGTAAATCTACACCGGAAATTCTAGCCATAGTATTAACCTTGTCTTTGTTTAAATTTAGGATTTTTTTTGTTTATAATGTATAGACGACCTTTACGTCTTACAACAATATCATCTGAACTTCTTTTTTTAAGTGATGCTCTAATTTTCATTTTTCTTTCTATTTTAATATCTGAAAGTTATTCTTCCTTTTGATAAATCATAGGGTGACATTTCCAACCGTACTTTATCTCCAGGTAATAGTTTAATATAATGCATCCTCATTTTACCAGAAATATGTGCGGTTAAAATGTGGCCATTTTCTAATTCTACTCTGAACATTGCGTTAGACAATGCTTCAATAATAGTTCCGTCTTGTTCTATATGTTTTTGTTTTGCCATATATTAATTCGGATTTCTACTTAATCTTGACTGCATTAAACCATCATAATGGTGGTTTAATAAATAAGTATTAATTTGTTGTACAGTATCTAATAATACACCTACCATAATTAATAAAGAAGTTCCTCCAAAAAATAAAGCAAATTTATCGGTTGCGGTGAGACCGATAATTTTAACTATTGCAGGAAGAACTGCTATAAGAGCTAAATAAATAGCTCCAGGTAGTGTAATTTTAGATAAAACATCATCTAAATAATCAGCTGTTTCTTTACCTGGTTTTACACGTGGAATTAATCCTCCATTTCTTTTTAAATCATCAGCCATTTGATTTATAGGAATTGTAATAGCTGTGTAGAAAAAGGTAAAGACAATTATTAACAGGGCAAATAATAAATTATATTGCCAACTAAATACTTGACTAAATCCTGCCCAAAAAGTATTAGTAGTTGTTTCAGAACGTACCAATAAACCCGGTATGAACATTAATGCTTGTGCAAAAATGATAGGCATTACACCGGCTGCATTAACTTTTAATGGTATATATTGCCTAGCCGCATTTGTTATGGAACGTAATGATCCAGATTTTGTTCTACTCACGTATTGTACAGGAACTTTTCTTACGGCCACAGTCAACATAATACATAATATGATAACTAACAACCAAGCAATTACTTCTACAAACATCATGATAAGTCCTTTTCCGGTATCTCCCATTTGTACACCAACTTCTTGAACAAATGCAGTTGGAAAACCTGCTAAAATACCAACCATAATTAAAATAGATATCCCATTACCGATTCCTTTGTCAGTTATCTTTTCCCCCATCCACATAGCAAAAATTGTGCCTGAAATTAAGATTATAATACTTGGCACCCAAAATAAGAAAATATTATTGGGATCTACTAAATAGGCTGTTCTAAATTGCTCAATAGGTAGAAAGACTTGTGTAATAGATGTCAAATAGGCAGGAGCTTGTATTAAACATATTAAAATTGTCAACCACCTAGTAATCTGATTAACCGTCTTACGACCGCTTTCTCCCTCTTTTTGTAGTTTTTGTATATAAGGTATAGCTAATCCCATTAATTGCACCACAATAGAAGCAGATATATACGGCATAATACCTAAAGCAAAAATTGATGCTTTACTGAATGCACCTCCCGTAAATGAAGATAATAACCCTAACAGGCCGGTAGCCTGTTGGTTTCCACCATTGTTTTTGTAGATTTCAAGAATATTATCTACTTCTACCATATTGATAGCAGGAAGTGAAACATGCGTACCAAATCTGTATACCAATACTAGAACAAAAGTGAAAATAAGTTTATCTCTTAACTCTTTTATACTCCAGATATTCTTTAATGTCTGTATAAATCCTTTCATGCTATTTTATAAGATGTTAGCTTTCCCTCCGGCTTTTTCTATAGCCTCTTTTGCTGATTTAGTATATTTATCAACAGTTATAGTAACGGTTGATTTTAATTCTCCTCTACCAAGAATTTTAACTAAATCATTTTTAGAAATTAATCCATTTTGGATTAAAGTTTCTTTAGTGATTTCAGTAGAAATTTTATTACTATCAATTAAACCTTGAATTGTGTCTAAATTAATACCCACATATTCTTTTCTATTGATATTCTTAAAGCCAAATTTAGGAATCCTTCTTTGTAAAGGCATTTGACCTCCTTCAAATCCTACTTTATCTTTATGTCCTGAACGAGATTTATCTCCTTTGTGACCTTTAGTAGAAGTACCTCCTTTACCACTTCCTTGACCTCTACCTAGTCTCTTGCTATTATGTGTTGAACCTTGTGCAGGTTTTAAAGTATGTAAATTCATATCTTATTATTCTTCAACAGTTACTAAATGTTTTACTACTGCAACCATACCTAATATTTGTGGGGTTGCTTCATGTTCAACGGTCTTATTCAATTTAGTTAAACCTAATGCTTCTAAAGTAAGCTTTTGATTTTTCGGTCTTTTAATTGAACTTCTTTTTAAAGTTATTTTTATCGTTGCCATGTTCTTATCCTTTAAATACTTTAGAAAGTGAAACTCCTCTTTGTTGTGCAATGGTTTCAGCACTTCTTAAGTTTAATAGTGCTTTTACTGTTGCTTTTACTACGTTATGTGGATTTGAAGATCCTTTAGATTTTGAAAGTACATCTTTAACTCCTGCAGATTCCAATACGGCACGAACTGCTCCCCCAGCAATCAATCCTGTACCATGAGATGCCGGACGTAAAAATACATCAGCACCGCCATATTTTGCAGATTGTTCATGTGGAAGCGAACCGTTTAATATCGGTACTCTAACTAAATTTTTCTTAGCATCTTCTACAGCTTTTGAAATAGCGCTAGCCACTTCTTTTGATTTACCTAAACCAAATCCTACAACTCCTTTTTCATCACCTACAACCACAATAGCTGAAAACCCGAATGCTCTACCACCTTTGGTTACTTTTGTTACTCTTTGTACACCTACTAAACGATCTACAAGTTCTAACCCACCTGGTTTTACTCTTTCAATATTATTTATTCCTAACATAATTTTTTAATGTATTAAAATTTTAAACCTCCTTCTCTAGCACCATCAGCTAAGGCTTTCACTCTTCCGTGATATATGAAGCCATTTCTATCAAAAACTACAGTTTCAATACCGGCTACTTTAGCATTTTCAGCTAATTTTTTACCTACTAAAGCAGAAATTTCAGTTTTTGTTCCTTTTTCTCCGGCAATTTCTTTTTGACGCGAAGATGCGTAAGCTAAAGTTTTGCCAGAATTATCATCTATAAGTTGAGCGTAAATTTCTTTATTACTTCTAAAAACTGACAAACGAGGTTTTTCAGCTGTACCGAATATATTTTTACGTACTCTCCTTTTAACTCTTATTCTTTTTTCTCTTTTAGTTAATGCCATAACTTAATTTTTTATGCAGATTTACCTGCTTTTCTTCTGATTTGTTCTCCTACAAATTTAACTCCTTTACCTTTATAAGGTTCAGGTTTACGAAGTGATCTTATTTTTGCACAAACCATCCCTAATAAATGTTTATCATACGAAGATAAAGTAATTATTGGATTTTTACCTTTTTCAGTTAAAGTTTCCACTTTTACTTCCTGAGGTAACTCTATAACTACTAAATGCGAAAATCCTAAAGCCAATTCTAATTTTTGGCCTTGATTAGATGCTCTATAACCTACCCCCGCTAATTCCAATTTTTTGGTGAATCCTTCAGATACACCAACTATCATGTTATTAATAAGGGCTCTGTATAATCCATGCAAAGATTTATGTTCTTTACTGTCGGATGGACGTTGAACTGCTAATTCAGAATTTTCAATATTTATAGTTATTCCTCCGGTAAGTTCTTGTTTTAACTCACCGTTTTTTCCTTTAACTGTAACTACATTATCTTTATAATCAATGGTAGTACCTGTTGGAATATTTATTATTGCTTTTCCTATTCTTGACATTTCTTCAATTTTTTAATAAACATAACAAATTACCTCTCCACCAACATTTTCTTGTCTAGCTTTCTTATCTGTCATTACTCCTTTTGAAGTTGAGATAATAGCGATACCTAATCCATTTAAAACTCTTGGAAGCTCTTTACAACCGGAATATTTTCTTAAGCCGGGTTTAGATGCTCTTTGAATTTTTTTGATAGCCGGAAGATTAGTTGCTTTATCGTATTTTAAAGCAATTTTAATAACTCCTTGTACACTACCTTCTTCAAATTTGTAGTTAAGGATATATCCTTGATCGAAGAGAATTTTAGTAATCTCTTTTTTAATTTTTGATGCAGGAATTTCAACAACTTTGTGTCCTGCTCTCATGGCATTTCTTACTCTTGTTAAGTAATCTGCAATTGGGTCTGTAACCATATTTATTTAATTTTAGAGTATAGAATTTAAATTCTACTTTTAAAATCTGTTATTTTTTAATTTTTACCAACTAGCTTTTTTAACTCCCGGTATTAATCCTTCGTTAGCCATTTCTCTAAAAGTTACTCTGGAAATTCCAAAAACTCTCATATATCCTCTTGGTCTTCCTGTAAGCTTACATCTATTGTGTAATCTTACCGGAGAAGAGTTTTTAGGAAGCTTTTGAAGTGCTTCGTAGTCTCCGGCTTCTTTTAAAGCTTTTCTTTTAGCGGCATATTTAGCTGAAAGTGCTTCTCTTTTGCGCTCACGCGCTTTCATTGATTCTTTAGCCATACTATTAATTAATTCTTTTTAAATGGTAATCCAAAGTGGGTTAATAATGCTTTTGCTTCCTTATCGGTTTTTGCATTAGTTACAAAGGTAATATCCATACCTTGAATTTTCTTCACTTTATCAATATTTATTTCTGGAAATATGATTTGTTCAGTAATTCCTAATGTATAGTTACCTCTACCGTCAAAACCATCTGATTTTATTCCATTAAAATCTCTAACACGAGGTAGAGCAGCAGTAATTAATCTATCTAAAAACTCATACATTCTATCACCACGTAAGGTAACCATTGCGCCGATTGGCATTCCTTTTCTTAGTTTGAAACCGGCTTCATCTTTTTTAGATAGACATGGTATTGCTTTTTGTCCTGCAATTAAAGAAATTTCTTCAACTGCATAATCAACAATTTTTTTATCTGCTGTTGCTGCCCCTAATCCTTGGCTTATCACAATCTTTTCTAGTTTTGGAACTTGCATCACAGATGTATAACCAAATTCCTCTTTTAGAGCAGAGATGATTTTATCTTTATATAATTGTTTCGGTCTTGCTATGTATTGCATAATCTTTCAAATTTAATTAAATCACTTCTCCTGATTTGGTTGCAACTCTAACTTTTTTCTCACCATCCATTTTATAACTTACTCTTGTTGGTTTTCCAGATTTTGGATCCAATAAAGCTAAGTTAGAAATATGTATAGAAGCTTCTTTTTCAATAATACTTCCTTGAGGATTTTCTGCTGAAGGTTTTCTATGTTTTTTAACTATATTAACTCCTTCAACTATCGCTCTGTTTTTTTCAGGATAAATTACTAAAACTTGTCCTTGCTTTCCTCTGTAAGATCCAGCAAGAACTTGAACTTTATCTCCTTTTTTTATTTTAACTTTTGCCATTTTTTTTAATTTACCTTATAATACCTCAGGAGCTAATGATATAATTTTCATATACTCTTTATCACGTAATTCTCTGGCTACCGGTCCAAAAACACGAGTTCCTCTCATTTCTCCTGCCGCATTTAACAATACACATGCATTATCTTCAAAACTAATATAAGAACCATCTTTCCTTCTTACAGGTTTTTTAGTTCTAACCACTACTGCTTTGGATACTTGACCTTTTTTAGCGTTTCCTGATGGAGTAGCATCTTTTATAGTAACAACTATTTTATCACCTACAGATGCATATCTTCTTTTTGAACCTCCTAACACTCTGATAACTAAAGCCTCTTTTGCTCCAGTATTATCTGCAACTTTTAATCTTGATTCTGTTTGTAGCATCTCTAAATTATTTAGCTCTTTCTAATATTTCTACTAATCTCCATCTTTTATTCTTACTCAATGGACGAGTTTCCATAATGCGAACGGTATCTCCTTCATTGCATTCGTTTTTCTCATCGTGAGCAGTATATTTTTTTGTTTTTAAAACGAATTTCCCATACATGGGATGTTTCATTCTGCTTGTCTCACTAACAACGATAGTTTTATCCATCTTATTGCTAGATACTACTCCGATTCTTTCTTTTCTTAAATTTCTTTCCATAATTGAAATTAAATTCTTTTTCGGATTTTAAATTACTTTAAGGCTGTTAACAACCTTGCTATTGTTTTTCTCATCTCTCTTAATTGAATCGGATTTCCAATTGGAGACACTTTATGTGATAATCTTAGTTTAGCATACTCAGCTTTTGTTTCAGCTAATTTTGCTTTAACTTCTTCTTGACTTAAATTTCTTATATCAACTGCTTTCATCGATTTTATTATTTATGATTGCACAAAATCGTTAGCAACAACAAATTTAGTTTTCACCGGTAATTTTTGGGCTGCAAGTCGTAATGCTTCTTTTGCAACATCATAAGGAACTCCCCCTATTTCAAATAAAATTCTTCCCGGTGATACTCTTGCCACCCAATATTCCACAGCACCTTTTCCTTTACCCATACGAACCTCAGCAGGTTTTTTGGTAATAGGCTTATCCGGGAATATTTTAATCCATAATTGTCCTTCTCTTTTCATATATCGAGTGGCAGCAATACGTGCAGCTTCTATCTGTCTTGCAGTAATGAATACTGAATCTAACGCTTTAATTCCAAAAGTACCGTATGCTAATTTACTTCCTCTGTAAGAAAGACCTTTCATACGTCCTTTTTGCTGTTTACGGAATTTTGTTCTTTTTGGTTGTAACATAATTACCTAAGATATTTTTTTATCTTCTTTCTTTAACTTTTCTTTTCTGAGTCTTTTTCTGAAGACCTACTAACGGAGATAACTCCCTTTTACCATACACTTCGCCTTTCATAATCCATACTTTTACCCCTAAGCGACCATAAGTTGTATGAGCTTCAGCAATATAATAATCAATATCAGCACGGAAAGTTGACAAAGGAATTCTTCCTTCTTTAAAAGATTCTGATCTTGCCATTTCAGCACCGTTTAAACGTCCGGAAATCATAATTTTAATTCCTTCAGCGTTCATTCTCATTGTAGATGCAATAGCCATTTTAACAGCTCTTCTATATGAGATACGGCTTTCAATTTGACGAGCTACACTTTCTGCAACTAATTTTGCATCCAGTTCAGGTCTTTTAATTTCAAAAATATTTATTTGAATTTCCTTTTTAGTAATCTTTTTTAACTCTTCTTTTAATTTATCTACTTCCTGACCACCTTTTCCTATGATAATTCCAGGTCTTGCTGTGGTGATGGTAATAGTAACTAATTTTAAAGTTCTTTCGATGTAAATTCTGGAAACACCTGCTTTGGATAATCTTGCTTCTAAATATCTTCTGATTTTGTAATCTTCTGCTATTTTATCTCCAAAGTTTTTTCCACCATACCAATTAGAATCCCATCCTCGAATGATTCCTAATCTATTACCTATTGGATTTGTTTTCTGTCCCATACTTAATTTACTTCGTTTTTGTTTCCTAGAATAATTGTTACATGATTAGATCTTTTTCTAATCCTATATCCTCTCCCTTGAGGAGCAGGACGTAATCTTTTTAACATAGATCCACCGTCAACAAAAATTTCTTTTACATAAAGTTTAGCTTCTTCGATGTCTTTACCTTCATTTTTAACTTGCCAATTAGCTATAGCACTTAATAAAAGTTTTTCTAATCTGATTGAAGCTTCTTTTTTTGAATATTTTAATATGTATAATGCTTTATCAACATCAACGCCTCTAATGATATCTGCTACTAATCTCATCTTTCTAGGCGAGGTAGGACAATTATTCAAGCGAGCAATTGCTAAATTTTTCTTAGCTTCTTTACGTGCTGTTGCACTATTTTGTTTTCTGTTACCCATTGCTTATTATCTGTTACCTTTATTTTTATTTCCTGCATGACCTCTAAACACACGAGTAGGTGAAAATTCTCCTAGCTTATGTCCAACCATATTTTCAGTTACATATACCGGTACAAATTGTTTTCCGTTATGTACTGCAAACGTTTGACCAACGAAATCCGGAGATATCATTGATGCTCTAGACCATGTTTTAATCACGACTTTTTTTCCTGACTCTATATTTGCTTGAACTTTCTTGTTTAATTTATAGTGAATATAAGGTCCTTTTTTTAACGAACGTGCCATACTAGATTATTTTCTTTTTTGTAAAATATAACGATTCGATTCTTTCTTCTTTGAACGAGTCTTGTATCCTTTTGCAGGCATACCTTTTCTAGATCTTGGATGTCCTCCGGTTGATCTACCTTCACCACCTCCCATTGGGTGATCTACAGGGTTCATTGCTACCGGCCTTGTTCTTGGTCTTCTTCCTAACCATCTGCTTCTACCTGCTTTACCAGATACGATTAACTGATGATCTGAATTGGATACTGAACCAATTGTTGCCATACATTCAACTAAAATCATACGAGTTTCTCCGGAAGGCATTTTAAGAACGGCATATTTACCGTCTCTGGCTATAAGTTGTGCGCTGGTTCCGGCACTTCTTGCCATTTTTGCTCCTTGTCCGGGACGTAACTCAATACATGAAATAACAGTACCTAAAGGTATGCTTTTTAATTTCATTGCGTTTCCAATTTCAGGAGCAACACTCTCTCCTGAAACGACTTTTTGTCCTACCTTAATACCGTGAGGAGACACAATGTAGCGTTTTTCACCGTCTGCATAAACCAATAATGCGATAAATGCAGTTCTGTTTGGATCATATTCTACTGATTTTACAGTAGCCGGAATGCCAAACTTATTTCTCTTGAAATCGATCTCTCTGTATCGTTTCTTGTGTCCACCTCCGGTATAACGCATGGTCATTTTTCCGGAATTATTTCTACCTCCTGATTTAGAAATTCCTCTTAGTAAGGATTTTTCTGGTTTTGAAGTAGTGATTTCTTCAAAATTGTTAACAATTCTGAATCTTTGTCCGGGGGTGATAGGTTTTAATTTTCTTACCGACATGATTCTTTATAAATTATATATTTCCAAATACATCAATGGTTTGACCTTCTTTTATGTCAACCATTGCTTTTTTCAATTTATTAGTTTTTCCAACTTGAAGACCTGTTTTTGTATATTTTGACTTAACAACAGGTGCAGAAATTAATGTTCTTACTGCAACTACATTAACTCCGTAAGCTTGTTCTACAGCATATTTAATCTCTGACTTATTCGCTTTAGTATTTACTAAAAAAGTATAACGATTTCTTTTTTCAGCGATTTCGTTAGCTTTTTCTGATATAATAGGTTTTATGAGTACAGACATAATTCTATTTTCTTAAATTTTCTTGTATTTTTTCTACTGAACTTTCAAACAAAACCACTTCATTCGCTTTTAAGATATCATAACTACTTATCTCGTTATATCCTAATACTTTAGCGTCTTGTAAATTTCGTGATGACAAGTATACATTTTTATTAGACTGCCCTAAAATAAACAAAGCTTTTTTGTTAGCTAGTCCTAAATCTTGTAAAACTTTAGTAAAATCTTTTGTTTTAGGTGCTTCAAAATTTAAGTCTTCAACTACTTTTAAGTTGTTTTCTTTTAATTTTTGGCTAAAAACTGATTTTTTTGCTATTCTTTTTAATGATTTATTTAATTTGAACCTGTAATCTCTTGGTCTAGGTCCAAATACTCTTGCTCCACCTCTGAACAAAGGGTTGTTGATATCTCCTTTTCGGGAACCTCCTGTTCCTTTTTGACGATGAAGTTTACGAGTTGATCCACTTAATTCGGATCTTTCTTTAGATTTATGAGTTCCTTGTCTCTGTGATGCCAAATATTGCTTTACTTCTAAGTAAACAGCATGTGTATTTGGTTCAACTCCAAATATTGTTTCGTCTAAAGTAACCTTTCTTCCGGTTTCTTTTCCGCTTCTATCTAGTACTACTAATTCCATCTTCTTACAATTACATATGAATTTTTAGGACCCGGAACTGCACCTTTTACAATTAAAAGATTTTTTTCATTGTCCACTTTTATAACCTGTAAATTTTGCACTGTCACTTGATTTCCACCCATTCTTCCAGCCATTCTCATTCCTTTAAATACTCTGGATGGATCTGAACCCGCTCCAATAGAACCCGGAGCTCTTAATCTGTTATGCTGACCGTGTGTTGCTTGCATAACTCCTCCAAAGCCGTGTCTTTTAACCACCCCTTGGAATCCTTTACCTTTTGAAGTTCCGGTAACGTCAACATATTCTCCTTCTGAAAATAAATCAACTTTTACTTCTTCTCCAATTTTCAATCCGTCAAATCCATGACGAAACTCCACCATTTTTCTTTTTGGTGTTGAACCTGCTTTTTTGAAGTGACCTAAAAGGGCTTTGCCGACATTTTTTTCACTTCTGTCATCGAAACCTAGCTGAACCGCATAATAGCCGTCCTTTTCTTCGGTTCTGACCTGTAAAACTGTACATGGACCTGCTTCTATAACAGTACAAGGAATGTTTTTACCTTCCTCGTCAAACAAGCTGGTCATGCCAATTTTTTTTCCAATAATACCTGACATTTGTTCTATTTATATATTTTTTCGGACTGCAAAATTAAAAAATTTTTTTCACAATTTAACATTCTGATTCAAAATTTTTTATAATTAGTTTTTATTTTGATTTTAATGGATTTAACTTGATTAAAATTTTAATTTAAAATTTATCATTATTTCATCTAATTTTAGGTAAATTAATTCAAAACAAAATACTTATAACTTTATTGTGTTTTTAAGTTTTTCACATATCACGTAATTCCTTTTTTTCTCAATGTAGGTAAGCTCAAAAACTTTTAATTTAAATTAATCTAAATTTTGCATAATTTGATTGAATGTAATTTTTCTATTTTTTAAATCATTTAATTATAAAATTTTTTTTAAACTTTATTGATTTTACAATATATATAACTTATAATAATCTTTCTATAAAAAATAAGGGATTGCTATAAAATAAAGCAATCCCTCGGTGTTATTTTTGGTTTTTTGTATCTATTTTAACTCTTTAATTCCGAAATTTTTAAAAGCAAAAGCAAATTTATCTGCAGTTTCTTCAATAAGTAAATCAATAGGTTTTCCGGCTCCATGTCCGGCCCTTGTTTCAATTCTTATTAAAGCCGGATTTTTGCAATTTTGTTTTTCTTGTAATTCTGCAGCAAATTTATAGGAATGAGAAGGAACTACTCGGTCATCATGATCTCCGGTAGTAAGTAATGTTGCAGGATAGCAAATTCCTTTTTTAACATTGTGTACCGGAGAATAAGATTTAAGATAAGTAAACATTTCTTCATTATCTTCTGCTGTTCCATAATCATACGCCCACCCGGCTCCGGCGGTAAAAGTATGATATCGTAACATATCAAGAACACCCACAGCCGGTAAGGCAACTTTGGCTAAATTTGGCCGCATGGTCATTACTGCCCCTACTAACAATCCTCCATTGGATCCTCCCGATAAGGCTAAGTATTCTGAAGAGGTATATTTGTTGGATATTAAATATTCACCGGCGGCTATAAAATCTTCAAATACATTTTTTTTCTTTAATTGAGTTCCTGCGTCATGCCACTTTCTACCGTATTCCCCTCCTCCTCGAAGGTTAGCAACTGCATAGACTCCTCCATTTTGTAACCACACGGCAGTCGCTACAGAAAATACGGGAAGCAGACTAATTTCGAATCCTCCATATCCATATAAAAGGGTTGGATTTTTCCCATTGAACTGTGTCCCTTTTTTATAAGTAATTGTCATCGGTATTTTCGTTCCGTCTGATGAAGTATAAAAAATTTGTTTACTCTCAAATTGATGCGGATCAAAGTTTATCTCAGGTTTTTTGTACAGCTCTGATTTTCCGTTTTCCGTATCTAACTTAAAAACGGTTGATGGATATATGTAGCTGGTAAAGGAATAATATATTTCTTTTTGATGAGATTTTCCTGTAAAGCCTGTTGCCTGACCTAATCCGGGTAATGGTAAGGTTCGTATTAAGTTACCATTTAAATCGAATTGCTTCACTTCAGAATGTACATCAACAATAAAGTTAGCAAAAAAATATTTATTAGCACCGGTCACATGTAAGACTGATTCAGACTCCGGTATGATCGTTTCCCATTTCGGCTCTTTCTGCCCTAATTGTGTTACATTCAATCTAACCAATTTTTTATTGGGTGCCTGTTCATTGGTTTCAATATATAACCAATCTCCATCGGTAGTGATTACTTCGTAATTATTGGTAAAACCGGTTACGATGGGTTGTATTTTATTTTTATTTTGGGTGTCCAGAATATATAGTTCATTACCCGATGTTGAATTTGCTGCCGTGATTATTATATATCGTTGATCTTCGGAAACCTTTGCATTGATATATCTTCTTGGTGTTTCTTCTCCCCCGAAAATTATCGTGTCTTTGGATTGAGATTCCTTTAAGGAATGAAAATACAAGATATGATGTTCTGTTTTCCCCGATAATTGACTTCCTTCTTTCGGCTTTTGATAACTCGAATAATAAAATCCTTCATTGGATTTCCAAGCTATGTTTGAAAATTTAACGTGAGTTAATGTATCTCCAATCTGTTTTTTAGTTTGGGTTTCTATTACTACTACTTTCCTCCAATCTGAACCACCTTCAGATATTTGATAAGCGGCTAGGCTTCCGTCTTTACTGAAAGAAATATCACCTAAAGAAGATGTACCGTCTTTAGAAAAGGTATTGGGATCTAAAAATACCTCTTCTTTTTCTCCGGAAGTTAATTTTCTATAAAGCACCGACTGAGGCTGCAATCCATTATTTTTATAATAATAGGTATAGTTTCCTTCCTCAAAAGGTGCTGAAATTCTTTCATAATTCCACAGCTTTTTAAGCTGGTCTTTTAGTTGATTTCTAAAAGGTATGTTATGTAAATATTCAAATGTCAACTCATTTTGAGTTTTTATCCATTGTTGAGTTTTAGGAGATTGATCATCTTCCAACCATCTATAAGGAGCCGGAACTTTTTCTCCAAAATATTCGTCAACTACCGATTCTTTTTCTGTATTAGGATATTTCATGTGTTGTGCATTTACGGTTAAGCATGAGACTAAACTTAACGTAATTATTTTTGGTTTTATCATAAAAACTAATTAATAATTATAAAATTAAAAAAAACCTTTAATTAACAAATTAAAGGTTAGATAAAATTATAGATGTTAAAAATATTAAAAGCTGTAATTATATTCGGTCAAATTTTTGAATTCATTTAGTCTATTTTCATATTCCATGGAAGATAACTCTTGTAATTTCTCTGTACCGAATTTTTCAACCGAGAAAGAAGCTAATGCACTTCCCACGATAATGGCTTTTTTCATGTTTTCATAGGATAAATCTGCCGTTTGGGTTATATAGCCTGCAAATCCCCCAGCAAAAGTATCTCCGGCACCCGTTGGATCAAAAACATCTTCTAAAGGCAGAGCGGGAGCAAAAAATATTTTATTTTCATTAAACAATAAGGCACCATGTTCACCTTTTTTTATAATCACTACCTTAGGACCCATGCTTTGAATTTTTTTTGCTGCTTTAACTAAGCTGAATTCCCCCGATAATTGTCGGGCTTCTGCATCGTTTACTGTTAATACATCTACTTTGGAAATAATTTGAAGCAATAAATCCCAAGCGGTATTCATCCAGAAGTCCATAGTATCTAAGATTACCAATTTTGGTTTATCAGTCATTTGTTCTAAAACGGATAATTGTATGGCGGGATGTAAATTTCCTAACATTACAATTTCAGAATTTTTCTGAGAATCGGGTATTTTTGGCTCAAAATTTTCCAACACATTTAATTCGGTGATTAATGTGTCTCGATTATTCATATCTATATGATATTTTCCTGACCAAAAAAAAGTTTTTCCGTCTTCTATTTTTTTTACTCCTTCAATACCAATGGAATTTTTATGAAATACCTCTATATATTCAGGTTTAAAATCACCGCCTATTACAGAAACAAGGTTAACTTCTGCTCCCAGCTTGGAAGCAGCCAAACCTATATAAGTGGCAGCTCCGCCTAAAATTTTATCAGTTTTCCCAAATGGGGTTTCTATGGCATCGTATGCTACGGTACCCACTGCTAGTAATTTCATTTATTTTAATTAAAATTGTGTGTCTACAAAGATAAACCTATTGTAAAAGATAAGAAAAGTTTTACCGAAAAATATATCCTGTTTTATAAAAAATTTTTTACTTAAATGCCTATACTTCAATAATTATTTGAAATATGTTTAAATTCATTCAGGTTGATTTTTATTTTCAATAACTGATTCTATTCTCCTTACGGCTATTTATTTTTTGACTTAAATCCGTAGGATAAGCCTATTCCAAATGTTTGTCTTGTTTGAACTCTTTCTATTTGATCGTGATCGTAAATTAAGTCAAAGGTTAGTTTCGTGGATATGTGGTTATTGACTTTCATATCTATAACACTTCCAAAATTCACATCAACCCTTTCGGTGTGAGATAAGTAATTGGTAAATAAAGACAAAGCATTATCCCAAACAACATTTTTCATGATTTCAACTTTATATTTAGCGGTAACCATTGCCCCAAGTTCCATAAACATACAATCTCCATCATGTTTTAATCCGTAATTATCTTTTTTCTGCAATTTTCTGTCCAGAACAAATGTATTTTTAGAGGTTATGGGTAATAATGATAATTGAAAATTTCCATCCGGTTTATATTCAAAACCAACCCCCAACGTTAAATAGCCCGGAGACATAAAAGAGGAAATTCTGTCTTTGGAAGTGTAATCCGGATGGGCAGAATAATCATATCCGTTAAACATTTGTGTTTTAAAAGACATATCTATACTTGCATACCAATTCTTCGATATGCTCCGTCCATACATCGACTCAAGTAACAAAATATCATCTGTTTTTCTCATCTTATCGTTTTTGTTGTTAACTTGACCGTAGCCGATGGTTATTGTATTTTTAAAAATATTTTTTCCTTTTTTGTAATCTAAGGAATATTTTATTCTTGCTGATCCTCCAAAAGAATTCGTTCCTCCGGCTATCCAATGTGAAAATGAACTTTGATTTACTATAAGTGAATGGTCTCCACTAATTTTCCAATTTTTAGTTTTCTTGGGAACAGTTACCGTATCTGTAACAGGATTTTCTGTACCTAATTGTTGAGCATAAATAAAATGTGAAAGGATGGATACAAATAAAAATAATAAAATTTTCTTCATCATTCTTGATCGATTTATTGGTTTTAAAAAAAGTTAAATATAGCAAGTATTCAATTTACGTATTAGTTTACATTTTACTTCGTTATTTATCAATTAAAGGATTGAATTGATATTGTTTTTCTTGTGTTATATAAGTTTCTTGTTTAATAAAATAAATAATATACGAATATATTCGTATATTATCTAAATTCAAAATTAAATATGCGTATTGTTGATAACCTTACTAATTATCTAGTTAAAAAATGATAATTTTTAAGTATTTATTGGTCGCAAAAATATTCCATAGAAATTAGTGAGGTAAAATCAAAATGAACATGAATGCAAAAAAAATAAAAATAACTATAAGAGCAATATCATATATAGCTGTTGTTATTATTCAGCTATATATGATGTAACTAATTTATATTAACTAAATGATAAATTTTATTTTTTGCTTTTATAAAGAACCGGATTTAATTCGTCATCATTGTACATCTTCATTTGTTTATATACTTTCATATACTTTTTCCCGGCTGAGTAGTCTTCTAAAAGTTCTTCTATTGCAGTAGACAGATCCACATACTGCTGTTGTAAAACATCTAATTTTTTCTGACAGCTTTCTTTGTGTTCTTGGCCCGCATCCGGACGTTCAACCTCAGCTTTCATATGATATATCTTTAAAGATAAAATCGATAAACGATCTATCGCCCAAGCCGGACTTTCCGTATTTATTTTTGCATCGGGAAGAATTTGAACGTCTTTATATTTATTTAAAAACCAGCTATCCAAATTTTCTACCCGATCAGTCCTTTCTTGATTAGATTTGTCAATCCACCTTTTTAATCGTAAGGCTTCAATCGGATCAATATTTTCATCTCTAATTAGGTCTTCCAAATGCCATTGAACGGTATCAATCCAATTTTTTAAATACAATAAGTGTTCAAGGCTATCTTGAGGATATGGGTTGTTAATTTTCTGGTTTACATCATCTTTTACATGATAATCCTGAATACTTAGATTAAATATTTTCCAGGCTTTTTCTGTAAATTTCATGTTGTTATTTATTATTTTACTAATAATTAATTTGTGATTAGTTTTCGTTTTTGGAATTGGATGATGATTGAGAATCTTTTTTCTTTTCATCATCTGACTTAGTAGCATCTTTAAACTCCTTCAATCCTGTTCCCAAACCTCTCATCAATTCAGGAATTTTTTTCCCACCAAACAATAATAATACTACAATCAATATTATTACTATAGACATAGGATGTTCAAATAATCTCATAATTTTTTTGATTTGTTTCAAAGTTAATGAATTTTTGAAAATTCTTAACTTCAATAATAGATTTTCTATAAATAACTTACATACCGGATAACCAGTTGGATGGATTTTGAGGAACAGTGCCTTTCCATACCTGGAATCCTAAAAGGGTGGTATTCGTATCGTCTGTGTAAATTTTACCTAACGCTTGACCTGTTTTTACTTTGTCTCCTACGGAAACAATAACGGTTGAAAGGTTTGAATATAAGGTAAAATAATTTCCATGACTGATCAATACTGCCTTACCTCCTCCGGGAACTATTAAAATTCTGCTTACCGATCCGTTGAATACGGATTTAGCCAAACTACCCGGTGCAGCAGCTATTTCAACGCCTTGATGCTCTACATAAATATTCGGTACTACCGGATGTGGCGTTCTACCAAATCCCGAAACCACTGTTCCTGCAACCGGCCAAGGAAGTGAGTTTTTATTGGCTTCAAAATTTCTAGACAGTGTTTCTGAAGCACTCGAATTTATATTTGGAATATCTAAGGACTTCTTCTTTGCAACTGCTTTTTCTTCTGCAATTTTTGCATCTTGTGCTTTTTGGGATGCTAATTTTTCGGCTGCCGACTTTTCAGCAGCTGCCTTTTCTGCAGCTTTTCTAGCGTCGTCCGCTCTTTTTGCGGCTGCTTTATCATTAGCCTCTTTTTCAGCTGCTAATTTAGCGGCTAAGGCTTGTTCTGCTGCTTTTTTAGCTGCAGCCGCTTTTTGCGCAGCCATTTTTTCTGCCGCCATATGAGCTTCCATTGCTTTTTTAGCTCGTTCTTCTTCTATTGTTTTTTTTCGTAATCTTTCCGCTTCTTCTGCCTTTCTTCTTTCTTCTGCCTCTTTTGCCTTAACAACTCTAAGCTCTTCTGCAATAATCGCTTGAACCTGTCTTTCCAAAGCCTTTCTTTGTGATTGTTTTTGCTTTATTTTTTCGGCTAAATCACCTTGCTCCTTCATATATCGCTCAACTAAAATTTCTTTTTCTTTCTTTTCTGTGTTTAGTTGATTGATTTGGGCTTGTTGTTGAGCCAAAACCTCTAATTTTTCTTTTTTTGCGGCTTCTCTTAATTCGATGGTATGCAAAATTTGCTGTTGTTTTTCATTAATTTCAGCAACTTTTTCATCTTGGAATTCCGAATATTTCTGTAAATATTTTATACGTCGAAAAGCTTGGGATATGTTTTCTGACGATAATATGAATAAAATCTTATTTTGAACGGATTTATTTTTATAGGATCGTATCAATACATCTGCATAATCTTCTCTGAGCTTTTTTAATTCTCTTCGTAATTTATTAACTGCTAATTGATTTAAATATATTTCTTCATCTAACACTCTGGCCTCTTTCCGTGTGGTGTTGATCAATTTTGCCCGTACGCTGATTTTTTTATTAAGATTCGCAATATAGGTAATAGATGTTTTCGATTCATTTTTACTTGAAATCAAAGCCTTGTTTAGTTCGGCAATCTCTTGTTTTAACTGAGCACTCTGTTTTTGAAGGTCTTCTTTCTTATAGGGTAACTGACTATAGATAAATATAGTTAGTAAAAGAAAGAAAAATGTATATATTTTTTTATTAATAGCCATTAATTAATTTTTCTTTGCGAATATCCCTTTGGAATTTCAAAAGGCGTTTCCATATTAACGAACTCAAATTTATTATAATTCAATGTAATTTTAATCTCTTTTTCTCCTTTTATGAAAATTTTAATATTTCTTGGCAAAATTTTATTCTCAATATTTATATAATCATCATAATCTATCTGTAAATACGTATTTTTTGATGAATCATCCATACGTATCTGTCTCAAATTAAAATTGGAATCGAAGGTAAGTCTTCTTGAAAAATTTCTTGCATCTTTACCGCTGCCTACTTTCATAGTTTTTTTGGAAGTAAGTATGTAATAATTATTCTCAATTGAAAAATTAAAATCGTTGATATCTAAAGGAAAAAATAATTTACCTATCAATAAATCTTCAATATTTTTATAGGTTAAAAAATCTACTTTTAAAAGATTATTTAGATAATCAAAATTTGAATCAACATATGTTTTTCCTAATCTTTCGTACATCTTAAATCCTCCCGGATAAATAGAAGCTCTTGCTAAAGGAAGAATCAAAGATGCGTTAGCCCAAATTTGATTTCCTTTATCGATATATAGGGTTAAGGCTACCGAAGGATATGAATTCCCCGATTCTATATCTGCATTGGCTTTTATCTTTAAAGTAGTAAAATCGACAGGTTGAGCAATCGTTTTAACTAAATTTTCAACACTTGCATTTTCAGACTTGATTTCTTTTTCATTAATGGATATTCCTTTTTGGGTTTTACATGAAAATATCAATGCAGAAGCCAAGAATAGAATCAGTAATTTTTTCATATCTTTCATTTAGTTTCCAATACACTAAAGTCACCTAAGCTTAATGATCGAGAGACACCGATATACTTAGCAGAATTACCAATCATTGAATTGGTAAGATTTCCATGACTGATCTGAGTGTTTTCTTGTATCAACGAATTTTCTATATTACTTTTATTAATTTTAGTTCCATTGCCTAAAGAAACATTGGGACCTATTTTTGAGTTAATTATTTCTACATTTTCACCGATGAAACAGGGAGGAATAATTAAACTGTTTTCAATTTTTGCACTTTCAGGATATAAAGCTAATTCATCTTTTTCATAATTTAAAATTTTAGAATTAGTTTCTACCGTTACATCTTTGTTTCCACAATCCATCCAGTCATCTACTTTTCCAAGTGTGAATTTGGCACCTTTATCTCTTAAAATATCTAAAGCATTGGTCAGCTGATATTCATTAGCTACTTTAATATCGTTATCAATTAGATAATTTATTTCATTCATTAATTTATCTGCATCCTTAAAATAATAAATACCGATAATTGCTAAATCAGAGACAAACTCTTTAGGTTTTTCAACGATTCCTTTTATAATACCGTATTCATCTAATTTCACCACTCCAAAAGCACTCGGATCTTCCACTTTTTTAACCCATATTACTCCATCAGAATTTTTATCTAATTGAAAATCTGCTTTAAATAAAGTATCCGCAAATGCAATTATAATTGGGCCTTTCATACTTTCTTTCGCACAATGAATGGCATGTGCCGTTCCTAAGGGACATAATTGATGATATATAGTACCTTTAGCTCCTAATTTTTCAGCAATATCTATTAATTGATTTTCCGTTTCTTGTCCAAAATCGCCTATTATAAATGCTATTTCTTCTATTTTATCATCCACTACTTTAGCGATGTCTTCAACTAATCTTTGAACGATAGGTTTTCCTGCAATAGGTATCAACGGTTTTGGAATAGTCAATGTATGCGGCCTTAACCTTGACCCTTTACCGGCCATTGGAACAATAATTCTCATATTTATCTAATTAAAATGTTCTTAAAAAGTTTTTTTAGTGTTATTAATTTTATTTGATTCCTGAACTTCCATACCCACCTGTACCTCTTACCGTTTCACTCAGTTCTTCAACTTCTTCCCAAACTATCGTTTCATGTTTTGCTATCACTAATTGCGCTATCCTTTCTCCATCATTTATAGTAAAATCTTCTTTAGAAAGATTTACTAAAATTACCCCTAATTCACCTCTATAATCAGCATCTATAGTTCCCGGAGAATTGGGACAACCGATTCCGTGTTTAATAGCTAATCCACTTCTTGGACGGATTTGCCCTTCATATCCGGGAGGAATTTCAATATATAGTCCTGTAGGTATTATTTTTCTTTCCAAAGGCTTTAATAATACAGAAGCTTCCAAGTTTGCTCTTAGATCCATTCCTGCGGAAAAGGCCGTTTTGTATTCGGGAAGCTCATGCTTTGATTTATTTATAACTTTAATTTTCATTTGCATTGGTATATTTTTAAATAAATAATTTATTATTATAAATTATCATAGGATTTATTCCAAATAAAATTAACTCTACTTGGCAGTTCTTTTTTATTAAATTCATTTAATGATCTTATTAAATATTGTAAATCTTTTGGATCATTACTTATACTATATACTGAAACTTCAGAATTGGCCACTACTGAACAACAATTATTTAATTTCCAAGAGCCTATTTCTGTGTAACCTCTGTATACATTTGGGTCAAACCAATTTTTATAAATAAAAATAACATTTACATTTTTTTTCTCTAATTCTGTTTTTATTACTTTAGCAAGATATTCTTCACTTATTTTCTTACTTAGTGCAATATTCTTATTTCCTAAACCAAACATATCAACAATATAAGAATTAGATAAAAACGACGGATAACCAATATCATTGATTCCTACGCTCTGATTTTCATAATATTTCTTTATAAACTTAGCTGTTTGATACTGTTGATAATAAATTTCTTCAGCACCTCTTTTTATGCAAATATAATTAAAAACTGATCTTTGTGTAAACCTAATTAAAGGATATAGTAAAAATAAACCTATAAACGAAGACAGAATGATCTTTTTAAGAGTTATTTTTTTAGTTAAGATTGGATATAATTGATAAACTGAGTAAAAAAACAATGACAACACCATGGGAAATAAAAATGCCTCATATCTATATATCCATCCGAATTTAGCAAATGATATATAGAGAAGAAGATTTAACAAAAAAGCAAAAATTACATAAGTTACTCCATCAATTTTTTTCTTTTTAAACCTTATTATAAGTTGTGTACACAGAGAAAATGAAATTAAAATTATAAAACATATCAGATAAATTCTCGACCCTTTTTTCCATATAAAATTTTCTAAAATTGATTTAAAAGGAATAATTTTTGCCAAAAAGTTTTGTTCTGCCAAATTTGATTTAACTATTACGGAATATGGAAAAAAAGTCCCCCCGTTATAAATGAAATAAACCCCAAAGATAGAAACTGATAAACCCGCAGCAATAAAACCTAAAAAACTTAATTTGAATTTATGTTTATACAGAAGAATTATCCCTCCTGCTATTATAAGAAAAAGCCCCTCATATCTTGAAATGGGCAAAAAAAAAGAAATAATTATATAACTGATTATATTTTTTTTCTCAAATTCACCAGAAGTAATTTTCCATAAAACAAAAATATACAATAGAGATAAAAGGGCATGCAATATATGTTCCATTGCAATTATACTCATATTGGGTAAAGGTGTAAATATTATAATAGAGGATAATAAAAAGAATACTGTTAGATTTGAAATTTTATTTTTAAAAAAATCCCAAACAAAGTATATTAAAAATAGTGAAATAATAATATTAATAATTAAAGGAGCTAGTTCATTAACTCCAAATAAAAAAAAACATACTGCTAAAAGTAAAGTAAATAATGGAGAAGATGAAGCAGAGCTAAATTCATGAGGGTTAATGCCCCATGTGCCGTATTCTGCTAAATTTTTGGAAATCGCCATATGAATATAAGTATCATCTAATGGATAAGTAAATTTTCCAAGCGATTCGACTATAGAATAGCATAATCCCCCAAAAATAATAAAATAAAAAACAAAAGACAATAAAAGTAATAGTATTTTTTTACCCATATATATGTTAAAGTTATAATTTGTTTAACAAATATATAAAAAAGGATAATTTATCTTATTAAAAAAAATTCTTGGTTATTATTATTTTAGATTTACAACATACCTTTAATTAGTTAAAAAACTTAGCCCATATTTAAATATAAACTATTAATTTTTAGAATGTTAAACATCAAAATTAAAATTTAAAAATATTGTTTTTAAGAAATAAATATAGCTTACTAACTAATATTTAATATTATATTTGTTTTTAAATTATTAATCATATTTAATGAATAACCTGTTTATTAAAGAGCTTACTTCTCGTTATAATTATAAGGGAGAAAAAATAATGCTTGGAAAAGCTTTGTTAGATGGCCAAATAGTACCGGAAGTTGAAATATCGGTTCCTTTAAAAATGATAAACAGACACGGTTTAATTGCGGGTGCTACGGGTACCGGAAAAACCAAAACACTTCAGGTATTGGCCCAGCAACTTTCCCTTAAAGGTGTTCCAACTTTATTAATGGATATTAAGGGGGATTTAAGTGGTATTGCAAAAGCAGGTGATCCTAATAATCCAAAAATACTGGAACGTTATAAAAAATTAGGTTTATCTTACCATGCGCAAGGATTCCCTGTGGAATTATTAACTATTTCACAAGAAAAGGGAGTCAGACTCAGAGCTACCATAACTGAATTTGGACCTATATTATTAAGTAAAATCCTTGAACTTAATGATGTTCAAACCAGTATCATATCAATACTTTTTAAATATTGCGATGATAAAAAACTTCCCTTACTTGATCTTGACGATTTACGAAAAGTTTTACAATTTGTAACCGACAATGATCAAGGCAAATCGGAATTGGCTCAAAACTACGGTTCAATTGCTCCCAGCTCTTTAGGTTCAATTTTAAGAAAGATTGTTTCTTTGGAACAACAAGGCGCCGGTCGTTTTTTTGGAGAACCCAGCTTTAATACAGACGATTTATTGGAAGTTAGAAACGGGTTGGGAGTTGTGAGTATTATTCGTTTAACAGATATTCAAAATCAACCCCAATTTTTTTCAACTTTTATGTTGAGCTTATTGTCTGAAATATATCAGACCTTTCCTGAGGTAGGTGATCTTGACAAACCTAAACTTGCCATTTTTATAGACGAGGCCCATCTTATATTTAATGAGGCTTCTAAAGCTTTACTTAATCAGATTGAAACTATGGTTAAGCTTATACGTTCCAAAGGGATTGGATTATATTTCTGTACCCAGGTTCCGGGAGATGTTCCCGAAGGTGTTTTAAGTCAGTTAGGATTAAAGATACAACATGCTTTGCGAGGCTTTACCGCAAAGGACAAAAAAGAGATAAACAAAGCGGTTGAAAATTATCCGACTTCTACATATTATAAGGCTAATGACCTGATACAACAATTAGGTATAGGAGAAGCATTTGTAACTTCATTAGATGAAAAAGGAATTCCTACTCCTTTGGCAGATACATTCATGATCTCACCGAGTTCTCGTATGGATGTACTTACTTCCGATGAAATTGATGAGATTGTAAATAATTCAGACTTGGTTAAAAAATATGCGGAAGATATTAATAAAGAAAGTGCTTATGAAATTCTTAGTGTAAGAATGAATGCCGTTTCTAATGATAAAAATTCTACAACTACAGAAACTCAAACGAACAAAAAAGGAAACACAACTACTCAAAAATCCGAACCCTCTTTATTTGAAAAAATAATGAATTCACCATTTGTTAGAGATATTGGAAGAACATTTGTACGAGAAGGGTCAAAAATGTTTTTCGGAGCTTTAGGGGTTAAAAAAAATACAAGAAGAAAAAACTAATTTTTGACGAGTATAGATATTTTTATATGGACTATGCAATTTTAGATGTGGAAACCAGCGGTGGTAAATTTAATGAAGAAAGTTTAATTGAAATCGCCATATATAGATTCGATGGAGAAAAAATTACAGATTCTTTTAGCTCATTAGTCAACCCTGAAAAGGAAATACATTTTTATGTTCAAAAGCTCACGGGCATTACGCAAAAAATGGTAAAAACTTCACCCAAATTTTATGAATTAGCTAAGCGAATTGTTGAAATCACGGATGATGCCATTCTTGTTGGACATAATATTAGTTTCGATTATCGTGTAATACGCAGTGAATTCTCTCGTTTAGGATATGATTATCAACGCCCCACCCTGGATACTATCACATTAAGCCGAAATCTAATTCCGGGTATGACCTCCTATTCTTTAGGTAAACTTTGTGATTCGCTGGGAATTCCTGTAAGTGATAGACATAGAGCTCATGGAGATGCTCGCGCTACCGTTAAATTGTTTCAGCTTTTATTAGCTAAAGATTTACATAAAAATATTATTGGATCATCCATAAAGCATAGCAACTACCAATCTTTAAATAAAAAAATACTTTCTTTTTTAGAAAAGCTTCCCCTTGAAACCGGAGTTTTTTATTTTCATGATGAAAATGACAAAATTATATACATCGATAAAGGTTTAGATATTTCTACTAAAGCCAGACAGATTTTAACTTCAAAAAGTAAAAGGTCAAGAATTTTACAAGTTAAAACCAAAGAAATCAGTTTTGAGCTTACCGGAAATGAAATTATTGCGAACATAAAGGCTTTAAATGAAATTAAAATTAATCGCCCCCTTTATAAGCCTACTAAAGAAAATTATACTACTATATTCGGTATTTTCTTTACGCCACCCACTTTAAGCATTGATTTAATCAATTTTAAAAATAAAAAATATGCTTTATTCGCTTTTGAAACCTTAGATAAAGCCGAAGATGCATTACTTTCTTTACAAAAAAAAATAGACAGTGGTGTAAATATACTTTCAGAAATAAATTTTCAAGAAGATACGTATATTTTATTAACAGATAAGGGAAGAACATTAGGTGAAAAATCTTTTTTGTTTTTTGAAAACGGTCATTTTAAAGGATACGGTTTTTATTCTCTGCACACACAAATAAAAAATGTAGAACAAATAAAAAAAATTATGGTACCATCCACCATAAATGCTGAAATTTTACTTCAAATACGTAATAAATTTTTCATTTTAAATAAGTTACAAAAATTTGTTATTTCAGAACCCAACCTTTTCAGTTAAATTCAATTTAAACATTTTTTTTTAAAAAAGTTTATCATTCTATTTTTCTATAAGGTGTGTATTACGAATTAATTAATTATTTTATAATATAATCAGTTCTTATTATGAGAAAAAGAAATTTTTTACCAATAGATTCTTATTTTTGTAATTATATATACTAAAAAAAGATGAAAGGGATACTTTTGGTCAATCTGGGATCACCAAAAACTCCATCAGAACAAGATGTTCGAATTTATTTGCGTGAGTTCCTAATGGACAAACGGGTAATTGATGCGCCGTGGTTAATTCGTAAATTCATTGTGGAATGCATGATCTTACCTAAAAGGCCTAAAGAATCTGCTCATGCCTATCAAAATATTTGGTGGAAGGAAGGCTCTCCTTTAGTTGTAATTTCAAAAAGAATTACTCAACTATTGCAAAAAAAGTTAAAATATCCCATTGCATTAGCGATGAGATATCAAGAACCTTCCATTCAAAATGGTCTGCTCGAATTAAAAAATCAAGGAGTTTCAGAAGTTTTGGTTATTCCATTATACCCTCAATATGCAATGAGCACAACTGAAACTGTAGTAGAAAAGACTAAAGAAATTCAAAAAAAGTATTACCCGGATATATCAATAAGCTTTCTACCTCCTTTTTATAATGATGAAGAATATTTAGAGGTTTTAAGCAATTCTATAAAAAAACAGCTGCCCGAATCCTACGATTTGATTTTATTCAGTTATCACGGTCTTCCAGAACGTCATATTTACAAAACCGATCCGACTAAGCAGTGCCGAATTGACGATACTTGTTGTTTCGAAAAAGGATTGGCATCTCATCCCTACTGCTACCGACATCAATGCTATTACGTTACCGAAAAAGTTCGCCAAAAATTAGGTTTAGATACATCTAAAATCAGGCAAACTTTTCAATCCAGATTAGGCAGAGATCCCTGGTTAAAACCTTATACTGATAAAACATTGGAATCTCTTCCTTCTGAAGGGGTATCTAAAATAGCGGTTGTGGCACCTGCTTTTGTATCCGATTGTCTTGAAACTTTGGAAGAACTTGCGATAACGGATAAAAAATTATTTATGGATTGCGGTGGCAAAGAATTTCATTATATAAAATGCCTGAATGAAGATGAGAATTGGATTAATTGGTTACAAGAAAAAATTAACAATTTTTTATATCAATCTTAATCAATGGTTTATCCAATAGAAAATTTAAATTATAAAATTCTTTACTACTTTTGTATTAATATTCAATTGTTTTGAAAAGGTTAATTAAGAATATATTACTTCAGATATCCAAAGTATCTTTTCCCGCTCTATATGGTATCTCAACATTTTTATATTTTATCATTTATTATATCATTGGTTATAGAAAAAAAATTGTCAGAAATAATCTCTTAATTGCTTTTCCTGATAAAACCAAGGAAGAAAGATTGAAAATTCAAAAACAGTTTTACAGAAATTTTATGGATTTTATGGTTGAACTGATTAAAACATTTTCGATGAAGGAAGAAGATTATGATGAGAGAATCAAATTTGTAAATTTGGAAGTTTCACAACAATGCCATAAAGAAAAAAAAGATATCATTATGCTTATCGGACATATGTTCAATTGGGAGTGGTTAACAGGTATTTCCATGGATTTAAGTCAGAAGCATTCATATGCTGTATATAAAAAAGTGGCAAATAATTTTTTTGATCAGGAAGTACATGAATCTCGCGCCAGGTTTGGAACTATTCCTCTTTCGGTTAAAGAGGTGGTAAGATCCATGATTAAATTGCCTAATGACGGTTCTCATGTATTTTTGTTTGTTGCGGATCAAAGCCCCTTTAAAAGTAGAATTCATTATGAATTAAATTTTTTTAATCGAATAACTCCCGCATTTAATGGATATGATAAAATTGCTCGAAAAAAAGATTATGCGATTGTGTATGTTGATATGGTAAAGTTGAAAAGAGGAAAATATGAAGCTCATTTGAAACGTATTCTTCCTGATGGCGACCAATTCAGGGAAAACGAAATTGTCGAAAAATTTTACTCTGAATTAGAACAAAATATAAAATCCAATCCAAGTCTTTGGCTTTGGTCTCATAAAAGATGGAAATACACAAGCGGAATAGACTATCAACTTTAGCAATTGCTATACTTAACTATAACGGAATTGGCTGGTTTGAGAAATTTTTACAAAAGGTAATCGATTACAGTCCGGGCTCATCTATATATGTAATTGATAATGCCTCAACGGATGATTCTATATATTATTTGCAAAAAAATTTTCCGTCGGTAAAAATCATACAAAACAATAAAAATTATGGTTATGCGGATGGATATAATGAAGGTTTAAAATTTATTTCGGAAGATATTTATTGTTTATTAAATTCTGATGTGCAAGTTACTGAAAACTGGATAGTACCCATTTTAAAATTATTTCAAGACAATTCGAATATTTCAGCTATTCAGCCTAAAATTAGAAGTTACAAGGAAAAAGATTATTTTGAATTTGCAGGAGCTGCAGGTGGTTTTATAGATAATTTAGGTTATCTGTTTTGTCGCGGAAGAGTTTTTTTCAGTCTGGAAAAAGATACGGGACAATATAATGACAACTGCGAAATATTTTGGGCAACCGGAGCTTGTTTATTTATAAGAAGGGAGGATTTTTGGGAAAATGAAGGATTCGATTCCGATTTTTTTGCTCATATGGAAGAGATTGATCTTTGCTGGAGATTAAAAAATAAAGGTAAAATTATTTATTATTGTTCTGAGTCTACGGTATATCATGTGGGTGGTGGCACTTTGGATGTTTACAATCCTGAAAAGACTTATCTTAATTTCAGGAATAATCTTTTGATGCTTATTAAGAATTTACCGTCCGATCAAGTGGTATGGATTATTTTATTCCGGTTGTTATTAGATGGATTGGCAGGAATTAGATTTCTTTTTTCAAATGGTTGGAAACATTGTTGGGCCATCGTTCGGGCTCATTTTGCTGTTTATCGAATGTTGCCTAAATTTTTAAAAAAACGTAAAGCCGGAATTAAAAAATATTATAACAAAAAATACATTATATTTCAATACTTTGTTGAAAAAAGGAATACATACACGCGCTTAAAATAAATTCTTATTAATTTATTTAGCTATCTACTTTTTTATAACTTTACAAACTGTATATTTTTATAAAACTATGGAATTAGCAAGAATACAACAACTTGAAAATTTAGCCAAAGAATTTGGCACTCCTCTTTATGTTTATGATGCCGATATAATTAAAAATCAATATAACAGGCTAGTTAAAGCATTTAAAAGCGTTAAAAAAGTCAAGTTAAATTATGCGTGTAAAGCTAATACCAATCTTAATATTTTAAAATTCATAAAAAGCATTGGTTCCGGATTGGACACTGTATCCATACAAGAAGTTCAGTTGGGTTTAAGAGCCGGATTCGAACCAAAAGAAATTATTTACACTCCCAACGGGGTTTCTTTTCAAGAGATTAAACAAGCCGTTCAGTTAGGCGTTCGTATCAATATTGATAATCTTTCGATTTTAGAAACTTTTGGTCATGAAATAAAAAATTATCCTGTTTGCATTCGAATTAATCCTCACATTATGGCAGGCGGCAACACTAAAATTTCAACCGGCCATATTGATTCGAAATTTGGAATTTCCATTCATCAGCTTCCTCATGTTTTGCGAATCGTAAATAATACGGGAATCAAAGTGGAAGGAGTACACATGCACACAGGTTCCGATATACTTGATGTGGAAGTTTTTCTTAAAGGAGCTGAAATACTTTTTAATGTTGCTAAGGAATTTCATGATCTAGATTATATTGATTTCGGCAGCGGATTTAAAGTTGCTTATAAGGAAGGAGATCATGAAACCGATATTAATTATTTGGGTAAGAAATTGGGAGAGCGTTTTAATGAGTTTCAAAAAACGTATCCTCATGAATTGACCCTTATGTTTGAGCCGGGTAAATTTTTAGTTAGTCAATCCGGATTTTTTATTGTTTCTGTAAATGTAATCAAGCAAACTACTTCAACTGTTTTTGCTGAAGTTGACAGCGGGTTTAATCATTTGATACGCCCTATGTTTTATAATGCTCACCATACCATTACTAATCTTTCCAATCCTGAAGGAAGAAACCGATTTTATACTGTAGTAGGCTATATTTGTGAAACTGATACTTTTGGAACGAATCGAAAGATAAGCGAAATACACGAAGGAGATTTGCTTTGTTTCCAAAATGCAGGGGCTTATTGTTTCTCCATGTCCTCCAATTATAACTCAAGATTGAAACCTGCTGAGGTTTTATTAATAAACGGTAAACCTCACTTAATCAGACGAAGAGAAAATTTAGACGATTTATTAACTACTACGGAGGAAATTTCTATTTAAAAAATTTGGAAAAAGAAAAAAGGTTTGTATATTTGCAACCGTTAAAAATAACCTACCTATAAGGTAGCCGGAGAGATGGCAGAGTGGTCGATTGCGGCGGTCTTGAAAACCGTTGACTGTAACAGGTCCGGGGGTTCGAATCCCTCTCTCTCCGCAAAAATGAATCGTAATAATTTAGTTAATAGATTATTACGATTTTTTTGTAATAAGCAAAATAGAGACGAATATTTAGAAAATGGAGAGAAATTCTCTTTTTTTAATCTTACACTTCGCATGGCATTTATTTTTATACTTACTCAATAAAATATTTTTTAAACATTCCATTAATAAGAGATTTATGAAAGATAAGTTTTTATGAATAACTATTTTTGTATTTCGGTTATAACAATAACCAGACAAAGGATACCAAATAAAGAAAATGAAATTTAGGATAAAAAATCAAGAAAGTCGATGCCCCCATCAAAAGAAATCCAATTACCTTTTAAGTAATTAGTGGGTAACTTTATAAATAAACTCAAATCCTTCGAATTTAGATAATTTTGTTGACTGGTCTTAATAAAGAATTGATTAAATATATTTCACAAAGATACTCAACAATATGCATACTTGTTTTAGCCACTTTGCTTTATTTCTTGTAGATTCTATCATCCAGCAAAAAATCATTCATAAAACCTTAGTACATCTTATTTTTTGTTTTATTGATAAGTTAAATTTAAAAATCATATTCCACTTTTAAGAATATCTAAATATCTATCTTTTGTGAAAAAAGAATACATCAATACTGGTTATACCTTTTAATATTAAATTAATGTTAAACTTAATATTGACATACATGTCAATAGATGGAAGATAAATTTTTAGCTTATAAAAATTTCTTGTAAAGAAAATTAAATCAATACATGAATTTAAAGAGCTATCTTTAAATGATTTATCTTCTTTGTATAATTTAGTGAAAACATCAATTTCAAAAATTTAAAATGGAAGAATTAACATTACTTATAGGATTGCTCGAATATTTTATATGGCTTTGAATTTTAAATTAAAAAATTTTTTCAATATAGAGCAAAATTTTAAAAGTATATTATATATTCTATTTTTCACTACTTCTTAACAGTTAAAAATTTATTTAACTTTTTTCACTTTATTTAATACAGCATCTAATGCTAATTTTTCATCTATATATATATATGATTGCGGAGCCGAAAATTCTTCAATAAATTCAATAGGGTCTATTTCATTTTTAAATTTTTCATATTTATTAATTATGATCGTATATCCTCTTTCAATACCCTTATAATATTCAAAGAAATCTTTTTTATTAATTCCTCCTATTTTATTAAATTTTTCCCAAAGATTTTCAGGAGTATCTTCTACTATTTCTGAAAATGTAAAATATCCTATAATCATTTTTTGTGGAGCAGAAGAATATATAAATATTTTGTCTACAGATTTTTTAAATATTTTTTTTCTAAACTCCACTTTTTTCACTCCACTTATTATAGCATTTGCATAAACTGGCTTAATTGATAATATAACGTTCGTCAAAGTATTTTTCATTTTTTAGCTGTAAATAATCACTTTCAGATATTTTGGTAATTGTTTGAATTTTATTTTTAAAACTACTTAATTCTTTAATTTTAGATAATTTAATTTTTGTTTTCAGATAATTAATTAATCGGAAAGTAATAACATTTAATTTCCCTTTTTCGTGTAATTTACTTATTAGTTCTTCTTGCGAAAATACAGTCTTTTTACTTACTAACTCCCATAATCTATCAAAATTATCAACAACTTCTAATGATTCTAATACTCCTATAGGTTCAATTGATTTATCTTTTTTAGATGCATAAAAAAACAAAATATCTCCTTGTTTTAATTTTGTTATTTTCGAATTTGATATATATGCCTTAGTTATTGTGTTTCCTTGAATTTCATTAATACTGTCCTCTGAAAGATCAAATAAAGTAGGTAGTCTTAATTTACCATCTTTAAATAATTTATTATAATATTCTGGCTTTATAGGAATTGCATATTTAGAAACACTTGAATTATCAAAATAAAATGGATGTATATTAATACAATTTTGTTTTATTGTAATTAGATTTTTATTTAAACATTTTATCATTTGTATTTCAGATAATCCTTGTTTATTGATAAATATATTTTGGTTAAAACCAAACTGATTTAATAAATTAATTAAATGAGTTTGTCTTTCATAAACAGTTAAATATAAATATTGAATTTGTTGATTAATACAATATTCAAACATTTTATTTAAGAACAACTCTCCTAATTTAATTCCAAATACCGTATCTGAGACTTTAAAAGTACAAATCTTCATAACATCACAATATATATCTTTTAATTGATGCTGTTCAATTTTTTCTAAATTATAAATTAATAAAGCTTGTAGTTTTCCTTCCACTATTAAAGAGTAGCATTTTCTATTTTCTTTGATACATTTCTCTAACCAATTATTGAAAACTTCTTTTCCATAATCCTCTCTTAAACTATCAAAAAATGTAGAATCAATTTTATTTTCTATTTCCCTTAAACTATGCTCTTTTAAAATAGGATGAGAGGGAATTTTTATTGTGTACAATTCTTCTAATAACTTTTGTATTTCAAACACATTTAGAACTTTTGGCTGTAGTCCAATCCTTTTAGCATTATTATGAATTCCGTTATCTTCTGTTATAAAATAATCTACATATCCCTTATATAGTTGAAATAATTGTAGGATATCTATTCTATCATTATTTTTTTTTATTTTAAATAAAGATTCAAAATTTTCAGTAGGAAACGAAAAATCTTCTAAAGGTTCATATTTTTTTAGTTTTGATATTATAATACTTTTTCTTTCAGAATTAGAATCTCTTTCTAAGTCAGCAGAAATAGCTTTAGGATGATATAATACTTTACAATTATTTATAATTGCACTTCTATAAAATTGTGAAAAGCTATCTTTAACAACTTTATTATCTTCTAAGTTGATTAAAATATTAGTATCTATCAAAATTCTCACGTATAATAAAAAATTTTCCTTATTTACAAATATACTAATATTTTATCTTACTTATCTTATACCTTTAATCTTATCCAGCAACTCCACTTCAAGAAAAGAGATTAATTTATTTGCGAAATCCATAAGATTGTAAATATAAATTCGTATATTTTCTTCTAATTTTTCTTAATTAAAGTACAAAGATTATTGAGATATAATAATTAATATTCAAAGTAAATAATCTAAATCATTTACTATACATTTTAATTATTAAACAATATTTTCCTTACTTAAATTAATAATCACTTTTAGATAGATTTTAGCATTTTTACAAATGATTTATTTTTATCATAGCATTCTATGAAGCAAAAAAGTATATAAAATAAAATTTTCAAAAAATGATAATTTCTTTATATTATATAGTTCTAACAGTAATTTGTAGGTTTATTTTTATCTAATTTTACTTACTTTTGCTAAAATACTTTTATATAGGTTATAAATACAGCCCTTTAAAAATTACATCATCAAGGGTGAAATATAAAAAATTAGAAGATATGCTTAAATATCAATAATAATCTCTAGCTTTTGATTTAGCAGTTTAAATAGCGACATATATTATAGAAAATTTCTAAAATTTTGAAAATTACGGCTAAAGCTTTCATATAAATTTTTAGAGATTATATAATTTAATTTTATAGTTTCAATCTACTACAATATCAGTTTATTTACGAAGTATCTAAGTGATTAATAAATATTTATATTTCTCTGCTTCTTAGCTTATTATTTATTAATAATACTGTTCCCTATTTAAAGGTGTAATGAAAGCACAACCCATATTTATATTAGATTCTATTTAAAATATTAAATACTTTTAAATATTCTTGATTTTACTGAATTTTATTTTTGATTTTTATATGCTATATAAAACGGAAACTTAAAAAACTATAATGTTTTACATGGTTTCAATCGATTTATTCTCTCGACTGAGAATTAATTCCATTGGTTTGAGCTGTTTCTATAGCCCAAGCAATTGCATTTGCGGTAAAAATTGAATTATATATAGTATGAATAGGTCCTCCTATATTAACATTTCCATAATTAGGCTTGGGTATTGGATAATAAGGATATGTATAATCGTTAATTGTAACTTTATCTATTAACATAGGATATTTATAAGAACTTGCATCATTTCCATTCATTTTATTAGGATAATTAGTAAGTGACGAATTAAATCCTCCATCTCCAACAAAGATTAAATTATATTTTTTATGTTTAAATGCAGAAATTCTTCCATCTTCAGTTCCTGAAAATATTTCAAGATCTTCTATAGGCAATGATTCTAAAACTGCTGTTTGACTAGTATCATCTCCCCATTTTTTTCCTCGTATGTCTCCAAAAGGACCATTTAAAACAGAACTATCCGCATCTGTAAAATCCCATACAATACCATTTCCTTTTTGATCAGTATACAATGAGCCTTTGATCGGCAAATCAGGATATAAAGCTTTAAAAAAACGTTCTACACGATTTTGATCTTCTATAAAAAGAAGCACAATCCCTTTTCTTTTAAGATACTCTACATAAATTGGAGCTGATTTAAGCGTGATTTCAGATGTTTGTCCGGTAATAAGTATATCCGGTGGATTATCCCCCAGCAACAAATTTTCTAACTCTGTTTCTTTGGGAGAATCTAATATATTTTTATTATCAATCCATCCTTTAAATTTAACTATACTGTTTGGTGAAGGACCAAAATTTTCGGAACTGTTTACCATTAAAGATAAATTACCACCATATGGACCGGTTGACAAAGCATTATATACTCCTGCACCGGTAGCATATAATTTCACATAATCATAATAATAAGTCATGGGTACCGATGCTGAACAACTGGTTGATAATTCACTGTTAGAATATATAGTTAACTCTTTGGGTGAATAACCTTCCGGAATTCCATATCCTTGCAGCTTTACCGTTTGAGTTATTATATTATTATTGTTCTGCTGATCTCCTTCTAATGTTAAATTTTCAGTCTTAAAACCAATACCATCAACAATATTTGTATATAAAGATAATGGAGCTCCAATGTTAATCGGATTAAAACTTATGGTTACTTCAATATAATTATTGGGAGATAATTGAGATCCACTTGTATAAGATCCCTTTACGGATATAGAAGAACAATCTAAATTATATGCGGATTTCATTACCCGCTGGTTTACAACGACATTAAATTTACATGAATTACCTTCATTTATTTCCTGAGTTGTTAAAGTAAATTCATCTCCTGAATTATTTTCAGGGGTAAAATCTATAGGAGTACCATATCCCGGAATTTCAATTGTGTAAGTTCCTGTAGAAAGAAATTCTCCTGATTTAGAAAAAAAATACCTGTTATCCGGAGAAGAAACAGCATTAATTGTATAGGGCCCCGGTTTAGTAACATGTACCGTTACAGCGATTTTATTTTCCGAGGTAAGAGTTTCATCATTAACATAATTTCCTAACACTTTAATAGTGGAACAATCAATGCTGAAATCAGCATTTATCTTATTACCGCAAATACTTTTCCATCTCGCTTCGATCTTATTCCAGTAATTAAAGCAGTTTTCAGTAGTATTAAATATCAACAAACCATTTTTGCTAACAGCAGTATCAATTGAATCTCTTTGTTTCTGACTTAGTCTTGGTATTAAAATTCCCTTGTTATTTTTGGGGGAAGAGATATCTAACATCGTTTGGGGATCTGGAAATTCATTTCCAATTCCTACTTGCGCATTAAGTGTGTAAATAAATAGTAAGAAAATAATCAAATAGTTGAGTTTGCTCATAATCAAATTTTAGTAGTTATAGTATTATTATTAATTGGATTTTTTAAAATTATAAAATTTTTAACAATTAATTAGCCTTTTATACATAAAATTTTAAAGATTTTTTAAAATACTTACATAAAAGTAATAAATTAATAATTACGTTCGTAAATTTTTTATCCTTTACTTCTTGATTGTTAAAACGTTAAATATTTAAATAAGATCTATAAAAGAATTAGTGTAATTAAAATTTACACTGAACAAACATGTGTAATTAAAAAACAATAGACCTATTATCGGTTATTTAAAATTGATGAATTTTTTTTTCTGCATCTACATATATATTTTTAGACAGAAAATTTTTAAAACTTACCATCTATTGATTTCAATTTGCAGAATATATTGTGTTTTTTTAAATATTATATGATTTAATATAAAAAATTCTAATTCAAATTTAGTATACATTATACTAAACCCAGATAAACTGCTACTAAATTTAAAATAGTTTGTATTTTTTATATCAAATAAATAGGATATTTTTAAATAGATGGTAGAACAATAATTTATTTTTCCATTAAGAAATTACAAATTTTATCAAATGTAAAGGTAAAACATTCATCAACTTCATCTGAGATTTCTTTTCCACAAGGAAATGGGTCTTCGTGAATATACGTATAAGGATAATCCATTAATTCAATTTTTACCGGAATATCTCTTGCCGTTCCTTGTAATGTATTCATAATTTCGTAGGAAGGGATCACTTCATCTTTAGCCAAAGTGATTACATAAAACTGATCGCTGATTTTTCTAAATGTTTCTTCCCTTTCTTTAATTAAGTTTTTATAACAAAGCATACTCCTGAAATTAGGCCCCTCCGGTTCAGTATACATATAGTGTCGAAGAACCTCGTCTCTTTTCATATGACTTTCCATATGTTCAACAATAAAGGAATATAATCCAACACCGGCTTCACTGTCCAAAATAAATTTGGACACGGGTGTTAATCGGTTAAATACGGCACCTCCACAAAAAATGGCACATTTGGTATCTGAAAAATAACCGTTTCTGTTACTCATTTTTAAAACTTCAGCTAAAAAAGCACCTATGGAATAGGCAAAAAAGTCAATTTTAGCATCTTTATCAATTGCCGGATGTAGATCTTCTTTAATATCTTCAACAAAATCTATAACATCGTAATAAGATTGTAAACCCGACCAAATAAACCGTTGAGGTTTATTATTTATACGTGTACTTATTGCTACATTTGAAAGGCTGGAACATATAAGTATGGGAATTCTTTTTTTTCGTTCCTCACTTACCCGATACATTTCTCTGGAATTACTCCATAATAAGGGAGCTCTATTCATATGAAATGCCATTGGAAATAAAACAATAGCTTTTCCGGTTTTTTCTGCCAAATAGGTTGCCCAGGGTAAATACTTACTCCAATACTTTTCATTAAACCCATGAAATAGAATAATTATTTCTTTTGCCTTTTTTTCTTTTTTAGGCATTATTATATGATAACGAAACTCAATATTCTCGGATATATCTGCATCTTTTTTATTAAGCATCTTTTGTATGACATCCGGATCAAGATCGTTAATTGGATTACTTAAGAACTCATAATCATCATTATTACCTAAACCACCTGGAAGTATAAATCGATAATTTGATTTAAATGAAAAATTTCTTATAACCAAATTCTCGTCTATTTCAATTTCATCCGTTGTATAATTTTCAATTTTCTTTAAATAATTAAACAAGTCTAAATATTTCATTTATATGTTAAAATTTGTAGTTAGGTATTGACTCACAAATAATTATACTATTATTAGGTATTTTAGGCTACAATTATAATAATTTTTCTGAATATATATAGGATATAAACCCATATTTTTTCGCAATAATAAAGATAATTTAATCTTATTATTAAAAAAAATATTCGCAGATGATTCAATATTTTCTTAAAAACAAAAAATACATTATAAATATAAATTTAATTAATTAGTTAAATTATAATCATTTTTTTTGAATTAATTTTACAAATAATTAGCAATGGCATAAAATTTGATGTTAAATTATCCTTAATAATATGTTAATATATGCGTTCTTTTAATAAAACTCAGCTAAATAAATTAAAAAATAACTTATTAGAAGACTATATTTGCAAAAATTTTAATAATTAAATATTTTAAAATGTTTATAAATTCTAAAGGATGTTATATACCTACTAGGAGAGTTACTAATAGTTATTTTGCAAAACTTAATGATTTATCAGAAGATTGGTATTTTAAAAGGACCGGGATTTTAACCCGAGCCAGAGCTTCAGAAGAAGAAACTATAGACTACATGAGCATTAAAGCCGTTGAGGATGCTGTTAAAAATTTGCCCTACGACATTAGTGAAGTGGATTTAATTGTATTTGCTTCTTATACACCCAATGATACGGTGGGAACTACAGCTCATATAGTTCAAAAAGAGTTTAACATCAACAATGCCAAAGCTTTTTATATATCTTCTGCTTGTTCATCTGCCATCAATGGTATGGAAATTATTAATTCTTTTTTTAAAAGCAAAATATCTTCAAAAGCATTATTAATAAGTGCTGATAGAAATTCCAGCTATTCCGATGACAAAGATATTCAATCCGGACATTTATGGGGAGATGCTGCCGTTGCTCTATTTTTTTCTTCAGAACCTATGCGTCCAAATGAAGCTGAAGTTTTAGATATTAATACGCTTGGTCTTGGTAATATAGGCTATGGACCTAAAGCGGTTACTATGGAGCCTAAAAATGGTTTACATATGCCTTATGGTAAAGATGTATTTACTCAAGCGTGTATATATTTAACAAAGCTAACAGATGCTATAATCAAGAAAAATGGTTATACGATATCTGATCTAACTTATTTTATCGGTCATCAAGCAAATAAAAGAATTTTAAATAATGTTTGTCATGAATTAGGATTAGCTGAAAGTAAATCGCTGACAAATGTAGAAGAATTAGGCAATACAGGGTGTGCAAGTGCCCCTTTAGTTTTTGCTCAGAATTATAATATTTTTAAAAAAGGTGATCTTGTATGTCTTTCCGTTTTTGGAGGTGGCTATTCTTGCGGTACATGCTTAATTAAATTTAATTAACAAACTAACTGATATTAATTTTTAAGTTCTTACCATTTCAAATTTCATTGCTATAAGAATCAAAAAATTTTAATATCTTGTTTATTCAGAATGTATTATAATACATTCTTAAAATTTTATTTTGCTAATTTTTAACTATACAAAATGTAAACTTTTGTATAGCCGGGTATTGTTTTTTATAATTTTAAAGTTTTGCTCTTTATTAATAAATAGCTCTATGAGTTCTATTAAGAAATAATTTTAAAACACATATGTATAAACATAATGTAGTGTATAAATCCGTTTCGGTAATTGATTGAATTCAAGCTTAAAGATTTACAAAACTTATAGAGATCTTTTTATATAATTTAAATAATCATCTTTTGTTAGTTACTTCATAAGTAAGATTAACTAATTATCTGTATACTTTTATAAAAGACATTAGCAATTATATGTGTATTTCCAATTAAATAGCAAACTAATTTTGATAAATATTAAACAAAATCTTTATTGGACGATAATGCAAATATTTATTTTTAATAAAATTCTATAAAGCTATTATAAATATTAATTTTTAATGTTTGGATTTTGCAAATGCCTCACAAATTACTTGATGAATCAAAGGCATATACTCAACCATATGAGAAATGGCATGTATATCATCCAATTCCAACACCTTTAAAGACTCACCAAATACTTTTTTATAATATTCAGGATAAAGAACCTCATCATTTTTAGAGATAATAAGGTGTATATTTTTGTTTAAAATATTTTCAGAAGTAGCCGAAAATATTTTTTCTTTCATTTCGGGAGGAATCCGTTTTTGATCTTTGATTTGTTCCGAAGAGAAAACAGGATTAGTCATAACATAATGAATATCTTTAAAGAAATTTACCAAATTCCAAGCAAGATTTGCCCCCATACTGTCTGCCATAATAATTTTATCCCCTTTATCTTCCTCGAAAATTTTTGCTTTTTCTTCTAAAAATTTGGGAATGTCCATAAATTCATCCCACTCCCAATATATAAGGCTAAATTCTTTACTATTGCGATAAAAATTTTGTAAGCAATAAAATTTTTTTCCTGAAGTTTGATATCCGTGAAGAAAATATATTTTTTTCATTTGTATTTTTAGCCTGTCTAGCAGCTATTTAGATAATTATATTTATATAGGCCTATGCAATATCAATTGCAAACTTAATAATCTTATAAACCTCCCTGTTAGTTCATTATAAATTTCATAAAGCTTTTACCCTATTTTAAAATTGACATCTGTAAACCTAATCAAATTTATTAAATTTGTCAATAATATAAAATTAAAAATTGTATTATTACATTTATCGTAACTAAAACAGAAATAATTTAAAAAGAACTCATTGTATAAGAAGTTATTTAGTCAGACATTAATATATGGATTAAGCAATGTTTTAGTCCGGGTATTTCCATTTATCCTTACTCCAATGTTAGTGCGAGCTTTCGGTCCGTCTAAATATTCAATATATGCTGATTTTTACTCAGCCGCGGGGATACTTTCTGTTTTACTAACCCATGGAATGGAAACTACTTTCTTTCGTTTTTTTCAAAAATTTAAAGACCACGAAAAACGACAAAATGCAGTTTATTTTACTTCATTCACATCTGTTTGCATTGTTTCTCTTTTATTCTTAGTGTTTGGCATACTTGCCAGACACCCGTTAGCCTCAGCATTTAAACATCCTGATGAGGTAATTTTTTTGGTATGGTTTCTATTTATTCTTGCTGCCGATGCTATTTCTGCTGTTCCTTTTGCTAAGCTCAGAATTCAAAACAGATCCTTATATTTTGCTTCTTTAAAAATACTGAATTCAGTCACCATGTTCTTTTCCACAATTATATTAATATTTTGGATTCCTAAACAAATTGAAAATGGTGGAATTGGCGCTGTTTTTTTTAGTAAGATTTACAATTTTGATTACGGTATAGGTTATGCTTTTGCTGCAAACTTATTTGCAAGTATTATTACATTCCTTGTTTTAATTCCTACCATGCTTGATGGCAAATATGCTTTTGAATTTTCTTTATGGAAAAAGATGTTAAAATATGCTTGGCCAATTACCATTGCCGGTCTAGCCGGAATTGTTAATGAAACCATGGATCGACAATTCATTAAATACCTCCTTCCGGAAGGCATTGCCGAAGTTCAAATGGGTATTTACAGCGCTGTATACAAAATTGCTACTTTTATAACGTTGTTTAAGACTGCTTACCTGTTGGGGGTTGAGCCTTTCTTTTTTTCTCACGCTGACGACAAAAATTCAGGAAAAACGTATGCTACTTTAATGAAGTATTATGCTATATTTAGTGCCTTCATTTTATTATTCTTAGTAGCCAACTTAGATTGGATCGGTCGTCTTTATATTAGAAACACCGACTATTGGAGCGGCTTCCAGGTTGTACCGGTTTTATTAATAGGGTCTACGTTTCTGGGAATATATCTCAATTTATCCATTTGGTATAAATTATCTGACAATACCCATTATGGTGCTATTATATCGGGAATTGGCGCATTTATAACTGTTGTTTTAAATTTTATTGGATTGAAATATACGGATCTTGGCTATTGGGCGTGTGCAATTGCAACTTTTGTATCATACTTAACCATGATGCTTATATCCTATTTTTGGGGACAAAAAGAGTATCCCATACCCTACAATTACCGAAAACTGATTTTTTATATAGGCGGAAGTTCATTGTTAAGCTTTATTGCCTATTATTGTAGCAATCGCATGGCCGTGAGAATTGGGGTTGGTAATATTTTATTTTTTATTTTCTTATACCTTACTTTAAAAATTGAATATAAGGATGTACAAATTTTTAGAAAAAAACTTGTACAACTGAAAAAACGCAAAAAGAACTAATTTCAGTAGTTTTATTACATTCAAATTTTTTATTTTTTAGTAAAATAAATACAATTATTATCAAATACTCTTCTTTCTATAGCCCTATTATCTCATATATACTAGCGAACAACCTTGATTGTTTATCATACATTTTTAAAAGGTATATAATTTTAAATTTAAAAATTTATTTTTTTTATTTTATATCATTATGATTATTAATTAAAATTTTATAAAATAAATTTATAATTTATATTTATTGTATAGCCGCTTATTCAACGTACAATAACCATAGAATAATTAAATAAATATATTTATTTATTCTATTAATTATAATAATTAAATATATAAATAAATATTTATTGTAGCATATTAAAATAAATTTACTATATTTGCATTAATATTTATTTTATCTTATAATTATAATTTTGAGCATTCACAGATAGATATTCTTTCTATGCTGTGAAAACAAATAAAGCGGTCATAATATGGCCGCTTTAAATTTTTAAAAAGTTAAATGCTGTACTCAATTGTAATAAATTATGTGTATTATAATAAGATCTAATCAAAATTAAATTTCCTTACCAGGTCATCAATGGTAACAGTTAAATTTTTTCTTTGTACTAATAGTCTTACTTGATCATCAATATTTGGAAATTCAAAGGAAATTAATCCTAAATATGTTTTTCTTATTTTAAGAATCCATTCAGCAATTGAACTTATATCATTATTCAATTTACCCGAAATCATTTATTTCGAATTATTTTTTATTTATTATCTTTATTGTATAACAAATAAATATAGCATGGTACTATCAAGACAAAGTTTATTTCGCAAAATAGATAATTCACCATTGATTGTATTCCGTATACTATTTGGATTTTTGCTATTGGCGGAAACTTGGGGAGCAATTTTAACAGGTTGGGTAAACATCAATTTAATTACCCCTAAAGTCTTTTTCCCATTTATTGGTTTTACTTGGCTCCACCCTCTACCGGGATATGGTATGTATCTTTATTTTATTTGTTTAGGTATATTTGGACTTTTGGTTATGATAGGTTATAGATATCGTTTAAGTCTTTTATGTTTTACTATATTGTGGACGGCTCAATATTTAATGCAAAAAACAGCTTATAATAATCATTATTATTTTTTAATTCTAATATGTATTATTATGCTCTTTTTACCTGCGAATGCTTATTATTCTTTGGACTCAAGAAGAAATAAAAATATAAGATCTTTGACCATGCCTCAATGGTGCTCATTCGTTTTATTATTTCAAATATCCATTTTATATTTTTTTGCGTGTGTTGCTAAACTTTATCCTGATTGGATAGATGGAACTTTTACGCGTTTATTATATTCCAATAAAACAAATATCCCTTTGATCGGCCCATTTTTCACCCAAAAATGGTTTTATATTTCTATAGCTTATCTTGGAATTTTATTTGACGGATTGGTTGTTCCTTTAATGCTTTGGAAAAAAACCCGAACGTTAGCCTTACTTGCCTGTTTAATTTTTCATCTTGCTAATTCGTTTATTCTAAACGTAGGAATTTTCCCCTATTTTGCCTTAAGCTTTACCGTTTTTTTCTATCCTCCGGAAACCATCCGTAAAATATTTTTCAAAAAGCGCCCAAATCTATCTTTCGAAGAAAATAAATATGATTACTCTAATAAAAAAACGGTTTATTTTCTCTTAGTAATTTATTTCACTATTCAACTGATTTTACCTATACGTCATTATTTCATTAAAGGAAATGTATTTTGGACTGAAGAGGGGCATCGGTTAAGTTGGAGAATGATGCTGAGACAGCGTAATGGGTCAACACATTTTACAGTTATTGATAAAAAAACTAAAAAAATTCTGCCGTTTCATATGCAGGATATATTTACTGATAAACAAATACTTAGAATCAATTGTTACCCTGATTTTATATGGCAAGCGGCTCAATATATAAAAGAGGATTTCAAATTGCGTCATAAAGATGTAGAAATTTATGCCGATACTCAAGTATCCGTAAATGCTCATCCCTATAAGAGGTTTATTGACCCAAAAATTGATTTAGCAGATGTAAGCTGGGATTATTTTAAACATTCCGATTGGATTCTTTTATACGATGAATACAGAAAATAGATTATTTATTAAATTTAACAGATTAGTGATAAATTAAATTGATGCTGCTACTTGTATTGTTTAATATTGTAAGAATAAATTAAATCATATCATTACTTTTTTTGAGATACTATAATCCCAAAAACACCCATTATTATGAGGAGAATACCAACTAACATCATTGAGGAAAAGGGTTCTGAAAACACTACTACTCCTATAATAACAGCGGTAATGGGCTCAAATGCGCCTAAAACTGAGGTAAGAGTAGATCCTATTCTTCTAACCGCCTCAACTAAAGTTATAATTGATACTATGGTGGGAATTAATGCTAATAATGTTATATTTAGAACACATGAAGTATCTTTTACCGGAAACCATTGAAAAGAACCGGTCAATAAACAGAATATAAGAAGATAAACCACTCCAATAACTTGAATATAAAAGGTATATCTAAGCACCGGCATATCTTTTACCGTTGATTTAACGGATAATACCAGGAAAAATGCATAAAATATTGCTGCTGAAAGAGCAAACACAATTCCTTTGAAATTGATGTGACCTATTCCCTCCCCCAAAGATAAAAGGGCAACACCAACAACAGCCAATAGTATTGATATAAAACCTTTAACGGAAATTTTTTCACGAAAAAAGATTCCCATAATGATGGTAACGAAAACAGGATATAAAAAATGGACGGTAGTGGTAACTCCTCCTCCTAAATACGTATAGGATAGAAAGAAAAAGAGTGAACAAGTATTACAAAGTAAACTTAGAACTGTTAATGCTTTAAATTCTTTCAAGGAAACTGAAAAATGTACTTTTTTTATTTTCATCAGTATTGCAACAGCAATGCATGCTAATAAAAATCGATAAAACAACACAGTATCAAAATTCAATCCTTTTTTCATTAAAGGAATGCTAAATAAAGGAATTAATCCATAGGTCATGGATGAAATGATTGCGCTCAATGATCCTTTAAAAAAGGATCCTTTTCCATATTTTCCAACCAGTGCTTTTGACTTTCTTGGTAAGCGTAATAATATATACCTTGCTGCCCTCATTTTTAGTGCAAAATTTGCTGCAAATGTATTTCTTATATTTCACAAAAAAAACTAGATTATTTAAAAATTGATCTTAAGTGCATTAAATTATCAATTTTAAGTTAATAATCATGCTTACAACTAATTATTCAAAAAAAATACAGATATAATCTTGATATTTCAAAATGATTTAAATTTTTCACTAATCAAAATCAACTTATCATTTACTTTTCTAATCCAATAATTAACTTTTATTTTTATTTTATTAATATTGGATTTATTTTTTATATATATTTGATAAAAAAGAATCCAATTGTATGAAATGGAAAAAAATTTCATTAGGATTAATTACTCTCTTTATTCTGGGAGTTATACTTAACTTCGGAATTAATAGTTGGATTAAAAACAGTTTACCTGATTTCATTTCTAAAAGAAATGATACACCCTATAATTTTAATTATTCTGACGTTACTTATTCGCTCCTCCAGGGAGAAATGAACATAAGTGATATCAATATTGCTCCCAAGTCCAATAAAAAGGGCATTTATACCATCAAAGTAAAGAAAATAGTAATACACGGGGTAAAATTTATACGATTTTTACTATTTAAAGATTTAGCGGCAGATCTTATCGAAATTGACCAACCGGATATCATTTGTAAACAATATGCCGATTCATTAAATCACAAAAATGATTTAGTAAAATACAAGCTGGGAAATTCAATTCAAATTGGAAAATTTGAAATTAATAAAGGAAATTTAGCTCTTTACAACAAGGCTGACGGAGCTAAAAGAGCTTCTTTACGAAATCTAAACCTTCATCTTTCCGGGGTATTATGGGATATGGTGGATAATGAAAAACGTATACCGCTTACTTACGATAAAGTAAAATTGGATGTGTCAGATATATTTTATCAGCTCGATGAAATTCACCAATTACAATTAAAAAAGTTTAAGTTTACCAACGGATTTCTTGAAACCAATCAAATACTTTTATATCCGAATATATCCGAAGAGAATTTTAAAACCGGAAACTATTTTCAAAAAACCTTACTTTCTATAGAGGTCCCGACCGCAAAAGTCAAAAATTTAGATTGGGGATATGATAAAAACGGTTACTTTTATCTTAAAACCTCTAAAATTGAAGTTGATTCCACTCATATTGCAATCATTGAAAAAAATTCAAATTCAAAACCTAAAAACATTACGGAGCATATAGACCGAATAATCCCTTTTAATTTGAGTATTGATACCATCCAAATACTTAAATCGAAATTAAATTTCAATAATCATTTAACAAGCAATAATGTAAATATCGAAATTCTAAAAATAATCAACAAGGTTAATGATAAAATCACCCTGGAACGTTTAAAATTATATGATAATTTTTTAATTATAAAACAACCTTATGAAACTAAATCAGCTAAAAACAATGCAGGCAAATTTACCTATTTATTCGACGATGTTCTTGAGATAAAAAATTTCATCATAGCTAATTCACATATTCAATACTATAATTCGGCTAATAACTCATTATTGGAAATGGGAAACATTAATTATTCGATTCATGATATTAATATCAATACGATATTTACTAATACAAAAAAATATATTCCTTTCTCCTACTCAAATTTTCAATTGGAAGCAAACCATATATTTTATACGGGATTTAAGTATTATAATTTCAAAATAGATAAAATGATTTTATCTGACAATAAATTTGAAGCAAAGAATTTAAACATTCTTCCTACTATATCTCCACAAAAATTTGCAGCACAAAAAGTAAGCAAAAACCTCTATAAAATCAATATGGATCATATACTACTCCCGAGGATAAAGTGGGATTTGAATAACAATAAATTCAGTTTACAAGCTTCTTCTCTGATTATAAATGAAATGAAAGCTTCAATATTTCAAAATCCAAAAGTTAAAGTCAAATCAAAAAATATACATTTCAACACGTACGACCTGGATACAGAAATTCGTTTAGATACATTTTTAATCAGCAAATCCTCCATCCATCAATATAATGCGGCCAATACAACACTCACTACATCAATAAAAGATTTAAATCTTTCACTATACGACATTAAGGTAAAAGACTCATCCGATATCCATACCTTCGGTTTCCCTTTTTCTTTTTCAAAATTCAATATAACAGGTAAAAATATTTACCATGATATGGGATCTCATACGTTACAAATGAACCATCTGTTACTTTCCCATACTTCCCTATATGCAAACACTATAAATATACGGCCCAAAAAAAGTCAATTGAATTTTATGAAAAAAAAGGGTATTGATGCTTATACGGTGAACCTTTCCAAAATTGTAATTCCCAAAATAAATTGGGGTTCATTAGATAAACAAATCGATTTTATTGCTCCTAAAGTCATCGTTGAAAATATGCAAACCACTATCCATCAATACGACATTCCTGACAATGTTTACAAACCTGTTTACAAACCTTTTTTCAGCGAAAAACTTAGAAAATTAAAATTTAAGTTAAATATTAAAGATGTCCATTTGTATAATTCTTCCTTAACGTATGAAGAAGAATCCCTTACTAACAATATTGGAAAAATTTTCTTTACCAATATCAATGCAAAAATCAAAAATATTTCCGGTGGATATAATGTTTCTCATTTACCCGATGTAGTCATAGATTTTAAAAGTACTTTCATGAAATCCGGAAAACTATCTGCCAGTTGGAAATTTAATACATTAAATAAATCGGATAATTTTACCGTTAAAGGAAATTTATACGAACTTCCTGCCGAAAAATTGAATCCATTTATAAAACCTTATTTACATATATCGGCAAACGGAGATATCCAAAAAGTTTCATTTAATTTTAATGGCGATAATACAGTTGGAAACGGTACATTCGGTATGAATTATAAAAATTTAAAAATTACCCTATATAAAAAGGATGGTGAAAGAGAAAAAAAATTCCTTTCTTCTCTAGCAAATCTTGCCTTAATAAAAAATTCAAAAGACTCCCTAAAAATGTCGAAAATTAAAAAAGTAGAAAGAATCAAAGACAAATCATTTTTTAATTTTCTATGGAAACTGACACTCAGTGGACTTAAAGAAACTTTATTGATTTTTTAATTACAATTTAAATCAATAATAAATAAGTTAAATTAAAAAAATCAAATATTTCATAAATAGATATAAAAATATCATTAATTTAAAAATATTTACATTAAAATATATAATGAAATTTTTTTACAGCAAAATAATTGATTTTTAGCAAATTTATCACCATTTATAAAATAATTATTCAAAATAAATACTATTTATAAAATTGAATATTTAATATTTAAAATAAGTTTTTATTATTTTTGAATTTTAAATATAATTTATTTGTTACAATATTAACATACAAATAGTTAAGAGTCAATTTATATACATTAAAAATATCTAAACCTTAATTATTAATATTTTTTCAATGATAAATTAATTTACAGCTAAAAAATGAATTAGTAAATAATATATATTTAAAAAAATTATTTTAATAGATAGATTGAATTTAAATAAATTAACTAAATATGAAACAGAAAATTTGGACTACCTTATTATTATTTTTTATAACTTATTATTTTTCTGCTCAAACTCAAGATCTAGCTAATTTAGCCGATGGAGAATTAGTCTACGGTCAGATTTTATACACTCAAGAGAGTAAAGTTTATGGATATATTTACTTTTTTGATCAAGGAAAAATAGATAAAGAAAATGAAAAAATAGAATATGTGATTCTTGATAAAAATCTTAATAAAGTTTCAAATAATACATTTACTAGAAAAATCAGCAGATTTGTAAAAAGAAAATATAGTGATTGTTCCCTTATCAATGATAATGAAATATTGATCAAATATAAACTTAACCATCCCGCATTTAGTTTAACAATCAATTCTTTCAATATACTCACTATTAAAAACAAAACAATTTCTCCCGAATATTGGTACAAAAACGGTAATATAGTTGAAATACCTAAAACTTTTAAAGAATATAGAAAAATGATGAAACACATAGATTATAGTGGAATATTTTATGTAGACCACAAACACAATTCTATTTTCATCATTGAAAAATCCTTTGTTAAATTCGGTTCAAACAAAAACATACGTTTCTACAATACTAAACTAGAACTATTATGGAGTTATGAATATAATCCTGTAGGAAAAGAGAATAATTTCAAACAACTTACAGTTCGTAGTATTTCAAATAACCTTATTTATTTGTTAGAATCCCAACATAACTCAAAATATCCCGAAGAATTTAAAATTGTTGCTTTAGATGCAGCAAAAGGTGAAAAGAAATTTGAATATATTTTAGAAAATAATAAAAGTGAATATTCGCATACATTATATGTAAAGGAAGCTAATAAACAGCTCATATTAACCGGAAACTATTCCAAATACAGTAAAAAAACCGATTTTAATTTAGATAAAAATCTAGGATATTATAAAATAGTTTTAAATGAAACCGGAAAAGTGGTTTCAAAAAAATATACCCAATGGGAAGAATTCAGAAGCAAAATTGATGTTGATAAAAACGGTAAAGTGGAAAGTAATTACCAACTAAGACCTATCCAATTTTTTATATTTAACGATGGATCTATATCAATTTTAACTGAAAAATACAAACCCGCAAAAGAAGGTGTTTATTTACCAATCCCTATTCTTGGTGATATAACAAAATTAGCCACCACATCTAGGCAAAAAACAACTGATTTTATCCTTTTCAATATGGACGCTTCATTTAATAATAAATCAATTTCTACCATACATAAAGAGCTTTCAAAAGGATACATTTCAGATTATTTATTCTCACAATATATTAAAAATGATCAGGGAGTTGCTTTCTTCTTTATAGATTATTTAAAATCTGATAAAACATGGATCTTAGGAGTCAATACTATTATTGATGGAAAACTAAAAGAAGAAACTATAACCATCTATTCCAAAGAAGATAAGTTTACTATTTTACCAATGGTAGCTAAAGAAGGCTATATAATGTTAAGGGAGTATAATGAAAAAGACAAATATAATCAGATACGATTAGAGAAAATTAATTATTAAAATAAATAATATAGTTTAAAAAACATCTACTTAGTAGATGTTTTTTTATTATAATAATCGGAAATATTTTTGATTTCATCTAAAGACAAATTCCACATAAAATTTAAAAATCTTTGGTAACTTTCCGTTTGATTTTCAGGATCAACCCTTTCTAAATATCTATTTAATTTATAATTTTTTCTTCCCTCATATATTTTTTCAAAACACTTACCCATCCATTCTCTGTAATAAAAATCCTTACTATTCTTTTGTAATTGTATTAATGACAAATAGATTCCTTTGCCGTATTCTTCAAAGAAATACATAGACGGAATTTGTTCAAAATGAGCAATCCTTTGTAAATCAACAAATTCCTTAGATGGCTTATTCTTTATAGAATTTTTATTAACAAAAGTAAAACTTGATTTTAATTTTTTAATTCTATCCTCAATTTCCGGATGAGTGGAAATTGAATCCTTATTAATTTTTTCTTGATATAAAGAATAATCATATTTTGAAAAATCTTCCGTTTTAAACCAATTCTCATTAAAAGGTTGATTAGGTAAATTAAATATTTTTCTATAAATATTTTCTTTAACACCCTTAAGTTTAACAGAATCGTATTCAGCCATTAATTCAAGAGCATCAATAAAAACCATTTCATTAAAAGGTGAATTTTTAAGCAATACAAAACCTAAAGAATCTGCTTGGTATTCATTATTTTTTCTCATCTCACCGGTTGCATATAGCTTTGCTTTAAAAAGATCAAGAGCTGCACTGGATTTATTATATTTTTGCTTTTTAATACTTTTAATTTGATTTTTGGTGCTGGTAGATAATTGATCAGAGACTCTTTTTTCTTCTGTTTTCAAAGAATGTTTTAACATATCATGACTCAATTCGTGAGCTAAAACAGATGCAAATTCATCATCATTATCCAACCAATAAAATAAGCCCATATTTAAAACAAAGGTTCCATTGGGTAAACAATAAGCATTTAAACTCGGATCCTTAGAAATTAAAAAAATTAAATTTTGAGGAAGATTAGAATTTCCTTTTTTTAATTGATTAAAAATAGAATCCACGTAAGAAGAAAAACGAGAATCATATATAAATGTCCCTTCCTTAATCTTCTTTTCAAATTCTTTATTAAATTCCTCATAATTTTTTGCCATTAATTTTCCTATCTTTTTAGGATATTTATTCTGAATCGATTTTACCCACTCACCGGCTGAATTTTCAAAAGAAGAAGCAGCCAATTCTCTAGCTGTTTTATCAAGAGTGTCAATAGGAATATAATTTTGAGCCAATAACAAATTTGTAAAAACAAGAAACACACACTTTAGAATTTTCATTTTGTTAATTTTTTAAATCCAAAAATAAAGTATTTGTGCTAAATTCCAAATATTCGATTTATAATCCTTACAAATAATCGTAACTTTGTTAATTCTTTGAATTACCCCATGCAGAATACATTAAAATTATCAGGATTAGAAGTTTTTACTGTTTATCCTGGAAGCAATTTTATAAACATCGGTGAAAGGACCAATGTTACCGGATCGCGTAAATTTTTAAATCTGATAAAAAATGAAAAATTTGATGAAGCTCTTTCAATTGCCCGAGATCAAGTGGAAGGAGGAGCTCAGATCATTGATATTTGCATGGATGAAGGCTTAATTGACGGCGTGAAAGCTATGACTACCTTTTTACGTTTGATTGCTTCTGAACCCGATATAGCACGAGTTCCTATCGTTATCGATTCTTCAAATTGGGAAGTCATTGAAGCCGGATTAAAGAACATTCAAGGAAAAGGAATAGTTAATTCCATCAGCCTTAAAGAAGGAGAAGAAGAATTTATAAAAAAAGCCAAAATCATCAAACGATACGGAGCGGCTATGATAGTTATGGCATTTGATGAAGAAGGACAAGCCGATAATTTGGAAAAACGAAAAATTATATCTCAACGCTCCTATGATATTTTGGTTCATCAATTAAACATTAACCCCTCTGATATCATCTTCGACCTCAATATTTTCCCGGTAGGTACCGGAATGAAAGAACACCGAAGAAATGCACTTGATTTTTTTGAAGGAACTCAATGGGTGAAAGAAAATCTTCCGGGGTGTTTCGTTTCGGGAGGAGTAAGTAATGTATCCTTTTCGTTTAGAGGAAATAATAAAGTTCGGGAATCGATTAATGCAGCATTTCTATATCATGCCATCCAATACGGATTGGATATGGGAATTGTCAATCCCACCCAACTGGCCATTTATCAAGAGATTGAACCGCAATTACTAAAAAAAATTGAAGACGTCTTATTTGATAGAGATGAAGAGGCTACCGAAAGGCTTATAGAATATGCAGAAACTATTGTTGAAAATAAGGATACAAAAGAGCAAAAAATAGAAGAATGGAGGTCGTGGCCGATTGAAAAAAGATTGGAATTTGCTTTGATAAAGGGCAATGCGGACTACATTGAACAAGATGTTGAAGAAGCCCGTTTACAAGCCAATAAACCTTTGGATGTAATTGAAGGCCCTTTAATGGATGGAATGAATACGGTTGGCGAGTTATTTGGAGCGGGTAAAATGTTTCTTCCTCAAGTGGTTAAAACTGCTCGAGTAATGAAAAAGGCTGTTGCATACTTGCAACCTTTCATTGAAGCAGAAAAAAACGGAGAATCTCAATCTAACGGTAAAATACTAATGGCTACCGTTAAAGGTGATGTTCATGATATCGGTAAAAATATAGTCGGAGTCGTATTGGCTTGTAATAACTATGAAATTATAGATTTAGGAGTTATGGTTCCTAAGGAAACAATTATCGAAACTGCCATCCGTGAGAAGGTGGATTTGATTGGACTTAGCGGTTTAATTACTCCTTCTTTAGATGAAATGATCCACGTGGTTGAAGAACTCGAAAGAAGAAATCTTTCATTTCCGGTCATGATTGGAGGAGCTACTACTTCAAAAATCCATACCGCCTTAAAAATTGCCCCTAAATATAGTCATACAGTTGTTCATGTCTTAGATGCCTCTAAATCTGTTACCGTTGCATCTTCTTTACTCTCTTCACAAAGCGAGGATTTTAAGAAAAAAATATCAGAAGAATATGCCCATTTAAGAGAAGGCTATTTAAATAGAAGTACTGAAAAAGAATATCTTACGCTAGAACAAGCTCGTAAAAATAAACTAACTATTGATTGGAATCAATACATTCCCTGTAAACCCAAACAGCCAGGTATACAGGTTTTTTCTTCCATACACCTGGAATATCTAACGGAATATATCGATTGGCAACCCTTTTTCAGAACTTGGCAACTGACAGGAAAATATCCCGACTTGTTTTCAGATGAAGTAACCGGAGAAGAAGCCACAAAATTATATCACGATGCGTTACAAATGATTGAAAAAGTAATTGCTGAAAAACTATTGCAACCCAAAGCCGTAATTGGATTATTTAAAGCCAATTCAAATGAACAAGACGACATTGAAATTTACTCGAATGACAATAAACTAATTCATATATTTCGAACCTTACGGCAGCAATCTGTAAAGTCCGAAGGAAAACCGAATTTAGCCCTATCCGACTTTATATTACCTAAAAACAAAGAAAATTTACATGACTATATAGGATGTTTCGCTGTTTCTATTTTTGGAGCAGAAGCCTTGGCTAAACATTACGAAACAAACCATGACGATTATTCGGCTATTATGATAAAAGCTGTTTCGGATAGATTTGTGGAAGCATTGGCTGAATACATGCATCACAAGGTAAGGAAAGACATTTGGGGATATGCTCCCGATGAAATCTTGGACAAACAATCACTATTTAAAGAAAAATATCAAGGCATACGTCCCGCTCCCGGTTATCCTGCTTGTCCGGATCATTTGGAAAAGCTTACTATTTGGGAATTGTTGGATGTTACGGATCGTATTGGAGTACAATTGACTGAGAGTCTTGCAATGTATCCGGCTTCTTCAATTTCGGGATATTATTTTGCCAATCCACAATCTAACTATTTCGGATTAGGGAAAATTACGCAAGAACAAGTTAAAGATTATGCTAAACGTAAAGAAATAAAACTAGAAGATGCACAATATTGGCTTAAACCTAATTTAGCCTAAGAATCTTACTATTTCACTTTTATTCTTGTATTAAAAAGTAATGAATTAAATATTTATAAAAGCTAAACAAGAGACTACTTTTCTTTATAGAGAACATTACTAAGCCAATAATTCCTTATCTAATATAAAAAGAAAAGGTACATTTGCAATTATGAATATTCTATTAGTTGAAGATGATTTAAGAGTTTCGGAACTGATAAAAAAGGGTCTTGAGGAACAAGGATTTACTGTAACCTTAGCTTATGAAGGTTTATCGGCAAAAAATTTGTTTCTAAGCCATGATTTTGACCTGATAATCACGGATATTATATTGCCTGAAATTAATGGAATAGCTCTTTGTAAAGAAATAAGAATGTTAAAACCGGAACTTCCCATTATCATGTTAACCGCATTGGGAACTACCGACGATAAAATTGACGGTTTTGATGCCGGAGCAGACGATTATCTAGTCAAGCCTTTTGAAATGAGAGAGTTGACAGCAAGAATAAAAGCTCTGTTAAAAAGATCATCCAAAAATAAATTAGGATTTATCTTAAAATTTTGTGATCTGGAAATGAATTTGCAGACGAAAATTGTGAAAAGAAGCAATAAAGAATTAAATCTTACCCTAAAAGAATTTAAACTCCTGGAATTTTTATTGCAAAATCAAGGCAGAATTATTTCCAGAACGGAAATTGCCGAAAAAGTCTGGAATACTCATTTTGATACGGGAACTAATTTTATAGATGTGTATATTAACTACTTACGAAAAAAAGTAGATAAAGATTTTGAAAAAAAACTTATTCATACGCGCTCCGGTATGGGATTTATATTAAAATCCGATACATGAAAATTCGTACTCAGATCACTCTATTGTTTTCTTTGATTACAGCATCCATATTGCTGATATTTGCCACTATCATTTATATTTCAGCCAAACAAAACAGAGACAAAGAATTTTATTCTTTATTAAAAAAAGAAGCCATAACCAAAGCAAATCTCTATTTTAAAGCGAAAGTCCCCCCACAAACTCTTCAACAAATTTATCATAACAATTATCAAACAATTCAAGAAGTTGAAGTAGCTGTATACGATAAAGAATTTCATCTTCTCTATCATGATGCAGTAGATATTGATTTTGTGAAAGAAACTCCTGAAATGATTCATGAAATTTATTCCAAAGGAGAGATCAAATTTCATCAGGGCGACTGGCAAGTAATAGGACTTATCTATTCCTATAATAACAATAAATACATAATCACTGCGGCTGCCTATGACCAATACGGATACAATGAACTCAAGTCCTTATTGAGAAATTCATGTATTATCTTTATATTTTCCATACTTTTTATCATCCTTGTCGGTTATTATTTTTCTAAAAAAGTATTCCAACCGATTAAAAACCTAACCACGGAAATGAAAAAAATATCAGCCAATCATTTAACGGTTAGATTGAAAACCAAACCTGATAAGGATGAGCTTTCCGAATTGGCAATTACATTTAATCAAATGCTGAATCGGTTGGAAAATTCTTTTGAAACGCAAAAACATTTTGTTTCCAATATTTCCCATGAATTACGAACCCCGTTAGCAGCCATTATTGCTGAACTGGAACTTTCTTTACATCATCAAAAAACATCGGAAGAATATCAAAGGATTTTGAAAAACGCCTTATCAGATGCTAAAAAAATCACTAAATTATCTAATAATTTGCTAGATCTGGCCAAAGCCAGTTATGATCCCTCTCAAATAACATTTAAGCCAACAAGGATCGATGAAATCCTTATAGATGCCTGCAGTCAAATACAACAAGCAAATGCTGCCTATCAAACAAAATTATTTTTTGAAGATGATTTCATTCTCGATAATGAAACAGTACTAATGGGCAACGAATATTTGTTAAAAGTAGCCTTTATCAATATTATTGAAAACGGATGTAAGTTTTCCGAAGATCACCTGTGCCATATATCCATTTCAACTAGTAATTCAAAACTTCAACTGAAATTTTCAGACCGTGGAATTGGAATTCCAACGGAAGACATTCCCAAAATTTTCACTCCTTTTTACAGAGGAAAAAATAAAAGCTTTAGCTACGGAAACGGAATCGGCCTTTCTCTTACTAAAAAAATTATTGAACTGCATTCCGGAACTATCAACGTAACCAGTCAATTGCATCAAGGTACTACCTTCACCATTCTATTATAACCTTTGTATTGCATTCTTTTCTAATAAAATTCTAATTTTTTTTTAAATCTTTTTTAATATTCATTAACAATTAGTTACCTTATTTTTGTATACAAAAAAAATTAAGAATTTTTAAAAAAGGCGGAAAATATGAAAACTATAAAAATCCGAAACATCAACTTACTAATTTTAGGATTATGCTTTATAACTTTTTCATGCCATAAACAAAATACAGAAGAAGAAAAGCCGGAATTTACTATTAGTGGAAACACAATTATTTTACCGGATAATTCTAACATAAAAAATCACTTAAAAATAGAACCCGTAAAAAGTGAATGGTTAAGCCCCGACTTAGCAACCGTAGGAGTCGTCAGAGCCATACCAACCGGTTATGCGGAAATAGTACCTCCGTTTGCAGGCAGAATTACCCAATCCTTTGTAAAGCTGGGACAAAAGGTAGACGTAGGTTCTCCTCTTTTCGCTATCAGCTCTCCCGAATATTTCAATGCACAAAAAGATTATTTTGAAGCACAACAAGAATATTCCTTATCAAATTTAAATCTTAAAAGACAAAAAGACTTATTAGAGCACGGAGTAGGAATACAACGAGTGGTAGAAGAAGCTAAAACCGATTACGAAACCAAAAGATCCGCACTTGAAAACGCAAAAGCTGCGTTAAAAGTTTTTAATATAAATCCCGGCAGTTTAAAATTAGGGCAACCCTTAGTTGTTACCTCTCCAATCAAAGGGGAAATTATTACCAGCAAAATAGTTATCGGTCAATATATCAAAGAAGAAGCTGAACCTATAGCCACCATAGCAGAATTAAATAAAGTATGGATTGCCGGACAAATAAAAGAAAAAGACTTAGGATTCATAAATAAACTAAAAGAAGTTACCATACAGGCAGACGCTTTTCCCGATAAAAATATAACCGGCAAAATATTCCACGTCAATGAAATGGTGGATGAAGACACCCGAAGTGTTGAAGTTTTGGTTGAATGCGACAATTCGGACAGAGCCCTGAAACCGGGAATGTATGTAAACGTTCATTTTAAAAATGAACCGGAAGAAACTTTAACAGTTCCTACCCGAGCAATCTATCAAGTAAACGATGATCAATTTGTATTTGTACAAGTAGATAAAAATAAATTCATCAAGAAAAAGGTTGAAACCAAAGATATTTCAAAAGACAAAACCGAAATAAAAAAGGGAATTAAAGCAGGAGAAAATATAGTGACCGAAGGAGGAATATATTTACTGGAAGCCCAATAAAACAAAAAGAAAAACATGAATAAACTTATTCAAACAACTATACACAAACGTTGGGTACTGGTTGCCCTTTTTGTTATGCTTGCCCTATTCGGGTATTATTCCTGGAAGCACCTTTCCATTGAAGCCTATCCGGATATCGCGGATGTAACATCTCAAGTGGTCACCCAAGTTCCCGGATTAGCGGCGGAAGAAATAGAACAACAAATAACTATTCCGGTGGAACGGGCCCTAAACGGTCTTCCGGGAATGCATGTAATGCGCAGTAAAAGCACCTTCGGACTTTCCATTATTACCATCGTTTTTGAAGACGGTGTAGATGATTATTGGGCGAGGATGAGAATACAAGAACGATTAAATGATGTAGAATTACCTTATGAAGCAACTCCCGAATTAGACCCTTTAACTTCTCCTATTGGAGAAATTTATCGATACATTATTGAAAGTAAAACGCACGATTTACGCGAATTGACCGATCTGCAAAATTTCGTAATTATTCCACGAATTAAGCAAGTAGCAGGAGTTGCCGATGTAACAAATTTCGGAGGAATTACTACCCAGTTTCAAATTGAGCTGGATCCCAAAAAACTCGATCAGTATCAATTATCGTTAGGAGAAGTCATTAAAACCATTGAAAATAACAATGTTAATGCAGGTGGAAGTATTTTGCCTCATGGAGATTTAGGATATGTTATTCGTGGAATCGGATTAGTTAAAAACCTGGAAGATATCGGTAAAATAGTAGTCAAATCGGAAAATGGAGTTCCTATTTTATTAAATGACATAGGAAAGCTTAAATACGGAAACATTGAACGAAAAGGAATTTTAGGTTATACAGATAAAAAAAGAAACTATTCTGAGAGTATTGAAGGAATCGTACTTTTATTAAAAGGACAAAATCCATCTAAGGTTTTAGAAGGAGTTCATGAAGCGGTAAACGATTTGAATACTCAAATCTTACCGGAAGGCGTAAAAATACATCCGTTTTTAGACAGAACCGAATTGGTGTACACCACCTTGAATACTGTTTCGCACACACTGTTTGAAGGGATGTCACTGGTTATTGTTGTACTAATAGTTTTTTTAGGAAGTTGGAGAGGTGCTTTGTTGGTTGCCGTAACCATTCCTCTTTCCCTTCTCATTGCTTTCATCTTGATGTACTTCACACATATTCCGGCAAATTTGCTTTCTTTGGGTGCTATAGATTTTGGAATCATTGTAGATGGTGCCATCGTTATGATGGAAACTATATTGCGGAAACGAGAAGAAGAACCTAATGAAGAATTGCAAGAAAAAACCATTGCACAAAGGGCGGCCGAAGTTGCAAAACCTATTTTATTTTCCACCATCATCATTATTACTGCTTATCTGCCTCTTTTTGCATTCGAAAGAGTTGAAAAAAAATTATTTACTCCGATGGCATTTACAGTCAGCTGTGCCTTATTCGGTGCCCTGCTCGTTGCCTTATTACTGATTCCCGGATTGGCCTATTTTATATACAAAAAGCCTCAAAAACTCTATCATAATAAATGGCTGGAAAAGCTGACCGATCGCTATTTTATAAACATACAAAGGATTATGAAAGCTCCAAAAAAAATATTTCTTCCTTTAGGAATTTTACTGGGAGTAACTTTTCTACTGGCTTTTTATGTTGGAAAAGATTTTCTGCCTCCTTTGGATGAGGGATCTATATGGCTCCAAGTTCAGCTTCCGCCGGGTATTTCCGTTGAAAAGTCTAAAGAATTAAGCGACACACTACGCGCACGTACCATGAAATATGATGAAGTAACTTATATCACGGTACAAGCCGGTAGAAATGACGACGGTACCGACCCATGGACGGCATCTCATTTTGAGGTTTCTATTGGATTAAAGCCTTACAAGGAATGGAAAAAAGGAAAAACCAAATACGACCTTATTGCTGAACTTGAAAAAGAATATTCAAAACTTCCCGGTTTTACCGTCGGGTTTTCTCAACCTATGATTGATGGGGTAATGGATAAAATTTCCGGAGCTCATAGTGAGCTGGTAGTAAAAATTTACGGAGATGATTTCGGGGAAACCCGAAGAATTGCCGAGGATGTTATGAAAACTTTAAAAACTGTTAAAGGAGCAGTAGATTTAGCTATCGATCAAGAACCGCCCCTACCTCAACTTCAAATAATTGCAAACAGGGACAAAATTGCTCAATACGGTTTAAATGTAGCGGATGTTGCAGAACTTATTGAAGTAGCCATTGGCGGGAAAGCCATTTCTCAAATTTTTATAGGAAATAAAGTTTACGATATTATCTGTCGTTACGATGAAAACAGCAGAAATACGCCTGATAAAATTTCAAATTTGATGCTTACCTCTGAAACAGGAGCCAAAATACCATTATCACAAGTTTGCGATATCAAGTTAAGTACCGGAGAAAGTACCATTACGAGAGAAATGAATAAAAGGCATTTAACGGTAAAACTTAATTTGCGAGATCGAGACTTAGGTAAATTCTTAGTAGAAGCACAACATAAAATAGAAAAAGAAGTAAAATATAATCACGAAAAATACCATATCAAATGGGGAGGACAATTTGAAAACCAAAACAGAGCTTATGCTCGTTTGGCCTTTATCATTCCTTTGTCTTTGGGTATTATGTTTATCTTATTATACAGCGCCTTCGGAAATTTCAGACAAGCCGGTTTGCTGATGAGCATTGTTCCCCTGGCTTTATTTGGCGGAATGTTAGCGTTAAATGTAAGGGGCATGACTTTAAATGTTTCTTCAGCAGTTGGATTTATTGCTTTATCGGGAGTAGCTATACAAAATGGCGTAATTATGATTTCGCATATAAACTTTTTACGAAAACAAGGACAAACACTTCTCCGGGCGGTACTATTGGGTGCAAAAGATCGATTCAGACCGGTACTAATGACCGCAACAGTGGCTATTTTAGGTTTGCTCCCGGCTTCTTTAGCTACGGGTATTGGTTCGGATGTACAACGACCTTTGGCTACCGTAATTGTTTATGGACTATTATTTTCAACTGTTATTACCCTGTTTGCCTTACCGGCTCTATATTATATTATTGAAAACAAATGGGGAAAAGATGAACAAACAGAAGAAATTTAAAATCTGAAATTTATGAAATCAAAGTATACGATTCTATCGATATTCATATGCCTCCTGTTTATACCGTTAATAGTACCGGCTCAAGTTGTCGATACCACCTTTGCTAAAAAACAACTGAACTATATTGATTTTATTCAGCAGGTTAAGAATAACAATTTGGAATACGCAGCACAAAAATATACGGTAAATCTCGCTGAAGCAGAGGTTGAAAATGCGAAAATTATTCCTGATGTGGAATGGAACATAGAAGGAAACAGCAACCAAAAACATATGGGTAACAATTTGGAAACCAGCTTAGGATGGACTATCGAGCTGGGAAGAAAACGAAAAGCCCGTATCGACTTAGCTAAAAGTCAAGTTGATTTAAATCGCTATTTGTTACAAGATTACTTACGAAATTTATATGCGGATGCTTCTTTGCAGTTTTTGGAATGTATTCAAAATAAAAACCTGTTGGATGTACAACTCAATTCTTATAAAACGTTATCCAATTTAGCCGCATCCGACAGCATTCGATATAAATTAGGAGATATTACTCTAACAGATTCTAAACAAAGTAAGTTGGAAGCTCAATTCATGCTCAATGAAGTCTTTAAAGCCGAGTCGGAATGGAAAAATTCTTTATATGCCTTAAATTTAGTCATGGGTAAATCTCAAAAAGATACTTTATATACAGCTAACAGCAATTTTACCGACTTTACCAGAGATTTTGATTTGGCAGATTTGATAACAACCGCACAAAATAATCGTGCCGATTTACAAGCCGCTTTACAAAATAAAGAAGTTTCACAAAAAATGTTGAAGTTAGCGAAAGCTAATCGGGTAATGGATTTAGGAATTAGTGCCGGAATGCAATTTAACGGAAAAGCTACCAATGAAGAAGCGCCTTCTCCGTATCATACGGGGGTAACAGCCGGACTCTCCATACCTCTTCGTTTTTTAAACAACCGAAAAGGGGAAGTGCAAACAGCACATTATACCATTCAACAAGCAGATTTAGAATATAAGCAAGTGGAACTTCAAATTCAAACAGAAGTTACTCAGGCATATCAAAATTATGTAAATACCAAAAAACAAATGCAGCAGTTTTCCAATGGTTTGCTTTCCGAGTCCAAGGCCATTCTTGAAGGTAAAATTTACTCCTATAAAAGAGGTAATACGTCTCTTCTTGAAGTCTTAGACGCACAAAGAACGTATAATGATGTTCAGGAAAATTATTATCAAACGTTATATAATTTCTGTTCTGCACTAGTAAGATTGGAAAGAACTGTAGGTATTTGGGATATAAATTTTTAATTTTCAACCCGATAATCTTTTCATACCCTTGTATTTTTTACAGACCTTAGGTATTTTAAATGGCAGATTATATCTTTGCAAAAATTTTAAATAATTGGTTAAAATAGGAAACATAGAATTACCAGACTTTCCCTTTATTTTGGCACCTATGGAAGATGTGAGCGACCCTCCCTTCCGTCGTTTGTGTAAAATGCATGGAGCAGATCTCATGTATTCCGAATTTATTTCCTCAGAGGGTCTTATACGAGATGCCATAAAAAGTAAGAAAAAGCTTGATATATTCGATTACGAACGCCCTATAGGAATACAAATATTTGGCGGAGATGAAGAGGCTATGTCTCTATCTTCCAAAATAGTTGAAACCGTACAACCTGATTTAGTTGACATTAATTTTGGATGTCCGGTTAAAAAAGTTGCATGCAAAGGAGCAGGTGCGGGAGTGCTGAAAGACATTGATTTAATGGTTCGTTTAACTCGAGCTGTTGTAAGAAGTACTCATCTTCCGGTAACCGTCAAAACCCGTTTAGGTTGGGATGAATCTTCCATTACCATTGATGAAATTGCTGAACGTTTGCAAGACGAAGGAATACAAGCACTGACTATCCATGCACGTACACGATCTCAAATGTATAAAGGGCACTCCGATTGGTCTCATATTGCGCGGGTTAAAAATAATCCAAAAATTAAAATTCCTATTTTTGGCAATGGTGATATCAACTCTGCTAAAAAAGCGAAGGAATATAAAGAGACCTATGGAGTTGACGGTATCATGATTGGAAGAGCTGCTATTGGAAATCCTTGGATATTCAGCCAAATTAAACATTATCTGAAAAACGGAGAGGAGCTTCCACCGCCCGATTTGCAACAACGTGTTGAAGCTGTTAAAAATCATGCTACATGGTCAGTGGAATGGAAAGGCGAACGCACCGGCCTTTTAGAAATGCGTCAACATTATTCTAATTATTTTAGGGGAATTCCTAATTTTAAAATCTATAAAACTCAATTGCTTTCAGCTCTAACGTTAGAAGAATTGAACCAAATATTCGACGACCTCCTTGCTAATCAAGCAATTTAAATTCCTATTTGAATTGATGGTTTACCTGATTAAGTAAATTTTTATTATTACTAAAATCTGTTGAAAAGGTTGATTTTTTAATTTGATTTATAAAAATATAGCCGTCACATTTTTCATAAATTCTATTACATCGATATTTTTTCTTTATCTTTATCAAGACTATTGATAAAGCTATCTACTAATGAATCAGGAAATTGTACATCTTATTGCCTTACGAATGTGTCCTCATATCGGCGATATGACGATTAAGAAATTAATAAGCCATTTCGGAAGCGCACAAAATGTTTGGTCTGCAACTTCTCAAGAATTGCTTTCTGTGTATCATATAGGTCATAAAACCATTCAACATTTAGGTAATCAATCGCTTTTAGATCAAGCTTATAAAGAGTTTGGTTATTGCATTACTAATAATATTCAAATAGTGCATCTATGGGATGATTCCTATCCTAACTTATTAAAGGAATGTTCGGATGCTCCTGTAATACTCTATTATAAAGGTGCTATAAATTGGAAGCTACCCGCAGTAAGCATAGTAGGGACTCGTAAAATGACCTCTTATGGCGAAAATTTTACAAAAAAATTAGTAGAATGCTTTCAAAACAAAAAAATCAATATTGTTAGCGGATTGGCTTTAGGAGTGGATGGATGCGCTCATAAGAAAGCTAATGAACTTGCCATTCCCACTCTGGGAGTACTTGCTCACGGCCTATCTACTCTTTACCCGCCACAACACAAAGGATTAGCAGAAAGAATGATACAAAACGGAGGTATCCTTAGCGAATTTGCACCTAATACTAAACCCGAAAGAGCTAATTTTATACAGCGTAACCGTATCATTGCCGGGTTGTCTTCTGTAACGGTCATTGTAGAATCAGGATACGGAGGTGGTGCCATTTCCACTGTGAAATTTGCTAATTCGTATCATCGTGAGGTATTTGCTTTGCCCGGAAAAGTTACGGATACTTGCAGTCAGGGATGCAACCAGCTTATCAGAAACTTGGAAGCTCAAATACTCACCCGACCTGAAGATGTGGTATCCTTATTTGGAGAAGCTCCTATAAAAAATTTACAACAAGAATTATGGATAGATCTCACAGATCAAGAATTGAAAATTATTGAATTGTTAAAACGTAAAGGGAAATTGCAAATTGATGCTCTATCTTTAGAATTAAATTTGCCTACATTTCAACTCATGCCGATTTTGTTACAATTAGAACTTAAAAATATCATTGAAACTCTACCCGGAAAATATTTTTCTTTACTTTGATCTCCTACTTATTTTTAAAAAATATCAGTAATAAATAGTGCCCATCCGCGAAAAATTTTAAAAAAAATCAAAAGAGAAAATAAGGTCTAATCACTTATTATCATTGTAAATGTTTTCGGAATCTTAAATTATTGATTTATTACATCCTAAACAACTACTTTGGAAAAATGATAAAAAATTTCTATTAATTTCTTTTCAAGAAATCGATTAAAAAATAATAACTATTATCCTTTATCATTTATTCATATATGGTACAGTATATGTTTTTATAAATATCTGATCTATAAGTATCAATAGTTAAAAGATTATTCATTACTAATAAAAAAAGGTAACATGAAAACAAAATGGTTAACTGATCCCGCTCACTCCGAGATCTTCTTTAAAGTAAAGCACATGGTAATATCAACCGTAACCGGAGAATTTACCAAATTTCAAGGTTCCATAGAATCTGAAAGTGATGATTTCTCAAATGCAAAATTTGATTTTTCCATCGATGTTGATTCTATCAATACAAAAATTGCTGATAGAGATACACATTTAAAATCAGAAGATTTCTTTGACGTTTCTCACTATCCTAAACTGACTTTTACCAGCAATTCCGGTATTAAAGACAATAAAATCACGGGCATCCTCACAATCAGAGACGTAAGTAAAGAAATTACCTTAGATGCAGATTTTGGGGGAATCATCAAAGATCCATGGAATAATCAACGTGCCGGATTTGAATTTACCGGAAAATTAAATCGTAAAGATTTCGGTTTAAACTGGAGTCAAATGACTGAAGCCGGAGGTTTGGTAGTTAGCAATGAAGTTAAATTGCAAATAAATTTAGAGTTTATCGCTCAATAAATAATATAATAGTAAAAAACAGACTGAATTTAAATTCAGTCTGTTTTTTTGCTCGTAAACTACTCTCGATTTTCTCATTTCGATCCTTTTTATTTATTCAATTGTATTTATCTGTTTTAATTGCAAGTGTATACACAAATAGTTTATAAGAATTCTAATTTTAAGAAACTTATAATGTTTTATGTACTTTTGTACGCAGGTAACTTGTAACATGAAAATAGAAGAACTCATTAAACATAAGATTCTGATCTTGGACGGAGCCATGGGAACCATGATTCAACGTTTTAAATTAAATGAAGAAGATTATAGAGGCGATAGATTTAGAGATTGGAACACAGATTTAAAGGGAAATAATGATTTGTTGTCCATTACACAACCGGATATTATTAAAAATATTCATTTAGAATATTTTGAGGCGGGAGCTGATATTATCGAAACGAATACATTTAATTCGAACCGAATTTCAATGACTGACTATGATATGCAGGATTGGGTACATGAGCTTAATTTTGCTTCTGTTCAAGTGGCTAAACAGGCCCGAGAGGAATATTGGAACAAAAATGGCACAAAACCTCTTTTTATTGCCGGTTCCATGGGCCCGACCTCAAAAACCGCTTCTATTTCTCCTGATGTTAATGACCCTGCTTACCGTGAGGTAGATTTTGATTATTTAGCGGAAATTTATAAAGAACAAGCAGTATCTCTTATTCAAGCCGGAGCGGATATTCTTTTAGTTGAAACTATCTTTGATACTTTAAATGCTAAGGCTGCTTTTTTTGGTATTGAGGAAGCTTTCGATAAAATCGGCAAAAAACTTCCCCTAATGGCTTCAGGCACAATTACTGATGCGGCGGGAAGGACATTATCCGGACAAACGACAGAAGCTTTTTTAGTTTCTTTATCACATTTACCTTTATTGTCCATTGGATTAAACTGTGCTTTGGGTGCTGAACAACTTTTTCAATACTTGGAAATATTGGCTAATAAAGCACCTTTTTACCTTAGCGCCTACCCTAATGCCGGATTACCCAATCCTTTAGGCGGGTATGATGAAACGCCGGAAATGATGGCTGAAAAAGTTCAATTATATTTGGAAAATCAACTGGTGAATATTTTGGGTGGATGTTGTGGAACGACTCCTGAACATATTAAGCTTTTTAGTGAATTGGCTTCAAACTATACTCCTCGAACAATATCTTTTACCAAATAATGGGTTTTTATGAGTGTTATTTATATAGATTTATTTCCGCGCTATAACCCATAAAAAAGGAGCTAAAGCATAAAACTTTAACCCCTTTAACTAACTATAAATATTGATAGGTAAATATATAAGTAAAATTTTATTTTACTTCAATTTGTTTAGGTGCAATTTCTGTTTGTTCTTTCTTAGGTAAAACTAATTTTAAAACTCCATCATGATAGGTAGCATGTATTTTGGCTGCATCTATATTACTGTCATCTAATGTAAAACTACGTTTAAAGCTGGACTGGTAATATTCAGTTCTGTGAGATTTTTTATTATGCGTTTCAGCTTTTTTATCATAACTAATCGTTAGTAATCCTTTTTCTAAATTAACTTTAAAATCTTCTTTTTTCAATCCCGGAGCGTATAAATCCACTTCAAAATTGGCTTTATCTTCAGAAATATTTACAGGTGGAAATTTTACTTCTGCTCTATTCAATGCAGGAGCATTTGTGAAAAATTCATCTAATAAATTTCCAAAACTTTTGTTGTTGCTTTTAATTAAATCTGCCATAACTTTTATTTATTTTTTTAAGATTTTTATGTTTTATGATTTTCAAATTACAGACCAAATACTTAAAAAAAATTGTAATTTATTAAAACAAAACCTTTTAGATAAAAAGCAAATTTTTAAATAATGTCATTTTGTCTTATTTTTAATTAAATAATATTTTTTAACGACATTTTGTCATCATACAAAAAGAATTATGGTAGAGTGTTTTTATTTTTTATTTCATTTAACATACCTGATCGTTTTTACTATATTTGCAATCTTAATTTAAAAATTTTACTATTTTTTATTAGTTTTTATTAAAATAAACAGTATCAATATTATTCATGGAAACTTTACACTATTTAGTTGATTTTATTCTTCATATAAATGTTCATTTAGATGAATTAATGCGCAACTACGGAAATTGGGTTTATGCCATTCTTTTTTTAATCATTTTTTGTGAAACCGGACTAGTAATTACCCCTTTCTTACCCGGTGATTCTTTATTATTTTCCGCGGGAGCTCTTGCTGCTTCCAGTGATGAATTTAGCATCTATTTATTAGCCCTATTATTTGTGGTTGGAGCTATTATTGGTGATACGGTCAATTTTGAGATAGGAAAATATTTTGGACATAAACTATTCAGTAATCCCAATTCTAAAATATTTAAGCAAAGCTATCTTCAAAAGACTCATGAATTTTATAAAAAACACGGAGGCAAAACCATTATATTAGCTCGTTTTGTTCCTATTGTTAGAACCTTTGCTCCTTTTGTTGCCGGAATGGGACGTATGAGTTATAAATACTTTATTTCCTATAATATTATAGGAGGCGTTGTATGGGTGTTTATTTTCTTATTCTTGGGATATTTTGTAGGCAACATTGGATGGGTTAAAAATAATTTACCTCTGTTAATGATTTTAATTATTGTAGTATCTATTTTGCCTGCCATTTTAGAAATTTTACGTAATAAATTTATTGTTAAAAAGGATAAATAAAATGCTAATATTCATGTAAGAGTTTTTATAAAAAATTTTATTTTAATATATTTGTTAAATTATTATCTATAAATGGGTAATAATTTCGTAAAATTTTATAAAAAATCATAAACTTACATGAATATATCTCGTTTTTTTAATATACTCCCTTTTATTTTTATTACTATTACAGGCGCACTGTATCTGGTTAACTTCTTTTTTGGAGTTATTCCGGAAAATCTTTTTTTCGCTTGTCGTTGGTTATTTATTATTTCTATTATCATCTTTGCATTTAAAAAGAAAAATTTAACCATATGGATTTTTGTAGCGTTACTAGTTGGTGCTTGTTTAGGGTATGATTTTCCGGGGGTTAGCGGAAAACTCGATATATTAAGTAAAGTATTTCTTAAACTGATAAAAACGATTATTGCTCCTTTGATTTTTGCAACCCTAGTTCATGGTATAGCCAGTCATTCAGATATTAAACAAGTAGGTAGAATGGGTTGGAAATCTCTGGTTTATTTTGAGATCGTTACTACCTTTGCGCTTTTTATCGGACTAGCAGCCATTAACCTTACTCAAGCAGGAGTAGGAACGAAAAAAATAAATATAGCCCATGAACAATTACCACAAGTAGCATCTCAATCTTGGGAGGATATTGTACTGCATATTTTTCCTGAAAATATAGCAAAGTCTGTCGCAGAAGGGCAAGTATTACAAATCGTCATATTTAGTATCTTATTTGGAGTAGCCCTAATAATGGTAACCAAAGAAAAGCGAATGTATTTGGTAAATTTTACAGACAGTCTTGCCGATACGATGTTTAAATTTACTAATATCATCATGTATTTTGCTCCTTTCGGTGTCTTGGGCGCTATGGCTTATACTATTGCACATATGGGACTAGATGCCTTAATCCCACTTATTAAGTTGTTATTAACTCTATATGGTGCTCTCATCGTATTTGTTCTCATCGTATTCCTTCCGATAGCTTTACTTATAAAAATGCCTATAAAACGATTCATTAAAGAAATCAAAGATGTGGCATTTTTAGCTTTTTCAACGGCTAGTTCAGAAGCTGCTCTACCCAAAGCCATGATTGCGATGGAAAGACTCGGCGTTCCTCGAAAAGTGATTGCTTTTGTAATGCCGACCGGGTATAGCTTTAATTTAGATGGAACTACTTTATATTTATCTTTAGCTATTATATTTGTAGCACAAGCAACCGGGGTTCATGTATCCTTTACTACCCAATTAATTATGATACTTACCTTAATCGTAACCAGCAAAGGTGTAGCCGGAGTACCTCGTGCTTCTTTAGTTATCTTAATGGGTACGGCAAGTACTTTTAATCTGCAAGAATGGCCCATTTTAATGATATTAGGAATTGATACGTTAATGGATATGGCTCGTGCTACGGTAAATGTTATTGGAAATTGTTTAGCTACTGCTGTAATTGCCCGATGGGAAGGAGAGTTTGATCCTGAAGGAGCAGAAAAAAAGTTGTTGGAAGAAGAAAATGTTCAGAAAGCCTAAGTTATAAGTAAGCTATAACCTATTATTTTTTATTTAAATTTATCAAAAACGTTAAATATATAAATTTAGTTTTTGACAATCAACCGATTAATGTCTCATTATTTATAATATATTGAATATTATTATCCATTTTCAATGAATGTAGGATAAATTATTGTTAATACCGAAAAAAGTATGATCGGCATAAAAATGAGTGAATTTTTTTAAATATTAATTAATCATTTTTTATTACAGCTTTTTTAGGTCCTACTGTTTTTAAGTAATCAATTTTATATTCTTTTAAAGCTTGAACTAAAATAATTCACAACCTTATAATAATTAAGAAATTCTTGGAAGTATTAAATTACATATAAGGCATAAAAGCTTTTATGACTTCGGGAGGAATATCCAATAAACGGTAATCTTTAGGAGAAACAAATATTAATTGTTGTTTTCCTTTACCCAATAAATTTCCGGCGGAATCGAAAACTTGATGTTCCAAAGTGGCAATCTTTCGATTATATTCCGAAGCTCGTATTTTTACGCTTATCCGTTCGAATTCTCTAGTTTCAGTAATGTATTTGTGTTCAAAAGATCGTGTTAATATTAAATAGGTAGTATCTTTTAAATTAAAATCGGGTAATACATAATTAAAAAATAATTCGCGCGTCTTTCCAACCCAAAGAGCATAAACTCCAAAATAAACATTTCCAACTGAGTTGGTATCTGCATAGGTTGCCATAAAGGAATGCACAAACCATTTACCTTCAAAATGACTTCCCGTGCTAACTTCCAAGGTTTTCCCATTAATAGCTGTATGAGTTGCTTTAGATAAATTTTTTAATACAGGAATTTCGGACGCAGCATCTATCACTTCTTCAACTTTCTCTTTCACGACTCGTAGTAAATCAGTATTTAAAACCAACCAAAACACATAGAGTATTGGAAGTATTGAGCCTATGATCATCAATACGGCCATTTGCATAAAATAACCTCCTGCAAATACCACTAATGAAAGTGCTCCAATCGAAAAAAGTTTCACTTGAGGTAAAGAATGCTGTGAATTGGGTACAAAACAACGTGCTATACCTAATGAGGCATAAGCCACAAAAAAAGTGGCATAAAATACCATAAAATATTCCAATTCAAAATTTGCCAATACAGAGAATATCGTAATTAAACCCGCCAAAATATAGGTAGGGATGGGAGAATCTGCAATTCCTTTAGGTATTATGGATAAAACAGGACTATTACTGGATTTGGAAACTTCTTTCACAAACCACCGAGTCGAAACATATCCGCTATCTAAAGTTGTTAATACTGCGAATACTATAAATAAATAATAGGAAAGCGGAACCCATTCGGGAAGTGTAGATCGAAAGTGGATCATATAATTTACAATTTGCTCATGACCGTATTTTATACCTCCCAATCCAATCGATGCCATATTCGGATTAAACCAATTACTGTTAAAAACAAAACTTGCCATTAATCCATGAAAAATAAGCAGGAAAAAAAATATAACGGATCCGAAAAAATATCCGGTACATATATTGGTTTCTTCTTTTCTCATTTGTATAGCTCGCTGCCATTGTTGTAAATCCAGCCAAGGCCCTACAAAAAAACCAACAAAAATGGCTACCATATAGCCTATGAAAATAGGTTTTTGAGTTTCACTTTTTACCCAAGCTTGATAATTGTATATTTCTTTAGGTTGTAAATAAGATAATAAGGAAACAATTATGACTAATAAAACTGCTCCAATTAATAGATGCCAGTATTTAATAGATTTAATCGAAAATTCTTCACCCAGTAAACAGGAAGCAGAAATAACCAATGAAACCACAAGTAATAAAGAAAAAATTTGTAATATACTTCCCCCATCATCCCAGCCCGGCCAATAAGAAGTAAGCAAAGGAATAAACAAATATTTTACAGTAGCAAAAACGGTTAAAGTAATTGCCAATAACTGATATAAATATAAACTGAGGCGAAACGGCTTATACCATTTTTTATAAAAACGTTCTAATGATTCTTGTCCTTTATCCCGATTGGCGATTTTTTGAGTACCATAACCAAATAAAAATAATCCGATTGAGTTTAACAAAGCAAAACCCAATAGACCTGTTAAACCGAATAAATAAGTTATTTGCACGGAAAAAAACAGTCCTAATCCCCACAACCAGGATAGAGCAACCGAATTTCCCCAAAAAAAAGAATTTATGATTTTAGATTTCATTACTTTTAGTTTAAAGTATATGTTGTTTCATTAATTTATTAATGTCAAAAATAATGCTTAAGAAACTTATAAAGAACATGTTCTATGCCTTTAAATAACTCTTTCAGACTCTCAATTTGTTTTTTTGTAGCTTACAATTGCACCTACATTCAACACTACAGCAAAGATAATAATTATATATAATTGATGAGAGATATCAGCCAAGGTACTTCCTTTCATATAAACCAGCCTCATCACTTCAATAAAATAACGTACCGGATTAAACATGGTAACGATTTGCGCCCATCTGGGCATACTGCTTATCGGAGTATAAAGTCCGCCCAATAAGAAAAATATAATTATAATAAAAAACAACACAAACATGGCCTGTTGTTGTGTAGATGAAAAATTTGAAATTATTAACCCAAATCCGGTAAATGCAATAAGGTAGAAAAAACAAAATATATAAATTATTAGAGCATGACCGGCCGGAACTAACCCGTATACCAACCAGGCTATTAGCATACCAACAGTTAGTATAAACATTCCCATAACCCAAAAAGGAATCAATTTTCCTATAATAAAAATATATTTTGGAATAGGTGTAACATTGATTTGCTCAATGGTTCCAGCTTCTTTTTCTTTAACAATATTCAAGGAAGAAAGCGCCCCGCCTATAATACTGAGTAGCATAACCAAAATACCGGGCACCATAAAATTTCGATAATTCATTTCCGTATTATACATATAATAGGGCTTAACAATAATTTGTCCCGAACTTTGAGACTGACTAACCAGTTCCCGATTGTAAGCTGCTAAGATTTGTCCTAAATACGAAGACCCTAAACCTGCTTTTTGTCCGTTTATGGCATTTACCGATAGCATAACATCGGTAGATTTTTCTCTTATAAAGGTATTTTCAAAATTATGGGGAATTTCTAAAATCAAGTCTGCTTCATTTTTTTCGACGATCTTCAATGCATCTGAATAAGACGTTGAATAATTGGCCAATTTAAAATATCCGGATGAAATTACTTTTTGTATCAATTCTCTGGAAGCCGAACTGTGATCGTTATCTATTATGCTTAATAAGATATTTTTCTGTTCAAAAGTGGCTGCCCATGGCAATACTAATAATTGAAAAACAGGCATAAAAAATACCAATCTCAAAATAGTTTTATTCCTGAATATCTGAAGAAATTCTTTTTCTAATAAAAATTTTAATGTTCTCATAACCTGTTTTTAAACATTTTAATACTTACCACTAATAAGAAAAGAGTCATACCAATAAGTATCAGACACTCTTGCCAGATAGCAAAAAAACCAAGCCCTTTAATCATTACATCTTTAACGGCAGTAATAAACCAGGTAGCGGGTAAAATGGTTGATATTATTCTAAGCGGCAAGGGCATATTTTCTACGGGAAATATTAACCCTGAAAGCAACAATGTGGGAAGCAATAATCCCATACCCGAAATTAACATGGCAGCTTGTTGGGTTTCCGTTATGGATGAAATTAAAATTCCTAACGATAAGGTTGATAGAATGAAAATTGTACATAGAAAAAGAAGTAAAAGTAAATTTCCTTCAATTGGCACTTCCAAGATGGTAACAGATATAATTAATATAGAAAAAACGTCAATAATGGAGATCAGGAAATAAGGAACCACTTTCGCTAATACAATGCTTATGGGTTTTAGTGGAGAAACTAATAATATCTCCATAGTTCCTTGTTCTTTTTCTTTTACAATGGAAATAGATGTCATCATTGAACAAATTAACATAAGAACCAATCCCATAATTCCCGGCACAAAATTATACGCACTTTTTAATTGTGGATTATAAAGCATTTTAACCTGACTTTTAATTACATAAGAACCTGAACTCGCTTTATTCATTTGTTGTTTTTGATATTCCGCTATAATTTGTTGCAAGTAGCTAACTATGGTAGATGCTTCATTAGGATCTGATGCATCTACAATAAGTTGAACTTCACTAGTTCCTTGATGATACAAGTCTTTATCAAATCCTTGAGGAATAACCACCGCCAATTTAGCTTTTCCTAAGCGAAAACGTTGTTCAACCTGTTCTAATTTGTCCAGGTAGCCTGTAAGGTCAAAATATTTACTGGCATTTATTTGTTCTATAAGTTGTATGGATTGGATGGTTTTAGAATTATCTAATACAATGAAAGAGGTATTTTTAATTTCTGTCGTAATAGCAAACCCAAATATCATAAGAAGTGCTATAGGCATAATTAAAAGCATAAGCATAGTTCTAAAATCACGGGTGATGTGAAAGATTTCTTTCTTTATAAAACTAAAAAATTGATTCATGCCCTATTCTTATTTTTTCCTTTATTTAGTTAAAATCTATTCTCTTTTTGCTCCTCTTGCCAATATTTGAAAAACTTCATCCATAGTTTCCGCATGATATTTATGACGAAGTCCCGCAGGCGTATCCAATGCTTCAATTTTACCATCGACCATAATTGAAACCCGATTACAATATTCTGCTTCATCCATATAGTGAGTTGTAACAAAAATGGTTATCCCGTTATTGGAAGCCTGATATATCATTTCCCAAAAAGTACGTCTTGCTATGGGGTCTACTCCTCCGGTGGGTTCATCCAAAAAAACAATTTCAGGAGAATGAAAGGTCGACACTGCAAATGATACTTTTTGTTTAATTCCCAAGGGTAAGGATTTAACCAAAACATCCCTTTCTGTTTCTAAGGAAAGTTCCTCTAAACATTGTTCCGTTTTTACTTTAATATCCTTAGTGCTCATTCCATAAATACCACCAAATAATCGCATATTTTCTTTAATGGTTAAATCTTCATATAACGAAAATTTTTGGCTCATATATCCGATATTTTTTTTAATCTTATCCGACTCTTTGTAAATATCGTATCCTGCAACAATTCCTTCCCCTGAGGTGGGAGATAACAATCCACAAAGCATTCGTATGGCTGTTGTTTTTCCTGCACCGTTTGCTCCCAAAAAACCAAAAATTTCACCTTTGGATACTTCAAAGCTTATATGATTGACTGCAATAAAATCGCCAAATTTTTTAGTTAACTCTTTCGTTACTATGGTTTTCATTTTTATTCATTAAATAAATAAAACAATCTTCGATTCCCGGTTCAATTTCTTTTACTTCAGCTCCCTCTATCGTAACCTTTTCATTTTTAAATGTCACGTGCAAATATTCTCCGAATATATAACAGCTGTTTATTTCTTTTTGTTTGCGTAATTGCTGAAGAAGCTTATAATTATTATCAGATCGCACCGAATATAATTTATACGGATATTCTTGCGTAATCTGTTTAGGAGTATTGACAGAAAGTATTTTTCCTTCTTGAATTAGCGCAATCTTATCACATAAACTAGCTTCATCCATATAAGGTGTAGAAACCATTATAGTAATTCCCTGTTGTTTAAGTCGGGTTAACATATCCCAAAATTCTTTCCTGGATACGGGATCTACTCCTGTGGTCGGCTCATCTAAAAATAAAACCGAAGGCTTATGTATTAAGGCACAACATAGGGCTAGTTTTTGTTTCATTCCTCCCGAAAGTTTACCTGCTCTTCTCTTCTTGAAGGGTTCGATTTGAACATATATATCTTTAATTAAATCGTAATTTTTTTCAACCGTTGTATTGAATACTCGAGCAAAAAAATTAAGATTCTCTTCAATACTTAAATCTTGATAAAGCGAAAATTTACCGGGCATATACCCGACTCTTTCCCGTATTTGTAAAAAGTTTTTCTTTACATCAAACCCATCTACAAATGCCTCTCCTTTATCCGCCACCAACAAAGTGGTTAATATTCTAAATAGAGTGGTCTTTCCTGCTCCATCGGGACCTATTAAACCAAATAATTCTCCTTTATTAATTTCAATAGATATATCTTGTAAAGCTTCAACCGGAACTTTACCCGTATAGGTTTTTGAAATATTTTGTATGGAAATAACACTCATTATCTTTATTATATCTTCACTAGAATTTATTCTTGTTTACTTTTAGAAAATGAATATAGAACTTATCAGAAATCTACATCACCATACATACCTATTTTAATAATCCCGTCAGTATTTGTTACTGCGATTTTTACCGCATACACTAAATTTTGACGCTCATCTTGGGTCTGAATAGTTTTTGGAGTGAACTCGGCTTTATCGGATATCCATGTAATAGTGCCCGGATAGGATTTTTGTTTATCCTCAGAAATATTTATAAATACTTTTACTTTCTGTCCTATTTTAATTTTTTCTAATTGTTCTGAAACTATATATGCTCGTAAAAATAAATTTTTAGTATCTGCAATTTTATAGAGTGCTTTACCTTGGGTAACAACTTCTTTTTCTTCTACAAATTTGTTTAAAACAGTACCCTGAATTGGATTAATAATTTTACATTTTTTTAATTGATCTTCTATTTGGGATACTTGAACTGTATTGGTGTTACTTTCTTCATTGAGACTGTTAACCGATGTTGAAAGTGAATTTACTTGCGCATTTAAAGATTTTTTAAGAACTTCAATTTGTGAATTCGCATCATCCAGTTGTTTTTGAGTAGCTGCATTATCTGCCAATAATCTTTGAATTCTTCTTTTTTCAAATTCAGCTTTCGCAATCTGTTCTTTTATGGAAGAAACTTGGACGGATATGTCCGGTCTTTTTACCTGTATGGCTTTATTGGTAGCTAATAATTGTCTTTTCTTTAAATACAGCTGAATGCTGTCAACATATCCAACGTATTGTCCTTTGGCCAATTGATCTCCTTCCGTTAATTGAAAAGATTCCAATTTACCGTTAGCTTCCGATGAAACAATCACTTCAGTTGCTTCAAACGTTCCCGACGCATCATGCTCAAATTTATTTCGATTACAAGATAACAGGAACATAAACGTTCCCAGGGTAAATATTATTAACTGTCTCATAATTCTAATTTCCTTGTGTATATTTATAATTATAGATACTTTGTAAATATTGCATTTCATGTATAGACTGCGTTACTCGTGCCTGATTTTCTGCATTAATATCTCCGATTAAATCATTCATATTGTAAATTCCATTTTTATACTTACTCTCTCCGGCCTTTTTAACACTATTCCTTAACCGAATAATTTCATCATCTTTTACCATCAATTGTTCATATTTATTTATTTCATTCTGAATTTGGGTAAGCTGAACATGGGTGTTAAATAAAAAGGTTTCTTTTTGAGATTGAAGTGAATTCCTATCATTTTTTAGTAATCGATATTCGTTTTTCTTTGTGTATAAGTTTCCAAAATTCCAACTTAAACGAACCCCGCCAATAGCATATGTTTTAAAATCTGAGTTCAACATATTTAAACCGGGTTTTCCATATCCTCCTTGAGCAAAAAGTGAAAATTTAGGCATATTTTTAGCTTTTATTGTACTTTCTTTAGCTTCATATACTAAATTTTGCTTATCATACATCCTTAATTCGGGACGAGAAATCTCTTGATCAAAATTGATACTATTGTCCGGAAGTTTCAGTTCAACTCCTTGACTTATTTCTTCATGTATAAATAAAGAAAGCATTTTTATATAAGCCATTCGTAAAGTGGTAAGTTCAATTTTTTTTTGATCGGTGTTTAATAATTCCACTTTAACCAAATCTAAATCAGATACCATGGCAACGCCATTTTTTAGCATGGCACTAACCAGGTTATAATTGGTTTGTAAATCGGAGTTTAAAACATCCAATTGATTCAATTGCTTGTCTATCGTTAGAATTCCAAAATACAATTGATTAATTTTTTCCCTTACAGTATATAAGTTTACTTCAAGCTTTTGCTTTTCAAAATCTGAATTCGCTTGGGTAATTTTTTTTTGAGATCGCGTTGCTCCTCCATCCCATAGCAATTGTGTAACATCTAAAGTTATTTTGTATTGATCTTTGTCCATTTCGGGAATATTGTAACCCGGAATTTTTATGGGTATTTTAGTTACTTGAGTTTGATAAGAAGCCTGTCCACCGAGAGAAATTTGCGGTAAGTAATTTTTTGCCAAATTATCCAAAGTATAGTCTTCGGCTAGAGAAATTAAATCGTACTGTTTAATTAACGGATAATTTTCTCTTGCTTTTTCCTGACATTCTTCCAGGCTTATTACCGATAACTGTGAAAACAATAGACAAGGAAGTAAACATAATTGTAAAAAAATATACGTTTTAGTTTTCATAATCTCATTATTATACTAGCTTTAACATTGACTTTAACCAAATTGGAACTAAAGTTTTTCGTTGTTCGATGAAATCTGTAAAACTTTTTTCATCCATTTTAGTTACATATTTTATAAAGGGTTGCCCTATTATCGGAAAAATAGACATGGAAACAAGATTTATAAAAAAATGTATAGCTGTAAAATTCAACTTTTCTTTATTTATTTGCTCATTGATCTGTTTGAACATATAAGTCTCTTGGATAAAACCTTCGGGAATTTTAACCCTATCAAAAAGATGTTGAGGATTAGCCTGTAATTCACTGAATAAAAAAAGAGGCAAATTTGAATTTTTGGACATTCCTTCTATGTATCTTAAGACTCCTGCATCTATTTTCTCGGTCAAGGTTGTTTGCTTATTATTCATTATATGTTCCAGATAAAAAAACATTTCTTCTAGACTCTCCTGCATCACTATTTCAAATAAATTTTCTTTACTTCTGTAATAATAATTTAGCAGAGCCAAATTGATACCCGCCTCTTTTGCTATATCTCGGGTACGAGTTAAACCAAAACCTTTTTTTTGAAAAACGCGCTTTGCAGCCTCCTTAATTTTTTGCTCTGTTGACACATCTCTGACCATATCCTGATTTTCATTTTCAATTTTATAACTTATTCATTGCAATCGTATTGCATTTTTTATACCACTAAATATATTTTAATGCAAATATATTTAAATTTTTGATTTAATCAAATGATTAAATTTTATTTAATGAATAGTTTTTTCATAACTATAACTTCTATAATAATTCTTTTAAATGATCAGATATATATCGAAATGAAATTTAATGAATTGAAAAATTAGACAAATAATATTTCTACCAAATAAAAATAAAACAAACAATAATATGAGTAAATTATTATACTCGATTATTAAATCAGCATTAAATAAAAATAAATAATTACTTATATAAATAATTTAATATAAATAATCATGATATAAGTATTTAAACTTATAAAATCTAAATTTTGTTAGTTCATAGTATTTGATGTAAATTTGCGTGTCAAATTGTACAAGGATGAAAGAATTTAGTAAAGAAGTATACCTCAAGTGGTTTGAGGATATGACTATGTGGAGAAGATTTGAGGACAAAGCTCGTTCTCTATATTTAAAAGATAAAATCAGAGGTTTTTTGCATTTATATAATGGCCAAGAGGCAATTGCAGCAGGTTTTACTCATGCAATGGATATAACCAAAGACAAGATTATAACCTCTTATCGTTGTCATGCTCATGCGTTAGCCATGGGGCTGGATCCTAAAGTAGCCATGTCTGAATTATGCGGTAAAGCCACCGGTTCATCTCAAGGATTGGGTGGATCTATGCACCTTTTCAGCCGTGAGCACAATGTATACGGTGGACATGGTATTGTAGGTGGTCATATCCCGCTAGGTGCCGGTATAGCCTTCGCAGATAAATATTTTGAACGCGACGCGGTAACTATTTGCTACATGGGTGACGGTGCAGTAAGACAAGGTACTCTACATGAAACTTTCAACATGGCTATGAACTGGAAATTACCGGTAGTATTTGTTTGTGAAAACAATCAATATGCTATGGGTACATCGGTTGAAAGAACTACTAATAATTTGGATATTTACCAATTAGGACTAGGGTATGAAATGCCATGCGCTCCGGTGGATGCAATGAATCCTGAGACAGTTGCAGAAGCAGCTTACGAAGCTATTGAAAGAGCAAGAAGAGGAGATGGTCCTACGTTCCTTGAGGCTAGAACGTATCGTTTCCGAGGACATTCCATGTCTGATGCTGAGCCTTACAGAACGAAAGAAGAAGTGGAAGAACACAAAAAAGAAGACCCGATTCTATTCGTAAAACACAAAATTTTGTCTAATAATTGGGCAAGCATCGAAGAATTAGATGAAATAGATAAAAGAATAAAGGATGAAATGAATGAAGTTGGTAAGTTTGCAGAAGATGCTCCTTACGCAGATGATGACGTATTATATAAATATATATATTCAGAGCCAAATTATCCTTTTTTAGATAAATTAGAAAACCAATAAAAACACGAATCAAAACCAAATTATGGCTGAAGTTATAAAAATGCCTCGTCTGAGTGATACCATGACTGAGGGAAAAGTATCTAAATGGAACCTAAAAGTAGGAGATCCTGTAAAAGAAGGCGATATCTTAGCAGAAATTGAAACAGATAAAGCTGTTCAGGATTTTGATTATGATGGTGATGATGGTATCCTTTTATATCAAGGAGTTAAAGAAGGTGATGCTGCACCGGTGGATTCTCTGTTAGCTATTATCGGAAAAGCAGGGGAAGACATCAGCGCATTAATTGGAGGTGCTAACAGCAATTCTTCATCTTCTGAACCAACAACTAATAACGACTCTAGCAATACGAATACAACTTCTACCCCTTCTGCTTCTGTAGAAATCCCTAAAGATGTGGAAATTATCAAAGTTCCTAGACTTAGTGATACCATGACTGAAGGTAAAGTTTCTAAATGGAATGTTAAGGTTGGTGATACCATTAAAGAAGGCGATGTTATTGCTGAAATAGAAACAGATAAAGCTGTTCAAGATTTTGAATACGATGGTAACGGCGGAGTTTTATTATACCAAGGAGTAAAAGAAGGAGATTCTGCTCCAATTGAATCTTTATTGGCTATCGTAGGACCTGCAGGTACGGATGTTAGCGGAATTATTGCTGGAGGCACTGCTGCTTCTACTGCAACTTCTAAACCTGCTGCTTCCGAGCCGACAGCTGTCGCATCCAATGACTCTAAACCTTCTTCTGAAGCTAATACAGTTTCATCCGGCAACGGTAAAATATTCGCTTCTCCTTTAGCAAAGAAAATTGCTAAAGAAAAAGGTATTAGCTTAGATCAAATTAAAGGAAGTGGAGACAATGGAAGAATTATTAGAAAAGATGTTGAAAATTTTGTTCCAACAGCTTCAACTACTACAGCTTCTGCCTCTTCAGCTAAATCTGCGCCGGTTGCTCCGCAAATAACTCCGGGTGTAGACACTGAAACTCCAAACTCTTCCATGAGAAATGCTATTGCTAAAAGTCTTAGCCACAGTTTATTTACTGCTCCTCATTACAATTTGGTATTTGAAATCAATATGGATAATGCTATGGAAGCTAGAAAAGCTATCAATAGCCTTCCTGATACCAAAGTATCTTTTAACGATATTGTAATTAAAGCCGTTGCAATTGCTTTAAGAAAACATCCGCAAATTAACAGTACTTGGTCCGATACTAAAATTATCCACCGCGGAAATATAAATGTAGGAGTTGCCGTAGCAGTTGAAGATGGATTAGTAGTTCCGGTAATTAAAAACACCGATTACTTATCTTTAACTCAAATTTCATCAGCAGTAAAAGACTTAGCCGGAAGAGCTAGAGATAAAAAATTAAAAGCTAATGAAATGGACGGATCTACTTTCACTATTTCTAACTTAGGAATGTTTGGAGTGGAATCTTTCAATTCTATTATTAATCAACCGAATTCATGTATTTTATCCGTGGGAGCTATCATACAAAAACCGGTAGTTAAAAACGGACAAATTGTGGTTGGTAACACAATGCAAATATCATTGGCATGTGATCACCGTGTAGTAGATGGTGCTACCGGAGCTCAGTTTTTACAAACTCTTAAAATGTATCTTGAAAATCCGGTATCATTATTGGCTTAAGAGATTAAAATATTTAATTAAAAAACACTCAATTCTTTACAGAATTGAGTGTTTTTTTTTAACTTTATTTTATTATTACTTAGCTTAATTTTTTAATATATAAACCTATGTCTAATTTTACTCTTACTATGATAAAACCCGATGCTGTTTCTAAAGGGCTAACGGGAACTATTTTAAAAGATATTACTGAAGCCGGTTTTAGTATCATTGCTTTAAAACTAACCTCCCTCACCTTAGCAGATGCCCAAAGATTCTATTCAGTACATCAAGGCAAACCTTTTTTTGAGGACTTAGTGAATTTTATGACCTCCGGACCTATAATTGCAGCTGTTTTAAAAAAGGAAAATGCTGTGGAAAATTTTAGAAAGTTAATCGGTGCTACCAATCCCGATCAGGCAGAAGAAGGTACTATCCGAAAAAAATATGCTGAAAGCACACAACGAAATGCTATTCATGGATCAGACAGCGACGAAAATGCAGCGATTGAAGCTCATTTTCATTTTGCAGAAAGAGAAATCTATTCTTTCTTATAAATAATTTTTGTTTTAGCAAATAGATCATACAGGATAATTATTTTAGCCATTTTTATAATTTATTAGTAACTTAGGTGCACATAATAAGTATTAAATATGATTAAAGTCTTAGATCTAAAATATGAAGAGTATTCCCAATGGGAAGATCTTTCCGACCAAGACTTAGTAGTAATTAATAAGGCTAAAGAAGCCCGTAATTCTGCTTATGCCAACTATTCAAATTTTAAAGTTGGAGCCGCCTTATTATTAGATAATGGTAAAATCTTAACAGGTAACAATCAAGAGAATGCCGCTTATCCCAGTGGTTTATGTGCTGAAAGGACCGCTATTTTTTATACTATAGCAAACTATCCGTCTGCTAAAATAATAAAAATGGCTGTAGTTGCCGGAAAAGATGATAATAGTTCCATTCCTGTCTCTCCTTGCGGAGCCTGTAGACAAGTACTTATTGAATACGAATTCAGACAAAAAATGCCTATTGAATTTCTTTTTACCGGTATGAAAGGAAAAGTAATTAAATTTAACCAATGTGCTGATTTACTACCCTTTTCTTTTAATGAAAGTGCTTTATAATTATAATGAATATACTATAAATGATAATAATAACAACTAAAAATATTTTTCATCTCCCAATACAATGGCCTGTTTTGAACAAAAATAATTAATATGAAAGTTACAGAACATATTTCCAAAGCAAAGGGAAAAACTTTATTTTCCTTCGAAATACTCCCGCCTAAAAAAGGAGAAGATTTACAAAATATATTTTCCAATATTGATCCTTTAATGGAATTTAATCCTCCTTTCATTGATGTAACCTATCATAGAGAAGAATACGAATATAGAGAGTTACCTAATGGATTGATACAAAAAATTGTTACAAGAAAACGTCCCGGTACAGTGGGTATATGTGCTGCAATTCAACAAAAGTATAAAGTTGACGCAGTGCCTCATTTAATATGTGGTGGGTTTAATAAAGAAGAAACTGAAAATATTCTTATCGATTTTAATTTTTTAGGTATTGATAATATTTTAGTTTTACGGGGAGATTCCATTAAAAGTGAGGGTATTTTTAAACCACACTCTCAAGGACATTCATATGCTAATGAACTGGTGTCTCAAGTTCAAAACATGAATTCAGGTAAATATCTTCATGAAGAATACGCTCATGGAGCTACTGATTTTTGTATTGGCATAGCCGGATATCCTGAAAAACATTTTGAAAGCCCTAATTTAGATACGGATTTAAATTATTTAAAGCAAAAAATTGATGCCGGAGCTGATTACATTGTTACTCAACTGTTTTATGATAATACTAAATATTTTGAGTTTGTAAAGAAGTGTAGGAATATCGGAATTACTGTACCGATCATACCCGGCATAAAGCCTGTATCTATAAAAAAACATCTCACTATTCTTCCAAACATTTTTCACATAGATATGCCTCAAGAGTTAGTTATGGCCGTAGAAAAATGTAAGGATAACAAAGAAGTGTATGAGGTGGGAATAGAATGGACGGTTAATCAATGCAAGGAATTAATGAAGCAAGGAGTTCCCGTACTTCATTTTTATTCTATGGGAAGATCTGAAAATATAAGAAAAATTGCTAAACAACTTTTTTAAATGCAAAAAATAAAATTAAAAAATATAAAAATTTACGCCTATCATGGATGCTTAGAAGAAGAAGCTAAAATTGGTTCCTTTTATATAGTTAATGTGACAATACGGTTAAATTTAGAAAAATCAGGAAGATCTGATGAGCTTAATGATACTGTTAATTACGGAATTGTTGCACAAATAGTTAAAGATCAAATGGCTGTTCGCTCCAATCTTTTAGAACATGTTGCCTATCGAATTATAAGAGAAATAAAATTTCAATGTAAAAAGGTAAAAGCTGTAAAAGTCTCTGTTGCAAAGGTAAACCCGCCTGTACATGTAAATTTAGATCAGGTAAAAGTAACTTTTAAAAAGAAATTTTATTAGATTTTAATTTTAATTCAAAAAAAATTGTAGATTTGCAATCCAACAAAACGGCTTCGTGGCCGAGTGGCTAGGCAGAGGTCTGCAAAACCTTGTACAGCGGTTCGAATCCGCTCGAAGCCTCAATAAAAACCATCTCAAATGAGATGGTTTTTTTATTATTCCTTATTTTGTTTAACTCTTGCCCAATTGGCGATCAATCGATCCGGAGTTTTACAAGCTCTTTTTTTAAGCACAAAACAATTTCTTTTTAAAGAAAAAGAATTTCGGTCGTAAAGCATATCTTCTTTCATCTCTTCTAATTCTTTCTTTCTACATTCAGCTGCTTTTTCCGGATTAAAAGGTTTTTTCGAGGCTTTTTTATTAACTTCTTCTGCTTTTTTAGCTTGTACCCATAACCATTCATTGAAATTGTGTATTTCTCTGGGACCTATAGAATCAATTAATCCGATCTCCAATGCTCGGGTTACACTTACGGGTAAACATTCTTCGGTTAATTTTCTAGCTTGTTGCTCTCCCACCCGTTTAGGCAAAGTATATGTCCAATATTCTGAACCGTATAATCCCATCGTGGCATAATGAGGATTAAGTATTATTCCATCTCTGGCAGCTACAAAATCAGCTGTTAAAGCTAACATTACTCCTCCCGCTCCGGCACTTCCTGTCACACCGGCAATTACCCATTGTTTCGTATCTAAAAGTTCTAAACATACATCGTCTATAGCATGTATATTTTTCCAGGCCTCTTCTGCCGGATTTTCTGCTGCTTCTATCGTATTAAGGTGTACACCATTGGAAAAAGCATTGTATCCTCCTTTAATTATCAACACATTCGTTTCCTGTTCTTTAGCAAATTGAATAGCTTTTATTATCCTTTCGCATTGTTGGGTACTCATTGCACCATTATAAAAATTAAAGGTTAACTCTCCTATTTTTCCTTTTTGGGAATAATGTATTGTACTGTATTCCTCATTAGATAAAACCGTATCGTACAATGAAAGTGTTAAATCTTTTAGACTTTCTGCTTTTTCTTTTAAAACTTGTACAGCCGGTAGTTTAAAGGGCAATTGGTCTTTAGCTGCTCTTTTTAAAGAACCAATCCATAGGCTTTTTTCTCCTGCTCCAATTAAAACTGCATCTTCACGGCGGGCTAAAAGTTTTCCCGCTTCACCTTCACGATGATCCAAATATGCATCATATATATAAAATTTTTCACCTTCTATTTCTGCTAATACACCGGGTATTCCTTCTGCTGAATTTACTATATTTAAAATATCTTTTGCCGAACTAGTCCATTCAAAATGACGATCCGATTGTTTCATATTAGGTTCTAGCCTTCCCTTTACGTTTTCGTTATTATAATCTAATGGGATGGGTTTTTCTTTATTTATAAATTTATCAATAACCTCAAAAATACATTTTATAGCGGCATCACTTACAAAATTGTTATAAAGCTCTGATTTTCTTATTAAAGCAGGTTTTTTAAATTCATGACTTGCCCAAATAGGACCGGCGTCCATTTCTTCTACGGCTTGTAAAGCAGTTACTCCCCATGTGTCAAGATTTTTTAAAATTGCCCAGTCTAAAGAAGAGGCTCCTCTATCTCCTCTAATACCCGGATGGATAATTATGATAGGTCTTGTCTCATTTTTCCAAAGAACTTCAGGCACTCTATCTTTCAAAAAAGGACAAATAACAAGGTCCGGATGGGCAGTTTCAATTGAATCTATAACCTCTTGTTCTGTGGTAAAAAGTAAAAAACTAACCTGATATCCTGCTTCTTTCAATGAAAGCCAGACTCTTTGGGTTAAGCCATTAAAGGCTGACGAAAGCAAGATAATATTTAATGTATTCTTCATGATTTCTAATATTATTTAATTCAAAATATAATTTTTGTTTACCTAACAAATATATATAAATCAATTAAATATTATTAGGATATTAATATAATTTAAATTTATATTATATTAAATAGTTTACAGACTCTTCAAACTTATTAATTGAATTGATAATAAAAAAGGCAGATTTTTCAAATCTGCCTTTTTTATTATATTTTATAAAAGTTTATATATTTTCAAGTATAATTGCACTAGCTCCTCCTCCTCCATTACAGATTGCTGCCGCTCCATACTTTGCATTATTTTGTTTTAACACATGGATTAAAGTAACTATAATTCTCGAACCGCTATTACCTAAAGGATGCCCTAAAGAAACAGCGCCACCATTTACATTTACTTTTGAACTATCTATGTTTAGTATTTTAGCATTCGCTAATCCAACTACGGAAAATGCTTCATTGAACTCAAAAAAATCAATATCATCTAAAGATAAATTTGCTTTTTTTAGGGCTTTGGGAAGAGCTAAGGAAGGTGCTATGGTGAATTTTTCAGGCTCACAAGCAGCATCTGCATAGGAAATAATTTTTACTAACGGTTGTAAACCTAATTCTTTAGCTTTCTCAGCTGTCATTAGTATTAGTGCTGATGCTCCATCGTTTAAAGTGGATGCATTAGCTGCAGTTACAGTTCCTTCTTTCTGGAAAACAGGGGATAATTGTTTCAGCTTATCGAAATTTACATTTTTAAATTCTTCATCTTCTGAAATGACTATGGGATCTTTTTTTCTCTGAGGAACAGTCACAGGCACAACTTCATCTTTAAATTTACCGGATTTCCATGCTAATTCCGAACGTGTATACGATTGTATGGCGAAAGCATCTTGCTCTTCTCTGGAAATATTATACTCTTCTGCACAAGCATCTGCGCATATTCCCATGTGATTGCGATCGTAAACATTTATCAACCCGTCTTTTAGTAAACCATCAACTAACTTTTGATCTCCCAACTTGTTTCCAATTCTTCCTTTTGTTAGATAATAAGGTACTTGCGACATGGATTCCATTCCTCCTGCCACTACTATTTCATTATCTCCTGCTTGAATGGATTGTGCGCCAATAATTACCGCTTTCATTCCTGAAGCACATACTTTGTTTATGGTAGTACAAGGGACGTTATTTGGTATTCCGGCTCCCAATGAAGCTTGTTTAGCCGGTGCCTGTCCTACATTGGCCTGTAAAACATTACCCATAAAAACCTCATTGATCAAAGTTTTTTCCAATTTAATTTTATTCAGTGCCCCTTCAATGGCTGCTGATCCTAATTGCACCGCTGAAAGGCTTGATAGACTGCCTAAAAAACTTCCTATGGGTGTTCTCGCAGCAGAAACAATAACTAGTTCTTTCATTTTTTAATGGTAGTATATTTTTAATCTTTAATTTTTTACTGTTGACTTGTGGTAAATATACTTATTTTTACTTTATCATACGGTATTTTGCTACTATTCCTATCATTAAAGAAAGATGAAAATTAATATAGTACACACAAGAATGTTTTAAAAAATTTTTATGCTTCGTCTAAATTAATGGTCAATGTTTTTGTTTTAGGATGAGCCATACAGGTCAGTATTTTACCTTTGTTCAGATCATTTTCTGTTAAAACTAAGTTTTCATCTAAATATACTTCCCCTTCTGTTTTAGCACAAATACATGCCCCACAAACTCCTCCTTTACAAGAATAAGGAGCCTCTACTCCACTATCCAGCAAAGTAGTAAGTAAGGAAGAACCATTATTTATCCAATTCATCGTTTTTGTGATTTTCCTAAATGTATAGGTCACTTTTACTTCTTTAACTGTAGAACGTTTGACTTTATCATCAAAAAAAACTTTTTCTACCGGCTCATACAATTCGTAATGTATATTTTTTTTAGGGATACCTTGCTTATAAATAGCATTAGCCAGGGTAACGATCATATCTTTTGGACCGCAAATAAGCGCTTCGTCCAATTCATCCCAATCCATAATTTGATTGATGATTAGTTTTATTTTGTGAGCATCCAATTTCCCCTCAAAAAATTTATCTTGCATTTCTTGTCGGGTATAAAAAAAATAAGGGAAAAAATTAGTAGGATTTTGTTTTTGTAATTCAGTCAATTCATCTTTAAAAATTGCTTCATTTTCATTCGTATTACCATAAAAAAGATAGAATTGAACGTTAGGCTCATGATATAAGGTATCTTTGATAATGCTTACAATCGGGGCTATACCGCTACCGGAGGCAAATGCTGCCAAAGTTCTTTTTTCATTGGGTCGCGAGGGAATTCCGAAAGTTCCCATGGGAGCAGAAATAGATACAAGATCTCCTTCCTTCACATGGTTTTGCACAAATTCAGATACAAACGCATTTTTAGCCTTTTTTACAGCAAAAGACAGATATCCTTCATACGGTGCAGTGCATATCGAATATTCTCTTTCAAAGATTTCTCCATTGATCTCAAATTGAAAGCGAATAAACTGTCCCGCTTTCCAACGGAATATAGATTTTAATTCTTCAGGAATTGACAAGTCTAATCGAACACTTCCTGAAGTAAGCGGTATCACTTTTTGTACATGTAAGGAATAAAATCGCATTATTTTATTATTTCTTTTAAGCCTGCAAAAATACCGGATTTAAATTAAAAAAATCTTTAATCGTTTTGAGGATTTAGCCGAAAAAATAATGTGAACATTTGAAAAAACAGATTTAAACACAACTTTTACGGTATGGTTTCCGCATGGTTTTGTGAAGAAATTATACTGTCAACAATATATTTAGTATATCCTCTCCAAGGTAATGCTCCGAAATATTCCTTATAGTGCAAGATAACATCCTTTCCGGTAAGCTTCATTAATTGATGTGCCAATTCTTCATTATCCACAGAAAATTCAAATTCATTGGATTGCATACCTCCGGTGGTTCTTGATTTGAATCCGGTTTGAATTAATTTTCCTTCATAAGTTTTAAAAATAATCCCTTTATGCATGATATAATTTAATTGCCCGGACTTTACACTGCTGTCTCCGTAAGGTACGTAATAATACACATAAAATATTGCAACCCCTAAAACGCTGATAATTAAGAATAGGATTATTATTGTTTTTTTCCATGAACCTGATTTATTTTCCATATCGAACTTATGTATTTTTCTGAATTAATTGTATTCATTTTCTTTTTTGTCCCATTAAGTGAATTACCATAGTTCGATACTTATAATCATCGTAAAAATTAGTTTATCAACTTTTTATAATCCAAATTTATTCCAATTCGTACAATTAGTAATATATTTGCAGTTATTTTTTTCACCATACCTGTAACTATGGAAAAATCATCTCAACCAACCGGTACCGCTTTCACCTTGTTGTCGTTATTAGCACTATCTCATATGTTTAATGACACATTGCAATCGGTTATACCCGCCATATATCCGCTTTTAAAAAATTCATTGGCTCTAACGTTTACTCAAATAGGTTTGATAACCCTTGTTTATCAAATGTCCTCCTCCTTATTCCAACCCATAATCGGAATTTTTACCGACAAGCACCCTCAACCCTATTCTTTACCCGTTGGAATGACTTTCAGCATGATGGGCGTTATATCCCTGGCCCTTGCCACTAATTTCACTCATGTGCTATTAGCTGTTTTTTTTACAGGATTAGGATCGTCCATATTTCATCCGGAAGCTTCTCGTCTTGCCTATCTGGCTTCGGGAGGTAAGCACGGTTTGGCTCAATCCATCTTTCAAGTGGGCGGAAATTTCGGAAGTTCCATAGGTCCTTTAATTGCGTTATGGATCATAACTCCTTATGGACAAAAAAATGTGGGATGGCTAGCCATCATCGCTTTATTGGGTATTGGAATAATGCTTGTAATCAGCAAATGGTACAAAAAAAATTTAGTTCTTTTAAAAACCAAAAAAGAATCCGAAAAAAATATCGGAGATCAAAATTCCATAAATAATACTTCATTGCCTCGACCTAAGGTAGTTTTAGCTATAGGTATTTTATTACTACTGGTTTTTTCAAAATATGTTTATATGGCAAGTCTTACCAGTTATTATACTTTTTATCTTATTAATAAATTTGGTGTTAGTATTGATGAAGCTCAAATCTATCTTTTCGCTTTTTTATTTGCTATTGCAGCAGGTACAATTATTGGCGGCCCTGTAGGTGATCGAATAGGTCGAAAATATGTAATTTGGATTTCCATTCTCGGAACTGCTCCTTTTGCTCTCTTAATGCCTTATGCGAATCTTACTTGGACATGCATTTTAAGTATTTTCATAGGATTGATTTTGTCATCAGCCTTTTCGGCCATTCTCATCTATGCTCAAGAATTAGTACCCGGAAAGGTGGGACTTATAAGTGGACTTTTTTTTGGTTTGGCTTTTGGAATAGCCGGAATAGCTTCTGCTATTCTAGGTAAAATTGCCGATAAGACGGGTATTCAATACGTATACTATCTTTGCTCCTTTTTGCCTTTATTGGGATTGGTAGCATCTTTTCTACCCGAAACTAAGAAAAGAAATAAATAAGCTCCTAATTTTTTAATTTAATTATTTTTTTTGTTTTAAAGTTGTTAAAATTATTAGGACCAATCAAAATCGTCAACAATTTTATACTGATTATTAACAGGGTCGTAACTGAAATACAAGTGTTTAAATCCATTGGTTAATAAAATATATTTGGATTTAATTTGCGTATTATATCGAGCTGCCTGTTCAAAGGTAGTTTGAGTAATAGGTATTTCAGGAGCTTTGCATTCAACCAATAATCTGGGTTCTGATTTTTTATACAGTAAGATATCCAAACGTTTGGTTTGTTGATTGAGGTTTATTTTTTTTTCGATTATAAACGCTGATTGAGGAATTTTTTTTTCGGTTTTTAAATAAAAAATAATATGTTGCCTTACCCATTCTTCAGGTGTTAGAATTAACCATTTTTTTCTAACTTCGTCAAAAATATACCAAAGAGATTTTTCCTCCTTTATTTGAAAATTATATTTTTTTGGGAAATTTAAAACCGGAAGTTCCATTATTCTAATTATGAAAGAATATAATAATTTAGTCAAAGATATTAAAAATAAAAAGTTTCTGCCTGTATATTTTTTACAGGGTGATGAGCCTTTTTACATCGATAAACTTACCGAATTACTGGAAGAAAATGTCCTAAGGGAAGAAGAAAAGGCTTTTAACCAAAATATTATTTACGGTACAGAATCTGATTTGGATCAAATTATATCTTTGGCAAAGCAATTTCCAATGGGAGCCGATAAACAGCTTATAATAATTAAAGAAGCAAAGGGGTTGCCTTTTGACAGATCCGAAGCCTTTGATAATTATATAAAAAATCCTCAGCCTTCAACTGTATTGGTCATCAACTATAAATACAAATCTTTAGATAAAAGAAAGTCGGTAACTAAATTACTCAGTAAACAAGGATATATTTTTACAAGCGAAAAGCTATATGACAACCAAGTACCCACTTGGATCGGTTCATTGTGTCAATCTAACGGTTTGGAAATTGACGAAAAATCCAGGATTTTACTTGCCGAATTTTTAGGCACTGAACTCTCCCGTATTGATAACGAAATTCAAAAACTTAAATTAATTGTAGGTAATTCCAAAAAGATAACTCCTGAAATCATTGAACGAAATATTGGAATTAGCAAAGAGTACAACAATTTCGAATTAAGAAAGGCCATCGTTGAGAAAAATACGAAACAGGCTTATAAAATAATAGACTATTTTGAAAAAAACCCAAAAGCAAATCCTATTGTTTTGACTTTTGGAACATTAATAAGTTTATTTTCCAATATTCTTATCGTACACACTTTACCGATAAAAACTCCTCAAAATATAGCTAAAGAACTTCGTATTAATCCTTTCTTTGCTAATGAGTATTTAACCGCCATTAAAAATTATTCTTTAAAAAAAACTACTGCATGTATTGCTTATTTGCGAGATGCAGACATGAAATCCAAGGGAGTGGATGTTTCATCTCATGCAACTTCTAAAGATATCTTAATGGAAATGTTATATAAAATACTTCATTAATCAAAACATATTCATTACATACTATTAAAATTTATTTAAACAACATATATAGGGTTTTAATTATATTAATTACTTTTGACATATTAAATTATTTATACCATGTCAGAATTAAAAATAATTGCAACCATACAAGTAAAACCTGACTATCTTGATGATGTTAAAAAAATATTGTATTCCTTAGCAGATGGCTCCCGTAAAGAAGAAGGTAATGTATCTTATGATTTACATGAAAGCATAAAAGATCCTTCTAAACTTTCTATAATTGAAGTATGGAAATCCCAAGAGGCTATTAATATTCATAATAATACCAAGCTATTTAAAGATTTTATAAAATTCATTGATGGCAAATATGATGAGTTAGATATTGATGTCATCAAACAAATTTACTAGACATATAAGATTATGTAATTAATTTATATAGTAACCCCTTCATTTATATAGGATAATATAATTGTAATTTATTATTAGTGCTTTATTATATTTTTTATAAATTTGTACCAATCAATATAAACAAAAATGATTCAAACACATATACATCATCATCATTATTTACACACTTACAATCAGGTGAGGTAAGTAATTTTGTTATGCAAAATGTCAAAATAAATAATAGCCGCCTGAGTTTTCGGGCGGTTTTTTTTTAGGATCACTTCAGTAGTAAAGAAATTTAAAAACTATGGCTAATGAGTAAACTGAAAATTGCTATCCAAAAAAACGGACGGCTAAGTCAAAAATCACTGGAATTATTGAGTGAATGCGGAATAAAAATTCCAAATGGTAATCAGAAATTGAAAACTGTATCTACCAATTTTCCTATTGAAATCTTATTTCTTAGAGATGATGATATCCCACAATATGTAGAACAAAATGTAGCCGATATTGGAATCTTAGGTGAAAACGAAGTTTGGGAAAAAGACCGAAATGTAGAAATCATAAAGAAATTAGGTTTCGGGAATTGCCGAATGTGTTTAGCTATACCTAAAGAAGAAACATATACCGGAATTGCTTATTTTAATAATAAAAGAATTGCAACTAGTTATCCTAAAATTTTAAAGAAATTTTGCAAAAAAAACAATGTAAAGGTTGAAATTGAAGAAATCGGCGGAAGCGTTGAAATAGCTCCGGGAATAGGTTTGGCTAATTGCATTTTCGATATTGTCAGCACCGGAAGTACACTTCTCATGAACGGACTAAAAGAAGTGGAAACCGTTACTAAAAGCGAAGCAGCCCTTATAAAATCAAAAAAACTCTCTCGGGACAAACAAGAAATTCTAGATAAATTATTGTTCAGAATTCAATCGGTACTATATTCTCGAGAAAATAAATACATCTTGTTGAATGCTCCTAATGAAAACCTGAAAGATATTATTTCTTTATTACCCGGAGTTAAAAGTCCTACCATTTTACCCCTAGCAAAAGAAGGATGGAGCAGCATACATTCTGTAATTAAAGAAGATAAGTTTTGGGACATCATTGAACAATTAAAAGAATTTGGAGCGCAAGGAATTTTAGTCATACCTATACAAAAAATGATTCTTTAAATTTTTATAATAAAAGGAATAACCCATTCAGTTTACTTAACAATCAACCATTTTATCTATTAATAGAGCTCAAAAATGAACATTATAAAATATCCTCCGGTAAATGATTGGCACCATCTAGTCAAAAGACCTGAAAATGAAAAAGTTTCGTTATATGAAACCGTAAAAAATGTATTTACCGATGTAAAAAATGAAGGCGACGCAGCCTTAAAAAAATATACTCTTCAATTTGACCAAGTGTCTTTAACTAGCTTTACTGTTTCCGAACAAGAACTTCTTGAGGCGGAATCATTAGTTTCTGATGAATTGAAGCAAGCCATCATACAAGCTAAATCCAATATTGAAAAATTTCATTTTTCTCAAAAAGAAAAGAAAAAAATTATTGAAATACAACCCGGTATCGAATGTTGGAGGGAATCCAGAGCTATAGAAAAAGTTGGATTATATATTCCCGGAGGGTCTGCACCGCTTTTTTCGACCGTTTTAATGTTGGGAGTACCCGCTAGAATTGCAGAATGTAAAGAAATTGTATTATGCACCCCTCCCAATAAAGAAGGCAAAATACATCCTGCTATTTTATATGCAGCAAAAACGATAGGTATCAAAAATATATACAAGGTAGGAGGTGTTCAAGCCATCGCAGCGATGACTGTAGGTACAGAATCCATTTCACCTGTCTATAAAATTTTCGGTCCGGGAAACCAATTTGTAACCGCGGCTAAACAATATGCCCAAGAGTTTAAAGTCAGCATAGATTTACCTGCTGGGCCCAGTGAGGTATTAGTAGTGGCCGATTCGTCCGCTAATCCTGCGTATGTTGCTTCCGATTTACTCTCACAAGCAGAGCATGGCCCTGACAGTCAAGTTGTATTTCTAACCACGGATTCAGAAATTTTAAATCAGACCCTAGCCGAGATCAATACTCAACTTGAAAGTCTTCCTCGAAAAGAAATTGCTAAAAAAGCTTTACGAAATAGTCTAGGTGTTTTATTGAATTCCTTAGAAGAATGTTTTCAATTGAGTAATCTTTATGCTCCGGAACATCTGATCTTGGCTATTGATCAAGCCAAAAACTATACACACTCTATTGAAAATGCGGGATCTGTATTTTTAGGCAATTACAGCTGTGAAAGTGCCGGAGATTATGCAAGCGGAACGAACCACACATTGCCTACTAATGGCTATGCACGAAATTACAGCGGGGTTTCTCTGGATGGTTTTTACAAAAAAATCACTTTTCAAGAACTAACCAAAGAGGGATTGCAAAAGATCGGAAATACTATAGAATTAATGGCTGAAGCTGAAGAGCTGCAAGCTCATAAAAATGCGGTGAGCATACGTTTACGAACCAATTAAACTAATTTATATATTTTATTTAAAAATAAATAGGGTAGAATTAACGCTTTTAATTCAATAAAATAATAACCATGAAAAATATAAATGAACTGGCCCGTCCTAATGTGCTTGCTATGCATCCGTATTCTTCCGCAAGAGATGAATCCGGAGGAATAGAAGGTATTTTTTTAGACGCCAACGAAAACCCTTTTGGAAACAATAACCGTTATCCGGATCCTTACCAAAAAGATTTAAAACAAAAATTAAGTGAAATTAAAAATATTGCCACGGAAAAAATTTTTATTGGGAACGGAAGTGATGAAATAATTGATCATATTTATCGGGTATTTTGCAATCCCGGTAAAGACAAAGTTATGTTTTTCAGTCCAACTTTCGGAATGTACCAGGTAGCAGCAGAGTTGAACGATGTTACGATTGTTGATATTCCTTTAACATCCGATTTTCAAATCAATATCGAAGAAGCTCAAAAATATTTCAACGATGAAAATCTAAAAGTAATTGTTATTTGTACTCCCAACAATCCGACCGGCAATGCGATTAATCCAAAAGATATTGATTTTATACTAAAAAATTTTAACGGAATTGTTGCAATCGATGAAGCATATATAGAATTTACCGACCAACCTTCCTATCTGGAAAAAATGGATCAATACCCAAATCTTGTACTATTCCAAACGCTCAGTAAGGCTTGGGGTATTGCAGGAGTACGTATTGGTATGGCCTATGCTCAACCTGAAATTATTCATTTACTTAATAAAGTAAAGCATCCATATAACATCAGCGAATTGAATCAAAAGGCAGCTTTGGAAGCGCTGAATCAAAGCAGTGAATTTGAAAAAAGAAAAAAAATTATTCTTGAAGAAAAAGAAAAATTGCGTTCTGCTTTGGAAAAGCTATCGCTAGTAACGAAAATTTACCCTTCCGATACGAACTTCTTGCTCGTTGAATTCTCCAATTCCAATCAAGTTTTCCACCAATTAATGCAAGAAGGTATTATTGTACGAGATCAATCCTCTAAAATTAACAACAGTCTTCGTATTACGGTTGGATCTCCGGAAGAAAATTTAAAATTAATTAATTCATTATCTAGGCTAAACGATACCTTATGAAAAAAGTATTATTTATAGACCGTGACGGCACTTTAGTTAAAGAGCCTCCAATAGATTACCAATTGGACAGCTTGGAAAAATTGGAATTTTATCCCCTGGTTTTCCAAAGCCTTTCCAAAATATCCCGTGAAATGGATTACGAATTAGTTATGGTAACCAATCAAGATGGATTGGGTACCGAATCCTTTCCTGAAGAAACTTTTTGGCCTTCACAAAATAAAATCATCAAAGCTTTTGAAAATGAAGGAATAACGTTTTCTGAAATTCTGATAGACAGAAGTTTTGAACATGAAAATCTCCCTACACGAAAACCCGGAACGGGAATGTTAACTCATTATGTAAAAGGAAAGTATGATCTCTCCCATTCGTATGTAATTGGCGATCGATTAACCGATGTACAATTAGCAAAAAATTTAGGCTGTCGTTCTATATATATGGGAACGGAAGAAAATTCCGGTGCAGAATTACAAACGCAAAGCTGGGAAGAAATTTATCACTATTTAAAAAAGCAACCCCGAAAAGCTAAAGTGATTCGTAATACAAAAGAAACCAAAATTTCCGTGGAAATAAATTTGGACGGTTCGGGAAAAAGTTCCATATCCACAGGTTTGGGCTTTTTTGATCATATGTTGGAACAAATAGCCAAACACGGTTCTATGGATTTATATATTAAAGTAGATGGAGATTTGAATGTAGATGAACATCACACAATAGAAGATACGGGAATTGTTTTAGGTGAAGCTATTTTACAAGCACTTGGAAGTAAAAAAGGAATTGAAAGATATGGATTTCTGTTGCCTATGGATGATTGCTTGGCTCAAGTAGGCATCGATTTCGGGGGGCGTCCGTGGATCGTTTGGGAGGCAGAATTTAAAAGAGAAAAGATCGGAGAAATGCCAACCGAAATGTTTTATCATTTTTTTAAATCTTTTAGCGATAATTCGAAATCTAACTTAAATATAAAAGCGGAAGGAAGTAATGAACATCATAAAATAGAAGCTATTTTTAAGGCCTTTGCAAAAGCTATCAAAATGGCTGTTAAACAAACCGATGATAATTTTGCCATTCCAAGCACAAAAGGCAGTTTATAATGCAAAAACTTATTTTTTACTTTTTACCGTTTATTTCTTAAGTTTTAAATAATATAGTAATTCAAACATTTATGAAAAATTCATACTTTCAAAAATTATAAAAAAGGCTTGTGAAAAATGATAGCAATTATAAAATACAATGCAGGTAATATTAAATCAGTACAAAACGCACTCACACGCTTAGGGGTTGAATCTGTTGTGACCGATGATCCCAACACGATAATACATGCCGATAAAGTAATTTTTCCGGGAGTAGGCGAAGCCGGAAGTGCCATGTCATATTTACAAGATAGAGGTATGGATATTTTAATAAAATCGATTACACGTCCTTTTTTAGGGATTTGTTTAGGACAGCAGTTAATGTGTTCTCATTCGGAAGAAGGCAATACCCATTGTCTGAATATTTTCGATGTTAACGTTCGAAAATTTCCTTCTACCGATATTGTGCCTCATATGGGTTGGAATACAATCTATGATTTGAAGGGAGAAATTTTTAAAAAAAATACTGACCACGATGATGTATACTTTTTGCATAGTTACTATGCGGATTTATGTACAGACACTTCTGCTACCTGTACTTATATTTTACCGTTTAGTGCCGCTTTACAAAAAGACAATTTTTTTGCTACACAATTTCATCCCGAAAAATCGGCAGATGTGGGAGATCAAATATTAAAAAGTTTTATTGAACTGTAATTTCCTGTTCAGATAAAAAGTTATCATTCAATCAACGGTATGTTACGAGTAAACCCTCGTAACTTTAACAAAAAATAATAAAGCTTAAATAAAAAAATGAGAATTATACCCGCCATAGATATTATTAACGGAAAATGTGTACGTTTAACTAAAGGAGATTATTCTACGGAAAAAATTTATCGGGAAGATCCTTTGGATACCGCTAAAGAATATGAGGATATCGGAATTCAATATTTGCATGTGGTTGATTTAGACGGCGCAAAATCCAACCGAATCATCAATTATAAAACACTCTATAAAATAGCTTCCCAAACAAATTTAAAAATTGATTTTGGAGGGGGCTTAAAAAGCGATGATGATTTGAAAATTGCATTTGAAAATGGAGCTTCACAAATTACGGGCGGAAGTATTGCCGTAAAAAATCCTGAATTATTTCTTTCTTGGCTTTCAACTTTTGGAAATGATAAAATTATTTTAGGGGCAGATTGTAATCATCGAATGATAGCCACCCAAGGTTGGACAGAATCTTCTTCTTTAGATGTAGTTGATTTTATTAAAGAATATGAGAAAAAAGGCATTCGTTATGTAATTTGCACAGATATTTCCAAAGACGGAACTTTAGAAGGCCCATCAAATGAATTGTATGAAGAAATCCTTCAATCGGCTTCTATACATTTAATAGCCAGTGGGGGGGTGTCTTCCCTGGAAGATTTACTTAAATTAAAAGAACTGGGTTGTGAAGGCGCTATTATCGGAAAGGCTATTTATGAAGGAAAAATCAAATTGAAGGAACTTAAGCAATTTTTAAATAACGGGTAAAGCAATTTTATAGAAATTTTGTATAATAACTAAACAATCGCTTTAGACTTTTCATGCAAATTTTAATTTTTTAAAAAAAATATAAAAAGAAGTGCTAAAAAAACGTATAATTCCTTGTTTGGATATAAAAAACGGCAGAACTGTTAAAGGAGTAAATTTTGTGAGCCTCACCGATGCCGGAGATCCGGTAGAATTGGCTAAAGCTTATGTGCAACAAGGAGCGGATGAATTAGTTTTCCTGGATATAACCGCAACTATTGAAAACCGTTCCACCTTACTTCACTTAGTAGAAAAAATTGCTAATGAAATTAACATTCCATTTACGGTAGGAGGAGGAATAAATTCCGTGGAAGATGTATTTTCTTTAACTCAAGCAGGTGCAGATAAAGTAAGCATAAATTCTTCAGCTGTAAAAAGACCGGAATTGATTTCAGAAATTGCTTCCCGTTTCGGAAGTCAATGCGTGGTAGTTGCTGTGGATACCAAAAAAGAAAATACAGGTTGGAAAGTGTATACTCACGGGGGAAGAACCCCGACTACGATTTTAACATTAGATTGGGTAAAAAAGGCGGAACAACTGGGAGCTGGTGAAATTTTACTTACTTCCATGAATAGTGACGGTACGAAAAACGGATTTTCTCTTGATATTACGCATGATGTTGCATCTAGCGTAAATATTCCCGTTATTGCTTCAGGAGGAGCCGGTACTAAAGAGCATTTTTCGGATGTATTTTTAAACACTAAAGTATCGGCGGCTCTGGCTGCCAGTGTATTTCATTTTAATGAGATTCCCATTCCCGAATTAAAAAGATTTTTAAAAACTAAAAATATTCCTATACGATGAAATTAGATTTTGATAAAAATAACGGATTGATTCCTGTAATTATTCAGGATGAACTTACCCTGCAAGTACTCATGCTGGGTTATATGAATGAAGAAGCCTTTGAAAAAACAAAAAGGGAAGGAAAAGTAACTTTTTTCAGCCGCTCCAAAAATCGATTATGGACGAAAGGAGAAACCTCCCATAATTATTTATGGGTAAAAAAAATTGATATAGATTGTGATCACGATACTCTTTTAATTAAAGTTTCTCCAGAAGGACCTACCTGTCATACGGGAAGTTATTCTTGTTTTGAGGAACAAAATGCAAAAGGATTTGTATATAAATTACAAAATATAATCAGTCAACGAATTGACGAAAAAGTAAACGGGTCGTATACCTATCAACTTTATCAAAAAGGAATTAATAAAGTAGCACAAAAGGTAGGTGAAGAGGCTGTTGAGGTTGTTATTGAGGCAAAGGATACGGATGATGTTTTGTTTAAGAATGAAGCAGCAGATCTTCTATACCATTACCTTATCCTTTTGAAAGCAAAGGGTTTTCAATTGGAAGATATTGAAAAAGTATTATTTGATCGAAATCATTAAATATATGAACTGCAATTAAAAATTGCAGTTCATACTCTAATTTTTTCTATTTGTTTTTAACGCGTTGACTCATTTTCTTTCGGGTTTATGCCTTCTTTTTCAAATAAGTCTAGAAATTGATATTCATCCAATATATGTACTGTTCCCAATTGTTCAGCCTTTTTAAGTTTCGATCCGGCTTTTTCTCCTACTACCAAATAATCTAAATTTTTACTCACGGATGAAATATTTCGTCCTCCATTTTTTTCTACCAATTCTTCGGCATGTTCTCGTGTGAAAGCGATTAATTTCCCTGTAAACAAAAAGGTTTTTCCTTCTAAAATATGCGAGATTTCTTCCTGAGAATCTTCTGTTTCGAAATGTAAACCTGCTTTTTTTAATCTGTCAATGAGTGCCAAATGTTCGGGTTTGGCAAAATATTCTTGTATGCTTATGGCTATTTTATTTCCTACATCAGCTGTATTTTCCAATTCTTCTAACGTCGCATTTTGTAAGCCCTCTATTGATTTAAATCTTTTAGCCAGTTTCTTAGCCATGGTTTCTCCTATATGACGAATTCCCAACGCATATAAAACCTTCTCAAAAGGGATTTGTTTTGAATTTTCGATACCGTCAATTATATTTTGAGCCGATTTATCAGCCATTCTATCAAGTCCGATTAATTGTTCTTTTTTTAAAGTATAGAAATCCGAAATATCTTTGATCAACCCATTTTCATAAAGCATTGAAACCGTCTCTGCTCCTACGCTGTCTATGTTCATGGCCCTTCTGGAAACAAAATGTTCCATTCTTCCCATCACTTGTGGCGGACAAGCCTTTTCATTGGGGCAAAAATGAGCAGCTTCTCCCGGTTCCCGAACTAAAGGTGTACCACAAGCCGGACAATTTTTAATAAATTCCAGCTTAATCGTGCCCGGTTCTCTTTTATCGTAATTCACATCCACAATCTTGGGGATAATTTCTCCCCCTTTTTCTACAAAAACCAGATCATTGATTCGTAAATCCATATTGGCGATAAAATCTTGATTGTGAAGAGAGGCTCTTTTTACTGTAGTTCCTGCAACTAACACCGGTTTCAAATTGGCTACCGGAGTTATTGCTCCCGTTCTTCCTACTTGATAGTCAACACTTAATAATTGTGTTTCTACTTTTTCGGCCTTGAATTTATAAGCAATGGCCCATCGAGGAGATTTAGCCGTATAACCTAGTTCTTCTTGTTCTGAAATGGAATTTACTTTTATTACGACTCCGTCAATCTCAAAGGGAAGATGATATCTTTCCGTATTCCAATGTTCAATAAATGCCGTTACCTCTTCTAGATTGGTACACAATCGGGCATAATTTCCTACTTTAAATCCCATGTCTTTAGCATGTTGCAAAGAGTCCCATTGGGTACTGTATCCTCTTTCATCAGTAAGTACATAATACAAATAGCAATCGAGGCCTCTTTTTGCCACCGCCTCGCTATCCTGAAGCTTTAAACTTCCACTAGCCGTATTTCTTGGATTGGCATAGGGTTCTAATCCTTCTTTTTTTCTTTCTTCATTGAGTTTATCCAAAGATTTTTTGGGCATGATTATCTCTCCTCTTATATAAAAACGTTGCGGATATTTACCTCTGAGATGAAGCGGAACAGATCGTATAGTTCTCACATTATGGGTAACATCATCTCCTTGAAAACCGTCACCTCGGGTAACTGCTTGAACTAGCTGTCCGTTTTCATATAATATACTGATGGATAATCCGTCGTATTTTAATTCACATACATATTCTACTTTTTCATCTATAGATTTGGCTACTCTTGTTGCCCAATCTTTGATATCGTCAAATGAGTAACTGTTATCGAGCGAATACATGCGTCTTTCATGTCTTACGGTAGGAAAAATCTTAGTTATTTGCCCTCCTACTCTATGGGTAGGTGAACCGGGACTGTCTAATTCTGGATTTTCTTTTTCTAATTGCTTCAGCTCATTCATCATCTGATCAAACTCATAATCCGAAACATCAGATTGATCTAATACATAGTATTTGTAATTTAAATCCGTTAGTTCCTTCCTTAAAAATTCAATTCTGTCTTTAGTATTACTCATATTTAGAATATTTATTCAAATTTATAAACAATGGTTGATATGTTAAATACTAATGGATACTATTTAGTATACTAAGTATTTTTTATCTATATTTTTATAAAAATCGATGCATTTTAGATTAAATTATACCAAAATACACAAATCATGCTCAATTTTCATTTGTAAGGGATTATGCAAAATACATCGTATAATTTCTTTAGTTTTTATGAATTGATTTATTAATCGGGTTAGATACTAAACTTTTCGGTTACATATAAAAATATTTACATAAATTTGTTCTGTTAACATTTTTAAATAAATACTATGTCTCACGGATTATTAAAGGGGAAAAAGGGAATTATTTTCGGGGCGTTAGATTCTAACTCCATTGCATGGAAAGTTGCAGAACAAGCTCATGCAGAAGGAGCTGAATTTATCCTTACTAATTCCCCAGTCGCTCTTAGAAAAGGGGAACTTAACGCATTGGCTGAAAAAACCGGCTCTGATACGGTTCCTGCTGATGCCACTTCAATGGAAGATTTGAATAAACTTTTCGATCATGCTCTTGAAAAATTCGGAAAGCTTGATTTTATTTTACATTCTATAGGAATGTCTATTAATGTCAGAAAAAATAAAGATTATACTGATATAAATTATGAATGGTTAACTAAAGGCTGGGATATTTCTGCCGTTTCTTTCCATAAAGTTATGAAAACTGCTTGGGATAAAGACGCTATGAATGAATGGGGTAGTATTTTAGCTCTTTCTTATATTGCCGCTCAAAGAACTTTTCCCGGCTATAATGATATGGCTGATAATAAAGCTTATTTGGAAAGTATTGCAAGAAGTTTCGGTTATGAATGGGGAATCCGTAACAAAGTTAGAGTTAATACAATTTCTCAATCGCCTACTCCTACTACTGCCGGAAACGGTGTAAAAGGTTTTGGTGGATTTATTGAATTTGCTGAAGAAATTTCTCCGCTTGGTAATGCTACCGCTGAGGAATGTGCAAATTATTGTATCACTTTATTTTCCGACCTAACCAGAAAAGTAACTCTTCAAAATCTTTTCCATGATGGAGGTTTCTCCAATGTTGGAGTTAGTGAAAGAGTTATGAAACGTTTTGAAAAATAATTGGTTATTACAATTCTATAAAAAAAGAGGCTTTAAAATAAGCCTCTTTTTTTATATAAATTCTTTTATTTCAGTTTCGGTTGTAATTTAATTACTTTGTCATCGTTAATATGATAGTATTTAATTACAGCGTTATAATCTTTGTAATCAATAGGCATTTTACTACTAAATGCATTACCGGAAGAGCTTCCCGGGATGATAACAATTCTAAAAACTTGTTTATTAATTAATTCAGGAGTTAAAGTCAAATCATAACTTCCACCGGCATAAATATTAAAATCTTCAATACTAAAATCAAAATCATAAGAAAATTCGCTTTCAGTAATCCCATCATTATTCAAATCAACATAAAAAGTTCGAGGTATAAGTTGCCATACATCTTTACCGGAAGCATTTTCAGCAGAAAGCCTATATATTAATAAATGATCTCCGTTTATTATGGCCGGTCTAAGCTCTCCGTTGATCACCCAACCCAATTGACTGTCAAATCTAAAAGAACTTTCAATTTCAAATACTCTTGAAATTGTATCCGTGTTAACTACAACACTTCCTTTGTCATCATCGTCACTGCAACTAGTTAAAAATACAGTAAAGCATAATGTTAGTACTACTATTGATACTATTTTTTTCATAAAATTATATTAAAAAACTAATTTACATATTTTTCTTATAACAAAGACAAAAATGAAGGAATTAAGTTTAAAATCGTATCTTTGCATGTTCAAAATTTAACAAGAAAATGATATTAGTCCAGAATCTAGGTTTACATTTTGCAGGATCTTATCTATTTGAAAATGTAAATTTTAGAATTAATAAAAATGATCGTATTGGATTAGCGGGTAAAAATGGTGCGGGTAAATCAACTTTATTAAAAATTTTGTCCGGTGAGCAACCTTCAACTGAAGGAAATGTTGAAAAAGAAGGAGAAGTTCGCATTGGATTCTTAAAACAAGATTTAGATTTTGAGAAAGGAAGAACCGTATGGGATGAGGCAAAACTGGCTTTCAAAGAATTAAATATAATCAATGAAAAAATTGATACAATCAATCATGCTCTTGCTACAAGGACCGACTATGAATCTGAGGAATATCACAAGCTTATTCATGATTTAACCGATCTAACCGATCGATTTTCTCATTTAGGCGGCTACAATATTGATGGAGAAATTGAAAAAATTTTAAAAGGGTTAGGTTTTAAAGAATCCGATTTTAATAGGCTTACTGATGATTTTTCAGGAGGATGGAGAATGAGAATTGAGTTAGCTAAACTCTTATTGGAAGAAAATGATGTGCTGCTTCTTGACGAGCCTACCAACCATTTAGATATTGAATCCATCATTTGGTTGGAAAGTTTTTTAATTACTTATAGCGGAGCGGTGGTGCTAGTATCACACGATAAACAATTTTTAACCAATGTTACCAATCGAACCATTGAAATTTCCAATAAATCCATTCAAGACTATAAGGCTAATTATACCAAATACCTTATTTTAAGGCAAGAAAGAAAGGAAAAACTTCTTCAGCAACAAAAAAATCAAGAACAAGAGATTAAGCGTACAGAACAATTAATCAATAAGTTCCGTGCAAAAGCTAGCAAAGCTTCTTTTGCTCAATCTCTTATGAAGAAATTAGATAAGGTTGAACGCATTGAGGTGGAAGATGAAGACATAACTCGTTTTAATATTCGTTTCGAACCGAGTATTACTCCCGGAAAAATAATTTTTAAAGCAGAAAATTTAGGTAAATCTTTCGATACTCATACTATTTTCGAAAATGCCAATTTTTATATCGAACGCGGAGAGAAAATAGCTTTCATCGGTCAAAACGGTCAGGGAAAAACTACTATGGCTAGAATTATGGATGGCTTATTATCTTATCAGGGTAAACTTGAAATAGGCCACAACGTTCAAATTGGATATTTTGCTCAAAACCAATCTGAAGAGCTAAATGCTTCTAAAACTATCTTAGAAGAAGCTGAAGATTCGGCTACAGAAGAATCTCGTCCTAAAGTTCGAGACTTATTAGGTTCATTTCTTTTTCAAGGAGATGATGTTCATAAAAAAGTGTCTGTACTTTCCGGAGGGGAAAGAAATCGATTGGCTTTATGTAAATTACTTCTTCGACCTTTCAATACGTTGATAATGGATGAGCCTACAAATCACTTGGATATACAATCTAAAGCGATATTAAAACACGCCTTAAAGAATTTTACGGGGACGCTGATTTTAGTATCTCATGATCGTGAATTCTTAGATGACTTAGCCGACAAGATTTTTGAATTCAGAAATGGAGAAGTAAAAGAATTTTTAGGTAATATCAATGAATATTTAGAGTATCGTAAAAAAGAAAATATGAGAGAAGTTGATATCGAAAAATCAACTTCCCGTAAAGTGACCTCAGAAAATACACCTACTAAAGCTTCTCAGGAAAAGCAATTTAAATCGAAAGAACAAAAATCGTTAGAAAATAAATTGTCTAAACTTGAAAATGACATTGAAAAAACAGAACAAAAGATTTCTGCTTTTGAAGATTTATTTAGTAAGGAAAACCCAAAAGAGGAAGATATTAAGGAGTATTCTGAATTAAAGGAAAAGCTTACCCGAATTACTCATGAATGGGAGAACATGTTTTCTCAATTAAACGGATAGGTATGGCATGATTTCCTTTTAAAGGATAGTTACCTATTAAATTTAAATGAAAGTAATTATATTTTGCAATTAACCGTTTGATCATCAGTATAATAAAACTCTATGTAAAGGGTTGTTTTTTTACCTTAATTTTTCAATTATTGGACTATAGAATTAAATTTAAATTAATAGTAACAGATTAAAGTAGGAATCTTTAAATTTGTTACTTAATTTCTTAATTTTAATTCATTTTGACTATAATAACTTTTACAATTATTCTATTTTTTGGAGCAATTGCAGCGGGTACTCTGGGTTCTCTTACCGGACTTGGCGGCGGAGTAGTCATAATTCCTCTATTAACTCTGGGTTTTGGTGTTGATATTAAATATGCTGTTGGAACCGCATTGGTTACTTCGATAGCTACTTCTTCGGGGGCTGCAGCTGCTTATATTAAAGAAGGAATGACTAATGTGCGTATTGGAATGTTTCTTGAGATTGCTACCACCCTGGGAGCAGTTTTAGGTGCCTTACTTGCTGTTTTTCTACCTACTTCCGCAATTTATATAATTTTAGGATTCACTCTTATCTTTTCATCTGTCATGACTTTAAGAAAGAAAAATGCATCTATAGATTATACTGCTCCGGGGAGTAAATTAGCTACAACATTGAAATTAAACGGAACGTATCCTACTCCTGACGCAATTAAAAAATATAATGTTCGAAATATTGGTGCGGGTTTTTCTCTAATGACGATAGCCGGTGTGCTTTCCGGTATCTTAGGTATTGGATCGGGAGCGCTTAAAGTATTAGCTATGGACACGGCTATGAAAATACCTTTTAAAGTATCGACTACTACTTCTAATTTTATGGTAGGGGTTACTGCAGCCGCCAGTGCAGTTATTTACTTTCAAAGAGGTCAAATCGATCCCTTTCTTGCCATGCCTATAGTGGTAGGGGTTTTGTTTGGAGCTTTTCTAGGTTCAAAAATATTGATGGCTATAAACGTTCAGCTGTTACGTAAAATTTTCAGTTTGGTTATTGCTATTCTTGCAATTCAAATGATCTATAGAGGATTGGAACCTTCATTGATTAAATGGTTTCCACATATCAATTTTCCTAAACTTTAAGCTGAGTGTGTTATGAGTAATTTATTTTCGAGAAAATTTTGGGAAGAACGTGATGTAGAGCTTTATATTGGTAAATTGCTGCGTTACGGAGTTATTCTTTCTTCTATTATTACTATTACCGGCGGAGTTATTTATATATCTCAACATCCGGATCAACAACTCAATTTTAAAACATTTGTAGGGGCCCCAAATTATTTGAGGGAATTATCTACTTTATTACCCGCTGTTTTAAAATTGGACGGGTTAGCAATTATACAGCTGGGAGTTGCCGTTTTGATCGCCACTCCTATTCTACGGGTTGCTTTTTCAATAGTGGCTTTTGCTATTGAAAAAGATCGAATGTATATTGTTATAACCTGTATTGTTTTAGCTATTATCTTATCAAATATGATTTTTGGTCTGGAAGGATAAAAACTAACCGAAAATTCTAATTTACTAATCACTGCTTACTTATTTTCATGCAGCAAAAAATTAAACATATAGTCTCCGAAAGTACCTTTTTTATTTTTGGTTTTTATTTTAGTCGTGGCTTACGTATTGCTCTAGCTATAGTAATCCCCCTACTCGCCGGATGGTTTTTTAAGAGGCCCGATATCGGTATAGTTGCTTCTTCCGGAGCTCTTGTAGCCGGACTGGGAGATAATCCCGGATCTATTCGTGTTAAATTTTATACTCAATCTATTGCCGCTTTATTTTACTTTTTAGTGGTTTTTGTGTGTCAGTTGTTGATATCGCATGAAATTATTTTCGGTATTTGGATTACTTTGTGCGGCTTTTTCTTTTCCATGTTTTTTATTTACGGCTCCCGTGCGGTTAGTGTAAGCACCTCTTCTTTATTATGTGTGGTCTATGCATGTAGTTTTGAAGCTAACCATATCATAACTAATACGTTGGGAATGATGATGGGTATTGTATGGTATGGATTTATTTCTTTGGTTTTATGGAGAATTCAACCGTATAGGGTGATTGAACAAAAAATTAGTGAAAATATTAAACTTTTAAATGAGTATACAGAGCTAATACATGAGTACTTTTTGTTAAAAATTAAAAATCCTGCTAATAGTCAAAAACAAACAGAGATTTTAAATAAGCTGTTTGAAAAACAAACAAAAATACACAGTACTCACGAGGATATCCGAGAAAATCTTTTTAAACTGCGGATTAATGCTAAAAGTTTTTCTGCAAAGGGCAGAAAAATGACTTTAATTTTCAGCGCATTAATCGATCTGTATGAACAACTTTTATCATTAAATTGTCAAGATGACAAGTTGATTCAATCTCTGGTTAAAAGTGGTCTAAAAAGGGATTTTGAATATCATTTAGCCAATATGGAAAAAATCCTCTATGAATTAAGTTGGTCTATAAATTTCCATAAAAAGGTCACTGTAACTATTGATACCGCTCCACTGGATCGTTTTAAAGAAAAGATACTTTCGATTGAAGAAAAGGAAAAAAATAATGAGAAATCCGTTATTGATATCAATGCTTTAAAACATGTTCGTTTTATTTTTAAATCATTTTATAAACAAACCGGTTTTATTAAATCACTTATCAACGGAGAGTTTAGATCGGAAAGAAAACAATATGAGGATTTGGATTTGGAAAAGTTCACCAGACAATATAATTATAGCTTTTCTACATTTAAAGCTAATTTAAATCTTAAATCCAATATTTTTAAACATGCTTTACGAGTAAGTGTCGCCATATCGGTTTCTTATATAATTTGTACTTTACTTAAAATTGAGTATTTTGCTTGGGTATATTTAACCATCATTTTAATTTTAAAACCTTTTTATGGAAATACGAAAAACTCTTCTATTCAAAGGTTGCAAGGTACTCTAATCGGAGGAGTATTAACGTTGGGTCTCCTTCTTGTTACGCATAACATTTATGTGATTTCTATAGTAACTTTTATTTGTATTGTGGGCGCTTATAGTTTTATACCTATCAGTTATAGAACGGGGGTTGCTTTTGTTACCATATTTGTTATACTCCTGATTTTTCTGGAACACAGCGGAAGTGATGGTTGGACAAATATTTATCATCGTTTGGGAGGAACAACGATTGCCGTTGTAATCAGTTTTATTTTAAGTTTTTCTTTTCTTCCTACTTGGGAATATAAAAATCTTCCTGTATTGATTGAAAAGTTATTGAAATATAATTTAGATTATTTTACAAAAATAACTTATAATTTATTGAATGTTGATAAGCTTTCTGATACCGATATAAAACTGTCCAGAAAGGATGTTTTGTTGGGAACTTCCAATTTATCAAGTACTTTTCAAAGAATTGTATCAGAACCTAAAATTTCAAAAAATTACAAATCCGATATATATAATATTCAAACTTTTATAAACCTACTTTCTACAAGAATATCATCCCTTAGATCCTATATTAATGAAAACAGTAAAGCATCTGATATAGATAAACAGTTGATCTCATCTATTGAAAATACTTTAAATAAATGTTTACTAAATATCAAAGGTTCTTCCTTTGATTGTGATACGGAATGTCAAGAAAAAGAGGAAGAATTAAATGTTTTAGCAGATGATCAATCATTAATTTCTTACCAGCTTCGGGAAATTAATCTTTTGTCACAGCAAATTTATTCCTATATAAATAAGCTTAATAATTTTCAAGAGTGGAAAGATTCTAAAAGGGATTTTTCTATTTAATGAAATTTGCAAAACCTTTATAAGCATACATAATTAAAAGGTAACGAAATAGTTTACCGGCTAACATAGACAGGGATACGATATAGACATTGGATCTCATATATCCTAAGGCTACAGGTATGATATCTCCAATAATGGGTAAAAAAGAAAAAAAGGAAATATATGCTCCTTTTTTATTTAATCTTTGAGTGGCTTTATCAATTTTTGTTTTATTTATTTTTAAATATTTTTCAATCCATTCAATTTTACCCAGCCTTCCCAGGTAGTAACCGGTCATTCCTCCTAACCAGTTTCCAATCGTAGCTATCAGAATACTTAACCATGGATTTCCGCCCATAATGAGTATTCCTGTAAGAACTGCTTCGGAGCTAAAGGGTAAAATGGTTGCTGCGAGATAAGAAGCAATAAATAATCCTATATATCCATAGTCAACTAATCCGTCTAACATATAAAATTACTTATTTTACATTCATAAAATCTATCTTATCATCTTTTATCCTTTCATAAATTAGGTGATAGGCTTTTTCTTTAAGTGATTCTTTCGTTTCTCCATTCGGATACAATATTTTTACACGCTCTACTTTAACTTTACCCGGATATCCTAAATTAAATACAAATGGAAACATATTTTTTAGATTATGAAATGCATATACAACAATAGGACTATTACAATAAATTGAAGCTATAAATGCTCCATCTTTAAATTTTTCCAATTTTATTTTTCTCTTGGGAACCCCTCCTTCAGGAAAGATAACCACATTTTTATTTTGTTGGGTTAATTCTTTTTTTACGGAAGAAAAAACTGCTTGTTTGCTTTGTCTACTGGATCTATCTACCAGGATGGATACTTTCTTATAAATTCTTCCGAATACGGGATATTTTTCCAACTCTTTTTTTCCTACAAATATAATTGGATGATGAGGGTGAAGTACATACATTAAGACCACGTCAATTAAGGAAGTGTGATTGGCAATAAATATGTAATTTTCTTTAGGATCTAAATTTACTTCCGATAGCAATGAATAGGTAAATCCCGATCCATAAAAAAGCACCCATCCCCACATTCGCATAAAGAAATAGGTTAGCTTATTATTTTTCTGATAAGTCATCAGATAAATTACCACACCAATGGTAAGTGTGCAAAGGGCGGCTAAAATATAAAACCAGATTCTCCAAAGTATGGTTGCTAAAGTCTTAAGATATTTCATATTTAATCTATATGAACTTCTAAGAGTTTTGTTTGTACAAAGGGTTTTACTTCAACATTCTCAACTTCCGCAGGAAGCAACACCGTATCCCCTTTTTTAAGGGTTACGGGTAAGGTCTTATTCAATAGGGTGCATTCTCCTTCTAAGCAAATCAGTATACGAAATGAATTGGACAAGTTATTTAAAATTTTATTTTCTGTAACTTCCATCGATGAAACCGTAAAATATGGAGATGCTAATAGTGTTGTCTCTTTTGCATCTTTATCATAATATGAAAATGGATCTTCAACAAAAGAATAATCCATTACCTCTTTAGCTTGATCAAGATGTAATTCTCTTTTTTTTCCGTCCTTATCAATACGATCATAATCGTAGATTCTATACGTAACATCTGAATTTTGTTGGATTTCAACTACTGAAATTCCTTTTCCCATGGCATGAACTCTACCGGACGGTATATATATAACACTTCCTTTGTCAGGGTGTATTTTTCTGAGGATTGTATCTAAAGTATTTTTTTCAATATTTTCCGTGAAAATAGTCTTATTTGTTCCTTTTTCAAATCCTAGTATAATCTCTGAATTGGGCTCTGAATCCAATACATACCACATTTCCGTTTTCCCGAAAGAATGATGGTGAGCTGCTGCATACTCATCGTTGGGATGAACTTGAACAGATAAGGGTTGAGCTGCATCTAAGAATTTAATGAGTAAGGGAAATTTATCTCCATATTTCTGATATACTTTTTTCCCTACTAAACGGTCTTTATACTCTTTGATTAAATCGTCTAAATTTTTTCCCTTTAGGCTTCCGTTGCTTACTATACTAACATATCCCGGAACAGTTGAAATTTCCCAGCTTTCTCCCAGTTTTTCTTCCTTACTTTCTTTACCGAATTGTTTTAGTTTATTTCCCCCCCATATTCTGTAATGGTAGGAAGGTTGAAATACCAATGGATATAGTGACATACTTATGTTAATTTATATGCAAAAATACAATTTTAAAATTGTATTTATCTTATTTTTAATTTACCTTTACGTAAGTAGAAAGTCAAAATCTTCTTCAGAGCCCAGTTCTTTAATGGGTTGATTGTATTTAAAAATTCTTGCCGTTTTTTCTCCCATCAACTTTAACTTTTCATTTTCATAATGCAACATAGTACCTTCTCTTAATCCTACTACATATAAATTATGATTTAAGGTTATAAACTCTCTAATTCTTTGTTCACGGGTTTCTCCACCAAAATCGTCAGGATGTGTATCTATATAATGGGGATTAATTTGAAAAGGGATCAAATTTAAGGTTTGGAAATTTTCCGGTTCAACTATTGGCATATCATTAGTTGTTCTCAAGCTGGGACATGCAATATTGGATCCTGCACTCCAACCTATATAAGGTATTCCTTCTTTAACTCTTTCTTGGATAAGCGAAAGTAATTTTTCTTGTTGTAATTTTTTTACCAAATTCCAGGTATTTCCCCCTCCTACGACAATTGCTTCTGCCCTTTTTATCGCTTCTTTTGGATCTGAAAAATGATGTATACTTTTCACTTCTATACCTATTTCTTTCCAGGCTTCATTAACTTTATTTTCGTATTCTTCATACGAGAAAGTTACTGCTGCAAAAGGTATAAATATTATAGTTATTTTTTCAGTACCCAGGAATGATTGTACTTGTTTTTTTGAAAATTCAAGATATTTTTCTCCAACATTAGTGGAATTACTGAGTAATAAAAGCTTCATTTTTTTACTATTACCAATCATTATTAAAATAAATAATTTTTCTTTATTTATTACTTAAAATAAATCATTATGAGAACGTTAATAGCTATAACTAATGTTATAATTCAAGTAATAAATTGTTACATTTTAAAGTCAAATATAACTAGAAATTAACTCAAATTCCATTTTATGAATTGAATAAATAAATTTGAAGTAGAATATGGTTATTTCAATTCGTTAAATTTTTATTACTGTTGGTTACAAATATCATTTTATCAATTTAATTTTATATATAATTTTGAAAAAAATTATTTAAATGAATACTATTAATTCTTTGGCAGAGCGATTATTGGGTAGAAAATTAACTAAAAGTGACGGAGTTAAGTCTTCGGAACTCGATAAAGTTGAAAGTAAATTGGGTTTCGCACTGCCTGATATTATACGTGATCTTTATTTGATGACCGGAAAAAATGGAATGTTGATGGAATCATTCAATCGTTTTGCTTTACCCACGCAACTTCAAAGAGATGATAATAAAATAGTTTTTTTAGAAGAAAATCAAAATATATGCTATTGGGGATTTGAAATTGATCCGGAAAATACTAATCCAAAAGTATATCAACTGTTAAATGAAAATGAATGGTATGAGGAACAAATTCCGCTGATTGAATTTTTAAAAGTCATGTTGTATTATCAATGCGCTCAAGGTGGATATGAATATTTAGGAATTTCCAACATTTCAGAAGAAGATTTTGAAATTTTCATCCATACGGAATGGGAAGATGTGGTAAGGTATAACGGTTTACAAATTTATTGGAAACCGGATTGTTTACTTTGGTATGTTTACAATAAAGAGAATGTAAGAATCGAGGATATTTATTTTTCTGCAAGATCTGAAGAAGCATTCCTTAGGCATGCACAAAAATATGAATTGGAAATATTTAATATACGTTTTGCTACGCAAGTACTTTACTAGACCTATGATTTATTAAAACAAATCTATTGTCCACAAATACGTAATAAATTCCATATAAATCTGTTTTTCAAATTATCAAAAATTAAGATAAATGTAAATAATGTATTTTAGTTTTATCTATTTAGTAATTTATTTTATAAAATTCTTTTAAAATTGCAATGATTTAATTTATTTTTTGAATATTCTTATTTCTAAAAGTAGTACTTTTACAAAAAAGGTATTTAATGGCAGTAAAAATAATTAATCAGTCCAATTATGAATGGATAGACCTACTTAATCCTACGAAAGAAGAAATGCAAAAAATTGCGGAAAAATGCAATCTTAATTTCTATAATCTTGCAGATAGTTTAGAGCCTAATCATTTACCAAAATTTGAAACTGAAAATGGCATTAATTTCCTAATATTAAGAGTAGTACATAAAGGCGATAAAAAAGACACCAATATTGAAAGTCTTTCCAACAAAATTGCCGTTTTTTTTAATGATTCTTTACTCATTACTATACACCGTATTGAAATGCCCTTTATCGATGATATTGCCAACAAATGTCAAAGTATGGGACAGACTTTCTCAACAAATATGGTGATTATAAAAATTTTAAAAAGCGTATTACAAACTTATAATGATTCCATATTACACATTATTAATAGATTGGAATATTATGAAAATAAACTTTTTTTAAAAGATCCCTCTTCCAAAGTTTTGCAAAGCATTTATTCTTTAAAAAGAAAAACCAATCTTTGTACTAAACTTTTAATTCTTTCGGATGAGGTGATTAATTCCATTAAACCCTCTAAGCAAGAAAAGGCTGCACATCAAGATGCTAAGGATTTATATTTAAAGTTAACAACTCTTTATGAGCAAGTCATAGACGACCTCAATAATTTACTCAATTTATATATTTCTCTATCTTCACAAAAGACCAATGAGATAATGAAAACTCTTACCATTTTCTCAATATTCTTTATGCCCTTGACATTTATTGCGGGTATTTACGGGATGAATTTTCATTATATGCCTGAACTGGAATTTAAATTGGGGTATCCGATCATATTATTGATTATGTTTATTATTACCCTGATTATTTATTATTGGTTGAAGAAAAAAAAATGGCTTTAAAACTTTTTCAAAAAATTTCAATTAATTTGACTTAAGTACTACGATCTCAAAACAATTTCCAATTTGTGAAATTTTACTTTTAACTCTTTTTTATAATCATTTAAGGTTTTTAAATATTTTTTTTATAAGATAAAATAATACAAGAGGATTTTAATGCTGACGAGTCAAATAACTATGAATAGTTATTCTTTTAATTTTCTATAGGTTAAATCTAAACTAAATATTTCTCCTACTAAATAATTGAAAAAACTACTGAATCAAAAAATAATTGTAGATAAATCTAGTACCTTTTAAAATTTACATTAACGTAAAATTTCTAATTCCTATTCAATAGATTATAATTATTTTTGTATAAAAATTGTCAACATGTATAGAACCAACACCTGCGGAGAACTTAATGAATCAAATATAGGACAAAAAGTAATTCTTGCCGGATGGATCCAAACTATTCGTGATAAAGGATTCCTTACCTGGATAGATTTACGCGATCGATATGGAATCACTCAACTTGTTTTTGATGAACAACGAACCGATAAGGATTTAATTGATAAAGCAAAAAAATTAGGTCGTGAATTTGTTATTCAAGCCTCAGGAACAGTAATTGAAAGATCCAGCAAAAATCCTAATTTGCCTACAGGTGCTATTGAAATTTTAGTTGAAGAATTATCCATACTTAATCCATCGTTGGTTCCACCATTTACAATTGAAGATGAGACGGACGGAGGCGAAGAATTACGTATGAAATACAGATATTTGGATATAAGACGTAATCCTGTGAAAGAAAAATTAATTTTCAGAAGTAAGGTTGCTCAACTGGTAAGAAATTATTTATCTCAAGAAGGTTTTATTGAAGTGGAAACCCCTGTCTTAATAAAATCTACACCTGAAGGAGCAAGAGACTTCGTGGTTCCGTCTCGTATGAATCCCGGACAATTTTATGCCTTACCTCAATCGCCTCAAACTTTTAAACAATTACTTATGGTTGGGGGTCTAGATAAATATTTTCAATTAGTTAAGTGTTTTCGTGATGAAGATTTACGTGCAGACCGCCAACCCGAATTCACTCAAATTGATTGCGAAATGTCTTTTGTTGAACAAGAAGATATTCTCAGAACATTTGAAGGTTTGACTAAACATCTTTTAAAAGAGCTGAAAAATCTTTCTTTTGATAAATTTCCTCGAATGACTTATGCGGAAGCAATGAAGAAATACGGTAATGATAAGCCGGACATTCGATTCGGAATGGAATTTATTGAATTCAATGAAGAATTACAGAACAGCGGTTTTAAAGTATTTGATGAAGCGGAATTAGTGGTTGGTATTAACGTTGAAAAATGTGCTGTTTATACTAGAAAACAGCTGGACGAATTGACCGATTGGGTAAAAAGGCCTCAAATAGGTGCTTCGGGATTGGTTTATATACGTTACAATGAAGACGGAAGTATTAAATCTTCTGTAGATAAGTTTTATTCTGAAGAAAAACTAAAAATTGTCATACAAAAAGCAAATGCTCAACCCGGTGATTTGATCTTAATTTTATCGGGGCAAGCTCACAAAGTACGTCCTCAATTAAGCGCGCTACGTATGGAATTGGCTGAACGTTTAGGCTTACGAGATCCTGAGGTTTATGCTCCTTTATGGGTTGTCGATTTTCCGTTACTTGAATGGGATGAGGAAGAAAACAGGTATGTTGCCATGCATCATCCGTTTACCTCTCCAAAACCTGAAGATATTCCTCTTTTGGATACCCACCCCGGAGAAGTTAGAGCCAATGCTTATGACCTCGTTTTAAACGGTAATGAAATTGGAGGAGGTTCTGTTCGTATCTATAATAAAGAATTACAAGGAAAAATGCTTTCTTTATTAGGATTTTCTCAAGAAGAGGCCGAAGCTCAATTTGGTTTTTTAATGAATGCTTTTAAATTTGGTGCTCCTCCTCATGGCGGTATTGCTTTTGGCTTTGATCGTTTTGTAGCTATTTTAGGAGGACAAGAAGTAATCCGAGATTATATTGCTTTTCCAAAAAATAATTCGGGAAGAGATGTTATGATAGATGCTCCTTCCTATATTCATGAGCAACAATTAGAGGAATTAAACATAAAAATAACCAAAGAATAAATCAATTCTTATAGTATACCTAGTAAAAGTAAAAAGCAAAATTTTTGTAACCAAAAATTTTGCTTTATAAACTAAATAAAATAAAACCAATTTTGTGAGAACACACAGTGAAAATTACTCCTTTACTTTATTTATATAAAGTAAATTTTTCATTTATCAATTCAAAGTTATGTTTTTTATTTAGAATGATTTTAAATAATTATATGATTTAAATCATATAATCTAATAGATAGCATTTAGTTAGCTAAATACATCTTATTAAAAGTTATACTTACTAAGTTTAGCGAACCCGTTTAATCTATACTATCGATATCCACGTCATTGTTTTGCCAATTTTCCAGTGTAGGCAAATTCATTGAATTTGTTTCTGATACCGGGACATTAGCTTTGATTACAGGATCATTGGCTTTTACAGATTTTTTGTTGTTTTCCTTTTCTTTATCTTTAAAGAATTTTAATAAATCTGCAGCCTTCTTTCCCTCTTCTTTATCTTTATATAAGACAGCAATGTGTTCTAACGATTGTTCAAACTCTTCTTTATTTCCTAATTTTGCATCGCAAAAAGCAGAAAGTAAGGCAAATTTAGCTATTATCTCATCTTTGGGATATTTGGAAAGTGCCTGACTTGCCATGTCTTTTACTTCTGAATAGTTACCGTTTTTGTATTTTTGATAGGCATTTTCATAAAACAAGATTGCATCTGAAGAATTAGTTTTTAATTCGTTAACTTGAGGATGCAAAATAGCGTAAGCATATTTAGTATCAGGATATTGGGTAGTTATTATATCTGAGTATTTTTTTGCTAACACTTGATTTTCTCCTTGATTAAATCGATACAAGTTATACATTGCCAAAACTTTTATTTCCTCATTGTAAGGTTGAGTTGATAATAAATGTTCTAAAGTGGAGGTAGCTGATTTTACATCATGTAACTGATCGTAATATAAAATTCCTAATGATAATTCCACAGAATCTCTCTGATTTTTTAAAACATCTATTTCTGACTGACTTTTAGGTAAATTTTCTGTATAATATTCAACTTCAAATCGTCTAGGATTCTTAGAATCCGATTGACCGGATAATTGCGTTTTAACATCATCTAAATTAGAAATCTTATTGCTTATTCGCCAGTTATCCTCCAACATTCTATCCCCCCATTGTTTTCTAAATTCTGATTGACCTACTTGTTTCAGGTTATTATTATAAAAATACCATTTTCCTTTGGTATTGGGTGTAATCATCGTAAATGCAGATGTTGTATTTTCAAAAGATTCGGTAGTAAACTCGGTATTATTTTCTCTTCTTTGATTCTTTTCTTGTTGTAATCTTTCTTTTTCTTCTTTTTCTTTTAGTTGATTTATATATTTTTGATAATAATTATTTCTTTGCTCAGGTAACATTTTAGCTACCGTTATAATACTATCATTCTTTTTTACTAAATAATATTTTTTGGTTACTTCTCCTAAAACTTTATTTTTAGCTGTTAATTTTCTTTTCATTGCCGGATCAACAAATCTTGAAATTGCGCTATCATAATAGGCACTTGCATAGACATAGTCAGGTTTTGAAAAATAATTATCTCCTATTTCTTGATAAACTAAAGCTCGTATTTGAGGATCACTCTCTTCCTCTTTTAAAGAGGTAAAAAAATAGTTCATCGCATCTTTATTTCTTTCTTCTTTTAGGGAAGTTAGACCCATTGCATAGTATATTTCATTTTTTCTGGATTGGTATAATCCTTTTTTGGTTAACCCTTTTAAAAATTTAATTCTATTCGTATAAGCTAAGCTATCCTCTTTTTTATACAATCTAGATAAAGCAATTTGTGATTTTATCTCCAACTCGGGAGTAGATTTTTTCTTAAAAGCTAAATTATAATAGTTTCTTGCCAAATCCTTTTCGTTCAATTTTTCTGATAATTGACCTTGAATAAAACTAAAACGAGCTTGGTTTGTATTGCATTTATTATATTTTTTTGCAACGTCTAAAGCTTTTACAGCTTCAGAATATCTTTTTTCATCAATTAAAAATTGAGAATATATTTTAGAGATAAATTTTGCATCTCTTTTTTTTAATTTTTGATTGATGAGTTTTTCATAAATCTCATTTGCTTGAAAAGAATTTCCTGATTGTGCTTGTGCTAAAGCCATATATCCTTCAACTTGAGCTTTTTTAGTATTTTTTACTAAGGTTGAATTCATATAATTCAAATAGTTAAGAGATTCAAACGGATCTCTTTTATAATAATAAGCTCTGGCTAATAAAAGATAAGCCTCACTCATCATAGAATTATATTCTTTTCCTTTTATAAGCATTGAATGTTTTTCAATGGCTTTCTTTCCTTTTTCTATAGCTTTGTCATAACCTTGCGCTTTTGAATCATTACCCGCACCTAACATCTTCCCAAAAGCATCAGATAAGGAATTTATGGCTCCTTGGGCATCTAAATTTTTTAGATTATCTTTAAGTTCTCCTGATAGATTTGCAGTGTTATTATCTGAACTTGCTAAGAAATTATCAAGAGAATTTTCTTTTTCCTCCACAAAAGGATTACCCGGTTCTACCGGTAAAATGGCAGAAAAATTATCCCTGTATCTTGAGTTTCTTGATTTCAATTCTTCATTTAATGCTTCTTGGCCGTTGAATAAAGTATTGTTCCAAGTAGTAATCCGATGATATGTACGATGAGTTATCCCGTTTTTTTTGGTTGAGCAGCCTACCAAAAGGCTTAAAATCAGAATTGAATATATAATTTTCTTCATTTATTTCTTATAATTGACAAAGCTAATAAAAAAACGAAAATTTATTAAATTTGTTGTTTTTAAAAGCCTACTATTTCACTTATTATCTCTTATCTTATAAAACCTTAAATATAAGCTAAATTTGTTATTAAAAATAATTATAATTTTTATATTAAATGCGCAAATACATTCTAAACAAAAAATATCAGGAAAGCAAAGATGAATTATTAAACATTATCAATAATTTTGATAGTTATGATGAAATACTTGGAAACCCGGAAAGAAATGTTATAAAAAAAGTTCCTTTTAAGGGAGATTATATTACGATTAAAAGTTTTAAAAAACCTCACTTAATAAATAAATTTGTATACCGATATTTTAGAAAATCCAAAGCTAGAAGATCTTTTGAACACGGAACAAAACTTTTGGAATTAGATATATTAAATCCTGAACCTTTAGCCTATATTGAAAATTTTGATATCATGGGTTTAACTTCCAGTTATTACATATCAAAATACGTTTCCTATGATTTTACCTTGCGTGAATTATATGATCAACCGGATGGTTTTGAATGTGTGAAAGCCTTTGCTCGGTTTTCCTATTATGTTCATACTAAAGGGGTTTATATTAAAGATAATACACCCGGAAATACTCTTATTATCCGTAAAAATAACGATTACGAAATGTATTTGGTTGATTTAAACAGAATGGAATTTCATGAAGAGTTATCTTTTGATATTAAGATGAAAAGTTTATCAAATAATATTAAGAAGCAACCCTATTTAGACCTATTAATTGAAGAATATTCTAAGGTTTCCGGATATTCTTTACATGAAGTAAAATCTAAAATTACTCATTATCAGAAAGAATTTAATCGTAAAATTGAATCTAAAGCAAAATTTAAACGTTTTTTAAAAAAAATATTTAAATAGCTATCATTTATTCTTGATTTGAATTTGATTTTTTATAAATAATTAGGAAGTCACGAGTTAATCTCTCTTTGTATGATTTGCCGGAAGGAGCCACAGTATTTAAATCAACATACGAAACTTTTTTAACGTTATAAATTGAGCTTAATTCCTTAATTAAATTTTCTGTATCTTTTTGAAAGCAAAGGACTCCGACATAATTTTTATTTTTTAATACCAATTGATCTCTAATTCCTACCTTGTCAATAGGTGGAATCTTATCTTCGTAATCCCAAACAATTTCGGGTGACATGTATTTATAATCATACAAGGTCATTTTATTTGCAGTAAATCTATGCAAATCTTTTACAGACTTATAATTAGGATTATATAAAAAACTCTTGGCTAGAGGGAAAACAAAAATGATAACCACACATTGTAATAGTATAATTGAATTAAATACACGGTGCCAAGATTTTTTAATAAGGAAATACATAATACTAATTCCTACTATAAATAAAACCAGGGATGAACACAAAGCCCAATCGGATTGTCGCGTAATTTTTTCTTTAAAAAATAAATATAGTACCAAAGGATAAACTATACCTACTAAACCAAATAACCCAAAGTTTATCTTAATCAATACAGAATCTTTTTTATTTTTAATTCCCTTAAGAATGAATTCTATATAGAATCCTGTATTCAAAGCAAGAGGAATTAAGGTGGGCAAAATATACCGTACTTTTTTTTCCGGAATTACACTGAGTAAAAGCAAGGAAAATAGTGTCCACAGTAAGGTAAATTGATAGGCTTTAAGGTTGGAAACCTTATTTTTCATATAAGGATAAAAGAGAGCTACTAAGGAAGATATCGCCCATACTCCGGATTGAGTAAAAAAGCTCCAATAATAAAAAAAGGATTTGGAGTTATAGTCATTAATCCATCGGGCCGTTTCTTTTTTTGCCATTGAATTCAAATGTTCAGGATCCATCCAATGTACATAAGCCGACCAAGAAAGGCCTCCTATAAAACCAATAAGTATATAAATGCATAGTGGTTTTAAAATCTTTTTATTTTTAAAATTAAATTTATAAATAAACCCATAAGAAATTAAAAACGGAAGCAGCAATGCATATAATGAAACTGGACCTTTACTAAGCATGGAAAAGGCAAGAAAAATTCCTCCCGGTATTGAATTTTTTATTGCACCGTTTTTCAAACGTAATAGATTCCATAGATAAAATATTGAAACAATCATAAAACTGTGACAATAAATATCCCATTGATTATCTCTACCTGCAAAATAAACGTAAAAAGAAGTTAATAGAATTAATCCGTTTTGAAAACCGGTTTGTCCCTTAAGCCCTAATTTCAATGAAAATTTATAGATATAAAATACGAGGACCATAGTCACAAGAACTACGGATATACGTAAAATTGCCACAGAATGAAATCCGAATAAATACCCAAAAAAAGCAGTCATCCAAGTTGGAAGAGGCGGTTTTTCATACCTAGGTTCTCCGTTTAATGTAGTCAAAAACCAATGTCCGTCTTGTACCATTTCTCTTGCAGTGATAAAGTTTCGTGCCTCCATTATATTAACCGGCATGACTCCTAAGTTTACCCCTAATATAATCAGAGAAGTGCAAAACAATACTATTATATGCTTAGTGTTATTATTTTTCATGCATATTTTATTTTATTTAAAATGATATTTTTAAATAAAAAATTTTCATTACTATATAATCGAAAAATAGTCAAATATATTTTATTAACTATTTTATTTAACTATCACTTTTCTTCAGGATAATTATGTTTCTTGTATAAACAATAATTCCTATAATATGCCCGGCAAATAATACAGGGTCTTTTCTGATAATTGAATAAATAAAGATCATCAATGATCCGGTAAGGCTTAAAATCCAAAAGCCCATAGGTAATTCCGATTTCTTAATTTTTTCAGAATAAATCCATTGATAGATAAATCGCATGGTAAATAAAACTTGTCCGAGGCTTCCCCATATTAGTAACCATAAGGGTATATTTTGCCTGCTAAAAAGTTTATGTAAATCAAAAGCACTGTTCCAAAGGCTAAATATAATTGCCACAACAGGAAATAAATATAAGATATATCTAAAAACTACATGATATTTCATCCAGGCATCATGAAGCTGAATATTCCTAATGTAAATATAATAAGTTATCAACTGCCCTAACATAATTGAAAAATCATGTCTCAAATATCCGTAAACGAATAAAAAGAATGAAGCAACTAGACTTACCTGCCAAAAGATGAGATCAGAAGTAACCTTTTTATTTTTTTCTGCTGAAATCCATTGAATTATCATTCTACTTGAAAAAAGTATTTGTGCAAGAAAACCTAAACTTAGGGTAAAATACTTTACAAATAGTTCATTAGAAAAAAAATTCTCAGCTAAGATATTTTTCATATTTTTTTCTCAGCTACTTTATAATTGATATATTTATTTTTCATCCAAATGTAAGCAAAGCAATCACTTAGAGGCCCAATCAGACGATTCCATAAATGAAATTTGGATTTACCGGCTATTCTTTCGAAGTGCTGTACCGAAAGTTGTTTAATTTTTCCGTTTTGAAGTAATATCATTGCCGGTAGAAAACGATGCAATCCTTTAAACATCGGAATTTTTTTCGCATATTCAGTTTGAATAATTTTTAAAGGACACCCCGTATCATCCATCCCGTCATGAGTAAAAGCACGTCGGATTCCATTCGCAATTTTCGATGAAAGATTTTTAACTTTACTGTCTTTCCTGTTGGATCGAACTCCTGTAACCAATTGGTATTGATCCGCATAATCTAAAAGAACGTTGAAATCCATCGGAGATGTTTGAAGATCTGCATCAATATATCCGACCCATTGTGTATCGGCATAATCAAATCCGGCCTTTATTGCGGCACTTAATCCATAATTTTTATCGAAGGATATATAAAAGAATTCTTGATTCTCGTTGCAAATTTTTTGAATTACCGAAAGACTTGAATCTTTAGAACCGTCGTTAACAAAAAGTACTTTTGACTTTTTCTTAGCAGCATGTAGAAATGCCAACATTTCTTCTTTAACTCGTTCAAGATTATCTTCTTCATTAAAAACCGGTATTATTACCGTTAATTCATATTCCATGTATGTGGGATGTAAAATAATTATCAAATTTATTAAAAAAAATAGTGAATTTAAAATTGGAGAGTTATGTTTTAAAAGATGATAAACGACATTTTATTATAATTAAACTTATTATACCTTTGAGAAGATTATTAACAATAAATTAAGTATAAAAATATGAAAGTAACTGTAGTAGGCGCCGGAGCCGTAGGGGCTACTTGTGCTGATAACATTGCAAGGAAAGAAATAGTTGACGAACTAGTAATCGTTGATATAAAAGAGGGTTTTGCCGAAGGTAAAGCTTTAGATTTAACACAAACCACATCACTTTTAGGATTTGACACTACTATTACGGGAAGTACTAACGATTATTCTAAAACTGCCGGATCTCACGTTGCCGTGATTACTTCAGGTATTCCCAGAAAACCGGGAATGAGTCGTGAAGATCTTATTGGTACTAATGCAGGAATCGTTAAAGACGTTGCAACTAACATATTAAAATATTCTCCGGAAGCTATATTGGTAATTATTTCGAATCCTATGGATACTATGACCTATTTAGCTCTTAAATCTTTAGGATTACCTAAATCTAGAGTTATTGGTATGGGAGGGGCATTGGATTCATCTCGTTTCAAAACCTACTTATCTTTAGCTAGTGGAGCTTCTCAAAACGATATTCAAGCTACTGTTATAGGGGGACACGGGGATACAACGATGATTCCTTTAACTCGTTTTGCTTCGTGCCAAGGGGTACCTTTTTCAAAAATATTATCTGCAGATAAATTAGAAAAGGTTGCTTCTGATACAATGGTTGGTGGTGCTACATTAACTAAACTATTAGGAACTTCAGCATGGTATGCTCCCGGGGCTGCCGGAGCTGCAGTGGTTGAATCTATTATTAGAGACGAGAAAAAAGTAATTCCTTGTTCCGTTTACCTAGACGGTGAATATGGTGAAACCGATATTTGTATTGGAGTACCTGTAGTTTTAGGTAAAAACGGTATTGAAAAAATTGTTGAACTGGAACTCAATGACACTGAAAAAGCTAAATTTAAAGCTTCAGCTGATGCGGTAAGGAATATGAATAATGTTTTATACGAAATGAAGGTTCTATAAAGTTGTAAAAACTAAATAAATTTAAAACAGCTTATTAGTAAGCTGTTTTTTATTATACCTCCTTTCACATTAATTTTAAAATCAATTCCTACACTACAAATTAGAAAATTTAACTTCAAGTTATATAAACGTTCTTTAACTTTATAAATTTATTTATTTGAAATTTTTGATTTTTTTTAAATAAAACATATATCAAAAACGACTTTTGTTTGTTCTGACTATATTTATATATTTATATGATTGAATTATTAAAGATTGATTATTGATCTATGTAGCCAACAATTAATTATTTTTGTATAGTAAATTTTAAAGTAAATCAGGAAGATTATATATGACAATTATTGAATTATATTCCATTTTTTTGCAATCTTCAGGAATTGCAACGGACACCAGAAAAATTGAAAATGGCAATTTATTTTTTGCTTTAAAAGGAAATAATTTTGATGGAAATAGATTTGCTGAACAAGCAATAAAGAATGGCGCTTTTGCTGCCGTTGTAGATGATATTGATATATCAAATCCTGAAAAAGGCATTTTCTATTTTGAAAATTCTTTAGTTGCTTTACAAAATTTAGCAAGATATCACAGAAATCAAATAAACATTCCTGTTATTGGTTTAACCGGAAGTAATGGTAAAACTACTTCTAAAGAACTAATAGCTTCCGTTTTAAATGAAAAATTTAATGTTTTATACACACAGGGTAATCTAAATAACCATATTGGAGTGCCGCTTACCATCTTATCTATAAATACTGAGCATGAAATTGCTATCATTGAAATGGGGGCCAATCATCTTAAAGAAATTGAATTATTAAGCGGTATTTCACAGCCAACAATTGGCTATATAACAAATTTTGGTAAAGCTCATTTAGAAGGCTTTGGAGGCAAAGAAGGAGTAATTAAAGGAAAATCAGAACTTTATGCTTTCTTGAGAGAGTATAAAAAAACAGCTCTGATAAATACCGACGATCCTTTACAAGTTTCTTTGAGTCAAGGAATAGAAAAAATAACTTTCGGTTCTCATGGCTCATATACATTCTCTTTATTAGAAAATAACCATCGGGTTAGCATTCAATATAAAGACCTTGTAATTAATTCTCAACTTACCGGTCAATACAATTTTACAAATATTTGCGCCGCTTTTTCCTTAGGGCTTTATTTTGGTATAGATATAAATACGATTAAAAAAGGAATAGAAAATTATTCCCCTCAAAATCAACGTTCACAAGTTGTAGAAAAGGAAAATGTAGTTTTAGTATTAGACACCTATAATGCTAATCCGAGCAGTATGGAAGTCTCCTTAGAAAATTTTTCTCATTTCAAAGGAACTAAATCTATAATTATTGGAGATATGTATGAATTGGGCAGCGAATCGGTTTTAGAACATCAAAAGATTGTAAATCTTGCAGAAAAGTTAAATTTTGATTTTATTTATTTAGTTGGTGAAAATTTTTATTCTACCAACACGAAGACTACCAGAGTTCAAAAATTTCATACAACTAATGACATGAGAGAATATCTTAAAAACCATACCCTACCAACGCAAAATATTTTATTGAAAGGTTCTCGTGCCATGGCTTTAGAAAGACTCATCGATTTTTTACCTTAAAATTATTTAGGTGTAATTTCTTGGGTAAATTATTATCATATAAGGTGTTTATTACATCATAAATTCTTTACCATAAATGTTAAAGTTTTAATCTAATTTTTTGTTTTTATATATAAAAAAAGAGGCTATTAAGCCTCTTTTATTTTGTTCTATCTTAATTCTTATTTTATTCCTAATTTAGCTTTAACATCATTTAGAATATTTGGTCCTTCAGCATATAAAAGAGAAGGTTGAGAAGTATCAAAAACATAAAGGTAACCTTTAGCTTTAGCAACACTATCAATTGCATCTTGTGCTTTTTTCATGATAGGCTCATATAAATCTGCTTGTTTTTTATCTAAAGCTTTTGCTGCTTCTTCTCGTAAAGCTACTAGACTTTGTTGATCTTTTTGGAAATCTTCTTCGTATTTTTGAAGTTGATCTTTCATTTTTTCAAGATCAGCTTGTGATTTTCCTTGCAAATCTTTTTGAATTTTTTCATACTTAGCAGAAAAACTGTCTTCTTGTTTTTTAATTTCTGCCTTTTTTTGGTCTGCTAATGTTTTTAATTGATCATCAGCTGCTTTTTTTTCAGGCATCAGGCTTAATAATTCCATTGAATTAACATGAGCTATATTTTGAGCTTTAACTAATTGAAAAGCTCCAACAAATGCAGTTAAGAGGAATACTAATGTGATTTTCTTCATTTTTATTCTAATTTTATTATTTACTTGTTTTATCATTAGTTTGATTATTATTTTGAGTTTTTTTCTTAGGTATATATTTACTACCATATCCTGATTTTGGTTGCGATTTAATGGTAGTTTTAGACTCTTTATTATTTACTGTTTTACTTTCTTTATTCTTAGGAGCCGGTGCAGTTATTTCATGTACATCTTCCTCCTTAGGATAATCTTTACTTTTTACGTTATTTATATTTTTTACCTCTGAAACTTCATCTACTTTTTCAGAAGAAACTTCATTTACTTCTTCTTTTTGAATTTGTTCCTTTTTAGTTTGTTTGTTTTTAGGAACATACTTTCTTCCCCATCCTGATTTTTGTTGCTTTTTAGTAGACTCTTTATCTTTTTTATCTATTGCAGTTTCATCAGAATTCTTAGCATTTTTAATTTTAACTTCTTTGTCATCAACTTCATCTGAATTGGATATCATAGAAGATGATTTACCATTTTTATCCTCTTTCTTTTTGGTTGCAATTCCAAATTGTTTCAACACTTTATCTGTGATGTCATATTTGGAATCTGTATAAACCATAATTAAATCTGACGATTTGTCTAAGATTAAATTATATTTATCTTTTATGGCTATAGCATTTATTGCATTCCAAATTTGATCTTGTATAGGTTTAACCAAATTAATTCTTAGATTGACTGATTCTCCTTTTGATCCAAATTTTTTTTCAATAAATTCATGAAGCGCCTTATCTGTGCTATCAATTGACATCAACCTTGACTTTTGCTGATCCTCTGTTAATAAAACTTTTTCATTCTCATACTCAATACGAAGTTTTTCTAACATGGATTGTCTGTTAACAATTTCTTCCTGCCATTTTTTAACTTCATGGTCAAGTCTTTGTTCTGATTGTTGATATTGCGGCAATTGTTTTAAAATATACTGCGTATCTACGTAAGCCATTTTTTGAGCAATGCCAAAACTAAAAAGCAAGAGCAGAGCATATGTCAATGTTTTCTTCATGGTAACTATATATAAGGCTTTTCTAAAATCATACCAAGTTTTTATAAACTTTATTTTGCTATAAATATATTATTATAATTCAATATAAGCAAAAATCATCTAAAATTGTTGACCAAATATGAAATGGGTTTCCCATCCGTTGGCACTGTTTGAATTAATGGTTGAATCAAATCCTTTAGCAAAATCAAAACCTAACATTCCGAATTGTGGCATAAAAATTCTAATACCAAAACCGGCAGATCTTTTTAGCTCAAACGGATTAAATGATTTATTATTGCTCCAAGTATTTCCTCCTTCTGCAAATGTTAACGCATAAATTTTCGTAGCTCCTCCTAATAATACCGGATAACGCAATTCCAACATAAACCTTGAATATGAGGTACCCCCTCCTAATGGGGTAATGTCTTCACCGGAAACTCCTCCGAAGGATGTAGCATCTCTATACCCACGTAAAGGGATAATTTCTCTACCATCAAATCTATTTCCATATAACCCGGTTCCTCCTAAATAGAATCTTTCAAAAGGAGGAATTCCTACTTTGGAATTATAATTACTTAAAAATCCGAATTCTCCTCCTGCTTTTAAAACAAATTTACCTACTAATTCCTGATACCAATAGGCTTTCATCTTTATTTTATAATATTCCAGCCATTTGTATTTTTCCTTATCGGTTTTTTTGCTGTAATCTTCATTGTTGAATGCGGAATATGGGGGAGTAAATTTCACTGAAAGCTCAAATTCAGAACCCATTGTAGGGAATATAGGATCAAATCCTGCTGAATATCTACCTAAACTTGCATAAAAACTGAAATTGTTACTTTCTCCATTATCCCATGTTGTATATCCTAAGGCATTTTCATCTGCTATATTAAACGGATAATTTCTAAAAGAGTATAATTGATAATTGATACCATAGGAAAGCCTGAAATAATTATCCGGCCAATTTAAACGAGTGGTTAATCCCACTTGACCTCCATATATATTTAGTTTGTTTCTTCCTTCTGCATAATAGTTATTGTAATTCAATATCGTGCTGTAAAGAGAAACAGTCATGGAAGTAGGCCTTTTACCTGTAATCCATGGTTCTGTGAATGAAATGCTGTAATTCTGATAATTACTTCCTGCTTGGGCTCTTAAAGATATACTTTGTCCATCACCAGAAGGAATAGGTTTCCAAGCTTTTTTCTTGAAAAAATCATTAAATGAGAAATTACCAAAAGTTAAACCTAAAGTTCCAATAAAACGATTTCCTCCATAACCTCCTTGTAATTCTATTTGACTGTTTGTTCCCTTTTCTTCTAATTTATAATTAACGTCTACCGTACGAGTTTCAACATTCGGTGTAATATCAGGGCGCAAAGTCTGTGCTTCAAAGTATCCCATTTGGGCTAATTCCATAATGGTTCTTTGTATATCTTCTTTTGAGAAAAGATCTCCGGGTCTTGTGCTTAATGATCGTTGGATCACGTGATCATGGGTTTTGGTATTTCCTGAGAAAGTAACTTTGTCCCAATAAGCTTGTTCTCCTTCTCTTATTTTAATTTCTATATCTATCGTATCATTTCTAACTGCTTTTTCAATGGGAATTACATTGGCAAAAACATACCCGTTATTATAATATAGTGTTGAAATATCATCGTTTTTTTCTGATCCTGATACTTTTTTATTGAAACCTACCGCATCATAGGGTTCTCCTTTTTTATATCCGATAACTTTTGAAAGTGTCTCACTAGAATATGCAGAATTTCCTGAGAAAGTTACATTTCCCAGATAATATCTTTTTCCTTCTGATACATGAACATCTATATCAAAATTCTTTTTATTGGCTCTGAGCACAGTATCTGAAGTTATTTTTGCATCTCTAAAACCATACGATTGAAAAGTTTCAACAACTCTATTTAAATCTTCCAGGTATTTTTCAGGAACATATTTTGATTTCTTCCAAAAGCGATAAAATCTTTTTTGTTTAGTATTTTTGAAAGCTCGTGATCTGACGGTTAAAGCTTTTAATACTTTAGTTCCTTCTATTTTAATTGTTTTAACTTTAACTCTAGGACCTTTATCTATAGTTACATTCCAATTGACTAAGTTAGGATCTGTTGGATTGGTCGATTCTTTAATTATTGCTTTGGCATCCGGAAATCCTTTATCTGTATATTCATTTCTTATGGAGTTTTGAAGTTTAGAACGCAGATCATCGGTAATTTTAGCCTTTGTTTTAAGACCATTGTCTTTTATTAACTTTTCGCCTTTAGATTTACTGATTCCATGAAATTTTACAGTACCTAAATCCGGAAGTGCTACCAAATTTATACGAAGGTATACCTCATTGTTGATTACTTTAGTTAAAAAAATTTCTACGTTAGCGAAAAGCTTAGAATCCCAAAGTTTTTTGACTGCCGTGTTAATTTGCATTCCCGGTATTTCCACAAAATCTCCTTCATACAACCCCGTATACCTCATGATTTGATTCTTAGAATATTTATCGGTTCCGGTAATTTTGATTTCTTTAATACGTAAAGCAGAATCGTCTTTTTTAATAGGGTCTATATCTTTTTTAACATCAGCCTTTGGTTCTTGTGGTGATATTTGAACACTGTCTGCAACCTGACCAAATATAAATATGTTTACTGAGAATAAAACGGCCGCTAATAATATCTTCATGTACACTTTTTACTTCTTTTACTTTACTTTTAATTGTTCACTTATTTTCCCGAATCTTCTTTCTCTGCTCTGATAAAAATCTAATGCTTTTAAAAATTCTTCTTTATTAAAATCAGGCCATAATGTATCTGTAAAATATAATTCTGCATATGCTATTTGCCAAAGTAAAAAATTACTTATTCTTTGCTCTCCACTCGTTCTAATGAGAAGATCTACATCCGGTAGATCGTTTGTATATAAATATTGATTAAAGGTATCTTCATTTAATTGTTCCAAAGATATTTCGTTATTTGAATAATCCAGAGCAATTTTTTTGGCAGCATCTAGAATTTCATTTTTAGCACCATAACTTAATGCCAATGTCAATGTGCCCCTTTGATTATTGCATGTATCTTTGGTAAGCAGGATTAATTCCTCTCGGACGTTAGTTGGAAATTTATCAATATTGCCGATAACTTTAACTCTAATACCTTTTTCTTTTAATTTTTTTGTTTCTTTTTTTATAGTGTTAATCAATAGACTCATCAAAGAATTCACTTCTAAAATAGGTCTATTCCAATTTTCTGTTGAAAAAGCATATAAGGTAAGATAGGGAATATTTGCATCATCACAAAATTCAATCGCCTCTCGAACTGCTTTAATAGCATTTTGATGGCCAAGACTACGAATCATACCTCTTTTTTTAGCCCATCTTCCATTACCATCCATAATAATGGCAACGTGTTTAGGCATTTTATTTTCTTCTATAAATATATCTTTTTTAGACATTAATAATTATAATTTAATAACAATAACATGGAGGTCTTCCAAATGTGTAAGTAAGATTTATCCCCCATATTAAATACCAATCGTTACTTTTATATGTATTACCTGTTTGATGTTTTCCTATGATTTTAGCATTTCTTCTATTTATCTCATCCTTAAGTTTAGGGTCTACATTACTTATATTGTTTAATTGAGGATCTATGTTTATAGTTATATTTTTGTTTTTTATAGAACTATAATCAAGATTATCCTGGAATGTATATCTCGCTCCTATTTCAAGAGATAATAACCAATCGTATTTAATTTTAAATTTATATCCCACGCCAAAAGGAATATTAAAATCGAATTTCATAGATTTCTTATAATTTTCTTCTGTTACAAAATCCTGATAATTTAAAGGATATCTGTAAGAACCATTATAATCTTTAGCTCTCGTATGATTAATTGTATATTTCCTGTCATAAAACCCATATCCGCCCACTCCGGCAAATATATATGGAGAAGAACCTGAATATTTTATATCATTGATATCAAAGAAATAATATTCAAATAAAACTGAGGTTTCAAAAATGGTATTACTTCCTGATATTTTTCTTTTAAATCTATAATCTTCACTTGCTTTCTCATCGTCAAAATAGACTCTGTTATAAATTAAATTTAAACGTAAACTTTGTCTATTATCTAAATTATACCTATAAAGTACTCCTAGAGAAATTGGAATTCTATACCTATCCATAGGAAATATTTCAATATAATCGGTTTTACCTATATCACCAATTATATTGGCTCTTCCAATAGATATTCCTACTTCATTACGTTGAGCTTTTATATGCATTAAACAACAAGTACAAATCAGAATAATCAGTAAGAAAACTTTTTTCATTTTAATTTAATATTATTTCACGTAATTGCATAATTGCTTTAAACGTGAAATAAAGTCATTTTGTTGCATTATCCTTTGCAATATTATGTATCTTCTCAAGCAACAAAGATAATAATTCTTTTTATGTTTATACTCTTTATTTTGTTATTAACTTATTTTTAGTATATAACCTTTATTTTAATTATCTTTTTACCTCTTCTTTATAAAATAAAATGGAAATTTCAAATTAAAATATGTAAAATTTGATTATTTTTGAAACCTAATGTCCAAAGTTACTGAACAAATTAAAATCCCAATAGCAGATGAAATGAAGCTTTTCGAAAAAAGGTTCTATGAATCCATGAAAAGTAAAGTTCCCTTATTGGATAGAATCACCCAGTTTATAGTTAGAAGAAAAGGTAAGCAAATGCGTCCCATGTTTGTTTTTTTAACTGCTAAGCTTACCGGCACTGTAACGGATAAAACATATCGAGCTGCTTCATTGATCGAACTTATCCATACAGCCACTCTTGTTCATGACGATGTAGTAGATGAAAGCTACATGAGACGAGGTTTTTTTTCAATAAATGCTTTATGGAAAAATAAAATTGCTGTTTTAGTGGGCGATTATCTCCTATCAAAAAGTGTATTATTAGCTACTGATAATCAAGATTTTGATTTATTATCTATTATTTCCAGAACTATACGAGAAATGTCTGAGGGAGAACTGCTGCAATTGGAAAAAAGTAGAAAACTTGATATTACGGAAGAGGTCTATTTCGAAATTATACGTCAAAAAACGGCTGTATTAATATCTGCCTGTTGTGAATCCGGGGCACGTTCTACCTATGCTTCGGATGAAAATTCCGAAAAACTTCGCCTTTTTGGAGAATATACCGGAATTGCGTTTCAAATAAAAGATGATTTGTTTGATTATACAAGTACTAACTTAATCGGAAAACCGGTCGGTATTGATATTCAAGAAAGAAAAATGACGCTTCCATTAATTTATGTGCTTAACAACGCAAGTAAAGAAAATAAAAAATGGTTGATAAATTCCATTAAAAATCACAATAAAGATAAAAAAAGAGTTGCTGAAATAATCAAATTTGTAAAGGAAAATGGGGGGATTAATTATACGATTGATAAGATGAATGAGTATAAGCAAAAAGCGCTCGATATTTTAATTAATTTTCCAAAAAATAAAAATAGAGATTCATTGGAATTGATGCTTAAATACGTTATTGAAAGAAAACACTAAATTACCTCGACTTATTTCTTCAATTTGCAATTATTTTCATATTAGTAAAATCCAAAAAATTATTTATTTTTTACCTATAAGTAAACTTATATTTACCACGCGCCAACATATAAATATCTATAAAAAATTATATTGGAATTAGGTAAGGAAATTTAAAAAATAATTAAATCATTTTTCAAATTTCCTAAAGTCATTTACTAGTTTAATTTATTTTCTAAATATAAATAAAAGGCATATTCCAAGGCTACTTCTTTTAAGGATTCAAAACGTCCGCTAGATCCTCCATGCCCTGCATCCACATTAGTTTGAAGTAATAAAAGGTTAGAATCTGTTTTCATATCCCTAAGTTTAGCCACCCACTTGGCCGGTTCCCAGTATTGTACTTGAGAATCATGTAAGCCGGTTGTTACCAACATATTGGGATATTCTTTATTTTCAACATTATCATAGGGTGAATACGATTTCATATAATTATAGTATTCTAGTTGATTCGGATTACCCCATTCATCGTATTCTCCCGTCGTTAAAGGAATACTGTCATCTAACATAGTTGTAACTACATCTACAAAAGGTACATCTGCCACTACTCCATGAAATAGTTTGGGGGCATAGTTAATAACTGCTCCTATTAATAATCCACCGGCACTACCTCCATTGGCATATAAATGATTAGACGATGTATATTCTTTTTTGATTAAATATTCAGCACAGTCTATAAAATCGTAAAATGTGTTTTTCTTTTTTAACATTTTTCCATTTTCATACCAAGGCCTTCCTAAATCTTCTCCACCTCTCACGTGAGCAATTACATAAATAAAGCCCCGATCTAACAAGGATAACCGTATGGAGCTAAATGTTGCATCCATTGAATATCCATAGGATCCATAAGCATATAATAACAAAGGGGTATTTTTAGATGGCTGAGTGTCTTTCTTCATTACTAAAGATAAAGGGATTTGTACTCCGTCTCGAGCTTGAGCCCAAATTCTTTTAGTAACATAGTTATCTTTATTAAAATTACCCAAAACTTCTTGCTCTTTTAAAACCTTTTTTTCTTTGGTGCGCATATTAAAATCAATATCGCTCCACGGGGTGGTCATTGAAGTATAACGATATCTGATAATATCCGTATCGAAATCTCTGTTTACAGAAGTTCCTACTGTATAAACTTCTTCTTCGAAAGGTATCTCATAATTAATTAAATTATCCCAACTCTTAATTTTTATATGAGTTAACCCTCTTTCTCGTTCTTCAGTTACTAAATAATTTTTGAATAGTTCAAACCCCTCCAATAAAAATTCCTTATTGTGTGGTATTACTTCAATCCAATTTTCAATTGAAGTATCTGTTATTGGGGTCTTCATTAATTTAAAATTAGTTGCCCCGTCTTTGTTCGTAAGAATATAAAAAAATCCTTCATAATGATCAAAGGAATATTCCACTCCCCTAATCCTTTCTTGAAATATTTTCCATTCAGCTTCGGGATGATCGGCAGGAATAAATCTATATTCATCTGTTAAGGTACTTCCGGAGGCTATTACAATATATTGTAAGGATTTAGTTTTGGTTACATAGACATTAAATGTTTCGTCATGTTCTTCAAAGACCAAAAGGTCTTCCTCTTGAGAAGTTCCTAAAATATGTTTATATATTTTAGATGAACGTAAAGTTTTAGGGTCTTGTACGGAATAAAAAATGGTTCGGTTATCATTGGCCCATACTACATTTCCTGTGGTATCTTTTAATTCATCGGAAAGTATTTTGCCGGTTACCAAATTTTTTATTTGAATGGTATATATTCTTCGACTCACTGTATCAACTGAATAACAAGCCATGGTATTATCCGGACTAACGCTAACACTCCCAATTTGGTAAAATTTATGTCCTTTGGCCATCTCATTGACATCAAACATAATTTCTTCTTTGGCTTCTAAAGAGTCTTTTTTTCTTATATAGAGAGGATATTCTCCTCCTTTTATGTATTTGGTGATGTACCAATATTGATTGAATTTATAGGGAACGGACTCATCATCTTCTTTTATCCTGGACTTCATTTCCTCAAATAATTTTTTTTGCAATATATCGGTAGATTTCATCTGCTCTTTTGTATAAGCATTTTCTTCCTCCAAATATTTTATTACTTCAGGGTTTTCTCTATCATTAAGCCAATAATAATTATCAATTCGAATATCGTTATGGGTAATTAATTTTTTAGGAATTTTTTTTGCTACCGGTGCCTTCATAGATACTTTATTTATATAAACATCAAAAATAAGGGTAATACTATAGAAAATCAATTATATTAGTCTTTTTCTTTAAAAGCGTTTTTTTAATTGAAATAGATCTATTATATTCGTAAGTAATTGTTAATATTTTAATAATTAAATTATCTTATTAGTCCAGAGATTTGTTCTAAACTTAATACATTTAAATTGTAGTATAATGATTGATTTAATTATGGAATTTTTATAATATATTTTAGGAATATTCACAAAAATAAAACCTATTAGTAATATTATCTTATTACCCTTTAGAATTGCCGTTTAAATACTATTTTAATGTCAAATTATTAATTATCAGCATTAGATCTTCGTAATATTATAGCTTTTTTACCAAAAAAAATGGCCATATTTTGATTGTAAAAGTGGTTGTTTGTTTCTTTAAGATCACTTCTTAAAATTGTTTTAGGTATATTTTTAATTGGTTTAACATAAACAGTATCTTTTTTAGAATTACGAATGGTATTGTATCTTTCTTTCATCTCTTCTTTATACTTTATCATATTTCCAGTTAATACATCCTTATATGAATTATAAAGATTATTTGAAAAATTATAAATATTCTTATCTCGTATAGTAAATGTGTAACTAAAGACTATTAATAATAAAATTGCTAATAAGGTATAAGGTGAAAATTTGATGGTATTAAAAAAAGGTAAGGTTACAATTTTATAGGCAATGATCATAGACAATATATTCATAGCAAAGAAAATCACATTTACGGTTCGTAACGGCGGAAAAAATCCTACCGACCATAAACTAGGAAAAGAACCTAAAAACATAAATATCAAAAAGGTAATAATATAAAATATATTTGAAAATTTTAAAAAAGGTAGATCAATATTTTTAAGCCAATTTCTTAAATTATAAAGCACTAATAGATGAATTGAAAATACTATTATAAAATATCTTATAATTATTACAGTAGTCTTCCATAACATGCTTATTATACAATTAACTAAAGACAAATGATATTGAGCAGTAGTTGAAGATCTGAATTTGTTTCCTGGAGATACCAAAATATACATGGTTAAAATCCCAGCGAATATTAGTAAACTTAAATAAAATGTATTAATTTTTTTACTATTGTAATAACTACATGAAATTAATAAAAATATAAAAATATCTAAATATATCATGGAAATTTCATTACATCCAATGATTAAAAATATTAGTAAAAATGATAATATTTTGTAAATTAAACTATGATTTCTATAAAGTTTTAATATAATTCCAATAAAAAATAAAGATAAAATATTACCCAAATGATATGTTGCTGAACCTGCTAACCAATAGAATGCAGAGGTAATTTCTGGCAACATAAAAAAATAAGTAAAACAAAAAGTAGATAATAAAATTAAAGTAAATTTTTTATTTAGTGTAATTTGATAAAACATGAAATAAGAACCGATAACAAAAAGAAATATCATTAAAAAAGAAATAATACGATATCCATCAAACCATCCAAAATAAATTGGATCAGTAATAAGTAAACCAGTAGAGGTATATCTACTCCCCCAATTCATATAATCATTAATTTGTACCTCTAAAAAACTTTTATGTCTTAGCTTTAACGCATATACATAATCATCGAGAATTGGTTCTGTATAGAAACTTAATATTAAAAGAGGGATAAGCGATGCTATAAATAAGATTATTATGCTCCAATTAAAAAAATTTGAGTAGATAGAAATTTTCATATTTGTTTTACTTACAAAATATTTATCTAACAAAAATATTAAATTTTACTCTAACTCTCTTATTTCTCTATCTTATATATTAAACCATATATTTTTTATAATTATTTGAAAAATATAAAATTTTAAAAATATTACTATTTTATAATTATTTTTACAAATCGTCTACAAATAAATTTTAAATATTATTATATTAGTATAATTACATAAAAAAACTCTCAAAAATGAGAGTTTCAATAATTTATATTAGTTTAATTTTGTGTTATGTAAACTCTTTATGCATCAAGTTCACCTGCAATCACGTTTAAACTTCCTAACGTAATAATAGCATCAGACAGCATTTGGTCTTTGATTAATTCCGGATAGGCTTGATAATAAATAAAGCAAGGTCTTCTAAAATGTAATCTATAAGGACTTCTTCCTCCGTCACTAACCATATAAAATCCTAATTCACCATTTCCTCCTTCAACTGAATGAAAAACTTCACCGGTTGGAATATCTGTTTCTCCCATGATAATTTTAAAATGATAGATAAGAGCTTCCATACTGGTATAAACATCAGGCTTATCCGGTAGATAATATTCGGGAACCTCTACATGATAATTACCTTCAGGTAAATTTTCATAAGCATTTTTAACCAATTTGAAACTTTCCCTCATTTCTTGCAAACGAACCATAAAACGATCGTAAGCATCTCCTGAAGTCCCAATAGGAATAATAAAATCAAAGTCATCATAAGAAGAATATGGGCTCATGACTCTCACATCATAATCTACCCCTGCTGCACGTAAGTTCGGACCGGTAAATCCATAATTCAAAGCTCTTTCAGCTGAAATACCTCCTACCCCGATCGTACGGTCCATAAAGATTCGATTTCTTTCCAATAATTTAGCAAATTCTTCCAATCTTTTTGGAAATTCTGCAATAAATTCTTTAATTAATTGATGGAATTTAGGACTGAAATCTCGTTCAAACCCTCCAATTCTTCCAATATTGGTTGTCATTCGAGCTCCGCAAACCTGTTCATAGAGGTCATATATCTTTTCTCTATCCTGAAATACATAAGTAAATCCGGTTAAAGCACCTGTATCAACTCCCATTACTGAATCGCAAACCAAATGGTCCGCAATTCTTGCCAACTCCATAATAATGATACGCATATAATCAATCTTTTTGGATACTTTCACGCCCAAAAATTTTTCCATGGTCATATGCCATCCCATATTATTTATGGGAGAAGAGCAATAATTAAGTCTATCGGTTAAGGTGGTTATTTGCGAATATGTTCTTCTTTCAGAGATTTTTTCAAATGCACGGTGAATATATCCAACGGTTGATTTTGCTGAAACAATCCTTTCCCCATCCATTAATATTTTATTTTCAAAAATACCATGGGTAGATGGGTGTGTTGGTCCTAAATTTATTTTTTGCAATTCTCCATCGACTTGTTCCTTCACAATGTATTTGTCCACCGTATTGGATAAATCGACCAAATCACTTATATTTTTTTGTTTAGACATTTTTTAATTCTAACTTTTATAATTTACTAATTATCTGCCGAACATGGCATCATTCTTATCCGTACGGGTAGTATCTTCCAGCGTATATTGTTTTAAAAGCGGATGATAGTCCATATCATCCCTGTTTAAAATCCTTGTTAAATTAGGATGTCCTTTAAATACTATTCCGTAAAAATCAAAAGTCTCTCTTTCCTGCCAGTTAGCTGCAGAATAAATTGAGGTAACCGAATCAATTTCAGGATTCTCAATAGAAAAGAATGCTTTAATTCGTATTCTAAAGTTGTTTATGAAACTATGAAGATGGTAAATAACTCCTAATTCCGATCCTTTATTATCGGGATAATGTATTCCGCACACATCAGTTAAAAAATCAATTTTTATCTCATGATTTTTAATAAATGTTAGTAAGGAAAGTACAATATCTTTTTTTATTTCAATGGTTAAAATTCCATCCGGCTCGTATGCCCTTATAATACCATCACCAAACTCATCAGATATGAGTTGCAATACCAATTGATTATCTATAATTTTTCCTTCCATGATTACGATATTTCATAGGATTTTAACAACTCTTTATATTCAGCAGATTCTCTTCTTCGTAAGCTTTCATTTCTAGCTATTTCTTGTATCTGCATAAAACCTTCTATAATTTGTTCGGGTCTTGGAGGACAACCGGGTACGTATACATCAACAGGTATAACTTTATCTATTCCTTGCAATACAGAATAGGTATCAAAAATTCCACCGCTGGAAGCACAAGCTCCAACAGCCATTACCCATTTAGGTTCTGCCATTTGAGTGTATACACGTTTTAAAACCGGAGCTAATTTTTTGGATATCGTTCCGCAAACCATTAAAAGGTCTGCCTGTCTTGGCGAAAAACACATGTTTTCTGCTCCAAAACGCGATAAATCATAATTGGCAGCTTGTATAGCCATAAACTCAATTCCACAACAAGAGGTAGCAAACGGTAACGGCCATAAAGAATATGACCTTGCCAATCCTATAATTTTATCAAAACTTCCGGCAAAATATCCGGGCCCACTTACTCCTTCAGGAGCATCAACAATCTTAACTTTTTTTTCTGCCATGTCTTTTTTAAAAAATATTTAAAATAGATATTTTATTCCTATTTTTCCCAGTCTAATGCTCCTTTTTTAACTACATATACGAATCCTAAAAGAAAAACCGAGATAAAGGTTAATACTGCTAAAAAGCCTTCAACCCCAAAATCTCTGATATTCAACGCATAAGGATAAAAGAAGATAATTTCAATATCAAATAGTACAAATAATATTGCTGTTAAAAAATATTTAACTGAAAAAGGCGAACGGGCATCACCTTCATAAGAAATCCCGCATTCAAAGGTATCATCCTTAACTTTACCGTGTACTCTCGAACCTAACATTGCTGAACCGACCAGTGCTATCACACTGAAACCCAAAGCAACTGCAACCTGTATAAGTACCGGAACATAATCTATAGGTAAACTCATCCTTTCTAATTTATTATACTTTCTAATTTAGATTGCAAAGTTAATATATTTTTTAGAGTTGATCTCTATTTAAACCTGTAAACATCACCTAATTAGTCCTTATTTTATTCATATTAAAAAAAACCTAAAAAAACACATATCTTGTTATATTTTAACTGTTTACAAAAAAAGATAATATAAAACATTCTTTTTATTTGTAATTGGTCTAAATTAAAATTATATTTGCCTAAAAATAAAAATTATTATGAAAAAAACATACATAGCTTTTGTTCTTTTATGTTTAGGGCAGCTTCTATTAGCGCAATATACATCAGGGATCAGAGGATATTTATTTGATGTAGAAGATAAACCGATAAAAAAAGCAACTCTCTACATTGACGGTGAAAAAATTTCTGAGATCGACAATCAAACCGGTTTTTTTGAAATATCGGGATTAAGTGATGGATTTCATAAATTTACCATTTCTTCTCCTAAATTCAATGATTATAACGAATCCGTTATTCTCAATCCTGATGAGGTAAAAGAAATTAATATAACATTATACGGTAAGGGAGATATTGATGATGTTACCATATACGGAACTAAACAAATACATGGTTTAGACATGATAACTCGTTTACCGGTTGCTCCGAGAGAATTACCACAAAATATCTCCGTAATTTCCAGTGAAATTATTAACGAACAGGGTGCTCTTACTATAACCGATGCAGTTAGAAATGTTCCGGGGGTTAACTTATTCGGTACTTATGGAGGCTCTTCGGAAAGTATGTCTATCAGAGGATATCGTGGAACTCCTGTGTTGAAAAACGGAGTTCAGGTTGATTCTGATTTTCGTTCTGCGTCTTTGTTGACAGATATGCAAGGGGTATCAAGCATTCAAGTTTTACGTGGATCAGCGGCTATAACTCAAGGTATTGGTAACGGATTAGGAAGTCCGGGGGGTGTAATTAATGTAGTTACCAAGACACCATTATTTTTAACCGGAGGAAATGTTGCTATTGAAACCGGAAGCTGGGGGTTATTTCGACCAACTTTTGATTATCAAACCATTTTGGACAAAAAAGGTACTGCTGCATTTCGTTTAAATGGTGCATATCAAAGAGCGGACAGCTATAAACCAAGAGTTGACAATAATAGAGTTTATATAAATCCTTCTTTTGAATGGAGACCGGATGATAGAACGACTGTTACTTTAGAAATGGATTATATCAATAACAATATAACTCCAGACAGAGGTACTGTAAATTCAACTGATGCCGATAAAAATAATTTATTAGATACTACCCATAAATTTTATGGTTGGACAACGGATAATCAAAATACTAGGACTACTACCTATAGCGCCAAAATTGTACGAAAATTAAATGAAGTATTAAGTCTACGTGCCTTATATGCGGCATCAATAAATAACGAAGAAACTTATGGATTAGGTTCTTTAGCTAGTCCTTATACTTTTACTGATAAAGCTACCGGTAAAAAAGTTTCGGATTTTTTAAGACGTACAAGAAATCTAACTTGGTCTGAAAGTGAAGATAAAAACAAAGTGATTCAGATTGATTTAATTGGAAAAAATTTATATACCGGTAAGGTAAAACATACTTTTCAGACAGGATTTGATTATAAGATCAATAATACGAATTCTACCACTCACGGAAAATACAGAAAAGATAAAGACGGTAAAGTTATGTTAGATCCAAAAACCGGTTTGCCTCTTATTGACAGATCCATTGAAGTAGATGTTATTAATATATTTGACAAAATACCTAATGTATTACCTAAGGGAATCAATAAATCATCTTTTGATGCCATAGCTTCTACCAGCTCCAGCGAATCTGAAGTTTATGGTATTATGATTCAAGATGCTGTTGAAATTAATGAATATATAAGAGCCAATGTTGGATTACGTTTTAGTCAAGATGCTAAAAAACCCAATATAGGAGCTGCTAATGAAGCATGGGATCCTTTTGTAGGAATCATGGTTAGTCCGGTAAAAAATATAAGTCTTTTTGGTAATTATGCTACTACAACCAATTTGCGTTCAGCAAGTAATCCTACCAAAGATGGAGGGACTATCGGATCTTCAGTTACCAACCAATTTGAAGTTGGAGTTAAATCTGATTGGTTTAATAAAAAATTGGATTTCAATGTAACCTATTACTTTATTAAAAATAATGATATTTCATATCAGATATACGAAAATGGAGTGGGAACAGGCTTTTACTCTAAAGCTGGTGATTTACGTAGAAACGGTATTGAAATTGAGGCAAACGGGCATATTTTAGAAAATTTACAAGTAATTTTAGGATATTCTTATTCGGATGTTCAATATAAAAACAGTGTTGCTTATGTAAACGGTTCCAGACCAATGAATGCTCCATATTCTACCGCTAACGGATGGGTACAATATTTATTTAATCGAGGAACATTAAAAAATCTTGTTTTGGGTGTAGGTGTTTATTATGTGGGAGATCGCCCAATTAATGACTACAGTTCAAACTTAAGAGCAGATGGACACGGTTCAACACCGGGCATTAAACCTTTCAACATGCCGGATTATACAACTGTTAATGCTCAATTGGGATATACGTATAAAAAAGTTGGTTTGAAATTCTTCTTTAATAATATATTCGATAAAATTGGTTATACTTCATATTATAGAGGAGGTTATATTAATCAAATCGATCCTAGAAATTTTAAACTTCAACTTTCATATAATTTCTAATTTTTTCATAAAATAATTTTTAATTACACTATAAAAACTACCTGCTTTGCAGGTAGTTTTTTATTTATAAAAGATTTTTATTTCTTAATAATTCAATATGATATAAATAGGATTGATAATTTTTGAAAATTAACTTATGACTTATACCACTTTTGCCAGGTTTAAAATTCCGTATGTATTACGTAATTTTTCATCTGTCTTAAAAACTTGTTTACATTTTTTGAAACGAAATTGAATATATGAGTTATTCTTCAAAATAGAATACTTTCTCTTTTTCAATTCATATATGTCCTAAGAAATTAGAGTTCAAATACCTTTTTATATTTATTGCATTTCTGTGAGATATTTCCAATACCTTTTAGGCATATGTTGTTTTTGTAGATTCAAATTAATTCTCTCTTTTATAGATAAAGCTTGAAAGTATTTTTTCCACGATTCTTGAAATAAAATTTCTTTTGAATCTAATAATTTTTCGTTGGGTTGTTCTGAATTAAAATATTCATTATCGCTTTCCAAAGTCATTTCAATCACTACTTTTCCATCATAATAAAATCCATAATTGCGGTTTAAATCATAAATAATCCAAGACTGTGAAGAAAATCGATCTTTAAAATGAGGAATCGCCAATGGTAAACTATTATAAATTGGATATACGGGAGCAAAATAAATTCCGTCTTTCGACTTTTTAAATCTTACAAATTGTTTCCAATTATAGCCTTCTTTGTAAACTTTTTTAGCCAAATTATGAATGTTAATAATGTCATCATCCCCAAAATCAGTATGCCCTGTAAATTTTGTATCAATGGCTTTTTTAATAAATTTATATAATAGCCAATCTCTATCATCTTGTTCTGATAACCAAACTGCTTGCATCATATTGAGAGATTCTTTAGACATCTTTTTCTCTAAATATGCCCAAGTTTTACTAACAATTTCATCTCGTGTTTGTATTTCAAGTAATTGATCAACGAACAACGGGAGTATTTCTCCCGATTGAATTAATAGTTCAGGACAAATTTTTCTTTCGTATGCTTCATAAATTACACATAAAAGCCCATCCAACGATTTATCATAAGAGAATACTATCATAATTTTAATAGCTTTTTTAAGGGAAAATCAAAGATATTTGATTGGTGTTTTGGGATGTATGTTTTTTGTTTACAAGTATTTTTTTTAGAAATTCAGGCTTTATTTCATTAATTGTTGTTCCTGACGAATCTCTACAGGTAATAAAATATTGGGCTCTTTTTATGATAACACCTATTTTTTTTAATTGATACCTATCTAATTTACCAAATTTACGGGAGGCTATAATCAATTTAGCCGATTTAATTCCGATGCCGGGCACTCGTACTATTTGCCTGTATTCTGCTGTATTTACATCAACAGGAAACATTTCGGGATGTCGAAGAGCCCAGGATAATTTGGGATCTACTTCCAAATCAAGGTTTGGGTTTGTATCATCAATTATTTCATCAGCCGTGAAATGATAAAATCTCATTAACCAATCTGCCTGATATAATCGATTTTCTCTTACTAGAGGTGCTTGTTGTAAAGCAGGAAGTCTGTTATCATGAGGATTGACCGGTATGAATCCCGAATAATACACTCTTCTCATGCTTGATTGCATATATAAAAGTGAAGAAACTTTCAATATATCCTGATCGGTTTCATTAGTTGCTCCGATAATCATTTGTGTACTCTGCCCGGCAGGGGTGAATTTAGGAATAGATTTATATTTTTTCTTTTCTTCTTTATATTCTAATACCCCGTTTTGAATGTACTTCATAGGTGCAAAGACACTTTTATGGTCTTTTTCGGGAGCTAAAAATTTGAGATTTTTTTCTGTAGGTATTTCAATATTTACGCTGAGCCTGTCTGCATATAATCCGGCTTGTGTAACTAACTCTTTACTGGCGCCAGGGATGCTTTTCATATGGATATATCCATTGTATTTATGAACCGTTCGGAGTTCTTTAATTACCCGCACCATTCTTTCCATTGTATGATCCGGACTTTTAACCACTCCTGAACTTAAGAATAAGCCTTCTATGTAATTCCTTTTATAAAATTCTAAGGTTAATTCCACCAATTCCTTAACGCTAAACGAGGCTCTTTTTATATCATTGCTTTTACGACTAATACAGTAGGCACAATCGTACATGCAATAATTGGTCATCATAATTTTTAATAAGGATACACATCTTCCATCTTCAGTAAATGTATGACAAATTCCTGAAGATGAAGTTGAGCCTATACCTCCGACTTTACTCTTTCTTCCAACTCCACTTGAGGAACAAGAAACATCATATTTAGCTGATTCTGCTAAAGTTGCGAGTTTATTGATAATTTGTTCATTCATATATAACAAAATTACAAATACTGCTATTTTTAAGGAAATATTAAATCATAAAAGAAACTTAAATATTTAATTAACAACTACTTAAGATAAATTTTTTATTTAGTTTTTTTAAATTTAGCCATTAAAAAAAACTATTTTCATAATTGGATGTTATTGATCATTTAATTATGCCAAGTTGTGTTTATTAACTTTCCATAACCAAATGACTGATTTTTATTATTTATTCAATAAGTTTAGTAATTTTTTAATCAGTGATTATGTCCGGATTCCATTTCTCCTGATTGTAGATAATAAACCCCTGAAATTACAAGTTCTTGATGAGGATCTAAATTAGTCACTTCCACAAAATTATTATTTGAATTTCCAATTAGTACTTCTTTTTGTTCTATTTGATTATTTTTTCTAATAAATACATAATTTTTACCTTCTTCTTCATATACTGCCTCTTTAGGTACAGTTAGCACTTCTTTACTTTTATTAATTATATATGCATTTACAAATCGATTTTCATAGAAATTTGTGTCAGGCAGTTTTGTTTGAATATCTGCATGAACCTGTATGGTGTTGTTTTCGGTACTTGTTACTTTTCCTATGATGTGAATAGTTCCTTGTAAGGTATCTGAAATTTCAGGCAATGTGAATTCAATTTTATGTCCTACAAAGAGGGTTGAAGCATATTTTGCGGGAACATTTAATTCTACATGTAGTTTTTCCTGATTTATTATTAAGAATAATTCTTCTGTGGTAGTGATTTGTTTACCGGGAGAAATTTCCTTTGCTTGAATAAATCCGCTTAAAGGACTTATAATTTTTAATTCCGGATTAATTTTTCCTGTTTTAATTATAGTAGCAGGAGAAAATCCCAGTAATTGTAATTCAGATTTCAGACTTTCATATTCTGCAGTTGAAACTTGATATGTTGCTAAAGATTGTTCAAACGATTTTCTGCTAATTGCATCACTTTCTAATAGGGCATTTTTTCGCTGATAATCCTTATATGCCAAGTTCATTGTATAATAACTTTCTAAAAATTGTTTTTGTAAAGAGATAAATGAAGGGTTATTTACCGTTGCCAATTCTTGCCCCTTATCAACGAAATCTCCGGTTATGAAGTTTATTTTTCCAATAAATCCATCTACTTTACTATGTATAGATGCCTTATTTTGAGGCAAGGCATGTATTACGCCGGTAACCATAATTTTGGATTCAATGGGACGTAATTCTGCATTACCGAATTTTATATCATTGGTTTTAATCTGTTCTTCGCTCAAGATAATTCCTGAATGTACACGGGATTCTTTTTCGATAGAGTTTTCTTTATTTTTAGATGAACAGGAATAACCAAGCAATATTGAAATAAAAAATAGTATTATATGAGTTATTATTTTCATGATGGATAAATTAATTGGATTGTGTTAAATAGTTTAGCTCAATTAAGGTTTGATTGTAGTTGTTTAATAAATCTAAATAGGTGGTTTGAGCATCTATAGAAGATTTTAATATACTGCAATATTGCAAATAGTCTATTTCACCATATTGGTATTTAATCGTCGCTATTTTTATCATTTTTTGTAGTTCTTCTGAATGTGAAGTTCCAAATATGCTTAATTCCTTATCTAAATATTTTTGCTGCTTTTTTAATTGCCTGATTCTTAAATATAAATTTCGTGTTATCTCCTTTTTTTTAAATTCAACATTGTTATTTTCAAGAAGAGTCTGTTCTTTAATTTTTTTATAAACATTGTTAAATAAGGGAATGCTTATATTAACCACACCCGCAAAATAACTGGTTTTGTGTTCAATGCTTTGCATTAATCCGCCAATTGAAAATTCAGGTAATTTTTTGGCTTTTTCCAGAATCAATGTTTTGTTATTAACATGCAGCTCTTTATCTAATTCATCCAAGTATAGATTATTCAAACTATCCGTCAAGGGATTTTTTTCTAATTTTTTAAATGATTCAAGAGGTACTATATTTTCATCAGCACTTATTCCACATAATGAATATATCTTATTTTCAACTTCCATATTTTCTTGCTCATTTATAGTTTTTTGCTGAATTACTTGTTCTAATTCTACCTTAAAAAATTGTTTTTCCATATAATCCGTCTCTCCTTTTACATATTTTAATTCAGCTTTCTTTAATCCTTCTCTATATATGGAATCTATTCGGGTAAATAAATTATTCTTTTCTAAGATATAAATCCATTTATTATATAATTGTTCTAATTGATAGGTTATTATATGTTTTTGTAAGTTAGATTTAGCCGTTAACCATTCTAACCGGCTATCAATGAGGCTCTTTTTTTTAGTTTGTGAAAATAGATTTCCTAAATCTTGTGACACTTCCCATTGATAATCAGCATCTTTATTGTTAAATTGTCCAAAACCGATAGTCATTGAAGTAGAATTGATTGTATAGGCATATTTTTTTTCAATCTTTTCTTTCTGTATTTGCAATTGACTAGATTTAAGCTCTCTATTTTCTTTATAAGCTCTTTCTACAAGGTAGGAAAGAGAAACTTTTTTTTGAGCACTCACTGAGCCAATACTGCCTAAAAAAATTACTATGATTAGCATCTTTTTTACATTTATATTCTTTTGAAAATTTTTATTTTCAAAAACATAATATAAAGCCGGAATAACGAGTAAGGTTAATAAAGTTGAGGTAACCAGTCCTCCAATAACTACAGTAGCCAAAGGTCTCTGTACCTCTGCTCCGTTTGATGTTGACATAGCCATTGGAATAAAGCCTAAGGTTGCAACCATTGCCGTTATAACCACCGGACGCAGACGGTTTAGTCCTCCTTTTTTAATTATTTCTTTTAGAGAAATATAGTTGCCTGAATTTTTCAGTCTATTTAATTCACTTACTAACACGATTCCATTTAAAACAGCAACTCCAAAAAGGGCGATAAAACCTATTCCTGCTGAAATGCTGAACGGCAATTCACGTATCCATAAAGCTATAATTCCTCCTATGGAAGCCAGGGGTACGGATGTAAAAATTAATATTGCATCTTTAAAGCTTTTAAAGGTTGTATACAATAATATAAGTATGATTACTAAAGCTATGGGAACTGCAATGCTCAATCTCGAAGTTGCTTCTTGTAAATTTTTAAATGCTCCACCATATTCAATAGAATATCCCGGTGGTAATTTGATGTTTTCTTCTACTCTTGATTGAATTTTTTGTACCAGGGAATTTATATCGGAATTACGCACATTTACTCCTATACTAATTTTTCTTTGCGCTTGTTCCCTTGAAATCATCATTGGTCCGGATTCATAATTCACGGTTGCCACTTCGGAAACGGGAATTAAATTTTGGGTAGCCGTACGTATTGGTAATTGATCTAAATTTAAATCTCTTCTATATTTTTCATCCAGTCGCATTACTAAATCAAAACGCCGTTCTCCTTCCATTATAACCCCTGATTTTACTCCTGCTATCCAAGATCGGATAACTTCATTTAAGGTAGTTATATCCAATCCATATTGTGCTAATTTATTTCTATCATAATTTATTTTCATTTGTTTTAGCCCTTCGGTTTGTTCTACTTTTACATCGGCTGCTCCTTCTATTTTATTTATAATCTGAGCCGTTTGATCTGCTACCTTTTTTAATTCTCTTGCATCCTCTCCATAAATTTTAATTACTATATCTGATTTTGCTCCTGTCATAAGCTCATTAAATCTTAATTGTATTGGTTGAGAAAATTCAAAAGAAGCTCCTAATATTATCGACAGCTTTTCTTTTATTTTTTCCACTAATTCATCTTGTGTTTTGGCTGAAACCCACTGATTTTTTTCTTTTAAAACAATCATGATATCTGAATCTTCTATACCCATTGGATCCGTTGGTATTTCAGCAGTTCCTATTTTTGAAATTACATGTACTACCTCCGGAAAATTGTCTTTAATTATCTTTTCAACTTTTGAAGTAGTGCGTATACTCTCTTCTAATGAACTTCCGGGCTGTATGCTCATTTGCATCGCTATATTTCCTTCTTGTAAGGTGGGAACAAATTCGGCTCCCATATTGGAAAAAACAAAGAGAAAAAAAAGCCAGATTACAAAAATGCTACCTATAAGAATATAGGGTATTTGCAACACTTTTTCTAAAACAGGCAAATAAATTGATTTTAATTTATTCATGATTTTATCTGCGAAGGTTACTTTGTTTTCAATATTTTTTTTAAGGACAAATGTTGACAATACAGGCACATAGGTTAATGATAATATAAAAGCTCCAATTATAGCAAAACTAACAGTGAAGGCCATGGGCCTAAACATTTTACCCTCTATTCCCTGTAAAGTCATAATGGGAATAAACACTAAAATGATAATAAGGATTCCGAAAGCTGCTGATTTATATATTTCTCCTGCTGTTTTAGATACTACGTTATCTAATTCTTTTTGAGTAAGCTTTTTTCCTAAATAGTTTGCATGTAAAACTGAAATGACCGATTCTATAATTATAATTGCCCCGTCTACAACTATTCCAAAATCTATAGCTCCTAAGGAAAGTAAATTTGCTGAAACTCCGAATAAATTCATCAGTATCAGAGCAAATAATAATGAAAGTGGAATAATGGATGCTACTATTAGCCCCGCTCTTATATCGCCTATTAAGATAATTACAACTAACATTACTATTATTCCACCTTCTAGTAAATTTTTTTTAACGGTTGAAATAGTCTTTTCTATAAGATTTGCTCTATCTAAATAAATATAAAGATCTAAGCCTTCAGGTAATGTTTTTTTAATTTGATTGATTCTTTCTTTTACCTTGTTAACTGTTTTATAAGAGTTTTCTCCTTTTAACATCAACGTGATTCCTCCAACCACTTCTCCCTTTCCATCCATTGTCATAGCTCCAAATCTTTGAGCAGAAGCATATTTTATTATCGCTATATCTGAAATTTTTATGGGTACTTGATCTTTTACTGTTATAACCGTATTTTCAATATCTTGAAAATTTTTTAGCCTTCCTTCTGTTCGTATGTAGAACAAATTATGTTTTTGTTGAATGTAACCGGATCCGGAATTTTGATTATTTTTCTCTAGTGCATTATTAACTTCTTCTAAAGTGATGTTATAACTTTGTAATAAGATAGGATCTATAGCTACTTCATATTCTTTAACTTTTCCTCCAAAACTTGAGATTTCTATTATTCCTTCGATTCCGTTGAGTTGCTTTTTAATTATCCACTCTTGAATAGTCCTTAATTCTTCAAGATTATAAGTAGATTCATATCCGGGATTAACTTTAATTATATATTGGCAAATTTCTCCTAATCCTGTAGTAATAGGCATTAATTGCGGTTCTCCTATTCCATCGGGAATTTCACTTATAGCGATATCTATTTGTTCTTTAACCAGCTGTCTGGCTTGTATTATGGGAATGTCTTCTTTAAATACAACGGTAATTATGGATAAACCAAATCTTGAAATAGATCGTACTTCTATAGCTCCGGGGATATTTCTTAATTCTGATTCAAGAGGTATGGTTAATAATTGTTCCACTTCTTGTGGAGCTAAGGTAGGTGAGGTAGTTACTACCTGCACTTGATTATTGGTTATGTCAGGAGTAGCATCTATGGGTATATTTTTAAGAGAATAAAGTCCCCATACCATTAATGCTACTACTCCCAATGCAACCAATAATTTATATTTTATTGATAAATCAATTATGGTTTGAAACATGATTAAAATGTTTGAATTATGAATTGAAATGGATCATTATTCTCATTATTTAAACAATAGTTTAAATAATGAGTTGTAATTCATCAATATTATTTTTTATGTAAAAAAAAACTGTTACTTAATTTTTTGAATAGAAACTTTAGTTACGGAGAATAAGAATCAATAATATATTTATTATCTCCGATTACTTAAATTAGTTTGAGTTTAAGGGATTTACTAATGGGGGAGCTCTCAAACCTCTTCCTAAAAATTTTTCAGAAATGGTTTTTGTATATGCATAGTAGAAATTTGAATCTTTATTCGAAGAATTTAATAATAGAAAATTATGCCCCAAAAAAGATTCCGGTATAATATAAATGAGTTGTTGAGAAAATTCATAATTAGAGATAGATAATTTAAAATCGTCTAAATTTTTTTCTCCTAAATTTATATGTTTGATTATATCTTCGAGTTTCTCGAATAAGTTTATAGAATGATTATTTTTAGCCTCAGATAAAAAACATTCGTGAAAAACAATTTCAAATTTAACCTTGTGCTGATGAGGAACAAAGGAATGTGCTACAATTAGTAACGTAGCAAAATATATGAATATTTTACTTATTATTTTCAAACATTACAAAAATATATATTTTATTAAAATAAATTAAATATTTTATATATTATTTTATAACAATAACTCTAAATTGCTTTCTTATCTCCTCCAACCGTTTTAAATACGGTACCTAAAATTATGACCATATCTAATAGGAAAGACCATTTTCTAACATAATAAATGTCTGCAATTATTCTTTTTTGCATATCTTCTCTGGAATTTATTTCCCCTCTGAAACCTTTTACTTGAGCTAATCCGGTAATACCTGGTTTAACATAATGTCTTAGGCTATATTTTATTAATAGATCATTATAATAATTATCTTGAAGAACCATATGTGGCCTAGGTCCTACAACAGACATATTTCCTTTTAACACATTGAAAAACTGAGGCATTTCATCCAAACTTGACTTACGCAATATACGACCTAATTTAGTCACTCTTGAATCACCTTTTACAGTGGCTTTAATGTCATTATCTTTACTGTTTTTCATCGTTCTGAATTTATAGCAATAAAATATATTCCCTCCTAATCCCACTCTTTTTTGAGCATAGATTACAGGTTTGCCAGATTCTAGTAAAATTGCTATTGCAATAAGCGGATATAGCCAACTTAAAATAAAAATTATAACAAACAATGAAAATAGAATATCAAATAGCCTTTTTATAAATTGATTCCAAAAATCATCTAAAGGAAATTTTTTAAATAACAGTATTGGAAATGTATCATAATATTCTAAATTTAAACTATAAAATGAATCATACACTGTGCTTGGAATAAATCTAATTTCAACATGAAGTTTTTGTGCTAATATTATCAGTTCATCATGTACTTTGTTTGAAAGTTTTCCATTTAATGAAAAAAATATAATTTGGATTTTCTCTTCAACTATATAATATTTTAACCTAGATAAATCAAATTGATACAAATTCTTTTTTTTATTATCATTTACACTTGATAAAAAAGTACCACAATTTATGTATCCATAATCTTTTCTTCTAGATAGAAAATTAATAAAAGAATGAGTGTTTTTATTCTCATCTATAAAAATGGCCCTTATGTAATTTCCACCTAAACTTCTATAAATTTTCAAAAATAAAAATAGAAAAGCTCTAATTATAAAGGTTAATATAAACAGAGAAATTAAAAAAGAAATTGTTACTTTATTTGAAAATAAATCATCTTTTTTTAATCCCGATACAGAGAATACTATTATGCTGAATAATATTATTTGATAAAAATTATTTTTAAAAATTGATATAATATTAGTTACTCTATCTACGACATATAATCGAGTTTTTAATGAAATAAAATACCAACTCATCAATAAGATTATCAGAGCTTTATAATGGGAATGGAATAAATCTTTTACATGTACAAAGTAAATATCTAAATTGTGATATTGGATTTTTAAAAAATGAAAAAATAAGATAATAATTAAAACTAAATCAAGTAATAGTTGAAGAATAAAACTATTCTTTGAATATTGAGTATATTTCATACATTATTAAATTTATAAAAAATAAAAAATAAACTAATATTTGATAAAAATAGTTAAATTTTCTTAAATAAATATTTTTTATTTTAGTATTTTAGTCTGTTTTAATATGAACATAATATTTACATAAAAATTATTAATTTCTCAAAATTATGGATAAAATAAAAGTTTTACATGTTGTTGAAGCTCTTGGTGGAGGTATTTATACTTATATCAAAGACTTAACGATTTTTTTTGGCAAACAATCTAACTTATTTGATACTACTATTGCATATTGTGGAAAACGTCGTGAAGTTGCTAATATAGATATTAAAAAGGAATTATCTAACGGGGTTTCATTAATTGAATTAGATATTAATAAAGAAATTTCTTTAAAAGATTTTAAAAGTATATATGAATTATTAAATATATGTAAATCATTAAAACCTGACATTATACACCTTCATTCATCTAAGGCAGGAGTTATTGGCAGATTTGTATCTTTATTTTACAAAAAAGCAGTTGTATTTTATACTCCTCATGCTTATTCCTTTTTACGTAAAGATATTTCTTATTTAAAAAAAGAATTTTATTATTACATAGAAAAGTATACATCCAAATTTTTTGGGGGAACAACAATTGCATGTGGAGATAGTGAATTTGAATATGGAAAAAAATTCGGAAAAACATTATTGGTGAGAAATGGTATTAACATTGAAACTATATCAGATAAATTTAAACCCGAACAAATTAATAATAAACGATTAGTTATAGGTATCATTGGAAGAATATCACATATTAAAAATCCCTGGTTATTTAATAATATTGCCAAAAATAACCTCGACATAGATTTTTTATGGATCGGAGACGGTGAATTACGAGATGCTATTACTTCTCAAAATATAACTATAACCGGTTGGTTAAATCGTGAAAATATATTTTATTATTTAAATCAATTAGATATTTATATACAAACATCTCTATGGGAAGGTCTACCTATAGCGCCTCTTGAAGCAATGACTTTTCAAAAACCAGTTCTTGCTACTAATATTATGGGAAATAAGGATATTGTAGTTCATGGAAAAACTGGATTCTTATTTCATGATGAAAACGATATCCAACAATATGTTGAAATTTTAAAAGATAGAGATATTCGAGAAGAAATGGGTAAAAATGGACTTACTCGCTGTAAAGAAGTATTCAACTTAAATAAAAACTTTAATAATTTGAAGAATATTTACTTAGACTGTTTAAATAAAAATAACCAAATAAACTAAAAAAAATACAGCTAAAAACTATACCGTCAAAACGAATTAAAAAGTCATCAGTCATATTTGATATTATGAAAAATAATGAAAAATAAATTATTAAAGAATTGTGCAATTTACATCCTATATAAAAAGGTATGAGCATAAATATAATTAATAAGATTAACCCCACTATTCCAAATCTTAATAAATAGTCTAAATATTGATTATGAACAGGAAATTTATACTTAAATAAAAATTTTTGATTAGTTTCACGATAATATTCAAATAATTTTCTTTTTCCATCAGATGCACCTACACCTATCCATAAGTTTCTTTTGGATAGGTCTATTGTGGATTTCCAAATAGTCAATCTTGTAACCATTGAATTATAAATCTCACTTTCGGGATCTTTAAATTCATCTAGCTTTCCCACTTTATCCAGATTATTAAAAGAAACTGTAGTATATTTTTTTATTATATATGGAAAAAAATTTATAAAAAGAAATATAAAAATCGCTAATAAAGCTGTTATTAAAACAGTTTTTTTTAATGTAAAAATGGATTTATATTTATGTAAAGTTAAATAAATAGTTCCTAATATCGCACAACATACCGCTATTCTCGTATTTATAATAAAAACTAAATTCAATAAAATTATATATATAATGAAATTAAATATACGGATTAAACGATTTTTATGTATATTATTATAATAAGTATATAATGCACAAATACAGCAAAATGAAACAATTAGATTAAGTGCAGGTGCGTGATTATTATCAATACTCCTTGAAAAACTATACCCCATATCCCACACATCTATTCCATTTAAATATTTTACAATATTTTCCCTAAATAGTACAATATATCTTACTGAGAAAAAAATTAGTGTTAAACACATAATTTTTGTCCAATAATTAATTATTCTAAATATTTCTATTTTAAATGGGGAAGTTAGAGTAAAAAAAGGAAAAAATAAATATATCATTTTTTTTTCTAATGATTTTATGCCATAATAAAAACTATCATTATTCCAAAAAAATAATATTTCAATTAAAAATGGAATAGATATCAATATTATCAAAAAATGAAATTTAATTTTATATTTTAATTTAAAAAAACTAAATACTAAGAATAAAAAATAAATTAAAATCAAAATTGAACATACTGATCTAAATATAATACTACTTAATATTAATAAAATAAATATAAAATTTATTTTTTCAAGCTTTTGATTTGTAAACATCATCAAATAAAATAAAATAAATAAGAGGGAAAATTCCAGCTTTATGTCTTATAGAAGACCCTAAATCTGGTTCAAACAAACCTTGAACTATGAAAAAAGAAAACACGATATAATAAATCCACCTAATGTTATCACTCTTTTTTAATTTCAATCTTTTTTTAAACCTCAAGGATAAACAACCAAATAAAAATATCTGCCATATTGCAAAAACTACAACTTGTGGCGCTAAAGAAAAAATGGAGTTAAATGGTATATTTACTACCATAAACCCATATAATATTGATACTGCTTCTCCATACCACGTATCAGTGGAAACAGGAGATATTATGACCGATTTCGCTTCTTCTCTAATTTTTGGATCATCTAAACGTACTTGATTTAATTCTGTCCTTGTTTGGTCAGACATGTAGTCTCCTTTTACATATCCATATGCCAAACTAATAAGGATTATTAATAATAAACCATATATAAACAGTATATATACATTGTTCGTTATACGTATTAGATGCAAAACACTAAATAACAACGTTATGATTAATACTAGAAAATAATAATTTCTAAATACTATAGCAAAAATTATAAGGAGTATGCAAACTATTATTCTATTTCTTATAATATGATTTTTCTTTTTACATATTACAACAAGTAAAGTACAGAATAAAAATGTAATAAATTCTTTAGTTTGCATAGATATATATATTCCTAAAAGGAAAAAGGCAAAATACATAAGACAGTTATTTACTCTTATTTTATCAAAATTGGAAGGAATTCCCATTTTAACTAATATATAAATAAGAATAGGATACTGTAATATAGCAACTACTGGAAAAGGTAACCATCGAACACCTGTATAAGTGTAAAATGCAATCGAAAAATTATAACTACCTATTATACCACTTAAATTCCACGTATTATTGATAATTGTCAATGCATCTGAAAAATATTTCTTAGGTAATATAAAGCTACTACAAATTGCTAAAATACACCCTAAAAAAGCTAAACTATAAAAAACAAATTGACTTTTAGTTATTACTAAGTTATTCATTATTATTTAAAAATTTAAATATTTGTGAAGAAATATTTTCCCATCTAAGTGATTCTTTCTTTTTACGCATTTTTTTAGCTAGATAATTTCTTTTATCTTGGTCATGTATTAAACCTGATAAACCTTCTTTTAAAGATTCCTTATTGGGTTCAACCCAAATACATTCATCATCATTTAATTGTTCATGAAAACCTCCAACATTGGTACATACCATAGGTAACTCTGAATTTATCCCTAACGTTATAACTCCAGATTGAGTAGCTTCTAGATATGGTAAAACTAAAATATCAGCCCAATTTAAAAGTTTTCCAATTTCTAAATCTGAAAGATATTTATCTTGAATTTTTAATTTATTTGATTTTTTGATTTTTGAATCATAAATACTTTTTCCGGCAATTATACATTCATCTATGCTCCCTGCAATTTCTTCAATAACTTCAGAGAGAAGTTCCACTCCTTTATATGGACTAATTCTACCTAGAAAAAGTATTTTTTTTCCACGATTAACTTTAAAAGGGGAATTAATTATAAATTTATTTTCAATTAAACCATGAGGTACAACAATGCTAGGTTTAATTATTTTTAAAGAATTTTCCACATTTGATTTGACATAATTAGTTAGATAAATTAGTTTGGTACTAAATTTAATATTTAAATTAGAATACCATTGTATAAAACAACCATTTTCACCCTTATGTAAAATTCCATCATGTACGGTCATTATTACATCTCGTCCTAATATCCTAAATAAAAGAATAAAAGGAAAATTCCATAAATGAAAATAAGGTAAATATAACTTTTTATAATTTCTTATAATTGTGGGTAAATGTATTGCAATATAATAGGGAAGAAAAAATAAAGTATTAATTATAAATGAAATAGTAGAATTAAATGTTTTTACAGTTTTTTGGTTAGGTATTGTAATTCCACCAATCAAATATTTAGATTTATAATAATCATAAGATTCTTTAGGAAAATGTAAAACTATGCTATCTGAATATAACGGTAAACTTCCTGTTCTCCCAAAAGATAAAATCATTATCTTATTTTTCATTTTTTAAATTTATCTCAATATTATCTTAAGTATCAAAGCTAACCTATCCCATTGCCTTCGCTTTATTCTATTTATTATAATAGGTATAAAACTTAAATATATTGTCGGCAAGTTATAAAATTTTAAATTTTTCTTAGCAAATAATATTTTATTTTTTAAAAAATAATAATCTGCGAATAAAGTTTTTCTTTGTTTTCCATCTTTTCCACAGTTTATAGTTGTTCCATGTTTATGATAAATATGAAATTTTGTTATGATTAGCGATTTCCACTTTCTCTTCTTTGCTCTGCTCGCATAATCCCATTCTTCAAAATATAAAAAATAATCTTCATCTAAAAAACCTACATCATTAAAACATTCTTTTTTTATAAACATAGAAGCACCAATTGGTATTAGATTATTTATATCAGATTTTGAGATATCAGAAAATTGTTTATTTTCATATAAAGGAAAAGTATGAGCTAGCCAAGGATTAAATTTATTACCAACACATTGTAATTTTTTAGGAAAATCATAATAACACAATGAATTACCAACTAATCCAACATTATTTTTTTCTTTACTCATTTTAATAGAGATATTGCGTAAAAAATCAGTAGGAATTACCGTATCATTATTTAGAATCCAAATATAGTCATATTTATCCTGCTTTTTAAGAAACTTTAAAACTATATTATTTGCCGCTGAGAATCCTTTATTTTCTTTTGCTTTTATAAATACAATTTTTTGTTCAATTACTTTCTTTATTTCAATTTCTTCTTCATTAATAAATAATATATCATTATTATTTTTATGAGAAATTGGATAAACAAGATCTGGAAATTTTGTACTTAAATTCAAAGGAACGTTTAAACTCCATTTTTTAAACATTTCATAATCCTTTTCTCTAGTAGAATTATCCACAACGAACAACTGAAAATTTTGTTCAGTTGATTTAAGTATAGACTCCAAACATTCCAATGTATCTGAATATCTATTATGATTTACTATAGAAATCTTATATATCAACTTAATCTAATATTTTTTGTTAAAGAACTTAAATGCTTATTCCAAGAATTATCTGTGTAATTGCTATTATGATATTGAATAAAATAATTATTATCAGAAATTATTTTTTCTATAACGGATTTTAATTGCTCACTATTATCTTGATCAATTATTTTTCCAAAATTATTATTTTTAAGAAGAATATCTTCCGCACCACCAATTCGTGTTGTTATTATATAATTTTGAAATCTATAAGCTTCAGAAAAAACTATTGGATAGCCTTCACTTCTGGAAGTTAGCACAAAAACTTTAGCCCGATTATAATATTCCCATAAAACACTCTTATCATAAATAGGACCTGTAAAAATTACTTTTTCTTTTAAATGAGTGTTAATAGCAAAAAATTGTTTTATCTCTTTTTTAAAATCATCATCGTAAGGCCCTATAAAATAAAATAACCAATTATTTACATTAGACAATTTATCTATAGCATTTAAAAACATTTGTGAGTTTTTTTCAAATGCTCCTAATCGCCCAACTGTTATAAATATATTCTCTTTCTCTTTAAAAGACCTAATTTTTAATGACAGCTTACTTAATTCCTCTTCATCAAAACCATTTTCAATAAAAAAAATTTTTTCAGGTATATTTAAATTCTTTTTCCATAATTGATATGCTAAATCAGTTTCCAAAGAAATATAATCACTTTGTTTAAGTAAGATATTATAAATCCTATTTTTAATGAAAGAGGCATTTTTTCTTACTTCTATTATATCTTTTCCACCATCTACTTTTAAATAAAACTTTCCATTTGGATTAACAAGTTTATATAACATACACAAAATGGCACTTGTTGTACGAAAATGAAAAGTCATCAATAAATCAATTTTTTTTCCTTTAAAAATCACATAAAACAAAGATGATATAAAAAAAGAGATTTTTTCTAAACCTTTTAGTAAGAAAATATTTTTAAGCGGAATTAAATTGATATTTCTAAATTTATCTTTAAAGAATCTATTTGTTAATTTATTTTGATAAACTATTGTTGTTTTGCATTTTAATTTTTTCCCTAAATAATAAGGTACCAGAAATACATCTTTCCCCAAATGTTCCTTTTCCAGATTATAAAAAATTAATGTTAAATTATTAATATTCATTTCTATAATACTTTTAAAAACATAAAAAATAATTTTTTAAAGAATTAAAATAATCTCAATATCAATAAATATTTTATACCATAAATTCAAATAAAAAAATTATCAACTAATGAAGTAAGTATTTTTATAATAATTTTCATGTTATTTTTTAGTAATTAAGGTGATCGTCTCTTAAATTTATTATAATTATATAAAAAATAACCTAAAAAATCATCATTTTAACAGATTTTGTTAATCAAAACTAATATAATTAATATTTATATTTGCCAAAAGTTAGATATTAAAAATAGTAACAAAATTTGTAACTCTATCTTTATGATCAATTTCTAATTTAGGATTAATTAAAATCAAATTTATATTGTTCATTGCTTTATATTTTTAAATATTTTATGAATCGACATAATACGCAAAAATATTCATTTAGGATAAATTAAACAACAATTATAATTATTTTATTTACTAAAATTACTCCTTATATATTATACGATAAGATAATTTTTTGGTAAATTTTATATTTAACCCTATTTAATATTATTATCTAAGAAAAATTATAATATAATTTATTAAATGAAATAAAGAAATAACATAAATTTCAAATAATAAATTAAATAAAATGAGCGAACAAATAATAATATAAATTAATAAATAAACATCCCTTTTAAACTATCTTTCCAGTCAGGAATGGAAATACCAAATGTATTTTTAATTTTAGTTTTATCCAGTAAGCTGTATTTAGGACGTTTTGCCGAAGTTAGATAATCCGAAGTTAGTATAGGATTGATTTTTATTTTAGATTTATTTATTTTTTTTATCTCTTCACTGAATTGATACCATGAACATTCTCCTTCATTAGAGTAATTATAAATACCATAAGCCCCTATATCATTTTCAATAATAGTTAGGATAGCATCTGCTAAATCCAAAGCGTTCGTAGGCGATCCTATCTGATCTTTTATGACATTTATTTCATCTTTTTCCTTAAATAATTTTAACATCGTTTTCACGAAATTAACTCCATAGGGAGAATATAACCATGAAGTTCTTATAATATATGTTTTAGGATTATAATATTGTGCAAACACTTCACCATTCAATTTTGTTTGACCATATATACCTAATGGAGCTACCGGATCATCTTCTTTGCGTGGTGTAGATTCTTCTCCTGAAAATACATAATCAGTAGAAATATGTATAAAAGTTGCTTTTTGCGATGCACTAGCTCTAGCCAAATATTTTACTGCATCTGCATTTAATTTTTCGGCCATCTCAATATCCGATTCTGCTTTATCGACCGCCGTGTAGGCCGCACAATTAATGACATAATCAAATCTATTTGAAAAAAAATATGTTTTTACAAACATTTCATCCAACACATCCAATTCCTGAATATCTGTAAAAACAAAACTATAATTAACAAGAGGTTTATCTTTTATTCGTTGCTTTAACGATCTCCCTAATTGCCCATCCCCTCCAGTAATTAAAATTTTTTTCATAATTTATATTTCAATTGGTTTAAAATCTTTAAATGAAATACCATTTAAATCTTTATTAGAAAGAATTTCTTTGCCGTTCTCAATTCCCCAATCGATGTTTAAATCTTTATCCAAGGGATTAACATTAATTTCGTTTTTTTTATTATAATATCCTTCACATTTATATGCAAATAATACTGTTTCTGATAAAACAGAAAAACCATGTAAGAATCCTTTGGGAATAAATAATTGTTTTTTATTTTTTGAAGATAATTCAACAGAAACATATTGCCCGAAAGTTGGAGAATTTTTTCGTGTATCCACTGCCACATCGATTACTTTCCCTTGTAAAACGTATACCAGTTTAGCTTGGGCAAACGGAGGTAGTTGTTGATGTAAACCTCTTATAACCCCATAAGAAGACATTGAAACGTTATCTTGAACAAAATTAGGTTTATAACCTAATTGTTTTTCAAATTGTTTAAAATTATACGTTTCCATAAAATAACCACGAGAATCCTCAAAAACCTTTGGTTCAACAACATAACATCCTTTGAGTTTGGTTTCAGTTACAATCATTTATTTTTTTAAATAATTTTTTTATTTTTCTTTCTCAAAATTTCTACTCTCTCTTCAAATAAATTTTCAGGTATAGTTACACAAATTTCTTCAAATAATTTCATAAATTGTTCAGGCTGAACTTCAGATTTTCGAGTTGCTAAATTAAAATATATTAAAGTAACCCATAAGGAAGCATGTGTTATACTCTTATCCTTACTCAACATTAGTACTTCTACAGTATTAGTTCTATCTGTATATTTTATAATTTTGCTTGTAATTACAATGTCTTTATTATATCTTACTTCTTTTATATAAGCAATTTGATTTTGCAAAGCAACCCATAGACATCCCGTTTTTTTAGACTGTTCAAAATTATCCAATTGATAATTATCTAAACAATGATCTTCTCTTGCATTAAGCATATAATCAAAATATCGAAGATTAGAAAGATGGCCTATAGGATCACAATCTGCAAATCTTACTCTATATGTAGATTCCGGTTCTTTAATTTTCATTTTGTAAATTTTATGATTTATTTTTCTAATTATTAAATAAAATCATTTTTTCTACAATAATAAAAAAAAGTTACCAACTATTAATAATTATTAAAATTTTTTATAGAAGTTAAAAAAAATTTATTACACATTATATGTATTAATAATACTGACAATCTTATTTAAATCACTATTTTCTAAACCTACATATAAAGGCAGACATAAAATTTTTTCTGATATGGACTCTGATACTGGCATTTTACTACCTTTAACATAATTTATTGTATTTAATGAAGGGTAAAAATAACGTCTGGGTACAATATTTTGTTCTGCTAATTTTTGTTGTACCTTTAAAAGTATCTTTTCAGAATTAAATATAATGGGATAGTAGCTGTAATTCCACTTAGTATTTTCTCTTATTTGGAGTGATTTTAATTTACTAAAATCTAGCGATTCATTGTAAAAATCTACTACTTTTTTCCTTTCAGCAATTATATAATCTATATAATGTAATACAGACAAGCCCATCGCAGCTTGTAGTTCAGATATTTTAGCATTAATTCCTACACCACAAATATCATTGGTTTCAGTATATCCAAAATTATGACTATAATTTAACCTTTTCATCAATTCGGAATCTTTGCAAAATAAAGCTCCTCCTTCTCCCGTATGAAATAATTTGGTAGCATGAAAACTACAGGTACTTATATCACCATATTCAAATATGGATTTGTTGTCATGCTCCACTCCAAAACAATGCGCTGCATCATAAATAACCTTTATCTGATATTTCTTTGCAATTTTTTCAATTATTTTCACATTACAAGGATTACCAAACACATGGGTTGCTAATATTGCCGTAGTTTTATCTGTAATTGCTTCTTCAATCTTATTTTCATCTATAGTCAGATGATCCGGATCAATATCCACAAACACCGGTTTACAACATTCCCATATAATGGCGGAAGTAGTAGCCACAAAGCTAAAAGGTGTAGTAATAACTTCTCCTCCCTTAGCAATATTTTTCAATGCTATTTGAATAGGGACGGTACCGTTATTAGTAACTAATATATTAGTAATATTTAAATACTTCTTGAGCTTCTCTTCAAGTTTTAAAACTAATTCACCTCTATTGGTCAGCCATTGGTTTTTCCATACTTTTTCTAAATATTCATTATATTCAGATAAAGGAGGTAGGAATACCTTAGTTACATTAATTCTTTTTTCCAAAATCAAAAAACGCCTTTAATTATTAAAATTTAAAAATCAAAAATATAACAAAATTAATAATTCTCACAAAGAATACACATAATTTTATATCTAGAGCATAATTTATTAAACACAAACATTTAAAACAATTATAATATATAATAGCTACAATAACGTTTATATACTCCATATATAAATCTGCTATTTATTTTTATTTACCTTTGCAAAAAATATGATATGTCAAATATTATAGCGCTTGTAGGAAGGCCTAATGTAGGAAAATCTACTCTTTTTAATCGATTACTACAAAAGAGGAAAGCAATTGTTGATAGTGTGGCCGGGGTTACTCGTGATCGGCATTATGGAAAAAGTGATTGGAACGGCGTCGATTTTACTGTTATTGATACAGGAGGTTACGTAGTTGGATCAGAAGATATTTTCGAAGAAGAAATAAGAAAACAAGTTGAACTTGCCGTAGATGAAGCTTCTGCGATTATATTTTTAGTTGATGTAACAGAAGGCATCACCGATATGGATAAAGAGGTTTCCAATCTTTTAAGAAAAACAGACAAACCTGTCTTTTTAGTTGTTAACAAAGTGGACAATGCTATGTTGGAAACGGAGGCCATGGAGTTTTATTCATTGGGAATGGAGAAATATTATACTATATCAGGAATGACAGGTAGCGGTACAGGAGACCTGCTGGATGATATAGTTGCCACATTTAAAGAAGAAGATTACGTAGACCCTTTTGAAGGCTTGCCGAGAATAACCATTGCAGGAAGGCCTAATGTGGGAAAATCAACATTTACCAATGCTTTATTGGAAAACGAGCGTAATATCGTAACAGATATAGCCGGTACTACCAGAGACAGTATCGAAACCTTATACGAAAAATTCGGATATAAATTTGTATTGATAGATACTGCCGGTATGCGGAAAAAAACTAAAGTAAATGAAAACCTTGAGTTTTATTCCGTAATGCGTTCCATACGTTCAATTGAGGATTCAGATGTTGTAATCCTAATGATAGATGCAACCTTAGGTTGGGAAAAACAAGATATGAACATCTTATTTTTAGCTCAAAAATACCGAAAAGGAGTTGTTATCGTCGTTAACAAATGGGATTTAGTTGAAAAAGAAACCAATACGTTAAAACAATTTGAAAATTTTATAAAAGAAAAGATTGCTCCATTTACGGATGTACCCGTCATTTTTACCTCGGCTATTACTAAACAGCGTGTGTATAAAACGGTAGAAACTGCCATGAAAGTTTATGAAAATCGTTCACGTAGGATCAAAACCAGTAAATTAAATGAAGTCATGCTTCCTATAATTGAATCTACACCCCCGCCAAGTATTAAAGGTAAATATATAAAAATTAAATACTGTACTCAACTTCCCACCAGAACTCCACAATTTGCATTTTTTGCAAATTTACCGCAATATATCAAAGAACCCTATAAACGATTTATTGAAAATAAATTACGTCAAAATTTTGAGTTGACAGGTGTTCCGATTGAAATATATTTCAGACAAAAATAAATTCCATAATAAATAAAAAGCATCCCTATCAAGAGATGCTTTTTTTATAATAAATATTTTTAAAAATTAGAAAGGATATTCAAATAATTCACTTTCATGATAGTATGGATTACCTTTAGCTTCTAAATTAAGCTTACTTATAGAATACATTACAGTAAATATAAATAGTCCCAACATAAAAATAAAAGCCCCGATTTCTAATAGCCCAATACCCCAGAAAGCACCAACAGTTCCCGGCATAATAATATTAAACATATCTAAATAATGTCCGAATAGTACCACACAAGCCATAATAGGGACAATGACATAATTTCTCTTCACTTTACTGCTTACTAATATCAAAAACGGTAATACTAAATTTGGTATCAACATGGTAAAGTAAGTAGGTCCATATAACTTGTATCTTCCAAAGAAATATACCGTTTCCTCAGGAATATCAGCATACCAATACAACATAAATTGCGCAAACCACAGGTAAGACCATAAAAGACTAAATCCAAACAAAAATTTAGCAAGATCATGCATATGGTTATCATTAAATGCGGGTAAAAAACCTTTCTTTTTCAGATATATGGAAATAATCAACATCACTCCAACGGAAGAAACCAAACAGCTGATTAATACATACCACATATATAAAGTAGAATACCAATGAGGATCAATGGACATTAACCAATCCCATGCCCAGCAAGCGGATGCCAAAGCAAAGAAAACAATAGCACCTACACTCCAATTGTATACTTTTTTATAATCGGAAACTTCTTTAGTTTCATCCAGCTTTCTCGTCAGAGATTTTATTTTCCATAAAAAGAAAATACATCCGGCTACATAAATCAGCGTTCTAATAACAAAAAACGGTCTATTTAAGAACGGTTCCTTAGATTTTATAAGTAAATCGAAATGCGAAGAATTAGGATCGGTTAAAGAGGGATCCATCCAATGATATAAATGATTCAGTCCTCCATGTTCACCACCATATGATGAAAGAAAAATAAATACAACCATTAATAAGCCGCCTACAGGTAAAAACGAAGCAATACCTTCCATTACTCTGATAACAACAATAGACCAACCGGCATTACCTGCATGTTGGACAGCAGCAAAAAACAAGGCAGTAGCTGAAATACCGAAAAATAACATCAAAGACACAAAAAATGCAGACCACGGTCTGTTATGAATTTGATGTTCAGCATGTTCAATATGTTCTTTAGAGTGCGCAACATCTCCTTTATAAACTGAATTCATGGGTTGAGCTCCCGATAATTCTTCATTATGATGTAAAATTTCCTTAACAGCATGTTCATCTATACGTGAATTCTGATAATACCCTATACCAAAGGCTATCAATCCTACTACGATTAATACTATGGACGTTAATTTAAGACTTGATGAAAATGTATATCTCATAGCTGTATTATTGTTCTGTTGTTTGTGTCTGTTCTGCAGAGTTTGATGTTGCAGAAGGTTTAAATTCGTTAATTACATATTCTGCAACTCTCCACATATCTCCGGGTAAAAGTTGCCCCGCATAAGATCCCATGGCATTTCTTCCATGTTCCATAACATAATGTACAGATCCGACTGTTATATCCCTATCCTTATAATTAGGTACTCCCGAAAATGCTCCGGATTGAACAATATCACCTTGTCCGTCTCCGGCTGTACCATGACAAGCCGAACATGTTTTTATATATAAATCTTTTCCTCTGGCTAAGTCCTTATCTTTGTTTAAAGGGTTTAGCGGTGAAACCGTTATTTTTTTAGAAGCATCGTATCCTTCAGGGGTGTTTGGCAAATCCATAGGTAGAATTCCTTCTGGATTTTGAGCTATAGTTCCGGGTACAGGCGCTAATGCGGTTGCTCCTCCTTGCTTTGAAAATAAAGGAACCGTCGTTCCTTGTTCTCCATAAGCAATTACTGCCTCTTGATAAGGATCATAAGCTACCGGATAGTACATATCTGGAAAATAAACCAAACTGGGTTTTTTCTTACTACAAGAAATTATAAACAAACTTCCTGTTATAGCAAAAAGAATATATTTAGTTATTTTTTTCATCTTCAATTTTTTTTACAGTTATTTCCTCAACACCTGTAGCTATCAAAATTTCCTTTACTTGGTCGTAATTTTGATTAGAAATTTCAACTAAAAATTTATCATCGGTAGTCCTTGGATCAGGATTTTGAGCTTTTTGTCCCGGATAATGCTTGTTTAAAATAAGGTATGTAATGGACATGAGGTGAGCGGCAAAAAATACTGTCAGCTCAAACATAATTGGAATAAAAGCCGGCATATTTTCTGTCCAAGTAAAACTCGGTTTTCCCCCTATATTTTGCTGCCAATCATAATTCATCGTATACCAAGTAAGCACAGAAGCAACAGCTAACCCCATAGCTCCATAGAAAAAAGCAAATTCAGACATTCTCGATTCTTTTAATCCCATTGCCTTATCTAACCCATGTACCGGAAAAGGTGTATAAACTTCATTAATTTCAATTCCTCTATCACGAAGTTGCTTAACCCCATCTATAAGGAGATCATCATCTCCGTATAAACCGTAAATAATTGTCTTAGTGGTGCTCATTTTCTAAATGATGTTTTTTATACCCTTCACTTGATGTTTTTATAATTGTCTTCAATTCTGCCTGAGCTATAACCGGGAAAGTTCTAGCATACAACAGATATAATACCGAAAAGAAACCTATCGTTCCGATGAATATTCCTACGTCTACAAAAGAAGGTTGGAACATTGTCCATGAACTTGGTAAATAATCCCGTGACAGATTGATAACAATAATATCAAATCTTTCAAACCACATACCGATATTTATAACAATGGAAACAATGAAAGTCCAAAGAAAGTTTCTTCTTAATTTTTTTATCCAAAGAGAAGCAGGAATTAATACATTACAAAGAATTAATAACCAAAATGCCCACCAATACGGTCCTGTGGCAGCTCCAACTGAGAAATAAGTAAAATCTTCATATCTGCTTCCTGAATACCATCCGATAAAGAATTCCGTAATATAAGCTACTGTTACCATTCCTCCTGTCACAACTATTACAATATTCATATATTCGATATGCTTTTGAGTGATATAATCCTCTAAATGACATACTTTTCTAACCACGCTAAGCAAGGTTTGAACCATAGCAAAACCGGAAAATATAGCACCCGCAACAAAATACGGCGGATATACTGTTGAATGCCATCCTTTAATAACTGAAGTTGCAAAGTCAAAGGAAACAATGGTATGAACAGAAAAAACTAAAGGAGTTGCAAGACCTGCCAAAACTAATGACACTTCCTCAAATCGTTGCCAATGCTTAGCTTTACCTCCCCACCCAAAACTCAATATAGTATAAATCTTTTTAGTTACCGGTTTAACCGCTCGATCTCTAACCATGGCAAAATCAGGAATTAGTCCGATATACCAAAAAACCACAGATACCGAAAAATAGGTACTGATGGCAAATACGTCCCATAATAAGGGGGAGTTGAAATTGGGCCATAAAGTTCCAAACTGGTTAGTTATAGGAAATACAAAGTAAGCTAACCATATACGTCCCATATGAATACATGGGAACATGGCTGCCTGAACCACTGCAAAAATAGTCATGGCTTCCGCAGAACGGTTAATGGAAAGTCTCCATTTTTGACGGAAAAGCAATAATACAGCAGAAATCAATGTTCCTGCATGACCTATTCCTACCCACCAAACGAAATTAGTAATATCCCATCCCCAATTTATCGTTCTGTTTAGTCCCCATACCCCTATTCCGGTACCTATCGTATAAGCGATACACCCTACTCCATAGATAAAGGCTACTAAAGCAATATAAAAAGCAAACCACCAAAGTTTCCCGGCTTTGGTTTCAATAGGACGGGCTATATCTTCCGTAATGTCATGATAGGTTTTATCCCCTAAAATTAACGGCTCGCGAATAGGTGCTTCGTAATGTCCTGACATAGTAACTTTCTTAAAATTTTTATGATTCTTTTCTATTCCTAATTTTGTGCTGATAGAATACATTAGGTTTTGTTCCTACTTCTTCTAACAATACATATTTCCTTTTATCTTTTGATAGCCTTGCAATTTCTGATGAAGGATCATTAATATCTCCAAATTTAATTGCTCCGCTAGAACAAGCCAGTGAACATGCTACCTGAAATTCTCCATCTTCCACTTTTCTACCTTGTTTTTTAGCCTCTAAAATGGTAGCCTGAGTCATTTGTATACACATGGAACATTTTTCCATGACTCCTCTGGAACGAACAACGACATCCGGATTTAATACCATTCTTCCTAAATCATTATTCATATTATAGTCAAACTTATTGTTAAGCGCGTAGTTGAACCAATTGAAACGACGTACTTTATACGGACAGTTATTGGCACAATAACGTGTTCCTACACATCGATTATAAGCCATATGATTTTGTCCTTGTTTTCCATGAGAAGTAGCCGCTACCGGGCAAACAGTTTCACAAGGTGCATGATTACAATGTTGACACATCACCGGTTGGAAAATTACATCCGGATTAGTTGGATTTGGTTCAATTAATTCCTTATACATAGGAACTTGATCCAAATTTTCCAAGATTTCTTCTTTTTGTTCTATCTGCTTTTTAGAAGAATAATATCTGTCTATCCGTAACCAATACATGTCTCTTGACATCCTTATTTCTTCTTTTCCAACTACGGGAACATTATTTTCGGCTTGACATGCTATAATACAAGCACCACATCCGGTACATGCATTTAAATCAACCGAAAGGTTAAAATGTGGACCGTCTGTACTGTCATAATCTCTCCATAGATCTACTTTATTCATAGGAACTTCTCCTACGTATGAATCCATTTTTAACGGCTCATTCCATTCTTTAGGATCCTCGTTTAAGAAAGTATCTAAGGAAACTTCTCTTGCTATTTCATACCTACCCATCAAGGTACCTTGCATTTGCATTGATGCAAATTCATGCATTCCTTGAGTCGGTTTAATAGTTATATTATATTGAATTAAATTAGAGTTAAGATAAAAAGGATAGGCATTTATTCCGGTTTGACCTACTTTTCCTGATTTTGATTGACCGTATCCTAAGGCTAATCCAATCGATCCTTTAGCTTGTCCCGGCTGAATTAATGCCGGAACACTTTTTATTACTTTTCCATTAACCGTTAAATCTACTAAGGAACCATCCAATTGCATTCTGCCATTGGTCTCATTCTTAATTCCTAATTGTTTAGCATCTTCTAATGAAATTGTAATATAGTTATCCCATGCTAGACGAGAGATAGGGTCCGGCAACTCTTGCAACCAAGGATTATTCGCTTGAACTCCGTCTCCAATAGCTGTTTTAAGATATAAGTTTAATTCAAAAGTTCCCGCTTTAATAACTGCTAAGTTAGATAATGCCTGTTCCGCATTTCCTCCGATTACATTTAATTCTGTAATTTCGGATGTTTCATTGTATCCATTATATAAAGCCTGATTAAAACTATAACCTAATTTAGTTCCTAACTGCGTTTGCCAATATTGTTTTAAATAATTATAATAAGCATTGGTTTGCTGGGGCGTTGCTGTAGTAGTATAGGTAGAATTAAACGGAGTGGTTGCATTTTGAACCGTATCTTTTTTAGATTGAGTAGCTAAAGAATCAACCGATGGAGTCGAACCAACGGGAGCAACTGTGGTATTTTCTTTAACCGCATTTGTTTGTAATCCTGCATTTCTCCAAACCAATAATGAATCTTGAAATTGACGAGTATCAAAAATTCTTTGGATGGTTGGTTGTGATAATAAGTAAACCCCTGTTGCCGGATTTAAATCTCCCCATGATTCTAACCAATGAGGAACCGGTGCAATGGCCTTACATATAGAAGCTGTTTCATTTTCATATTCTGAAAGAGATACAGAACAATTTACCTTTTTAAATAAATCTTTCAGTTTTTCTCCCTCTGAATATGAATAAATCGGATTAGTATTAAAGTTAAGTAATACTCCTACTTGTCCGGTTGACAACCAAGATAGTAATTCCAAAAAACGAGCATCATTGGATTCTTTAGTCAATAATACTTTATCTTTTCTAACTGCTAATGAATTTAATTTTTGATTTATCAGATTGGCTATCACATAGGCTGATTTATCGCCTTCCGCAAATACAACCGCTTTTGAACCTTTTATTATGAGTTCTTTAGCTATTTTTTGAGCAGTAGGATTGGAAGAAGTTCCATCCAATGCTTTATACACTTCACCCAATAATTTTTGAACTTCCGAAGGTTTTAACGGCATTCTTTCATCGGAACTAGCCCCTGATAAACTTAAATTGGATTCAATTTGAATATGCTTAAGCATAGTTTTCCCCGGGGTTTTGGCTTTGGCATAATCTGCCTCAAAATGTCCTCCATTCCAATCATTCAAAAAATCAGCACCAAAAGAAACCAATAATTCAACTTTAGTTAGATCATATAATGGTAAAGCTCTTACTCCATAAACCTCTTCAGCAGCATCTAACGCCGGTGAATAGGAAATCGCATCGTAAACGACATGTTCTGTGCTTGGGTATATGGTTGTAAAATCTTCAATGATTTTTTTAGTGGAGGGAGAAGGAAAAGATGGTGTTAAAATTACAATCTTTTTACCCGAAACCTTAGCTGCCTGTAATTCTTTATTTACATATTCATCTAATGATTTCCAATCGGTTTCAGATCCATTCAGTTTAGGTGCTTTAGCTCTGTTATTGTCATATAATGAAAGAACAGATGCTTGACTTCTGGCTGTGCTTTCACCAAAAAAGGCAGCATTTTTATTACTTTCAATTTTAATGGGTCTTCCTTCCCTTGTTTTAACTAAAACACTGGCAATGTCAAATCCATTGTAAAGAGTTGAGGCGTAATAACTGGGTACTCCCGGAATGATACCTTCGGGTTTAACCACATAAGGTACCGATTTAATAATTGGAGCTTCACAGGCTGCTAAAGTTACAGCTGCTGTTCCAAAACCTAAGAATTTTAAGAAATCTCTTCGAGAAGTTTTTGTAGAATACATTGCTTGATCATCTCCTAAAAATTCATCGATAGGAAGCTCTTCTACAAATTCATTTGCTGCTAATTTCTCTGGTAGTGAAGGATCTTGTAATTCTTCTAAACTCCTAAATTTTATTTTATCTTTTGAAGCCATAATGATCTTCTGATGATTTTAATTAATTAATAATGACATTTACCGCATTCTAAACCTCCTATGGCATCTACCGTTATTTTAGATTTATCTTCTCCATATTCTTTCTTCAATTTTTCATGAAGTTTATTGAAGTAAGCTGCATTATATCCATTGGTCATATCGACTTCTGTGGTACGGTGGCAATCTACACACCATCCCATTGTGAAATCATTCGCCATTCTTACAACATTCATGGTATCTATGGAACCATGACAGGCTTTACATACCACGTCAATTTGATGATTCGGGTTCTTTTTATTGAAATCGGCTATTATTGTTTTTTCTCCTGCCACTACGTGTTGTGAGTGATTAAAATATACGAAATCCGGCATATTATGAATTCTTTCCCATTTCACCGGTTTTTGTTTACCTGTGTATTTTTGGTTTTCTTCATCCCAACCAATATAGTCATAAATTTTCTTAATTTCAGCAGTATAGAATTCTTTAGATTTGCCCGGTTCGATATATTTGCCGGTATATTCGCTGATATTTCTATGACAATTCATACATACACTTAGAGAAGGAATTTCGGAAACTTTACCATATTTTGCTCCGGAATGACACAATTGACAATTGATTTTATTTTCTCCTGCATGAATTTTATGTGAAAAATAAATAGGTTGATCCGGTTCATAACCTTTATCGACTCCTATTCCCATCAACCAAGCCCATACTCCGTAAAAAGATAAAGCCAATAGTAAAGTTACCAATCCATACAAGACCCCTTTGTATTGTACATAAAATTGTGAAAAAGTTCTAATTCTTGTAGATTCAAGTTCTGATAATTCAGCGCTAGAAGTTTTTAGTTTTACTAGTTTATTGATTTTCAGTAAGGTAAAAATCAATATTACCCCTATTGAGGCAAAGGAAAGTAAAATATAGTTTAGATCATTTGATGTTTTCTTTTCAACTACGGCGGGAGCAGCTTCTTCCGGTAGAGCCGGTGGATTTTCAAGATAAGCTAAAATATCATCGATATTTTGTACTGATAATCTGCCTTCGAAAACATCCATAGCAATTTGATTGTTCTCTTCGAAGATTTTATTCGCACGCTTATCTCCACTTTTTCTTAAGGCTTCATTATTCATGATCCATTTTTGGATCCATTCTACATCAGCGCCTTCTTCAGTTAATTTTGTTACAATTCCTTTTAGTGCAGGTCCTGTAAGTTTTCGGTCTAACGCGTGACAAGCGGTACAATTGTCTTTGAATAATTTCTCTCCATTCTTTACATCTCCATTTACTTTCTGCGCTAAAACAGAAACACTTGTAAAGAGAGTCAGCATACAGACTGCTATAATTTTATTCATAATAATTGATTTCAATTGAATGAAACTTATTTATAATATAATTGTCCCATTAAAAGCGACTTATGCAAAAATAAAAATATGCTCTATATTGCCAAATGTTTTTTTTAACATATCTTTTAGTTTTTGTTAATTTGTAATTATTCTAAATAACGATCGCTTTTATCTAGCTGTTAAACAGCTTATTAAATTGAAATACACGCAAATAACCTTTCTAAAAACCAGATGAAAAAACAGTTTTTTTTATCTTATACGGCAAAATTTACTCATTTTTTCTAGCCAAAAATCGTGTTAATTTAATACCCATATCTAAAAAAATGATTTTAGCACTTCCATTTCTTTCAATATGAAAAAATGCGTTATTAATTTCTTCTAAAATATCTTCTATATTTTTCCCGTGAACAAAATGACTAAAATTATCCCATTTAAAGTTTTCATATGTTAATGGATTATTTACTAAGCTTGATGATTCGTAATTTTGAAGTAAGGCTTGTCTAAAAGTTTCGGCACAAAATTGTAAGAAATTCTTTTGTTTTTCTCTACCCCAAGCAGATATTTCTAAAGACCAATCTACTATTTCTCTTAAAAATTGTGGTTTTTTAGGAGCCATGACCGCTGCACGGTTCCATCGAATAAAATATTTCTCGAATTCTTCTTGTAAAGTATTGTTTTTTATTAGTTTACAAGCTACATCCCAATCGCCTTCAGCTCTTTTTGCTAAAATATCGGCCGTTTCTTTGTCTAAGGAAAACCTATTTTGTAAATGATCGGATATTTCATTGTTTTCCAAAGCATTAACAGTTATTTTTTGACAACGAGACAATATGGTTGGAAGAATTTTTTTATCATCTTCAGCAATGAGTATAAACAAAGTTTTAGCAGGCGGTTCTTCCAATATTTTAAGTAATTTATTGGCAGCTTCTACTCTCATAGTTTCTACCATCCAAACTATTTGAACTTTATATCCTCCTTCAAAACTTTTTAAGTTTAGGTTATCAATTATATTTTCTATTTCTTTAACAGAGATGATCCCTTGTTTTTTATCTTCATTAATATATGCATACCATTGGTTTATATCCCTATAAGGATCTTCGATAATAAACTCCCTAAACTGTTTAATGTAGTCAGAGCTTATGGCTTCTTTTTTTTCTGTTGAATTATTAATGGTAGGAAAAGATAAATGCAAATCGGGATGTTGCAATTGATTAATCTGTAATAAACATTTTTCAGATTGTTTGCAAATAACTTCTGAAGCATAGGTAAGTGCAAGCGGTAAAACTCCGTAACCCGGTTTTCCTATATACAGTTGCGCATGGCTAATTCTATCTTCCTTAATTGAATTTTGCAATTGCTTTTTTAAATTTTGCTGACCTATTATTTCATCCCATTTCATGTAAACAAAGATAGATCAACTTTTCTAATTCACTTACTTTTATATAATAATTGAATCACTTGGTAGGTTTACTTTTTTATCTTAGGCTTAATAAATTTAGTTTTATATAGACTGACAATCGATAGCCGAAAATCGTTTCCATTATTTACTAAAATGAATAAAAGACAGCATATCTCAAAATTGTTCATAAGTTGTTTAGATGAATTTACATATATGAATAATTATTGCAATAGTTTATTAAACGTTACATCTGACTTCTAAAAAATTGTTTAGAAAAAAGATAGGTCTACCTTATAATTTTGCATATTTTTGAAACTGATATGGAACAACTAGAATCTAAATACAATAAAATTCCTAAATCCAACAAAATCATTAACTTAGAAAAAGGAAAGCTTCCCCCTCAAGCTATTGATTTAGAAGAAGCTGTACTAGGTGCCATGATGATCGATAAAAAAGGGTTAGATGAAATTATAGATATTTTATCTCCCGAAGTATTTTATAAAAGAGAGCACCAACTAATATATGAAGCCATTGAAGATCTTTTTAAGCAAACAGACCCTATTGATATTCTTACTATATCCAATAAATTACGATCTCAGGGTAATTTGGAGGCTGCAGGAGGCGATTTTTATTTGATTCAACTTTCCAACAAAATATCTTCTTCGGCTCACATTGAATACCATTCAAGAATTATTCTTGAAAAATATATACTAAGGAAACTCATCGAAATATCATCTAATATGATTGAAAAATCGTATGATGAAACTTCAGATGTTTTCGATTTGTTGGATTATTCTGAAAGTCAGTTATATGAAATTACCAATGGTACTTTGAAACGAACTTTCAATGAAGCTAAAAATTTAGTTTCCAATGCTTTAAAAAAGATTAAATCTTTAGAATCTAAACAAGGAATGAGCGGTATCCCTTCAGGATTTAAGCATGTGGATAAAATTACTGCCGGTTGGCAACCTTCGGATCTTATAATTATTGCAGCAAGACCCGGAATGGGTAAAACGGCTTTTATTCTTTCCATGGCCAGAAATATTGCCATAGGGGCAGAAACTCCGATCGGTGTATTTTCATTAGAAATGTCCGCAGAACAGTTGATGATGCGTATGATATCCAGTGAAACCGGAATTGAATCTGAAAAGTTGAGAAAAGCCAATTTATCCGAATTAGAGTGGCAACAACTTTATTCCCGAGTTAATAAATTGGAAAATGCGCCGATATTTATAGATGATTCTCCCGGGATTTCTGTTTTCGATTTGAGAGCTAAGGCTCGTAGACTTGTTTCACAGCATGGAGTAAAAATGATTATGATCGATTACCTCCAATTAATGTCGGCAGGAGGAAAAGGTATAGGAAATAGGGAGCAAGAGATTGCTACGATTTCTCGTTCACTAAAAGCTATTGCCAAAGAGCTTGAAATACCTGTTATAGCACTTTCGCAGTTATCCCGTTCTGTGGAAACTCGCGGAGGAAGTAAAAAACCTTTACTTTCGGACTTAAGGGAATCGGGGGCTATTGAACAGGATGCCGATATTGTAACCTTTATATATCGACCGGAATATTACAAATTAGATACTTGGGAAGACGGAACACCTTGTACAGGTCAAGCAGAATTTATTATTGCAAAGCATAGAAACGGTGCTCTCGAAGATGTTCGATTGCGTTTTACAAGTTCTCAGGCTAAATTTTCGGACATCGATGAAGATTATTTTTCCGTACAGGAAAGTATAAGTTCTACCACTTTTGAAAGTAAAATCAATGATGAAACTTCATTTGACAGTTCCATAAATATTCCATCTATTAATCCTAGCGATTCGTTTGGAATTGATGATACTATTGATGATCAGGATTCTGATATGCCTTTTTAAAACTTTGGCTGCATCTTGTGAATCTTCTGCGTATATTAAGCATTTAAATCAAGTATAATAAAAATAAAAAACACTCACTATATAGTGAGTGTTTTTATTATGATAACGAAAATATTATTAAATTTATTTTTTTACAGTATCCACAACCGCTTTAAAAGCTTCTGGATGGTTCATAGCTAAATCTGCAAGAACCTTTCTATTTAAATCTATATTATTTTCTTTTAGTAAACCTATAAATTTAGAATAAGAAAGACCGTATTGTCTGACACCTGCGTTAATTCTCTGTATCCATAAAGCTCTGAAATTTCTTTTCTTTTGCTTTCTACCTACATAGGCATATTGCAAACCTTTTTCAACAGCATTTTTCGCTACCGTCCAAACATTTTTTCTTCTCCCGTAATAGCCTTTAGCTAATTTTAGGACTCTTTTTCTGCGCGCTCTTGACGCTACTGAATTGACTGATCTTGGCATACTTTTTTGTTTTTTTGAAGTGGGTGGAAGTATTTTTTATCTTCTCTTCTTTTACCCAATCCAGGGTTAAACTTTTAAATGATTTTTAAAAAACCGGAATATCTTTCAAAAGATATTCTCTCTTACTTAATTAATAATTGTCTTTTAACGCTTTTTTCATCTGCGATATCTACTAAAGTAGAATACGTCAGATTACGTTTACGTTTTGTGCTTTTTTTAGTTAAAATGTGGCTTTTAAATGCATGTTTTCTTTTAATTTTACCAGATCCGGTAATTGAAAAACGCTTTTTAGCACCTGATTTTGTTTTTAATTTTGGCATTTTCTTATTTATTTACCTCGTTATCAATGCTACAAAATTAGATATTTTTCAAAAAATAAACAAATCATTTATCATATGCTAATTTTATTTCATCAATATCAATTTCTTTAACTAATGAGGTAAGGTTAATAGTGATACTATCATTTTTAAAATTACTAGTTAGAGTAATTTTTATATTATTAAGATCGGGCTTTTGATTATTGATTGAATAAATTCTCCACTTTTTATTTTTAGAATTTAAAGTTATTGTAGCAGTCTTGTTAAATAATATTTTAGTTTTAAACTTATTATCTTTTTTATCTAATGCTACTACATTATTCTTTGAATCTCCCAAAAGATACCCCGGTATTGTTATAAATTTATCATATTCACGTATCCCCAATTTATCCCCATATTTATTCATGAATAATGTGGGATTATAAGAATCATTGATGGTGAAAAGAACAGGCTTATATTTTCTTAAAAATTCATTATTTTTTTTAAGTTCTTCTCCTATTCTAAAGCTAGGAGTTGATTGTCCTACTGTAAATATTAGTATATCAGAATTACGTTTCAAAATATAATTTACATCCCCTAATTCATGACCAATATACCCTCCTTTAGCATAATCTTTGGGTGGGTGTCTAGCGATATAATAATCATTTAAACCTAACATATCCAAACAAGGCAAATTTGATGAATAGGGTATACATCCGGCGGCTGTAACTCCTAACAAAGGCTGTTGTTTATAAAAACCTCTTTTCAAAAATTCTCCTAATAGTAAACCATCCCATTCCCATTTTTCATGTTTAACAATTTTATTGCTAGAGTAATTAATTTGCAGATATAAATAGCAAGGGATACATATAAAAGTAAATATTGCTAAAAAATATTTTGTTTTAAAAAATTTAAATTTACATTTTATAAATCCTTCTATTAAAGCATAAGTTAAAATTACATAAACTAGAACAAAATGCCTGAATGCCGGGAATATATCACCTCCAACCAAGGTTACATATACTACCCAACTACCCATCACAGCTAAAAGATAGATGAATTTACTGTTCTTTTTAACAATTGAAAAATATATAATAAATAGTATACCTATTATTGAAATAGGCAAAGTATTTATAAAAGCTCTAGCTGAATATATTAATCCAATCCAAATTGTATATAAGGTAACTTTAGCTTTAACAAAAGCGGTATTTGGTAACCATTCTCCATAATAATTTAACCTAAATAGTAATTGAATAACGTAAAAAATTATAGGTAAGGAGAGGATTTTTATCAGAAAAGCAATTATAAATTTATACGGTCTTTTTTGATATAGTAAGAAAAAAAAGAAAAAAAAAGAAGTTATAACTGAAAATAAAACCCCATCGGGTCTTGATATAACTAAAACAGCTAAGGAAATAGAAAGTAACCAATTATATTTTCTAAAATTATATAAATCAATAATTTTAAAGACAGAATAAATCATTAAGCAAATAGACAAAGTGTATAGGGGCTGTTCTAAACCGGCTATTGTCCAAGTAGCGAATGCAGAGGTACAAATAAGAAATGATAAACCTACAAAAAGAGCATTAAAATCTTTATCTTTATAATATAAATAAATGATATAAAGTACACTAATACTACAGATAAGACCTGCTAACCTTAGGGATAAAATTAAGTTAAATCCTAATTTACCTAAAATAGATATTAATAGTATCCATGATAAATTAGAATATCCTTCAACAGGTCTTTCATTATCATTCCATGTTAATCCTTTACCTTGTAAAAAACGATCAGTGTATCGTAAGGAAATCAAACTATCATCTGACAGATACGGGTAATAATAGTAACAATGTAAAATGAATAGAGATATTAATAATAAAAATAAAAATCTTTTCACATAAACGATTTAATTTTTAAATTAAAAGTTATTCATTTCTTATCCTATTTTTTGGGAGACATCATCATAATCATTCTTTTCCCTTCGAGCTTTGGCATTTGCTCTACTTTACCCCATTCTTCTAATTCTTGCGCTAATCTTAATAATAAAATTTGTCCTTGGTCTTTAAAAACAATGGAACGCCCTTTAAAGAAAACGTAAGCTTTTAGTTTAGAACCTTCTTCCAAAAATTTTTGAGCATGTTTCTTTTTAAATTCGAAATCATGTTCGTCGGTTTGTGGTCCAAAACGAATTTCTTTAACCACTACTTTGGTTTGCTTAGATTTGAGTTCTTTTTGCTTCTTTTTCTGTTCGTACAGGAATTTTTTATAATCAACAACTCTACAAACAGGTGGATTTGCACTTTCTGTGATCATTACCAAATCCAACTCTAAATCTTCGGCAATAGCTAATGCTTCTTTTATAGGATAGATTCCTTGAGTAACATTATCTCCTACTAAACGAACTTCCGGAACATCAATTTTTCCGTTAATTTTGTGTTCTGGCTCTTGCTTCTTTGGGATATACTTCCCTCTTGAATTATTTCTGTTAAGTGCTATGGTATTTAAATTTTATTGATTATTTGTTGCTTTTTTCATCATCGTTACTACTTCTTCTAAAGAAAAAGTACCTAAATCTCCTTCTCCACGTTTACGAATCGACACAGTATCGGAGGAAGCTTCCTTCTCTCCTACTACAAACATGTAAGGAATTTTATTGATCTCTGCATCTCGTATCTTTTTACCTGTCTTTTCGTTACGATCGTCTATTCGTCCGCAAATATCCGAATTTTCCATTAAATCCAAAACTTTTTTTGCATAATCTACATACTTTTCACTAATAGGAAGTATAATAAACGGTTCAGGACTTAACCATAAAGGTAAATCTCCGGCAGTGTGCTCTAACAGAATGGCTACAAAGCGTTCCAAAGAACCGAAAGGCGCTCTATGTATCATTACAGGACGATGTTTTTCATTATCTGCTCCTATGTAATAAAGATCAAACCTTTCAGGCAAATTATAGTCTACTTGAATAGTACCTAATTGCCAATTTCTACCTAAGGCATCTTTAACCATAAAATCGAGCTTTGGTCCGTAAAAAGCTGCTTCGCCATATTCAACAACTGTCTGCAATCCTTTCTTTTCAGCTGCTTGTTTAATCGCATTTTCAGCTTTCTCCCAATTTTCATCACTTCCAATGTATTTTCCTTTATTTTCTTTATCTCGTAATGAAACTTGGGCTGTAAATTCGTTAAATCCTAATGATTTAAATGTATATAATACGAGATCTATTACATTTTCAAATTCCCCGATCAATTGATCCGGAGTACAAAAGATATGGGCGTCATCCTGAGTGAATCCTCTAACACGGGTAAGTCCATGCAACTCTCCACTTTGCTCATATCTATAAACGGTTCCAAATTCTGCGAATCGTTTCGGTAAATCTTTATACGACCAAGGGGAAGATCGATAAATTTCACAGTGGTGTGGACAATTCATCGGTTTTAATAAAAATTCTTCACCCGCATTAGGTGTTTTTATAGGTTGGAAGCTATCTGCTCCGTATTTTTCGTAATGTCCGCTGGTAACATACAAATCTTTATGCCCGATATGAGGGGTTGCTACAATTTCATATCCTGCTTTTCGCTGTGCCGCTCCTAAAAAGTCAATAAGTTTTTGTCTTAGTTTTGCACCTTTTGGTAACCATAAAGGTAATCCTGCTCCTACTTTTTCGGAAAAAGTAAATAATTGAAGCTCTTTTCCTAATTTTCTATGATCACGCTTTTTTGCTTCTTCTATTCTTTCTAAGTATTCAGTTAATTCTTTTTGTTTTGGAAAAGAAATTCCATAGACACGAACCAACTGTTTATTTTTTTCGTCGCCTCTCCAATAAGCTCCTGCTGCATTTAATACTTTTACGGCTTTAATTATTCCGGTAGAAGGAATATGTCCACCTCTACACAAATCGGTAAAATTATCGTGTGTTACAAATGTGATCGATCCATCTTCTAAATTTTCAATTAATTCAGTTTTAAACGGATTATCTTTATAGGCTTCTAATGCATCATTTTTAGAAACAGAACGGATTGCGAACGTTGAGTCTTTTTTGGCATTTTCCAACATTTTCTTTTCAATTTTTTCAAAATCTTTTTCTGAAAAAACTTCATCTCCAAAATCAACATCGTAATAAAATCCGTTTTCAATGGCCGGACCAATAGTTAATTTGGCATTTGGATAATACTCCATTATCGCCTGTGCCAATAAGTGGGCAGAAGAATGCCAAAACGCTTTCTTACCTAAATCATCATTCCATGTTAATAATTGTACCGTTGCATCCTCCGTAATAGGATCGGTAATTTCAACTTGTTTACCATTTACTATTGCAGAAATTGTATTTCTAGCCAAACCTTCAGATATGGATTTGGCAATGTCCAACGGTGTTACGGAATTTTCAAATTCTTTCACACTTCCATCAGGAAGAGTAATTTTTATCATTCTTCTAAAATTTTTAGGATACAAATTTACGAAAGTTTTATAAATGAAATTATTGCGTTTTTTAAATATATCGAAAATAATTTTTTATTTATTCTTGGATTGTAATTATCTCTTTACGAAATTGTTATCTTTATACTATAACCTTTTTTTGTTTTTTATGAACACAAAAAATATTTATTGATTTTATTCAACTGTTTTTAAAAATTTTTGCTTGAAGGAGTTTAATTAAATCTTGTGGATTTAATTGAATTTGTAATCCTCTTTGTCCTGCACTAATGTAAATGGAATCGAAATTCAAGCAGGATTCTTCTATATAGGTTGGAAATAATTTTTTCATGCCTATGGGTGAGCATGCTCCTCTGATATAGCCCGTTAATCCTATTAGATTTTTCATCGGAATTAAGTCGCATTTTTTATTGCCGGATAGTAATGCTATCTGCTTTAAATTAATTTCTTCATTTCCGGGAATTACACAAACAAAATAACCATTTTTATCCCCTTCTAATACCAAGGTTTTAAAAACCTGATTTATATTTTCCCCTAAAGTCTCTGCTACATGTATGGCGCTTAAATCATTTTCATCTACTTCATAGGGAATAAGATCATATGTAATTTTATGTAAATCTAGTAGTCTGGCCGCATTCGTTTTATGTATTTTCTGCTTACTCATGCAAATATTTCAGACTTTAATTCTTGACTTAATTTTTTATACAATTTATCTTTCAAATTCTAATGCCATTCCTCTTACTTCTTTTACTTCTCCTTCACTGTAAGCCAATTTTCCGTTCAAAAAAGTTTTTTCAACGGATGAACTAAAAGTTATATTTTCTAACGGTGACCATCGACATTTGTAAAGAATGTTCTCATGTGATACTGTATATGGCTTATCAGGATTAATCAAAACTAAATCTGCATAATATCCTTTACGTATATAGCCTCTTTTTTTAATCTGATACAGTTGAGCCGGGGCATGACACATTTTAGTAATAACTTTTTCTTTGGTAATTTTCCCTTGTTTAACCAATTCTAACATCATCACTAAAGAATGTTGTACTAAAGGACCTCCTGAGGCAGCTTGCAAGCATCCGCCTTCTTTTTCACTCAATAAGTGAGGAGCGTGATCAGTTGCGATAACGTCTAACCGATCTTCTACAACTGCTTTAAGTATAGAATCTCGGTCTTTTTTTGTTTTTACTGCAGGATTCCATTTTATTTTGGATCCTAATTTTTCATAATCCTCATCAGTAAACCACAAATGGTGTACACAAGCTTCTCCGGTAACTTTCTTTTCTTCTAATGGTTTATTTTCAAATAAACTCAATTCTTTTTCTGTGGATATATGTAAAACATGAAGACGTGTTCCATATTTATGGGCTAATTCAATTGCGTCAAATGAGGATTGATAGCAAGCTTCTACGCTTCTAATTAAAGGATGACAAGGAATCGGTATATATTCGCCATAAATAGCTTTATATTTTTCGATATTTTTCCTTATAATTTCTTCTTTTTCGCAATGAACCGCAATCAGCATATCAACCTCAGAAAAAATAGTCTCCAGGGCTTTTTTATTGTCAACCAGCATATTCCCTGTGGATGAACCCATAAATATTTTTATTCCGCAAACCTTCTTGGGATTAACTTTCATTAATTCTTCTCTATTATCATTGGTCGCTCCAAGGTAAAAAGAATAGTTCGCATACGATTTTTGTGAAGCAAGGGCAAACTTATTTTCCAAAGCTTCAATTGTTGTGGTCTGTGGATTGGTATTAGGCATTTCCATATAAGAAGTTACTCCACCGGCTAGAGCAGCACGGCTTTCACTATGAATATCTCCTTTATTGGTTAATCCCGGTTCTCTGAAATGTACTTGGTCATCAATAACTCCGGGAATCAGCCATAAACCTTCTGCATTTATTTTCGTTGATTGAGCACTAATTTCAGCAGGAACCTCGCCTCTGTATATTTCGGAAATGATATCTTTTTCCAGTAAAACCGATCCTATAAACGATTGTCCTTCATTTATAATTGTAGCGTTTTCAATAAGTATCATTTGTTTATTTATTTGAAGTTAATGTCCTGCTGTTTTGGAAAATAGGTTTATAATAAGTACGCCTATGATGATAAATACGATTCCAATAATAGCCGGAATATCTAATTTTTGTTTGTATAAAAAATAGCCTGAAAGACTTATTAATACAATTCCTATTCCTGACCAAATAGCATAGGCTATCCCGATTGGTATGACTCTAATGGCTTTAGTCAGGCTATATAAAGCTGCAAAAAAGAGAGCAAAAAAAAGGACTGTTGGTTTCCATTTGGTAAATTCTTTAGTCATCGGAAGTAAAGAAGTCCCCGCCGTCTCTAAGCATATAGCTATAAATAAATAGATATAGGATTTCATATTAAAATAGTTCAGATTGATTACCCGGCATTTTTATTTTGCCTAAATGTTTATAGGCTTTTTCAGTTGCTTCTCTACCTCTGGGTGTACGCATAAGATAGCCTTCTTGAATTAAAAAAGGTTCATATACTTCTTCTAAAGTTCCCGGATTTTCTCCTACTGCTGTTGCTATAGTTGTTAATCCTACCGGTCCTCCTTTAAATTTATCAATAATGGTACTTAAAATCTTGTTATCCATTTCATCTAGACCGTGTTTGTCTACTTTTAACGCTTCTAAACCAATTTCAGAAATGGTAAGATCTATCTTTCCATTACCTTTAATTTGCGCAAAATCTCTGATTCTTCGTAGCAACGCATTGGCAATACGCGGAGTTCCTCTGCTACGGGAAGCTATTTCTATAGCAGCCTGCGTATCTATCGGCATATTCATTATGCGCGAACTTCTTTCCACAATACTGCTTAATAATTCTGTGTGATAGTATTCAAATCTAAAGTTAATTCCAAAACGCGCCCTAAGCGGAGCTGTTAACAATCCTGAGCGGGTTGTAGCTCCAATTAACGTAAAAGGATTTAAATTGATTTGAACTGATCGAGCATTTGGCCCGCTTTCAATCATTATGTCTATTTTATAATCTTCCATGGCTGAATACAAGTATTCTTCAACTATGGGAGAAAGTCTATGGATTTCATCAATAAACAGTACATCATTTTCTTCCAATCCGGTCAATAAACCTGCCAGATCACCGGGCTTATCTAATACAGGCCCTGAAGTGATTTTTATTCCAACATTTAATTCATTTGCAATGATATTAGCTAAAGTAGTTTTACCTAGCCCCGGAGGACCGTGTAGTAATACATGATCCAAAGATTCGCGTCTTAATTTGGCAGCCTTTACAAAAATCTCCAGATTATCCATAATATGAGATTGACCTACAAATTCGTAAAAACTTTTAGGACGTACCTGCTCTTCTTGAGCGATATCTTCTTTTGAATATTTATTCTTATCCGGATCTAATAAATCTGACATTTTGTAAATTTAAAACTTCTGGAGAAATATAAAAAGTATACAACTTTAAAATTATTATTTACAATTTTTGAATTGTTTTCTTCCTTTTCTTAAAGATGGTAGTTTCTTAATCTCTAATTTTAGATTAGAAATTGGAAATAAAAAAACATTTTAAGCTTTTATCAGCTAAATAATTTTGTAAATAATAAAAAGAAGATAAATTTCAACAACAATTGATATGAATAATAAATGATTTATTTCTTGGAATAGTCTTTTTCCAAATTTTCACATTTACCACTCATTTACCTAGTAAAATTATCAATTGAAATGAGTTGATACCATATCAGTATCTGCCTAATTTCAAAATGTTTAAATTTTTTAATCTAACCCGAAAATTACAACTATTAGAAAAATTGTTACTTATTGATCAAGTAACTTATTTAACTAAAAGAGATACTATGTGTTGAGCCGTTTCTGAAGATAATGATAATAGGGGTTGAGGATAAATTCCACAAACTATAATTAAAGCCGCTAATACGATCAATCCTAATTTAGTTTGTAAATTAATATCTTTCTGACCTTCTAAAAATTCTTGATTTCCTTTACCAAACATTGACATTCCGTACATTTTGGTAATATAAACGGCACATAAGATTAAGGTTAATCCGGCTATAATTGCTCCCCAAATGCTTAATGTAAAAATACTTTTCAATAAAAGGAATTCACCTATAAATGCATTGGTTAACGGAACAGCCATAGTTCCAACAGAGATTATCATAAATAAAACAGCTAAAAATGGAGCTTTAGATGCTAATCCTCCCATTTTACTTAAATCTCTTGTACCGAATTTTTTAATTAATACATCCGCTACATAAAATAAACCAACTACATTAACTCCGTGTGCCAACATTTGAATTGAGGCTCCTTCAATACCGGTACTATCAATACCGCAATGCATGGATACGATTGCACTTGCAAATATACCGGCAGCAATAAGTCCCACGTGTGCCATTGAAGAGAAAGCAATAAGTCTCTTAATATCTTTTTGAACGATAGCGATTAAAGATGCATATACAATTCCAATAATTGATAAAATTAAGGCTATGGAACCGGAAGTTCCCCCTACAGCTTCAGGTGAAAGAGGTAATAAATATCTGATGATTCCAAATACTCCCATTTTAAGCATGATACCGGATAATAACATGGAGCCTTGTGTAGGAGCCATTGTGTAGGTATCTGCTTGCCAAGTGTGGAAAGGAAATATGGGTAATTTGATTGCAAATGCTAAGAAAAACATCCAAAAAATGAATGTTTGTGCTTGTGCAGGAATTTTAACTGCATATAAGGCATTTAAGTCAAATGATCCCGCTTGCAAGTAAACATATATTAGTGCAACAAGCATAAATAAAGATCCAAAAAAAGTATAAATAAAAAATTTATAGTTTATTTTCAATCTGTTTTCACCTGTTCCAAAAATTCCGCATATAAACCAAATAGGAATTAATGTTACTTCCCAAAATATATAAAACATTAAACCATCTAAGGAGGAGAAAATACCCACTAATCCAAATTGCATTAATAAAATTAATGCATAAAAGCCGGAAGGGCGTTCATCGTTCCATGATGAATAGAGTATAATTGGCGTTAATACATTGGTTAATAGAAGCATTAGAACAGTTAATCCGTCAACTCCGAAATGTAACGTAGATTTAATCGGTGAAAAATACAACTCTTTTCCAAATTCAAACTGAATTCCTGAATCTGCTTTGAAATTACACCATATAATAGCGGTTAATACCAATTCGGATATTGCAATTATAAATGCTATATATTTTGAAATATTCCCTTTTAAGGCAAATAATAAGCCTGATCCAATGATTGGTAAAAGTAGTACTGCTAAAGTTAACATTATATCTTTTTACTTTTTGTATTTTAATTAATGACTTAAAAATTCTGCAACTAATAATAATATGAATATTCCCAAGGACATTGCAAATACATAAAATTCTACATTTCCGTTTTGTATTAGTCTAAGGACACTTCCGCATCCCTTAACTGTTTTTGCTGTTCCTTCTACTATTCCGTTTACTATATATTTATCAACTATATTTTTCAGAAATTTTCCTAAGTTTAAAACCGGATTTACAATGACTTCATTATAAAATTCATTGATATAAGCAGCATGTGCTGAAAATTTTTCCCATCCGGTCATGTTTTCTACAATAGTTGCCTGTACTTTTCGTGTAACATATTTGTTGTAGGTAACAAGGGCTACCAAAGCTATCACAGCTAAAGTTATTCCTAGTAACATCATTTCAGTACCTAAAGAAGGTTCTTGATGTATAGGTAAACCTACATAAATAGGATGCAACCAATGCGACAATTTTTGAGAAATTCCTTCTCCTAAATAATAAGGTAAGTTTATTCCTCCGCCAACAACGGTTAATAAAGCTAAAACCAATAAAGGAATGGTCATTATAGCCGGACTTTCATGCAAATGTTTCTTTTGCTCCTCAGTACCTTTGAAATCTCCAAAGAATGTAAGGAATAGTAAGCGAAACATATATATACAGGTTAAAGCAGCTGAGAACAAGGTAAGTCCCCAAATAATTTTGTTTTTAGTCCAAAGTGCTACTAAAATTTCGTCTTTAGAGAACATCCCTGCTAAAGGTGGTATTCCGCAAATAGCTAACGTTCCAATTAGGAATGTCCAATAAGTTACCGGGATTTTTTTTCTTAATCCTCCCATGTATCTCATATCTTGTTCTCCACTCATCGCATGAATAACACTACCCGCTCCTAAAAATAATAATGCTTTAAAGAATGCGTGAGTGATTACATGGAATAAAGCAGTAGTGTAAGCTTCTGCTCCTAAAGCTGTAAACATTAGTCCCAGTTGTGAAACTGTTGAATAAGCCAACACTTTCTTTATATCGTTCTGTCTTAATCCGATGAAAGCTGCGAGTATAGAAGTTGCTAAACCAATATACATTATAAAGTCTAGAGTAATCGGCACTAAACTATAAATGGCATTGGATCTGATAATCATATAAATACCTGCTGTTACCATGGTAGCGGCGTGAATTAATGCAGAAACCGGTGTAGGCCCTGCCATCGCATCAGGTAACCATGTATAAAGTGGTATTTGAGCAGATTTACCCATAGCTCCTATGAATAGAAATACAGTAGCTGTAATTAATATAGGGTCATTTAATTTAAATAAATGGGCTTTGGCTGCTATGTCGGAGTATTCTACACTTCCAAAGTAATAAAATAACATGAATATTCCTATTAAGAGCCCTAAGTCTCCTATTCTATTCATTACAAATGCTTTTCTGGCAGCATATCCATATTCTTTATTGGTATACCAAAAGCCAATAAGTAAATAGGAACAAAATCCTACTCCTTCCCATCCTATAAATAGTATTAAGAAATTACTTCCCATTACTAGCAAGAGCATGGAAAATATAAAGAGATTTAAATAAGAAAAGAATTTATAAAAGCCTTTATCTTCATGCATATATCCAATGGAATACAGATGAATTAAAGATCCGATTCCTGTAACAATCATCATCATCACTAAGGATAATTGATCTATTTGAAAGGAAAAGTTAACTTTTAAAGTGTCAACTGCAAACCAATTAAACAGGGATGCTTTAACGGGTTCTGTAAACGTGCAAAATAAATATACGGATAGAAAAAAAGGTATCCAAACAGCAAGATTAGCAATTGTTCCTACTGCCGTTTTAGGCATTTTTCTTCCAAAAATTCCACAAATAATAAATCCTATAAGTGGTAAAATTGGTATTAAATATATTATATTCTCCATTTCTTATCCTTTTAATCTATTAAATAAGCTAACATCTACAGATCGTGTATTTCTATACATCATGGTTATGATGGCTAATCCTACTGCAACTTCGGCTGCTGCAACAACCATAATAAAAAATACTAATATTTGACCGTCTGCATCTCCTTTGTAGGCAGAAAATGCTGCCAACAATAGATTCACTGAATTCAACATCAGCTCCACACATCCTAAAATTATGATTGCATTTCTTCTTACTAATACTCCTGTTACTCCTATACAAAATAGTAATGCGGATAAGTATATAAAATAATCTACCGGTATACTTTGTAATAAACTGTTAACCATTTCTTTTTTGTTTCAAGAAAATAAATATTTTTTTATAAATCTCTTTTTCCTATCATAACTGCACCCACTAATGCACCTAAAAATAGAATCCCAGCTAATTCGAAGGGTAATACGTATTGACTAAATAATAAGTGTCCTAAATTTTTAGTTAATCCAATTTGACTGTCGGGATTAGTAGGAAAATCTATTTGTTGATATCCTCTTAATGCTCCAATAAATCCAATGAATACTAATCCTCCGCATATGGTTGCCAAAATTCGAAAAGCACTTCCTTTTAATGGCTCATCTTTTTCTTTCAAATTCAACATCATGAGCACATAGAGGAATAATACCATAATGGCTCCGGAGTAAACTATAATTTGAACTACACTTAAAAATTGAGCATTTAACATTATATATAAACCTGATATGGAAAAAAAGGTTATGATCAATGAAATGATGCTGTACATAGGGTTTTTACTGAATACAACAAATAATGCGCTCACAATTGCACTAGCAGATATTAAATAAAACAAAATTGCTTCCATATTCTTTATTTTTCTACCGTATATTTTTTTATTTGCCTTTGTGAAACGTCTATTCTATTGTCCATGCTTTCTACAAGCTTATCTTTCTTGTATATAAATTCTTTGCGTAAATGTTCCGGCATTACTAAACGGTCAGTAAGAAATATGGCTTCTTTAGGACATGCTTCTTCACACATTCCGCAAAATATGCATCGTAACATGTTTATTTCATAGTTTTCTGCATATTTTTCCTCTCTATATAAGTGCTCCTCTCCTCGCTTTCTTTCAGCGGCAACCATTGTAATGGCTTCAGCCGGACAGGCTAATGCACATAATCCACAAGCTGTACAACGCTCTCTTCCTTCATCGTCTCTTTTGAGTACATGTCTGCCTCTGTATACAGGACTAAACTCTCTTTTCTTTTCTGGATATGAAGTGGTAACCGGTTTTTTGAAAAAATGACTAAAAGTGATTTTCATACCTCCTAATACTGCAGGAAGATATATTTTTTCTTTTAAGGTCATTTCTTTATTTGAAATTATCTTAGATTTATTGGTAAGCCTCTGCATAAATTTAATTTCTTTCTTTACTTTTTTCTTTATTTTAGCCAAATACTACAATAGTAGCAGTTATTAATAAATTGAGAATGGACAAAGGTATCATGACTCTCCAACCTAAACGCATTAATTGGTCGTATCTGAATCTAGGTAATGTCCACCTTACCCACATAAAACAGAATATACAAAAGACTATTTTTATTAAAAATGCTACTATACTTATAATTCCTATTGCATTTTCTCCGAGTGTTCCATTTTTGGCCAATTCATTCATAAACGGAAAGCTGTAACCTCCAAAAAATAGAGTGCTTATTAAAGCTGAACTAATAAACATGTTTATATATTCTGCAAAAAGGAATGTACCGAATTTCATGGATCCGTATTCTGTATGATAACCTCCGATCAACTCGGATTCACACTCTGCCAAATCAAAAGGGGCTCTGTTTAGTTCTGCAAACGAACAGGTAACGAACAATACGAATGCTAAGGGTTGATAAAATACATTCCAAGCCATACCATTTAAAAATGATAATCCGTATAAGTTGGAAGCTTGTTGCTCTACCATGGCTCTTAAATCCAATGTTCCTGTCATCATAATGATGGATAGAAGGGATAATCCCATAGCCAACTCGTAAGAGATCATTTGTGAAGAAGCTCTTATAGCCCCTAACAATGAATACTTATTATTGGAAGCCCAACCTCCCAGCATGATTCCGTATACTCCGATGGATACGATACCCATTATATACAGAACTCCTACATCAATGTTTGCTACTTGAACTAAATGAGATTCTCCTGCTATAAATAAAGATTTTCCCCAAGGAATCACTGCTCCTGTGCTTAATGCTATTAGCATTAAAATTCCCGGTGATATGATAAACAACCATTTTTCTGCATTTTTTGGAACAAAATCTTCTTTGAAAAAAAGTTTTCCTCCGTCGCATAAAGGTTGCATTAAACCAAATATTCCTGCTCTATTGGGTCCTATTCTATCTTGTAAAAAGGCTGCTACTTTTCGCTCCATTAAGGTTTCATAAGCTGCAGCTCCTAAACACAACGCAAATAAAATAACTACCAATACTACTGTAAACCACATATTATATATATATTATTCTAATGTTTTAGCTTTAAATTTTTCGAATTTATAATGCGGATCATTTTTAGGTAATGGTAATTCGTAATGATTTACCGAAATTACAGAATGATCGCTGATATGGGCAGGACCTTCTATATTCCAATAATTCAGGTCTTTTCTTTCAAATCGACAATCATTGCATATAAATTCTTCTACTTCATTGTATGCATCTTTTCGCGCTGTTACCCGTATAATGGTATCTCCTTTCATCCATAATACTGCTTTACCGCTACATTTTTCACAAGTACAAGTTGCATTTACCGGTTCAGTAAACCAAACTCTACTTTTAAATCGAGCGGTTCTATCTGTTAAAGCTCCCACCGGACAAACATCGATCATGTTTCCTGAAAAATCATTTTCAATAGCTTTGCTTATGTAGGTACTTATTTCCGCATGATCTCCTCTGAATAATATCCCTTGATTTCTTTGGTCGGTAAGTTGATTGGCAACTAATACACATCTTGCACAAAGAATACATCGGTTCATGTTTAATTTTATGTACGGTCCTAAATCATCGGATTGAAAAGTTCTTCTTGGGAATTCAGAACGGGTTTTGTCCAACCCATGCTCATAAGCCAAATCCTGAAGTTTACATTCTCCTGCCTGGTCGCATATAGGACAATCTAAAGGATGGTTAATTAATAAAAATTCTGTAACTCCTTGTACGGCTTGTATTACTCTTTCAGAAGTAATAACTTTAACTTCCATACCATCCATTACATTGGTACGACAAGCCGGTACTAACTTAGGCATAGGACGTGGATCTTTTTCTGATCCTTTAGTCACTTCCACCAAACAAGTGCGGCAACGTCCCCCACTTCCTTCCAATTTACTATAATAGCACATAGTAGGCGGAACAGAGGCTCCTCCTATTTGTCGTGCTGCTTCTACAATTGGAATCCCTGGATTTACTTCTACAGTAATTCCATCTATTGTTACTTTTATTTTATTTGGTTCTTCGTTCATTAGATTTTAATATATCTTGGTGCATTAAAAATGCCAACTGAATCCGAATGTGTAATTCCATTGGAGATACAAAATATTTTGAGAAGCTTTATCTGAACTGCTGGATGTTGTTCTAATATCCGGCATGGATATAACTCCTTCTTTTAATTCCGTTCTAAGGAAAAAAAGATCCCAGAACAGCAATTCTGCTCCTACTTTCGCATCTAACCCCCATCCTGCTAAATGAAATTTATCATGTCTTTCATTATTCATTATAGTTGCATTGGTTTTTGGGATTAGCAATCCTAAACCTCCTCCTGCTATACTATTAAATTTAAAAAAGCCGGAACTTATGAAATTATGATAATATTCTATTTCTGCATTCAAGTAATTTAGACCGTCAGTATGTTCTAAATGTAAAAAATCATCAGTTAAATAAATGTATTCTCCGTCAACGATTGCATCCTCATATCCGGGAGTGTTAATTGTTCCTGTTGATTTAACCCATTGCCCCGGTCTAACTACATATTTCATATGATCCATACCTAAAGAAACCGCCCAGTTATCCTTGAAGAAATAACCGATTCTATAATTTACTTGAGGTATTGTTACTCTGGTTGGGTCTAAAAAATCGTGAAAGTTCCAGCCAATCGGCTTATCGTCGCCTTTTACTCCATGTAGGGTAAAATTATAATCATTACCTGTGAAATGGACGGATGACCTTCCATAATAGGCTCGGTTCCAACCCCAGTAGGCATATACTTCACCTTTTCTGTGGGCTTTTCTTTTGTTTTTTTCTTGTTCTTGGGCATCTACTGCACCAATTGTAAATATTGCTAATAAAAACAATAAATTACTTTTGTTAAATAGTTGCATATTCAGCTATACCATAATTTTTTGTTAAACATTCTGGATTATTTATATGCCATTGGAACTCATCTCTAAAATGTCTAATAGCTGCTGCAACCGGCCAGGACGCTGCATCTCCTAAAGGACATATCGTATTACCGTCTATCTTACTTTGTATATTCCATAGCAAATCGATATCGTCGTATGTTCCCCGTCCTTCTTCTATTTTTTTTAGTATTCTGTACATCCACCCGGTCCCTTCGCGACAAGGTGTACATTGTCCACAACTTTCATGATTATAAAAACGCGCCAGAGTCATCGTATGTCTTACTATACACTGGTCTTCATCTAAAACTATAAATCCACCTGAACCTAAGGCTGTTCCTGTAATAAACCCTCCATCTGCCATACTTTCGTAATTCATCAAACGGGTTTCGCCGTTAGCTGTCTTTAGTAATAATTTAGCGGGTAAAATAGGAACTGATGATCCACCCGGAATACAGGCTTTCAATTTTTTACCTTTAGGTATTCCTCCGCAATATTCTTCGCTGAAAATAAATTCTTCTATACTTAAATTGAAGTCAACTTCGTATACTCCCGGTTTATTCAGGTTTCCACAAGCGGAAATTAATTTAGTTCCCGTAGATCTTCCTACTCCCATTTTAGCATATTCTGCTCCGGTTATGGAAATAATAGCCGGTACAGTTGCAATGGTTTCTACGTTATTAACTACGGTAGGGCACTGATATAACCCCTTAACGGCCGGAAAAGGCGGTTTCAATCTAGGATTACCTCGTTTTCCTTCTAAAGATTCCAACAATGCGGTTTCTTCTCCGCATACATAAGCTCCTGCACCGCGTTGAACATAAATTTCCAGATCATATCCTGTATTCTTTATATTCTTACCTAAAAAACCATTGGCTTTTGCTTCTTGTATTGCGTGTTCTAATATCTCGGGAATCCAAGAATATTCTCCTCGTATATATATATAGGAAACGTTGGCTCCTAAACAAAAAGATGAAATAAGTATACCTTCTATTAATTGATGAGGTATATATTCCATTAAATATCGGTCTTTAAAAGTTCCCGGCTCTGATTCATCTGCATTAACCACTAAATAGCGCGGCACTCCTTCCGGCTTAGCCAAAAAGCTCCATTTCAACCCCGTAGGAAACCCGGCACCTCCACGACCTCTAAGTCCACTGGTCTTAACTTCTTCTAAAATTTCATCAGGAGTCATTTTAAGTGCTTTTTCCGCTGCAGTGTAGCCTCCATGCTTTCTAAAAACTTCAAAAGTTTTTATTCCTTCTACATCAATATTTTTAAGCAATAATTTTTTACTCATTATATTATAATATATGCTTCTAACTTATTATTTAATCAATTGCAATATTTCCCGCCCTGCAAAGGTCAATGATTTCATCTACTTTTTCTTTTGTCAGATGTTCATGATAAAATTTACCAATTTGCATCATAGGGGCATACCCGCAAGCGCCTAAGCATTCTGCCGGTTTTAGAGTAAACATACCATCTGCGGTTGTTTCTCCTTCTTTTATCTGCAATTTTTCTTTAATATGTTCTATGATTTGATCGCTTCCATTTAACATGCATGGACCGGTTCTACATACTTCTAACACATATTTTCCGACAGGCTGCATATTAAACATTGTATAAAAAGTAGCTACTTCATATACTTCTATTGGTGAAATATTTAATAAAGAAGCCACATAATCCATAACAGGGACATCTAGCCATCCTCCAAATTCTTTTTGAGCCAAATGCAACACAGGAATTAAAGCAGATTTTTGCTTACCTTCCGGATATCTTGCAATTATTTCATGTACTTTATTTAAGGATTCGCTGCTAAAAACTATCTCTTTATCAGGGCTTACACCGTTTTTAGTCATTTTTATTTTAATGTTAGGTTGCAAATATACAATAATGAATTTTACTTGAAAAGTTTAAGTAACTGTTTTTAATCTATATTTAACAATCTGGAATCATTATAAATAACACAAAATAACTGTTTTATAGAGATTAAACTGTTTATAAGAACCTTTGCACACCTTATTTAGGGATAAATTTACTTTTTATACACTCCTTTTTTCCTATAAGATTTGTTTTACAACGCATTATCTTACTCAATTGAAATTTATTCACACACATTATTAGTATGTTTAAATGAATAGTCCTTAATAAAATAGTATGATTTTTAAATTATATTGAATCAATGTATTAATTAAAATCTCAAAAAATAATTAAAATATTATTTTCCGTTTTATAAAATAAATGTATATTTGCAGTCCAAAACCAGTAAGCGGATGTGGTGGAACTGGTAGACACGCTAGACTTAGGATCTAGTGCCGTGAGGCGTGGGGGTTCGATTCCCTTCATCCGTACAAAAATAAAAAGCAATTAACTGAACAAAGGTTAGTTGCTTTTTTATTTTATAGAATTTGCAAAACTATTACACGATTATATTAACACTAAGAATGATTTCTAATACCATCTTTGTAAACATATTCAATATATTTTAACGTCTCTTTATAAGAATATTCGCTTATGGATGTAAAAAGATCATATTTGAAAAATTGCTTGTTTAGAGGCTGTTTATTTATTTCCTAAATAATTGTAAATTGTTCGTTCATGTTCAATTAAACATGATTTTTAAATAGCTTCAACCTATTTTAGTATGTTTCGATTCTTATCATTTGAAAATATACCTAAACTAACTCCGGCAGATATTTTAATAGGAGTACAACTTGTAATCATTCTTGATAGATATTTTAATAATGTATAAATACTGTTTTGAGAAAATTTATTTATAAACTGTTCCTCAACAATGATCTTATAAAGCTCTAGGGATGCTAAAAAGATAGCTTCCATAATTTTTTTTATTCAACAATTTACAGGATTTTCACTTATTTTTTTAAAAAAAATTTAAAAGGGATGTTCTTATTAAAAATTTATGAAATAAAATTTAATGGTTCATTTGTTTTTTTACTTAAATTATAATCAATTAAAAATACTGTTAATACTGAAAAAAACATTAATAATCCAACAGGGCCAAATAAATCATTATAATCAATCTGTATAAAAGCTAACGTTTGTTCAATAGCATTAATTCCTCCGTGTAAAGCGCCAATGACAAATAGGCTTTGTGTTCTTTTTAAGGCAAAAGAAAAGTAGAATGACATAGCAATACATAATATAACCATCATAAGAATCCCCCAATAAGGGTGGTTAGGATAATTATGTCCAGATATTATTATGGGTGCGTGCCATGCCCCCCAAATGACCCCGATTATTATATTTTTTTTAAAAAAAGAAAAATTTAAATTTTTCTCTAAAAAACCTCTCCAACCAATTTCTTCCCCCAAAGCAATGAAACCATTTATAGATATTGAGGACATTAAACTTGCGATGAACATTATTGGAACCAATAGGAATAATAAAGAGTCGATTTTTAATATAGATGGTATTTTTTGTAAAATTTCTGGATTTAGTTGTCGATAACTTGTAATTAGTTTTCCAAAGGGTTCAATTTCTAATACATTCCCAAATAAATACCCATAAAACATCACTAAAACTGGAAGTAACAAATTGGTTATCAGCAGATATTTAAAAGTTTGTTTCCAGTTAATATTTTTAAAATTTAATTGAAATTTTTCTGATGTTACCAAAAATTTCCTATTTTCTACTTTAAATGCTACTAAAGCAGGAATAATCATTAATACTAATGTGAATAGTAACTGAATGGGATTAACAGTATTTTGTGACTTCGGAATATTCCAGATAATTACCCCTATTATACCTGATATAAGATAACATATACTTATAAATGCAAGAACTTTCTTCATTTATAACAGGTTTTAATTTTCATATAAATATACTAATTTTCCTAATTTATAATACTTTTCTGATATATCATATTGGCTCATTTCATTTTCATTCTCTGATTTTCTCTTAAAGAAAATATCTATTTTTTACTTTAACCTATCTTTACTTATTTCAATACCATCATTATTATCTAGATTGAATATTTCAATAATATGGTTTTCTAATTTACCTAAATCTTCTTTCTCTTTTTTTGCTTCTGCAAGTTTATCATAAGGCAAATCATGTTGTTTACCATCACTTTTAAACCAAAATTTTCTATGTGAAATATAACCTATATTAATAAAATAGGTCTATTTCGTTCTTATGAATTAAATGAAGTGTAATTGCTCCTGTTTCTATTTTAGATTTGCTTCAATAGAGAAAATGAATATTAGCCTTAATTTTGAAATTTAAAATTACGCTAATATAAAAGCAAGATATACATAATATTTGCGCGATTATATTCTATTTATTTAGATTATTTTACACCAATTTAGATTTATACATTTTATATAAATATATTTAATAATAATCTAATATTAAATGAATTATAGGGTTCGATTCCCTTCATCTGTACAAAAAATAAAAAGCAATTAATTTTCAATTAGTTAATTGCTTTTTTTGTTTTATAAAATTTAGTAAATGAAATCGATAGTAATTATGCATAAAAATTTTAAATAAATTCTTTTGTAAATTATAATAAACAATTAATCAATTTCTTTTAGTGATTAGATACAAATTTAAGACCTACTATAGAGCTAACCAGAGTAATTATAAAAAATATTCTCCAAAAAGTTGCCGGTTCTTTAAAAACAAATATTCCTAACAATACTGTACCCACTGCTCCTACACCGGTCCAAACTGCATAAGCTGTACCTAACGGAAGGGTTTGAGAAGCCTTAATCAACAATAACATGCTCGAAATCATACAAATTAAAAAACTGATATACCAATAGTATACTGCATTTCCTTGAGAATTTTTTGCTTGTCCTAAACTAAAAGTAAATCCAACTTCAAACAAACCGCCGATAATTAACAAAATCCAATTCATATTTATCTCTATAAGCTTATATTTTCCACACAAAAATAAATAAAAACTTATTTTTTATTTAGTATGGTTTATATCTTTATATAATATGCGTTTATTTATAATTAACAATCTCTAGCTGTATGCAACTGTTAAATCATAAATGATTTTTTATCAAACATCGCATAAAAATAACTGATCTTAAATTATGCATATATTTAATTCAAAGTTTTAACAACTTATCTGAATATACTTTTATTCTATAAAAAATATTTAAATGCATTTTCAAGTAATATTTTTTAATCCTATAAAATTTCACTAAAATTGTAACCAATTGATAGTAATCGTATGAAAATAGTAAAATTTGGAGGATCATCTGTCGGTTCCGGTCAAAGTATACAAAATGTACTTAGTATTCTGCAGAACAAATATGCTTCAGGCGAAAAATTTATAGTAGTATCATCTGCCATGAGCGGAGTTACCAATATTTTAACAGAACTTGCCCAAATTGCCTCTGAAGGAAAGGATTTTAAAAAAGGTCTTATTGAAATTGAACAAAGACATTTTACGGTTATTAAAGAAATGATTACTGTTAAAAATCAAAATCCTGCTTTTACCCAGATTAAGATTTTTATAAACGAGATCGAAGATCTTTTGCAAGGAGTCTATAGCTTGAGGGAACTCAGCCTTCAAAGCAAAGATCTTATTTTAAGTTATGGAGAAAAATGCTCCACTTTTTTATTGAGTCAAATAGCCAAACAATATTTTTCAGAAAGTATTTATGTAGATACTTCAAACCTTATAAAAACAGACAGCAATTTTGGAAATGCCCGAGTACATACTCCCGTTACAGAACATTTATTGCAAGAATTTTACAAAGAGCATTCACATCAAATCCTGTTTTTTACAGGTTTTATTGCCTCCAATGAAAACAATCGAATTACAACATTAGGAAGAGGAGGCAGTGATTATACGGCAGCCATAATAGCTGCCGCCTTAGATGCAGAAGAAATTGAGCTTTGGTCTGATGTAGACGGTATGCTAACCGCAGATCCTCGTGTCGTAAAGAAGGCTTTTTCATTATCTGAACTTTCCTATACGGAAGCAATGGAATTATCTTATTTTGGAGCGAAAGTTATCTATCCTCCAGCCATGATTCCGGCTTTTCGAAAAAAAATACCTATTGTATTGAAAAACACCTTTAATCCTTCTTTTAAAGGAACAAGGATTGAAGAACATACTCATAAAAATGCATACCCGATTCGGGGTATTTCTTCCATAGATGAAATCAGCCTGATCAATATTACGGGAAGCGGAATGATTGGTAAGATTGGTTTCAGCGGCAAACTTTTCTCTTTATTAGCACGTGAACATATTAATGTAATCCTTATTACTCAATCGTCTTCCGAACATAGTATTACATTTGCCATTGAGCCCAAGGATGTTCATAAAGCAAAACAGCTTTTCAACAGTGAATTTGAGTTGGAACTGGAAACCAATAAATTAAATCCGCCTATCATTGAAGAAAATTTATGTGTATTAGCCATAGTTGGTGAAAATATGAAACAAACCCCGGGGATATCGGGCAAGCTTTTCCAGGCTTTAGGACGTAATGGAATCAACATACATGCCATTGCACAAGGATCATCCGAATACAATATTTCGGTAATAATAAAACGTAAGAATATATCGAAAGCTCTGAATGCTGTTCATGATGCGTTTTTCACTCAACTAACCAAAACACTTCATGTATTCAGTGTAGGAACAGGAAATATCGGGGCAACCTTGCTGCGACAAATCGATGCTCAAAGTGATTTTTTACGAGAAAACAATGGTATTGAAGTAAAGATAAACGGAATAGCAAATTCCAGAAAAATGATTATTGACGAAGACGGCATTGATCTTACACAATGGCAAGAAAGAATAAATAAGGGAGAAACCTCTAATTTGGATGAATTCATCCAAAAAATTAAGTTGTTAAATCTTTCCAACTGTATTTTTGTGGATAATACTGCAAGTCCAATAACCGGAACGTATTATAAAGAACTTTTCGAATCTAATGTTTCGGTAGTTACCTGTAATAAAATAGCTAATTCCTCTTCATATAAAGATTATAAAGATTTAAAAGATACTGCCAGAAGAAGAGGCGTCGATTTCTTTTATGAAACGAATGTAGGAGCCGGATTACCCATCATACGGACTTTAAAGGATTTAATGACCAGCGGGGACAGGATCATTAAAATTGAGGCTATTTTAAGCGGTACTATTTCTTATATATTCAACAATTTTAGAGGCAATACTTCTTTTTATGAGGTTGTTAAAAAAGCCCATGAATTAGGCTATACGGAACCGGATCCTCGAGAAGATTTGAGCGGGAAAGATTTTATGCGTAAAATGATGATTCTCGCACGTGATGCTGGATATGAAATTGAAGAAAAAGATGTTGAGTTAGGAGCTATCCTTCCTGAAAGCTGTTCCAAAGCTCCCTCGATTGATGACTTTTATGAAGAATTAAAAAAATCTGATTCTTATTTTAACGAGTTGAAAGAAAAGGCTGAAAATGAAAATAAAGTATTACGATATATAGGAAAGTTGGAAGATGGAAAGGCTTCCGTTAATTTGGAATTCGTAGACGCTTCTCATCCTTTTTACAATTTAACGGGAAGTGATAATATTATCTCATTTACAACAGAGCGATATAAATTTAATCCATTGGTAATAAAAGGTCCGGGAGCAGGTGCTGAAGTTACCGCAGCGGGGGTTTTTGCTGATCTTATTAATGTTGGAGCTAATTAATATTTTATAAAATCTAGATATTTTTTAGATTTTAGGTTGAAAACTATTTTTTTTTAATTTAGGTATAGGCTTTATTATAAAATAAGACATATAAATTTATTTAAAAATAGTACAACTTAATCGCATCGAAATATTTAAGAAAAGTATTAATTCTTGTAGAATTATAAACCTGATACACCTATTGTTTAAAAAAGTTAGTCTTTTGAAATCAAATATAATTAGCTTACATTTGTCTCACTAAAAATTGAACGTTTTCAAATTTCGATGAAAGAAAAAGATAGTGTGCATGTATTTGCTCCGGCGACTTCAGCTAATTTTATTTGTGGATATGATATTTTAGGATTAGCGTTGAATGAGCCGGGAGATGAAGTTTTTTTAAAACGCGTGGATGAACCCGGAATAAGAATTACTAAGATAACCGGAGATCAAGGGCTTTTACCTACCCATCCGGATAAGAATACGGTGAGTGCATGTGTTAAAATGATTCTCGATTTTTTGGGTAAAAAAAATTACGGAATTGAAATTGAACTTCATAAAAAAATGCCTATCGGTAGCGGTCTGGGCTCTAGTGCAGCAAGTACAATAGCGGGTCTGTTTGCTATTAACCAGCTTTTAGGAGAACCATTATCTAAAAAAGAACTGTTGCCTTTTGCCTTAAAGGGTGAAGAACTGGCTTGCGGGCATGGCCATGCCGATAATGTTGCCCCTTCATTAATGGGTGGGATAACATTAATTAGAAGCTATCAACCATTAGAAGTAATTAACCTTCCCGTGCCTACGGAACTTTGTTGTTCCATTATTTTTCCACATGTAGAGGTTCAGACTCGCGCAGCCAGACAAATTTTAAAGAATAAAGTTGAACTAAAAGACGCCGTTTCCCAATGGGGAAATATTGCCGGATTGATAACAGGCTTATTTACAGAGGATTACGACTTGTTGTCCAGAAGTTTACAAGACCAATTAATTGAACCTACCCGTTCCATTCTTATACCCGAATTTGAAGCCATGAGAAGAATTGCTATGGAATGCGGGGCCTTAGGTTTCGGTATTTCAGGTTCCGGACCTTCAGTAGTTGCTTTTACCAAAGGAATTGAAACAGCAAAAACAATTACTGCAAAACTTAAAGAACATCTTAAAAATCACGAAATAGAAAGCAATGGTTATTCCTCTCCTATAAATTGTAAAGGAGCAACTGTGCTTTCATAATTCAGCCATATAATCTACTCTAACATGAAACTATACAGCACAAATAATAAAAATCTTTCTGTTTCTTTTAAAGAAGCCGTATTTACCAGCTTTCCTTCTGATAAAGGATTGTATATGCCTTGGCATATCCCAAAATTATCGGAAAGTTTTATTCAGAATATTACGGATTATTCTTTTCCGGAAATGGCTTTAGAAATTGCTCATTCTTTTATTGGAGAAGATATCCCTAAAAAAGACTTGGAAAAAATTATAAAGGAAACGATTAGTTTTGATGCCCCATTGGTATCACTAGAAGAAAATTTGGCTGTATTGGAATTATTTCACGGTCCTTCGTTAGCATTTAAAGACTTTGGAGCTCGTTTTATGAGTCGACTTATGGCTTATTTATCCGATAAAAACGATAAAACGTTGGATATTCTGGTGGCTACTTCAGGAGATACAGGAGGTGCTGTCGCTTTAGGTTTTTTAGGGGTTGAAGGTACTCGGGTAACTATATTATACCCGAAAGGTAAAATCAGTGAAATTCAAAGAAAACAATTGACTACAAACGGTCAAAACATTAGAGCCTTGGAGGTAAATGGAACTTTTGATGACTGTCAGGCTTTAGTTAAAATGGCTTTTAATGATGCTGAACTTAATTCAAAATTACGATTAACTTCGGCTAATTCCATCAATATTTCAAGGTTATTGCCGCAAACATTCTATTACCTTTATGCTTATGCTCAAGCAGTCAAAAAGAATAAGAAAGATATAGTTTTTGTAGTTCCCAGTGGAAATTTTGGTAATATTGGTGCCGGGTTACTAGCCTATAAATCAGGTCTCCCTGTAAAACATTTTGTTGCAGCTACTAATGTAAATGATACTGTTCCCGTTTATTTACAAAAAGGTACTTATGAGCCTAAACCATCCATACAAACTTTATCTAATGCCATGGATGTAGGAAATCCAAGTAATTGGGTACGAATTACCGATTTATTTAATGAAAGCTTAGATTCCTTGCGTAATCTTATATCTGCTTATTCATTTACCGATTCAGAAACGATGAATGGTATTAATGAATTATATGAAAAATACAACTATATCGCTTGTCCTCATACTGCAGTTGCTTATCTAGCTGCAAAGAAGTATAATCATCCACAAGATTTCACCATATTTTTATCTACTGCTCATCCTTGTAAATTTATGGATGTATATCCTGAAAACTTAAAAAATAAAATTGTTATACCTGAACAAGTAAAAGAGTTGAATCATAAAATAAGTTCAGCTACGCCTCTTGAAAATAATTTTTCCGATTTGAAAACATTTTTAATGAATTCATAAATCGTAAAATATGTTGAATTCTTAAATGGAAGTGAGAACAACACATTAAGGGAAAAATAAAAAGCAGTTACATTTTTTAAAAAATTCCTTATTATATTTGCATACAGAAATTTAACATAAATGATTTTATTACTATTTATAGTACTTTCTGTATCTATTTACTTTCTTTTTACTCTTCTATTTAAGTATATAGCATTACTATCCTTTTCGAATTCATTGTCAAAAAATAATAAATATACGCTAGTTAATCATGAAATATAAAAGAATACTTTTAAAGTTAAGTGGAGAAGCTTTAATGGGAAATCAACAATATGGAATAAGCTCTGAAATTCTTCAAAGTTACTCTAAACAGATAAAAGAAATTTCTGAAATGGGAGTAGAAATAGCAATTGTTATAGGAGGTGGAAACATATTCAGGGGAGTTGCGGGAGTTGCTACCGGTATTGACAGGGTTCAAGGCGACTATATGGGAATGCTTGCCACGGTTATTAACGGAATGGCTTTACAAAGTTCTTTGGAGGCAATGGGAGTACATACCCGTTTGCAAACTTCCATAAAAATGGATCAAATTGCTGAACCTTTTATTAAACGAAGAGCCGATAGGCATTTGGAAAAAGGAAGAGTTGTAATTTTTGGTGCAGGAACCGGAAACCCTTATTTTACTACTGATACAGCCGCTACATTAAAAGCTATCGAAATTAACGCAGAAGTTATCTTAAAAGGGACTCGAGTGGACGGTATTTATGATACAGACCCGGAAAAAAATAAAAATGCAGTAAAATTCAACAGTATTTCTTTTGATGAAGTTTATAAAAAAGGACTTAAAATTATGGATATGACTGCTTTTACGTTAAGTCAAGAAAATGCGCTTCCTATCATTGTATTTGATATGAACAAAGAAGGGAATTTAAGAAAAATTATTGAAGGTAAAGAAGTAGGAACTTTAGTTTCTATTTAATTAATTAATAGTTTATATTTGCAAGGCAACTTATCTGAAAATTATGGAAGAAATAAATTTAATTATAGATACGACTAAGGAAAGCATGGAATCCTCTCTAAAACATTTAGAGTCAGCTTTTAATAAAATACGAGCAGGGCGGGCTAACCCACTCATGCTACAAAACATTTTAGTGGAATATTATGGGACTCCTACTCCTTTATCTCAAGTTGCCAATATTTCCGTTCCCGATGGAATGACTCTTAGTATACAGCCTTGGGAAAAATCTACTTTGGGCGCTATTGAAAAAGCTATTTTTCAATCCAATTTAGGCTTTACTCCAAATAATAACGGGGAAAATATTATTATCAACATTCCTCCTTTAACAGAAGAAAGAAGAAAAGACTTAGTAAAACAAGCAAAAGCAGAATGCGAAAATTCTAAGGTTGGTATTCGAAAAGCCAGACAAGAAGCAAATGCCGATATAAAAAAGATAGAGAGTGCTTCAGAAGATGAAAAGAAAAATGGTGAAGAGCAAATACAATCGTTGACTGATAAATATGTTAAATTGGCAGAAGAACATCTTTCCGTTAAAGAGAAAGAGATCATGACAGTATAAGCCGTTCTTAACATACTTTTAAAATACCCAATCGGTTTCTTTTTTTAAGAACCGATTTTTTTTATCTTTGAATCTTTATATGTCAAAAACTATAAGTGTTATCGGATTAGGTTTGATTGGAGGTTCTATAGCTCTGGATCTTAAAAAAAGCGGATTTGCTTCAAAAGTTTTAGGGACCGATAAGTCTAAACTTCATGAAAAAGAAGCCTTGGAATTATCCATTATCGATGAAATTATGCCGATGGACGAGGCAATACGTTCTTCCGAATTAACCATTTTATCCACTCCGGTCGATGTAAGCATTAAACTTCTACCTCATCTATTGGATATTCTCCCTGACGGTTCGGTACTTATGGATGTGGGAAGTACTAAATCTTCTTTGATTGAAAAGGTTAAAAATCATTCAAATAGAAAATCATTCGTTCCTTCTCATCCCATGGCAGGAACGGAATATAGCGGTCCATCTGCTGCCTTTCATGGGTTATTTAAAGATCGGGCTGCTATCCTATGCAACTCCAATGAATCTCATCCAAAAGCAGTTCATCTGGTTTCTCAAGTTTATTATCATTTGGGTTCGCGGCTTATTCTTATGGATGCGGAATCTCATGATGAACATGTGGGGTATGTTTCACATCTTTCTCATGCTATTTCCTATGCTTTGGCCGTTTCCGTTCTTGAAAAAGAAAAAGATGATGCTGCCATATTCAATTTAGCATCCGGTGGGTTTGCTTCTACTGTTCGACTGGCTAAAAGTTCCGTTGATATGTGGCTTCCTATTTTTGAACAAAATTCCAAATATATTTTACCTATTCTTACTACTTATTTGGAAAAGTTGACTGAATTTAAATCTTATTTGGAAAATGGAGAATCTGAACATTTATATGAATTCATTAAAGAAGCTAACCGAATAAAAAATAAGTTAGAGAAAAAATAATCGTTGAATTATTAGCTTCAGTTTTCTAAATTTTATTTTTTCAAAAAACTTTTATTAAGTTAATAATTTCACAGCAAACACTAGTGAATGAAACAGTTAAATAACTAAAAAGTATTAACAATTTTTTATTCCAGTCAGTAATATTTTTAAATTTTAAATTATAATTTTTTCTTTTTGAAAATAGGAACTGTACTACAAGCCTCTCCAAACATTAAGGAAGAAGCTATAGGCTTAAGTTTTTGTATAAGTTGTAAATAAGCATTTTGTGGAACGGGTTTGCGTGAGCAGCCTTTAATAATAATTTTTTTATCTTTATAACTATCCACGTCCATTTTATCTATAATTTCTGTAAATATGTCTCTTTCCAAATCCTCTAAAGTGCCGAATGATATTAACTTTGCCACTCCTGTTAAATAATTAGCAATTAATAGATATGACCAGGAAGGCACAATTGCATCAGATGTGCAAGTTACTGCTAAATAAGCATTTTCATACATTTTCCAATCCAATTGTGAAAGATTTTCACGAAACTCTTTTTCTCTTAAAACTAAACCTTCATATAAATAGTCTTTTAAATCAAATAGCATCCTGGGTTCTTTAGGATAAAAATCTTCTAAATCTAGTGTAATGAGTCCGCTTTTTTCGACTTTATTAATTATTTCATCCATAATTTTTAATTAATAGTGATATTAATTTTTATTTAGTAAATCGGGTCTTCTCTCTTGTGTATGTTTGTAAGACATTTCCTGTCTCCATTCATCTATCTTTGCAAAATTACCACTCAAGAGTATATCCGGAACTTTCAAATTTTTATATTCTTCCGGACGGGTATAAACCGGAGGTGCAAGTAAATTATCTTGAAATGAATCGTATAAGGCAGATGTTTCATCATTTAAAACTCCTGGTATCAACCTAACTATGGCATCAACCAGTACACAAGCTCCTAATTCTCCTCCGCTTAGCACATAATCACCAATAGATATTTCACGGGTAATATATAAATCACGTACTCTTTGATCTACACCTTTATAATGCCCACAAAGTATAATTATATTTTCTTTTAGTGAAAGTGTATTGCATGTTTTCTGATTTAAAGTTTCGCCATCAGGAGTCATATAGATAATTTCGTCGTATGATCTTTGAGATAATAGTTGAGAAATACATTTATCAATCGGTTCAATCATTAAAACCATTCCTGCACCTCCTCCATATTGTGTATCATCAATCTGCCTATAATTTCCCTGTCCATATTCCCGTAAATCATGGAAATATAGTTGTACCAATCCTTTGTCTTGCGCCCTTTTCATAATTGATTCTTCTAAAGGACTTTTTAGTAATTTGGGCACCGCACTTATAATATCTATTCTCATACATTTTTTATTTGGCAATGATTGAAATACAAAAGTAACGTTTAATGATTAATTATATCAACCGGCGATGTTAACTAAGTCTTTATTATTCTAGTTTAGTTATTGAAAAAATTCTCAGTATTTTATGGCCTTTTTATTAATTCGAATATCTACATATTTTAAATTCAGCCGGTTATGACCTTTGGATCATTTGAGATTTTCGTATATATACAGAAAAGAATTATATATTACAATTATAACTTAATTTATAGGATTACTGAATATTGGAACTATATAGCTATAAATCAATTGAATTTGTTATATGGGCTAAATGATGATTTCCATACCATGTAAATAAAGTGATTACTTGCTCATTAGCTGTCTTATAGTCTACCCACCCGATCTGTAAGGCGTATCTAACTGCGTGTCTTATAGTGGAAGTACTGCTTGTTTTAATCTTTCCGGAAAAGATTTTAATTGAGTAATCCATAAAGTTATATCTTCTTTAGATATGTTTTCAGGAATTTTAAAAGTACCTATGGGATATTTTAATTTTTCAATATTTTGTATGATCTTATCATTTAGCTAAAAAATTTCCATCGAGGTATTATGGGAACTAAAGCAAAACCTATAAACAAATATAAGCCGTTAATTGCATCAAGCTCTTCAAACCCTAACGATAAATGAAATAAAATATCTACAAATAAGGTCAAACCGAAAAGAAAAATTCCCCATTTTTTAAAATAATAGGTACTGATCGATCCGATAATCATTACTATTCCTAAAATGATATTTAGAATAAAAAACCAAGCGGGAGCACCGGGAAAATAAATTTTCATAAAGCCAAGAATACCGAGAAAGATAGGTATAAAGCCCATAAAGCCCATGTAAATACATGAAAGAATAAAAGGTATTGATTTTTTTTCTTTTACTTCAAAATATTCTTTTGGGCGCTTTCCGAAAATTTCTTCATCACTACTCATATAGTATTATTTAGTAACTTAAGTAAATATACAACATTTATGATGGTATATAAAAAATACAGGAGGAATAATATTCCTCCTGTTCATCTAATTTATGAAGTATTTTTGATAATTTTAAAATAAAAAATCGTATCCTTTTAAGCTAAGTTTCTGATATTTTTCTTCATCAAATTTATACAATTTTGCTGATTTTCTTGACGAGGAATTATCCGTTAAACCTGTTTCTAAAATTAATTGAGAATTAACAATTTTTTTTCTAAAATTCCTTTTATCCATTTCTCGGTTTAATGCGGTTTCATACAACTTTTGTAATTGCGAAATGGTAAAATGTTCCGGTAATAGATAAAAACCTATGGGTCTTCTTTTAACTCTGCGTTTCAATCGTTCTTTTGCATAATCAATGATTTCATTATGATCAAATGCTAAGTCCGGGATTTTTGAGTATTCAACCCATTCTTCACCTCTTTCTTTAGTGTATTGCAATAGTTCATCATCTAATTTTACCGTTGCGTAGTAAGCAATGTTTACTACCCTTCCTAGTGGATTTCTAAAAACTTTTGCAAAAGCTTTTAGTTGTTCAACAAATATGTGGTCTTTTTGTGTATGTAAGAATAATAATTTTTCTACATTTGAATCAATGCCCTCATGGGCTTTCACATAAACTGAGGGAAGTCGTGGAGCTCCTTGAAAAGGTCCATTTTTTGTATCATTACTTAATAAAATACGCAGCATTTCCCCATCAAACCCAAATAAAACCAAAGATACAGAAATTGCTACTTTAAAATAAATTTCTTTTTCTTCAGGAAGCATTATTTTTATTTAAACAAAGCATCCATTAATCGGTTTTGATCATTGATGCTTTCTTCTAAAGAAATCATACTTTCTGTTCTTAATACGTCATCAATATCATCTATTTTATAAATAACATTTTTTGCATCTTCAGCATCTTTTGCGCTGATTTTACAATAAATATTGTATTTACCTGAAATTACATTAGCGGTTGTTACGTTTGGTATTGCTGCTAATTTTTCTAATACACTTTGAGTTTTGCTTGATTTAGTTAATAAAATCCCAACATAAGCTATAAAACTATAACCTAAAATATTATAATCAATATTTAAACATGTTCCTTTTATAACTCCTACATCTTCCATCTTTTTAACTCTTACGTGTATTGTCCCGGCGGATACATCCATTTTTTTTGCAATCTCGGTAAAAGGCATTCTGGTATTAATAGATAAAAATTGTAAAATTTTCTTATCAGTTTCATCTATATAAAATTTCTCTTTCATGGTAAAAAACTTTATTGTTTGTTAATTTAATTTATCTTTATTTTACAAATATATAAAATTAATCTTCAACCTATACATGTTTTTATATAAATTCTTTAAAATATAAACAAATTCGCTACTAAATGAACAATTCAGGGTATTCATTTTAAGTATAATTAATTTTATTTTTATCTTTGTTATCATATTAATTAATAATAAGATAATTTTTTTACTATTAATAATTTAGTTGTGAAAAAAATTGTAAAAGAAATAAAATTATTTTTTATAGGTAAGACACCGGAATGTAAAAAAGGTACTGCCATTTGGAAGGCTGAACTTCACGACATTATTTTTGAGTCTGATACGGTAAAAGGCAAAATATTTGACATCATTCTTCTCTTTTTCATCACTTTAAGCACTCTAATTATTATGTTGGAAAGTGTTCCGGGCATTAGTTCAAAAATCGGATTTTGGCTTTATATACTGGATTGGTGGGTTACTATTTCTTTTACCGTAGAATATATTTTAAGAATATCCAGTGCCAAAAAGGCAAAAAAATATTCGACCAGCTTTTATGGAATTATTGATTTGTTATCCATCATCCCAACCTATTTAAGTATTTTTTTCGTTCAATCGCATTATTTAGCCATCATACGAATATTAAGGCTTTTGCGAATCTTCAGGATTTTTAAAATGGGTACTTATATCGATGAAAGTAATTCTCTTTTAATTTCCTTACGACGAAGTAAACGTAAAATTTTTGTATTCTTATATTTTATCATAATTACTACGTTAATCTTAGGATCTTTAATGTATGTAATTGAAGGAGGAAGAAATCGAGAAAGTTTTTCCAGTATTCCTCAATCGATGTATTGGGCCGTAGTTACTTTGACAACTGTTGGTTATGGAGACGTAGCTCCTGTAACGGTCTTAGGGAAAATTATTGCATCGGGAATTATGATTTTAGGATATTCTATTATTTCCGTTCCGGCAGGTTTGTTATCTGCTGAATATACCAGACATAAAAAAAATCAATTAAACAGTAAAAAGTGTAATTTTTGTAATACCATAAATAATGAAGCGGATGCTATATACTGTAAACATTGCGGTCATATTTTAAATTCTTCTACTAACAATAATGATTTAAACAGCTGATTAAATATTTTATAATTGATCATGTTTACCGATGAATACTATATGAAAATAGCTTTACAACAAGCTAAAGAAGCTATGTATAAGGATGAAGTCCCGGTGGGTGCCATTATAGTAAGTAATAACAAAATTTTAGCTAAAGCATTTAATTTAACTGAATTATTAGTTGATGTTACGGCTCATGCCGAAATGCAAGCTATTACCGCTGCCAGTAATTTACTGGGTGCAAAATATCTTACTAATTGTACTTTGTATGTTACCTTAGAGCCTTGTACAATGTGCGCCGGAGCTTTATATTGGTCTCAAATAAGCAGAGTTGTTGTAGGGGCATCAGATGAAAAAAGAGGCTTTCAGTCTAAAGGCTTATCTCTTCATCCTCAAACGGAATACGTATCGGGAGTTTTAAAAGATGAATGTTCTTTATTGTTAAAAAATTTTTTTTCGTCTAAAAGATAGGCTTATTAGCATTACATAAAGAGTTTAACTATAGAATAAACGATCATTGCTAATACTGCACTTACCGGAATAGTTAGAACCCATGCCCACAATAATTTAATGGTAATTCCCCAGCGTACGGCAGATACTCTTTTAACTAATCCTACTCCAATTATTGAACCTGTTATAGTATGGGTTGTACTTACCGGAATTCCCCAATGTTCACTAAGGAATAAGGTAATTGCACCGGATATTTCTGCTGTTACCCCTTCTAAAGGAGTTACTTTCGTAATACGAGTTCCCATTGTTTTAATAATTTTCCATCCTCCTGACATAGTTCCTAAAGCAATTGCTATAAAACTGCTTATGGGCACCCACCAATAATCGGTTGTAAAATGCTGAAATCTTTCGGCTGTCGTTAGATTAACATATTCTGCAGAATGGGCAATATTCACTTCATAGAAGATAAAGGCTGCACCAATAATTCCCATTACTTTTTGAGCATCATTACCTCCATGACCTATACTAAAAGCTGCAGAAGACACTAATTGTAATTTTTTAAACCATTTATCTGCTTTGTAAGGATTGGCATTTCTACAAATATTCATTATTATGAGTGTAATGATGGATGAAACGATCATTCCAATTATCGGTGCTATGAAAATAAATAAAATAATTGGGATAACTACGGGATAATTGACTACTGTTTCTCCTGCTTTACTGAAACCGCCAACATGAGCAACAGCCGCTCCTATAAATCCTCCTATTAATGTATGGGATGAAGAAGAAGGAATACCCGCCCACCAGGTAAATAAATTCCATATGATTGCAGCTACCAGTCCTGAAAAGATAACTTCGAGAGTAATAAAATTCTCATGAACAGATTTTGCTATCGTATTTCCTATTTTAAATTCTCCTACGATATATAAAGAAACAAAATAGGCAACAAAATTAAAAAATGCTGCCCACAAAACTGCCTGGAATGGCGTTAATACTTTTGTCGATACAATCGTGGCTATTGAATTTGCCGAATCGTGAAAACCATTAATATAATCAAATATTAATGCTAATATGACGATGGTTATAAGTAGAGTCATGAAAAAAGGTTATGAATATTTAACTAAAATAGATTCTATAATATTTGCTGAATCTTCACATTTGTCTGTGACATCTTCTAAATATTCTAATACATTTTTCAGTTTTATAATATCTAATACATCTCTTTTGCTTTCAAATAAATCTCCAATTTCTTTGCTAAAAAAGTCATCGGCAACATTTTCAATTCTATTGATTTCTACACATGAAGCCAATACCTCTTTGGGTTTCTTAAAGTTTCTTAGATTATAGATTGCTTTTTGCAGCTCTAATACACAGTCATGTATCAGATTTGCAAAAGTAAAATATGCCGGAATATACGGAGATTTGTACAGTAATATGTATTTACAGGATGCGAACAAGATATCAGCAATATCATCAAGTGCAGAAGTTAACTGATGTATATCTTCTCGATCAAAAGGGGTAATGAAATTTTTACCTAATTCTATAAAAATATGGTGAGACAACTTATCATTAGCATGTTCATAATCTTCCATTTTTTTATAAAATGCTTCTGTTATAGTTTCTTGTGATTTCATTCCTTCTACCATATCCTTGGACATGGCAGCCAGATTATCAACAACTTGTTCGAATAAAGTATAGAAAACCTTATCTTTTGGTTGAAATAATCTAAAAAATGCACTAATACCCATAGCTTGCTTTTTAGTTTACTTTATGTAAGCAAATATATCGAATTTTAAATTAACCTAAATATCTTTTTTTAAATTACCCGATTTTCCAGCTTATGTATTTGTTTTAGAAGCTTATCTAAGGTTATAATCTGATTAAAAATTTCTAATCTTCTTTCTTCTGATATATCCCCCGAACTTAATTCTTTAGCTAAATTTTTATTCATTTCCGCTATTCTTATCGCTTTGTATTTAAGTATTACATCTTTTGTGTTTTTTGCAAGATTTTGCTCTAATGTTGGAACATATATTTCTTTGAGTTCCCAATTATTGCTTATCGAGTATTTTTTTAATAATTTTCCTACGGCAAATTCGGTGATGTCGACTTCTTTGGATTTAACAAAATATTCTCCGGTTCTCAATTGATTGTTTTCAATACCTTCCATGATTTCCAAATAAATTCTATTGTAAAAATCTACGGTAAATTGTAAATCATCTTCTTTTAAGCGGTGAACAATTTCTTCTATTACAGTAGTTTTATAGGGTTCTTCTTCTTCCACATAGTTTATTAAAATTTCATGGTCTCCATAGGATAGCATTAATTCTAAAATATCTTCTTCAATTTTATAGGTAAAATCAATTTCTTCTTGTTGAGATGTTGTTACAGGTTGTAAAGCAACTTGTTTTCTTGTATTCCGATCTCTAGAATGTATATTTTGTTGTGTTAATTGAGCCAATTCACTAAATAGAACTTGCTCCGAGATATCCAATATTCTTGAACATTCTTTTACATAAATCTCTTTTTGAATAAGATTTTTTATTAAGGCTATACTCCCAACTATATCTCTAATTAAACCGGCCTTTTTTATGGGATCGCCGTTCGTTTCTTTTAATAAAACATCTGTTTTGAATTGAATAAAATCTTTACTGTTTTCTTTAAAAAATGCTTCTATTTCATCGGCAGAATGTTTTCTTGCAAAGCTATCCGGATCTTCTCCATCCGGAAACAGCAATACTTTAACATTCATTTCTTGCTCAAGGATTATATCTATGCTTCTGAATGAAGCTTTAATTCCTGCTTGATCCCCATCATATAAAACAGTAATGTTGTTGGTTAACCTTTTTATTAGTCTAATTTGCTCAACAGTTAATGAAGTTCCTGAAGAGGCTACAACATTTTTAATACCATTTTGATAAAGGGATATTACATCCATATATCCTTCTACCAAATAACAATTATCTTCTTTAATTATAAAAGATTTTGCATGAAATAAACCATATAAAACTTGGCTTTTATGATAGATTTCACTTTCAGGGGAATTAACATATTTAGCCGTTTTTGCATTATTTTGCAAAATTCGACCTCCAAATCCCAATACTCTTCCCGAAAAACTATGAATGGGAAATAATACTCGCTCTCTAAAACGATCGAATCCTTTATCTGACCCTTCTTTAAAAATGCTTAAACCGGATTGCTCCAGTATTTCTTTTTTATACCCTTTCTCATATGCAAAATGTGTAAATGAATCCCAGTCTTTCGGTGAATACCCTAATTGGAATTGTTTAATAATGTCATCCCGTATACTTCTTTCTCTAAAATAAGATATTCCTATGGTATTGCCTTCTTCAGTTTTCCAAAGTTGGTTTTGAAAATATTCATTGGCAACCTCTGATAATTGATATAGGCTTTCTTTATTTAATTGTAATTCTTTTTGACTGTCAGACAGTTCTTTACTGTCTTCTTCAATTTCAATATTATACTTTTTTGCCAGATAGCGTAAGGCCTCCGGATAGGTATAATGTTCTTGTTCCATTATAAAGGTAACCACATTACCGCCTTTACCGGATGAAAAATCTTTCCAAATTTGTTTGGATGGGGAAACCATAAATGAGGGCGTTTTTTCATCTACAAATGGACTTAAGCCTTTATAATTACTCCCTGATTTTTTCAGATTTATAAAATCCGATATTACTTCTTCCACTCTTGCCGTAGAGAAAATCTTATCTATGGTCTCTTTAGAAATCATAAGTACAAAAATACGTTAATTTAAATTTCCATTTTTGAAAAAATCTTCACATGGTTCTTTTTAAATTTAATTATACATATATCAGTACTCACGAATAAAATAGAATTTTTAATGGTATAATAAAAACATTACCCTGCGCAATATCTTTAAAAATCTTATGTTTTAATGATTTTTATACTATCAAATAAAGATCGATTTAGATTTTATAAAATAAAAAACACCTGATTTACATCAGGTGCTTGTTTAAACTATTTTTTCAAAACTATTTTTTTCTTGATGATTTATCTTCGTCTGAAGAATTCCATATTTTAATTTGATCTTTCAGTGAAATACCTTGAACTTCAACAAATATACCGTCTGATAATCCTAGTTTTACATAAACTTTTTTGAATTTTCCATCAGGCTGTTGTACTTCAACGAAAGGTCTCTCTCCATCATATTGCATTAAAGCTTCTCTCATTGCTAAAATATTTTTTCTCTCACTTAATATTACTTCTGCATTGGCACTATATCCGGCGCGAATCGAAACCCCTTCCGGAATAATTATATCTGCTTTAATTTCATATTTAACAGCCCCGTTTTCTTCTTTACCTTGAGGAGAAATAAAGGTTAAAATACCATTTATATCTTTGTCTTGAAGCGCTCCGATTATTATTTTTAATTTCATTCCCTCATGCATTTTCCCTGCATCTGACTCGTCCACTTTACCCTCAAATATCATTTTGCTGACATCGGCAATGCTTGCAATAGTTGTTCCTGCATTAAATGTATTAGCTTCAATTACCTGATCCCCTACTTCTACGGGTACTTCCAGTGCCTGTCCATTTGCAGTAGAACGAACTTGAATACTCGCTAAATCTTCTAATCCTGAAGTAATACCTGTTTTAGCAATATCATAATCTTTCTGTGCTTGAATTAAATTTTGTTTTGCTATTTTATATTCCGTTTCAGCACTTTCATAATCCTGCTTAGAAATTACTCCTTGCTCATATAATAATTTTTGACGATCAAAAATTCTTTTTTGATTATTTAACTTAATTTCTGCTGAATTTATATTCTGCATAGCAGTATTTACTGTAGAAACGACCGGAACCACTTTAATCGTAGCCAATAATTGTCCTACTTTTACTTCATCTCCTTCTTTAATATAAATCTCCTTGATAATCCCGGATATATTAGGTTTGATTTCTATCTTTTCTTTTGGATTAATTTTACCGGTTGCCACAGCTTTTTGCTGAATAGTCATAGTAACCGGAGACTCTGTCTCAAACTTATCATTAGATCGTGTATTGGTTATAATTACGTACCATATACAATACAATAAAAGTGCAATAAAAGCAACAGATAAAACTATTTTAAGAACCTTATTATTCATGACAACTTTTTTCACTATAATTTGTATTATCTTAACAAATTTTGTTACGTTAAAATCACTTTTTTTAAGTATTTTTTTTATTACTTGTTTATCTTGCCTGTAAATATATAATTCTTTTTTAATTTATCTTGCATAAAATCAACACCAAACAATTGTGTCAATTCAAATTAGGATAATTTTTTCTTTTATATATTTGTTACTTGCCAATAAAAATTCTAGTCTAAATGGACTTTTCATTACCAAATAAAATTCTTGAATCTTACTGGGGATATAAAGAATTCAGACCTCTTCAAAAAGAGATCATGCTTTCTATATTGGAAAGTAAAGATACTATTGCTCTTTTACCTACAGGAGCAGGAAAATCTATTTGCTATCAAGTCCCCGCTCTTTTGGTTCAAGGCACTTGTATTGTTATTTCTCCATTATTGGCTCTTATAAAGGATCAAGTATATTCATTAAAAAGGAAATTAATTCCGGCCGAATATATTTCTTCGGATCAAACAGCGGATCAACAACTTTCCGTATTTAATAAATTGCGAAATAATGAATTGAAATTATTATACGTATCTCCGGAACGATTGTTAAATAAAACTTTTCTAGAGATCATTAAGGATATTGAAATTTCATTTATCGCAGTTGATGAAGCTCATTGTATTTCTGAATGGGGTAATGATTTTCGTCCATCGTATCAACAAATTATAAAGTTTAGAGAATATATCGGGATTCAAATTCCTTGCATGGCACTTACTGCAACCGCAACTGAAAAGGTCTTAATTGAAATAATAAAAAAACTCGATTTACATAATGTTCAGGTATTTAAAAGATCATTTAATAGAGAAAATCTTTCTTTACAAGTTTTAAATGCCGGAGACAAATTTGGAGAAATTGAAAGAATTTTACATAGGTATAAGGGTTCGGGAATTATTTATTGTAGAACTCGAAATGAAACTAAAACTTTGTCTGAAACATTAAAAAGAAAGGGATTTGAGGTTGAATTTTTTCATGCAGGATTATCCCCTAGTGAGAAAATGCAAAGACAAAAAAATTGGACGGAAAGTACCAACCAAATTCTAATTTCAACTAATGCTTTTGGAATGGGTATAGATAAGAAAGACGTTCGTGTGATCATTCATCTTTCTCCTCCTTATTCATTAGAAAATTATTATCAGGAAGTTGGTCGTGCAGGAAGGGACGGACTTTTATCACATACATTTTTATTGTGGAATGAAGCGGAACTTTCTGATATATACTCATCACTCATACAAACTATATCTTCAAAATCTGAATATGAAAAAGTTATCCGTTATTTATATTCAATGTTTTGTATTGTTCCTAATGAGTTACCTGATACAATTTTTGATTTCGACTTGAATTTATTTCAACAACGTACAAAAATTAATAAAAGTAAGATTATACCTATTTTAGAATTTCTTCATAATAGCTCAGTTCTTCAATGGAAATATGAGCCTTCAGATAGTCTGCTTAAAATTAACTTTCCTATAGAAAGACTTGACACTAATTTTTACGGCAATGATTCCTTTTTATTTGAAAAAATTGCCAGAAAAATAACAGGTGTTTTTTCTTATCAAATAAAATTTGATGAAAAAAAATTAGCCGATAGCCTTTTAATTCCTTTTTCCGTATTACACTCCAAATTCATTAAATATAGCCAATCAGGTGATATTTCTTACGTTGATGGTAATAAGCAAAAAATTTACTTTTTAGAACCACGGAACGATCAAAAACTTTTAGGAAGTTTTTGGAATGAATTTCAACTTATACAACAAAATAAATTAGTTAAATATAAAGAGTTGGAATTTTTTATCAGAAATTTAAAATATTGCAGGATGAAATTAATCCTTGGATATTTTGGTGAAAAAACCAATCAAACATGCGGTAAATGTGATGTATGTTGTAAATCCAAATTAGATGAACAATCTTATCTGAAAGATATTTTATCTTATATAAAAGAACAGCCTAGAAGCAGAGAGGATATTTATGCCGAATTTAGGAATGTTTCTTTTGAAAAAATTCATGAATGCTTACAAGATCTAATTTCAGAAAATAAAATTAAAGCATTAAATTTCAACACCTATTCGGCTTAATATTTGTCTTATTTCCAACTATTTTTATATTTATTTTTACCTTTACTGAATGAATATAAATATTGAAGAATCATGGAAAAATTTATTAAAGCCTGAATTTGAAAAGCCTTATTTTTCATCTTTAATAAATTTTGTTAAGCAAGAATATAAAGAACATACTTGCTATCCAAAAGGTAAAAATATTTTTAAGGCTTTTGAACTGACTCCCTTTGATCAAGTAAAAGTGGTTTTACTGGGTCAAGATCCATATCATGGAGAAGGACAAGCTATGGGATTATGTTTTTCCGTTCCCAATGGAATAGTATATCCGCCTTCTTTAAGGAATATTATTATTGAATTAAAAAATGATACCGGAATTGAATTAAAGTCGGGGGATTTAACTCCGTGGGCAAAACAGGGTGTTTTTTTGCTCAATGCTACTTTAACGGTACGAGCGCATCAAGCGGGTTCTCACCAAAAAAAAGGATGGGAAACGTTTACGGATTCTGTAATTCATAAAATATCTGAAGAAAAAGAACATGTTGTATTTATTTTATGGGGAAGCTATGCACAACAGAAAATTAATTTAATAGATACTCGAAAACATTTCATAATTAAATCGGTACACCCCTCTCCTTTATCCGCACATAGAGGCTTTTTCGGTTCAAGACCTTTTAGTCTTACTAATGAATATTTAACCTCAAAAAAAATTGAACCTATTCAGTGGTAGACCGAATAGGTTCATTTTTTATATTAAATTTTATATCTATTAATTTTTAAGTTCTTTTTCTAATTGCTTCATTAATTTTTTTTCATTCTTTTTATATAATTTCTTTTCCTTTCTAGACATGTCCTCATAATTTTTTTCAAACATATTAGACACATCTCCTACTTCTCCATCTATCACTTGAATTTCTTCAATTCCATCATCTCCTATAGTAGAAATTATAGTTTTATCTTCCTCCGGGGCATCTTCTTCTAAAATAATTTTTTCTTCTGATGGTACTGAAACTTCTGAATTAGCTTCCTGACTAGGAATAGATTCGATTTCTACTGTTTCTGCTTCTTCAATTTGTGGAGTTGGGGTTGAAATTTCTTCTACATTTTTTGATTCATTTTCATCTATAACTATGCTAGAAGCACTAGGTACTGTTTCAACTTCTTCTGTTGCAGATGGAGTAGGAATAGCGATTGACTCTGCTTGTTCAGTCTCAGATACATCATCTGAATCTTGTTCATTTATAAATTGAGCTTCCGGTATTAGTGTTTCCTCTTCAGGTTTTTCTTCAGCTATGTCTGCCTCTTCAATTTCTATTTCTATTTCTTTTTCCGGTAAAGCATTTACTGTTTCCGGCGTTTCAATTACTTTTTCTTCAACAACTTCTATAGGAACTTCTTTAATTACTGTTTCAACCGGAACTTCATTTACTACTGCATTATTTTCTTCTTTTCTGATTACAGAAACTTCCTTAGCAGCCGCAGATTTTGATACTTCTCCCGCTAATTCTGTTTTTACAATAGTTCCATCAATCAATTTCCAATATCGATTTCCTGCAGCATCTTGAACTATTACCACATCATTGGGTGATTTAAATGTAGGAGCAGATGCTTTTCCTTTTACTTCTAATGTTCCATCTTTTCCATAAGTGAATGTATAGCCACTATTAGCTTTACCTTCCTTTGATCCCCTATAAACTAAAATCATTTCCCCATTCTGTTCAAAATAAACTCCTTTTTCAGAAGTTTCTTTTACTTTTCCTTCTTGAGCATAAACAGAAAGCGTAAGTATTAAAAGAAAAACAGTATACTTTTTTTTCATTGTTCGCTATTTTTATTAAAAATATAAATTTTGAAGCTACTAATATACATCTTTATTTAATAATTTCATATTTTATTTGTAAATAACATTTATATTATTTTTATTCAAAATAAAATTTATTTGCTATCTGTTTTTAAATCATTTGCATAGGGCAAAGTACCTGTGTTTTTTTTCAGTTTAAAATTCTTAAAGTCTTCTGAAGATTCGATTCCATGAATAGAAATATTCGTAGTTACCCCGTCTGCCCTGTAGATTTTAACGGTATCGTTTGAAAAAATTTTTCTTTCTTTCTTATTCCAAAAAATTTGATTGGTTTTTAATGTATCTTTATCCGAATTAATAATAACTACATTTTTCCTTGCTTCATACCATCCTGCATTTTCAATTATCTTGGCATAATCTGCTTTCAAATGCCCGGGATCTTTACCTTTTTGGTAGAAATCCATGTCTAAACCTTTAGGAAAAACTGTATATGGTGTTTCTACAAATTCATATTCTTCCATAAGTGGAGTCCTTAATCTAATAATTGCATACACTGAATCAGTTAAAGTTATATTAGCATTATAGATTCTCCTGGAAGCAAAGTTGGTTTTTTTTTCTCCTAAATTATCCCCTTTTTCATCGGAACATGAAATGGAAATAATCGCAAAAAAAATAAGATATAAATAGATTTTTATTTTTTTTATAGTCACCATCTTTCCATGGATAAAAAATGATAGTTATAAATTTTAATCGTACTGTCTCTTTCTAAACCAAAGATCATCAAAATTAAATCCAACTTTAAAATTTACGAAGTTCTCTTTGATTAAACCGTTTGATTTTGAACCTCTTTGTCCTAGTTCAATTCCTAAATTTAGCATGGAAGGATCATGTTTACCGGATTTACCCAAAGGCAGGCCTAGACCGGCGGTTACCCCATATTGGTCAATGGTTTTATTGTTCACATTAAGCCCTGTATTTTCATAATACAGCCCATATCGATAAATAATTTTTTCAAAATAAGATCTGAAACCGTTTATATTAGGCAAATACCAGCCTCCTACAGCTACGCGATACTTATTTTTGTAATCAAAATTATCTTCCGGTATCTTTAGTTTAAATTGATCTGTAAATTTAAAATCTGCTCCTAATGACCATTTATGCTCTTTTCCATAGGCTACTCCTATTGAGTATGATGAAGGTAATTTTGCATCATGCGTTCCCTTAACATAGTTTAAGGTATCCATTGAAACTTTTTCATTATTATTGTTATAATAATAGGTTGAATACAAATAATTTACATCAGCATCTATGGTATGCCCTATATTATAAGTTGCTCCAATTTTAAGTAAATGATTATTAGTTAATTTTTTTCGATAGGCTACTCCTAAAGTATAATCGAAAAAACCATATTCTTGCTTATTAAATATACCGGAAATCAAATTAGCATTCTGTAAAGATGTTTCTTGATCTTTTTTCAAATCGCCCCAAACATACCCAATTTTAGCTCCTAAGGAAAATTCATTGGATATATTATATGAATACATACCACTAAAAGCATTAAGTCCTCCCCTTCCCTTAAATAATGATTTTTGATTTACAACATCTGAATTATCTGTATTTATATCATATCCTATGTTGGTGTAGGGTTGTAAATTTACTCCTACTCTGGACTTAGTTCCGATTGGAAAGGCTAATGATAAATTAGCTAAATAAGTAGTAGATCGATCACTGCTTACGTTTGAAGTTTTAGCATTGGTATAATCGGTATTGATCACTATATTATAACTGGTATATCGCAAGTTTCTATTCGCTGCCGGATTTACAAAATTAGCTTCGTTGGTAAAATCTGAAATATATGAGGTTCCCAATCCTCCCATAGAAGAAATTACTATATCGGAATTGGTTTTACTTTCTCCTAAGCCAAATGAAGAATAAGGAGAGGTAGAAGTTTGCTGAGCATAAGCTGCATTCAGAAATATGATAAATGATGATATTATGGAGAAAAATCTAATTTTCATTCAGTGTGTTTTATATACAAAGTACAAATATGTTAATAATGTACCGATTATAAAAATAATTATAAGTAAAAATTCTTAGTCAAATTTTATAGTCTAAAAAAAATTCATTTTTTTTAAAAAAATATTTTGTGATTTAAAAATATGCCCTATATTTGCAATCCCAAACGAGGGTACCTTAGCTCAGTTGGTAGAGCAAAGGACTGAAAATCCTTGTGTCCTTGGTTCGATTCCAAGAGGTACCACTTCAAAAATCCATAATTAATTCAATAAGAAAAGATTGTGGATTTTTTGTTTTTTAATGAGACATATTCCTTAAGAATTTATATAAAAAATTATTGAGAAGTATTTTAACTAAACTAATTAGAAAAATATTTATAAAAAATTACAATTGAACGAATTAAAATGAATTTACGTTCCGTATATAATTAATATTTATAAAAATTTATCTGTAAACGATATTCATCTTTTATTGCTTTGTAACGAAGTTTTGTATTTCTTTGAGATATAGTATACATATAACAAAATTTCTGAATTTGAACTAAATATACAAAAATGTATATTACCACGCTTTTAATTCCCAAATAGGAGAATCTGATTTATAATTTTGAAATGTATATTTTGTATCATTAATTTTAATTACTGTGTCTGAGTAAGATTTATGCCCCTCTGTTAATTTTATTGCGTCTGCATCAGGTTTAAAAACTAACTTCCAAATTGGAAATAAATCTAAGAATTTAGCCTCTATCTTATCAAAAAAATAAAATTCTTCACCTTTAATCTCTAATGATGGGTTTGCTCCTTTAAAATATTTAACAAAAATTACATTTATACATTGTTCACATCTCCTATCTATATATTTTTCTTTATCTTCTGTTTCTGCCGGAATATATCGTAATATGTAATGAGATTTTAGCATTGTATTATTACTAACTTGTAGAAATTTATATTTAGTTTTGGAAGTATTAGCTATGCTGTCGGAAAACTTTTTAACCCCTTCTTTATCTAATTCCCTTAAAGAATTTATGTAATTAATTTGAGATTGGTTTAATTCTGTTTGTGAATATAAAAACGTAGATAAAGAGCAACAAGCAATAAATAGTAATTTTTTCATATAAATAACTTTTCAACAAATATAAACATTTGGACAAAAAAAAATTCATAACTAGTTATAAATTATAATTATAGATAATATATTATTTACATTATAAATTTTAATTTTTTTATATAAAAAAATTTTATAATACAAACTTTTCTTGAACATATAGTTTTTTAACCTAGTAATAAGCTTACATTAATTAATTTGCACAATAACATATTACCTCTATTTCTTAAACATCGAATATTTAATATTTTTTGTTTGATTGTTTAAATCTTGGAATAAAATTAGATTATTAAAAATGTAACACTATTAATTTCTTTTACTTAAATATATCATTTAGAAATTAAAGAAAACATCTTATACATAATAAGCATTTTTTAAATTTAATTTTAATAAATTATGAATAACGTCAGTATTTTCGTGTTTTTAGCAGGAATAGTTATTTTAAATCTAATAGCTTTCTTGCTTGGCAATTTATATTGTTTTGTACCTTCCTGGCTAAACTATACTATGGTTGGTGTTGAATTATTCTGTCTCCTGCTTAGTATTTATGCCCGTATTAAAGATTTTAAAAATATTGATGCTTCTGTAGGAGTTATACTCAATGTTTTTCTAACTATTTTGCTGGTTTGTCATATGATATTATATAAATCATCAAACTAATACCCAAATTGACTTTTTATAAAATAATATAGAAAGCGTATTTTTGCTTTTCTATATATACCCTATGAATTATCTTTCAGTTGAAAACATCAGTAAGTCTTTTGGCATAAGAACTTTATTTTCCAATGTCTCTTTTCATATAAATGAAGGAGATCAAATTGCTTTAGTCGCTAAAAACGGTAGTGGAAAAAGTACCTTATTAAAAATCCTGTCCGGATTAGAATCTGCCGATTCCGGATCGGTTACGCTCAATAAAGACATAAAAGTAGTTATGTTTGAACAATCTGAACTATTTAATGATGATTTGACTGCTGAAGATTATATATTTACCCATTCTAACCCTGTATTGGATATTGTTCATCAATACGATACCATGGTCCAAAATGATCCTTCCAATCCTGAATTATTAGGATTAATAGAAAAAATGGATCAATGGGACGGATGGAAAGTAGAACCTGTAATTCAAGAAATTATCAATAAATTAAAAATTGATTTCCTTGATCAAAAGATAAAAAATTTATCGGGTGGACAACAAAAAAGAATTTCTCTTGCCAAATTCTTGATCGATATAAGCTTTGAAAAAGGCACTGTATTATTAATTCTGGATGAACCAACTAATCATTTAGATATTGAAATGGTAGAATGGTTGGAATTTTTCCTTAACAAAGAAAATAAAACCCTTATTTTAGTTACTCATGATCGATATTTTTTAGATGCTATTTGCACTCGGATCTTAGAAATGGAAGACGGAACCTTATATTCGCATAATGGCGATTATGAGACCTATGTAACCAACAAATCTCTAAGAATTGAAAATCAAATAGCTCAAACCGATAAAGCTAAAAATTTATATCGAAAAGAGCTGGAATGGATGCGCAGGCAGCCTCAGGCTAGAACATCCAAGTCAAAAAGCAGAATTGAAAGTTTTTATAAAACGGAAGAACTTGCTAAAAAAAGTATTTCTGATGCTCAAGTTCAATTGGACATGCAAATGACTCGTTTGGGAAAAAAAATCATTGAATTAGAACATGTTTCCAAACATTTTGGAAATAAAATAATCTTAGACGATTTTTCCCATACTTTTGCCAGAGGATCAAAAATCGGGATCATCGGTAAAAATGGAGTGGGTAAAACAACTTTTTTGAAGATACTTGAAAGAAAGGAAGAATTTGATTCCGGAACTATTGAATGGGGCGAAACTTTACAAATAGGGCATTTTAAACAGGAAGGCCTCGCATACAAAGAAGATCAACGAGTTATTGATTTTGTAAAAGAAATAGCAGATTATTTCCCTCTATCCAATGGAAAACAAATTACTGCCGGTCAATTCTTAGAAATGTTTCTTTTTACACCGGAATCCCAATATACTTATATATCTAAATTAAGCGGCGGAGAGAAAAAGAGATTACAATTGCTATCTATTTTATTTAGCAATCCCAATTTTTTAATACTTGATGAGCCTACAAATGACTTAGATTTACCAACTTTAACTGTTCTTGAAAATTTTTTAAATGAATATCAAGGCTGTGTTTTGATCGTAAGCCATGACCGATACTTTATGGACAAAGTGGTTGATGAATTGATGATTTTTGAAGGCAACGGCAAAATTTCCTGGTTTATAGGTAATTATACAGATTTTTATTTAAAATCAAAGGAAAAAGAAAATGAAATCATCAAAGACGTTTCTAAAAAGGAAATAAAAAATAGTAATCCAACTAACGGGAACAAATCTCCTAAACTTTCTTTCAAGGAAAAAAGAGAATTAGAAATGCTAGAAAAAGAAATTCCTCAATTAGAAGAAGAAAAAAATAAATTAACTGAACAATTATCCTCTTCGAGTTTAAGTTTTGATGAAATACAAGAAATTAGCAATAAGCTGGAAAATCTTATTCAAAGTTTAGATTACAAAGAATCTAGATGGCTGGAACTCAGCGAGCTCAACGCTTAAATTTAAAATTAATAAATTTTATGACATAACATGCCCTAGTCGGGATAATTTTTGATGATTAAGAATTTTTATTCTTCTTCCCTCCACTTCTATAAGCTCATCATTTTTAAATTCAGAAATTAATCGTATCGCACTTTCTGTTGCTGTACCGATTAAATTTGCCATTTCTTCACGAGTAAGAGTAATTTTAATGAAGCCTTCATGATCAACATCAAGTTTTTTCTCTAAAAGAAGTAAAACGGCAGCCAATCTTTCTCTCACCGTATTTTGAGCTAACCAAGTGATGGTTTTTCCTGCTTCTCCTAAGTCTTGGGATATTTTTTTTAATACATCAAAAGAAACTCTGGAACTTATTTCTAACAGTCGATGAAAAATAATTTCAGGGATATATACTGCAGTAATATCTTCAAGAACGGTACAAGAAGCACTAAAACTTTCTCCCCCTAATAAAGATCGGTATCCTACAATTTCTCCTTTTTTTACTAAACGCAGTATTTGATCTTTACCATTATATCCTTTTCTGTTAATTTTACCCGTACCGCTTATAACTCCAAATATTCCGGTAGGTTTATAACCTTCATGTATAATTTCTTGACCTCTTTCAAAACGAATCTCCTTCATTTCTTTATCCAATATGCTATGTTCTTCTTTTGTAAATTGGCTTAAAACATCCTTATTTTTTAATTCTGATATTATTAAATCTACTGAATTTTTAGGCATGATATTACTCATATTTTTAATAATTTACGGACAAAAATAATACTTTAATTTTAAATAAAAGGATATAACTTTGCAGGTTTAGTGATAATACAAATATATGAGTGAGCATTGTTATCATTGCGGACAGATCATTGAGGAAACTCCAATTGATTTTGATAATAAATTATTTTGCTGTAACGGATGTAAATCTGTATACGAAATTTTAAATCAAAATAAATTGGAAAATTACTATAGTTTAAACTCCAAAGCCGGAATAAAACCTGAAAAGGGGCAAAATTATTTTGAATTTTTAGACACCCCTCAAATCTTTGATAAAATTATTGATTATTCGGAAGGGGGATTAACTCTTATAACTTTTAAAATACCCGTTATTCATTGCAGTGCTTGTATTTGGTTATTGGAAAGTTTAAAAAATATTAATACTAATATTACATATTCTACTGTAAATTTTTCTTCTAAAACGGTACAAATTGCCTACAAAAATGAATTCTATAAATTAAGTGAATTAGCTAATTTTCTAACAGATTTAGGCTATAAGCCGGTCATTAATTTTGAAACTACTGAAAAAAAACCTGAAAAAGTAGATCACACCCTACTTGTAAAAATAGGGATAGCCGGATTTGCTTTCGGAAACATTATGCTTTTTGCCTTTCCGGAATTTCTCGAAACTGAAAAAGACCCTTGGCTTCAACAATACAGTTATTTTTTCAGAATCCTTATGTTCCTTTTCTCATTACCCGTAGTTTTTTATTGCGCTTCAGATTATTATAAATCTGCATGGGGAGCTCTAAAACACGGAGTATTAAATATTGATTTGCCCATTGTTATCGGTATATTTGCCTTATTTTTCCGTAGTTGCTTTGAAGCGTATACGGGAATGAGTAACGGTTATTTCGATTCTCTAAGCGGACTTTTATTTTTTATGCTTTTAGGTAAGTATTTTCAGCAAAGAACTTATAAAACTTTAGCTTTTGATAGGGATTACAAATCCTTTTATCCCATAGCCGTAACTAAAATTACTTCCAATAAAACTCATGAAAATGTTCTGATCTCAAATTTAAAAATTGGTGACAGAATACTAATACGCAATCAAGAAATTATTCCTGCCGATTCTATTCTTATTCATGGAGATGCTTTTATTGATAACAGCTTTATTACCGGAGAATCCAAACTAATAGAAAAGAAGACAGGAGAAAAAATATTTGCCGGAGGAAAACAATCCGGCACTACTATAGAACTCGAGATCATTAAAGAAGTTAATCAAAGCTATCTTACCCGACTATGGAATAATGAAGCATTTAAAAAAGATACTTCAACTATTGATTCAATCACCAATAATATAAGTAAATATTTTGTGATGGTAATACTGATCATCACAATTATAAGCGGATTATACTGGTATTTCATTGAAAAAAACACTTCGCAAATGTACCAAGTAATCACGGCTATATTGATTGTTGCCTGTCCTTGTGCATTAGCTCTTTCCGCACCTTTTACCATTGGAAATATCATGAGAATTTTCGGTAAAGAAAAATTTTACGTAAAAGATGCTCTCACAATTGAAAAACTGGCAAAAATAGACCATATAGTTTTTGATAAAACCGGCACTTTGACAATTAATAAAGTCAACAAAATTAGTTATGAAGGAGAAAAACTTACTATTGAAGAGTTAAAAAACTTAAAAGCTATACTTCAAAATTCCAATCATCCTTTAAGCAGATCGCTTTATGAATCTATTTCCATGCCCATTGATCATATACCTATTAAGGACTACGAAGAAATATTAGGTAAAGGAATAAAAGGGTTCATTAAGGGTATAGAATACAAAATAGGCTCATGCGACTTTGTAGGAAATAAAAAAAATATTAATTCTGAAACTTCAGTTTATATTTCCATCAATGGCGTATACAAAGGGTTATATAAAATTAAAAACCAATACAGAAAAGATTTAAAAGAAATTATCAGATCACTTAACCATTATAAAATATCATTATTAAGTGGAGATAATAATTCCGAAAAGCATAATTTAGAAAAAATATTTTCCACAGACACGGTTATTAAATTTAATCAGTCTCCTCAAGATAAGCTCGATTATATTAAAAATTTACAAGATCAAGGGCATACAGTTTTAATGCTTGGCGACGGACTCAATGATGCAGGAGCCTTAAAACAATCTAATGTGGGTATTGCCATATCAGATGATATAAACAGTTTCACTCCTTCGTCAGATGCCATATTAGACGGAAACAATTTTGCTTATCTACCTAAATATTTAAAATTATCAAAAAAAGCCTTAGTTATAGTTTCCATTTGTTTCATTATTAGTTTTTGCTATAATATAATCGGATTAAGTTTTGCTGTTTCTAACAGGCTTTCCCCCTTAGTAGCAGCCATACTTATGCCTGTAAGTTCCATTTCAGTAGTACTTTTCACCACCGTGGTAAGTAAAGTTATTGGATATGAAACATTTAAAAAAAGATAAGGTAATTTTTTTATTTGAAAATCCATTAAATAACTCGATTTATACCTCAATTTAGAAATATTCTAAATTAAAGATGCAATGTAAAAATATGTTACAAATCATTATCATTCATATCAAATAAAATGTATTTTTGTTCAGTCAGTATGGAAATATTATATTTAATGATATTATGCAGTGTTTCATTAGCTGTTATATTTTTGATCCTTTTTATCTATGGAATCAAGAAAGGACAATTTGATGATGATGAATCACCTGCGGTAAGAATTTTATTTGATTCCAATGATGGCAATTCAAAAGAATCCAAAAACGATAAGAAAGAAAAATAATAAAGTAACTACATAACACCAATGGAAACACAAAAATTTTCATATGATAATAAAATTACAAAAGCGTTTGCCTATGCCACTATACTTTGGGGTATTGTTGGTTTTATAGTCGGACTTACTGTAGCCTCATTATTATTCATACCGACATTACCTGAATTTTTCTTTGGTACTGAAGGAGCCGATTTAGCCAGATCTCAAGGCTTTTTGGGATATGGAAGATTGAGAATGCTTCACACCAGTGCCGTTATTTATGCGTTTGTAGGTAATGGATTTTTTACAGGGTTTTATTATGCTACCCAGCGATTATTAAAATCTCGAACCAATGATCTGTTAAGTTGGATTCATTTTTGGGGATGGCAATTAATTATCGTTTCTGTAGTAATTACCTTCTTAATGGGAATCAATACATCCAAAGAATATGCAGAGCATGAATGGCCGATTGATATTATGGTAGCCATAATCTGGATATTATTCGGATTGAACATGTTTATCACCATTGCCAAAAGAAGAATCAGTCATATGTATGTTGCCATTTGGTTTTTTATAGCTACTTGGGGTGGAATTACCCTGTTGTGGGTATTTAATAACTTGGCAATCCCGTTAGATTCAAATATTTTACGAGCAAAAAGTTACTCTATATATTCAGGAGTTCAAGATGCCATGGTACAATGGTGGTTCGGCCACAATGCAGTAGCATTCTTCTTGACTACTCCTATCTTAGGATTAATGTATTATTATTTACCTAAAGCTGCCAATAGACCGGTTTTTTCTTACAAATTATCTATTATACACTTTTGGTCCTTAATATTTGTCTACATGTGGGCCGGTCCTCACCACCTACTATATACCTCTTTACCTGCATGGGCACAAATGCTGGGAACCGCATTTTCCATCATGTTAATAGCACCTTCTTGGGGAGGTATGCTTAACGGGTTATTAACCTTACGAGGTGCATGGGACAAAGTACGAGAAGATCCTATTCTTAAAATGTTTGTTGTGGCAGTTACTTGCTACGGTATGGCTACTTTTGAAGGTCCTTTATTGGCTACTAAAACATTAAACAAAATCGGACATTTTACCGATTGGGTTATAGGACACGTGCATTTAGGAGCTTTAGGATGGAACGGTTTCATCATTTTTGGAGTTATTTATTATATCATTCCAAGAATATTTAAAACCAATCTATATTCTGTAAAATTAGCCAACTGGCATTTTTGGTTAGGAACTATGGGAATCATCTTATATGTTATCCCTATGTACATGAGTGGTTTTACTCAAGGCTTAATGTGGAAACAATTTAATCCGGATGGAACTCTTGTTACAAAGAATTTCCTTGAAACCGTTACATCGCTAAGATATTTCTTTATATTTAGATTTATTGGAGGGGTACTTTATCTTTCAGGAGCTATATTATTAGTTATAAACATTATTGCAACTGTTAGAAAAGGTACATTTGAAGCTAACGAAGAGGCAGAAGCCCCTGCTTTACATGTTTCTCCGGCAAAAGGCCCGAATGAAAAAACGCATTCCTGGTTAGAAAGAATGCCTCTATTCTTCTCTGTTTTAGCAATAATTGCTTTGGCAGTTGGGGGAGCCGTGGAAATTTTACCAACCATATTCGTTAAATCCAATATACCTCAAATAACAAGTGTAAAACCCTATACCCCTTTAGAATTGGAAGGAAGAGACTTATACATCCGTGAGGGTTGTAATGCCTGTCATTCCCAAATGATACGTCCTTTTAGAGATGAAGTAGTTCGATACGGAGAATATTCTAAAGCAGGAGAGTACGTATACGATAGACCTTTCCTTTGGGGATCTAAAAGAACCGGACCTGATTTACACAGAGAAGGAGGAAAAAATCCGGATTCATGGCATTTTACTCACTTATTCGACCCTAGAGAAACTTCTCCAGGATCCATTATGCCCAGATATCCGTGGTTAATTTATAACGAATTAAATGTCTCCAAAACTAAAGAAAAGTTAGAATTAATGAAAAATTGGTTCAATGTTCCCTACGAACAAAAGGATATTGACAATTATAAATCTAATATGGAGGCTCAAGCAAAAGAAATTGCAGCCAGTATATTTACAGACAGACCCGACTATAAGGCTGGTTTTGATGCCTCTGCAAAGGCTGAGGGTGCTAACTTTGTTCCATTGGAAAAAAGGGAAATTGTAGCTATAATTGCTTATTTACAAAGACTTGGTGTTGATATCAAAAAAACACAGTTAGAAACGGCAAATAATTAGAAAAATGCTCAAATTTTATAATAAAATAATTGCAGGAGTAGATAATGCCATAATTTATCAAAGCTTAGCTCTTCTGCTTTTTGTCTTATTTTTTCTTGGAGTAACTTTTATGGTAATGAACAAACCAAAAAATTACTATAATTATATGAGCAATCTACCCTTAGAAGATAATGAAAAAAGAACTAATAATATAAATACTAAATGATCATATGAAACCTAGAACACCCTTTGTCATAAATGCTATCTTATCGGTATTTTTAATTACCGGTGCATTTTACATGTTCTTGCAAAACTTTGATTTCATCACAAATCCTATATTTTTAGCCACTATTGCCATTTCATTTGTGTTATTACTTATTAACAATTCTTTAAATGCTTTAATAGATGCTGAAAAATTTAAGTTACTTTCTGAAAGTGAAAAAAAGGACTATTTAGAACTTTTAAAAACCCCTTATTTAACTCGACTTTGGAGAGACGCATTCAAACAAAGCAAAGCAGAAGAAACCGGTGAGATTAAATTAATAGATCATGGGTATGACAATATAAAAGAATTGGATAATCAATTGCCTAGATGGTATATAGGTTTATTTGCCGTAACTATTACTTACGGTGTTGTATATCTTTTTTCCTATGCATTTACAAGTTTTGCGCATCCGGATGTTGAATATGAAGAAGAATATAAAACTCAGATGGCTGAAATTGCCGAATATGAAAAGATAGCTCCTCAAGCCACTATAGAAACTGCTCAATTTAATCCGGATGCAGTAGCAGATGGAAAGGTAATTTATGAACAAATTTGTAAAACTTGTCATGGCGAGGGAGCTAAAGGACTTTCCGGACCTAACCAAACGGATGATTATTGGATTAATATTCAAGAAGAATACAATAACGCAAAAGAAGACTCTGAATTTAAAAATATTTTTTATACAGTATGGAACGGTAGTAAAAATAATCCTACCATGAGAGCGTTCGGAGCGACCGGAGAAATAAAAGGAAATGATATTGTTAAAGTGGCAAGTTACTTGTACCAACTTAATAAAAATTCTCCTAAAGATTCTGAAGGCCGTTCAGTTGATAAAACTGCCAAAGAACCACAGGGTAATTTAGCCCCTTGGTCCAAAGCATATAAAGGGGGATCCGGTACAGCTGCAACACCAACTGAAACACCCCCCCCGGCTGCAACTACGCAAAACTCATCAAACTCAGAGAAGTAAAATAAAAATTATATAAAAGTCTGTTTAGTTTCAATTGAAGATTAACAGACTTTTGTTTTTAAATATAATTTTACTCTTTTTTATAAATGTATAATTTAAAGAAATAAAGTATAATTATAGATATCAAACTTAATAATTAACTAATAAACAAAACACCATGTCTCAGGAAACGGAGGATAAAAAAATTCCTGACCTTGAACTACAAAAGGAAGAATTCAGAGAGAACCTTGCTACTGCAGACGTATCAGGAGAAAGAAAATGGGTTTATGTCCGAAAGCCTCATGGCAAATTCACAAAATACAGAGATATAGTCAGTGCATTCCTTCTCATCATTTTGTTTATATTCCCATTTGTTAAAATCAATGGAAATCCTATTTTCCTATTTGATATATTAAACAGGCAATTCTATATATTCGGAGCTTATTTTTCCCCATCCGATTTTTATCTTTTTGGTATAGGTTTAGTGACAACTACGGTTTTCATCATTGTATTTACCGTGACATATGGGAGAATTTTTTGCGGTTGGATATGTCCACAAACTATATTTATGGAACATGTTTTCAGGAAAATTGAATTTCTTATCGATGGAGACAGAAATATGCAAATTCGCCTCGACAAACAAGAATGGAACGGCCAAAAAATTAAAAAGAGAATATTAAAATGGTCCATCTTTTTAATTGTTTCTTTACTAATATGTGCTGTATTATTTTCCTACGTTTTAGGCACCGATGAGATACTAAAAATTTTTAAAGAAGGTATTTCAAAAAATGTCACCGTATTTATAGTATATATCATATTTACCACTTTATTTTATTTTGTATTCGCTTGGTTCAGAGAACAAGCCTGTACTTTTGTTTGTCCATACGGAAGACTTCAAGGGGTACTAATTGATAAAGACACGATAAATATTGCTTATGATTTCGTGAGAGGAGAAGGTACTGCCGGGAGAGCAAGTTGGAGGAAAAATGAAGACAGAAAAGCTTTAGGAAAAGGAGATTGTATAGATTGTAAACAATGTGTTGAAGTTTGTCCAACGGGTATTGATATAAGAAACGGAAGTCAATTAGAGTGCGTAAACTGTACTGCTTGTATTGATGCTTGTGATATGGTAATGACCCGAATGAAAATGCCTACAGGTCTAATTAGGTACGCTTCGGAAAATATGATTGAAAAAAGAACGGATTTCAAATTTACTCCGAGACTAATTGCCTACACTATTGCTTTATTGGTTTTGACATCGGTTTGTATATCATTATTGTTCATTAGATCAAGTGTAGAAACCAAATTTTTAAAGATTGTAGGTACTCAGTTTACTATTGAAGAACAATTTATTGTTGATGAATATCAATTTATTTTTACTAATAAAACTACAGAAAAGAAAAAACTAAACGTAAAAATAATCAAACCCAATCATGCTAGGATAACTTTAGTAGGATATGGTACACAATTTATCATCCAACCAAAACAAACTCTCAAAGGTACAGCCACTATTAAAATTCCTCAGTCTGATTTAATTAAAACCAAAGAAGAAGTAATTATTGGTATCTTTGACGAAAATGGTAAAAAAGTAGATGAGTATAAAACTAATTTTATTGGTCCGTCTAAAATCCGATTTTAATTATGAAATTTAAATTTACTTGGGGGCACGGGGTTATTTTAGCACTTGCCTGCTTTATTATATTTATTTGTACATTGATATTCACCATAGAATTTTCAAAGAATACTTTTGACCTGGTAACAGATAATTATTATGAAGAAGAAATAAATTATCAAAAAGAGATTGATGCTACTAACCATGCTGCTTTATTACAAGAAAAACCTAAAATTGAAATAATACCTGAATCCGGCATTAAAATAATCTTTCCAAAAGAATTTAATTATACTAATACCACCGGAAAATTTAAACTTTTCAGAGCCAATTCTCAAGCTTTAGATATTAACAAGAAAGAACTTGATTTATCTCCTACTAATACCATTTTAATACCGGCTAAAGTTTTAGTAAAAGGAAATTATACATTAAAATTATATTGGGAAAAAGAAAAAACTAACTATCAGATGGAAATACCGTTAACATGGAATTAGATATTGTTTACTTATATACAGCACTTAGTTTAGGATTATTGGGGGGATTTCATTGCATAGGCATGTGCGGTCCGATCGCTTTTTCCATCGGGTTGGATGCAACTAATAAATTTAAATTCTATACACAGAATATTTTATATCAATTGGGAAGAATAACCACTTATTCTTTATTAGGAGGCATTTTAGGAATTGTGGGTAAAAGCTTTAATATAGCCGGATATCAAAAATACATATCTATCTTTGCCGGTATTTTATTAATTCTTATGGTATTATTGCCGGGAAAAACCACTGAAATAGGAGATAATTTCAGACCGATAAATAAGTTCATGATTAAAATTAAACTATTTTTAGGTAGATTTCTTCAAAGGAAAGACAATACTTCCCGATATCTTACCGGAGTACTTAATGGATTTCTTCCTTGTGGAGCAGTTTATGTGGCTTTAACCTCTTCGATTGCTGCCGGTGGAATTATTCAAGGTATGCTATTTATGGCCGTTTTTGGATTAGGGACATTTCCTTTCATGTTCATAACAACATTAACCGGTAAATTTATTGGAGCTAAAGTTAGATTTAAGATTCTAAAAATATTTCCCTACTTTATAGTTTTAATAGGCATTTTATTCATACTAAGAGGGTTGGGTTTGGGCATTCATCTATTATCTCCCTCAGATAAAGCTTTAAAATTGGAACAAAGATCACATGCGAAAAGTTGTTGCCATTAAAACGGTTTCCTTTAAAAATAATCTTTCTTTTTTTAAAAATAAAAAAATAGTAACTTCGCACCATTATGGGGATGATTTCGAATATTGGAGCATATTCTTTCTTAATGGCAAGGGTTTTTAAAAAACCTCAAAAAAGAAAAATTTTCAGAAAAAATTTACTTAGAGAAATAAATGATTTAGGAGTTAATTCCGTGGGTTTGGTTGCTTTCACCTCTTTTTTTGTGGGTGCTGTCGTTGCCATTCAAATGTATAATAATTTCAAGACATCATCTTTCCCTATTCCTGATTATTATGTGGGATATGCAACCAAAGTGGTTCTTATACTGGAATTTTGCCCTACAATAATTAGTGTTGTATTAGCCGGAAAAGTGGGTTCCTTTATTGCATCGAGCATCGGTACTATGAGAGTAACCGAGCAAATTGATGCTTTGGAAATCATGGGGGTAAACAGCCCATCCTATCTAATTCTTCCAAAAGTGGTTGCTTCTTTATTTTTTAATGTAATCTTAATCATGATTAGCCTTTTGATGGGCATTATGGGAGGTTATTTTGCGGGAAGTTTTTCAGGAAGCTGGGCACCGGTAGATTATGTTCAAGGACTTCAAATGGCCTCACCTGATTTCTTTATTTACTATTGTTTTATAAAAACTATCGTATTTGCCTTTATCATAGCAACAGTACCTTCTTATTATGGTTATACCGTAAAAGGTGGTTCATTGGAAGTTGGGCGTAATAGTACTTCAGCTGTTGTATGGACAACAGTCCTTATCATCATCACAAATTTAATGTTAACTCAACTTTTACTAGATTAAACAATGATTTCAGCAATAAACGTTACTAAATCATTTGATGGAGTAGAAGTCCTTAAAGGGATTACTACTACTTTTAAAAAAGGAAAAACAAATTTAATTATCGGACAAAGTGGTTCCGGAAAAACTGTTTTTCTTAAATGTCTTCTTGGCTTATTTGAACCTACTTCCGGACAAATTCTATACGAAAATACAGATGCATCCAAATTATCTGTATCTGAAAGGCAAAATTTACGAAGCGAAATAGGAACCGTGTTTCAAGGAAGTGCCCTGTTTGATTCCATGACGGTTGAACAAAATGTAAAATTTCCTCTTGAAATGTTTGCAAATATATCTGAAAAAGATATGAGGGAACGGGTAGATCAAGTATTAGAACGAGTAAATCTAACAAATGCGCGTAAGAAATTTCCATCTGAAATTTCCGGAGGAATGCAAAAAAGAGTAGCTATTGCACGTGCTATTGTTAATAATCCAAAATATTTATTTTGCGATGAGCCAAATTCAGGTTTAGACCCTCAGACTTCTCAAATAATAGATAAACTTATTCATGAAATAACCCGTGAATACGACACAACTACTATTATAAATACGCACGATATGAATTCTGTTCTTGAAATAGGTGAAAATATAGTTTACCTAAAAAACGGAGTTAAAGAATGGGAAGGAGATAAAAACTCTATCGTAACTTCTGATAATCAAGCTTTATTAGATTTCGTATTCTCTTCAAAAATATTTAAAATGGCTCGTGAAGCCATGCTATATCATCAAAATAATAAAAAGTAAGAAACTAAGAAATATTATTCTTTTGAAGATTTCTTACTTTCTTCCAATTTTTTAATATTTTCTAAATAATCCTTAATTTTTTGGTCATTATTTCGGGGACATACTAATAGTGCTTCTGAAGTATCCACTATTATAAAATCTGTTAGTCCATCAATAATATATATTTTATTCGATAGGTCTGTTTTTATGATGGTATTACTGGTATCGTATGTATAAATATTGTTGCCGTGTACTGCATTCCCTTCTTCGTTTTTATTAAAGTTCTCATATAATGCACTCCATGTACCTAAATCACTCCATCCGAAAGTAGAAGGAATTACCCAAACATTATCAGATTTCTCTAAAATGCCATAATCAATTGAAATTTTTTCAATTTTAGAATAAATTTTTTCTACAGCCTCCGGTTCTTTATCTGTATTATATTCTGGGATTATAGATTCAAAAGATCGATACATATCCGGAAGATATTTTTGATAAGAACTTAGAATACTTCGGCTTGACCAGATAAAAATGCCTGAATTCCATAAAAAATTCTTACTTTTTAAGAACTCTTTAGCCGTTTCAAGATTCGGTTTTTCTTTAAAGGATTTCACTTGGTAAAGTCCCTCTTTGGCTTCTTTAACGTACTCAATATATCCGTATCCGGTGTCTGGTCTTGTAGGAGCAATTCCTAAAGTTACCAATATATTATCTTGACTAGCGTGTTTTAAAGCGTTTAATACATTAATAACAAATTGATTTTCATTGATAATTAAGTGATCTGAAGGAGCAACGATAATACTTGCATCCGGATTTAATTTATGGATTTTTTCTGCCATATAAATGTTACAGGCAGCTGTATTCATCATTTTGGGTTCGCCAATAATTTGGTTTTTTGAAATATCGGGTAATTGACTCAATGTAAGATCAACGTATTCTTGGTTGGTGATAACAAAAATATTTTCTTTTGAGATAATCTTACTTAATCTTTCAAATGTTTGCTGAATTAACGTTTTCCCTGTACCTAAAATATCATGAAACTGCTTTGGGAATTTTGTGGTACTTATTGGCCAAAAACGACTACCTATACCCCCGGCCATAATTACACAATAATAATTCTTATTCTTTGTCATAAAACATTTATTTCAGTAACCGGAGCATTCTCCGCAATCAAATATCTTTTACCTGTATTTTTTTCAATGCAAATATAGCGAGTTTTTGATTTCTTTAATTTATAAAAAAATTTATTATTAATTTTAAATAAAGCATTTACATGTAAATCTTTCAATAACAACGCATTCGGATCTTGCTTTCTTATAAAATATTCAGATAATTTTTTATCTGCATAAAAACTTGCTTTGGGATTCAGCATAAAAACTTTCAATATCACTTTTAATTCTTCTTCATATACATCAATACTTTCAGAAATCATTTCAGAAAATGTTTTTTTCCACTCTTTACCATGAGGTTGAATTCTTCTGGAATACAAATCAAAAGCTCTTAAATGCGCTATTTCATGGGTTAAAGTTAAAAAACATAACGATTTCAACATACCCGAATTTACTGTTATTATATGAGGATTACCTTCTTGTGGAACTCTATAATCTCCTAATTTAGTTGATCGTGGTTTTTTTATAACCAAATGAAACCAATATGGTTCCAACCATTTTTCAATATAAGCTATTGCTTCCTTAGGGATATGAGGATTTAATTTTGAATAATCTACTTTTTTAGATGTTTCCACTATATTTTTAAATATTTCTGTAAATTTTCTTCAAAAGTAAGCCTTTTATATTAAATAATGGAATATAACGACTAGATACCTTTCTCAAGAAAGGTAATTGTAAAAAATATTTTTAAGACTTATAACTTTAAAAATATCTATCTTTGTGAATTAGATTAATATCAAAATATGGAAACATGCAGTTCTTGTAGTTCGGGAGAACTACCTAAAGGATGTAAAAATAATGGAGCTTGTGGAACTGGAAATTGCAACAGTAAACTTTCTGTATTCAATTGGTTATCCGACATACACCCCCCTACTCAAAAAAATCAACCCCAATATATTGAAGTACGATTTAAAGACGATAGAAAAGATTTTTACCTAAATGATTCTCATTTACCTCTATCAATTGGTGACATAGTTGCTGTGGAAGCTAATTCAGGACATGATGTAGGGATTGTATCTTTAACCGGAGAGTTAGTCAAAATCCAAATGAGGAAAAAAAAGGCTAAAATTGATGAACTGTTTAAAGTTTATAGGAAAGCATCTCAAAAAGATATTGAAATTTGGCAAAACTATAAAAACAAAGAGCACTCGGTTATGCTTGATGCGAGACAAATTGCCAGGAGTTTGGGACTTCAAATGAAAATTTGTGATGTAGAATTCCAAGGGGATGGGTCAAAAGTTACCTTATATTATACGGCAGAAGGCAGAGTAGATTTTAGACAGTTGATAAAGGAATATGCTATGGCCTTTCGCTCAAAAATTGATATGCGGCAAATTGGTTACAGGCAGGAAAGTGCCAAAGTGGGAGGAATTGGATCCTGTGGGCGAGAGTTATGTTGCTCTACTTGGCTGACAGATTTCAGATCTGTTAACACTGCGGCGGCAAGATATCAACAATTATCCATCAATCCGCAAAAATTAGCCGGACAATGTGGTAAATTGAAATGTTGTCTTAATTTTGAGTTAGATACCTATGTGGATGCCTTAGCTGATTTTCCTTCCAGCCAAACTGTATTAGAAACTGAAAAGGGAAAAGCATATTGCATTAAAGTGGATGTATTTAGAAATCAAATGTGGTTTACTTATACTGATAATTCTATTTCTTGGTATCCTGTAAATATTTATGAAGTTAAAAAATTAGTTGAACTTAATAAAAAAGGGGTAACTATTAAACCATTAGATGAACTTCAGGAAAAAGAAGATTTAAAAGTTGATTTAATTGAAGAAAATAATTTGAATCGATTTGAAAAAAGATCGAAATCAAATACTAAACGGAAATCCAAAAATAAAAATCAACAGCGAACCAATTCAAAAAATACAACTGAAAAGCCTAAACCAAAAGCTAAAGCTAATACTAACGTTCAATCAAATTCTAATCAACCCAAAAAAAGAATTCCTAAAAAACCTAAATAATTTTTTAGAACAATTTTAAATGAAAAAATTTCTTTTTATATCTCTTTGCTCAACGCTTCTTTTCATAAATTGTAATCATAAGTATGAATACTCACAAATGAAAAGCATCAATAATTCTTGGAGTAAAAAAGATACTTTAAATTTTAATTTTACCGTTAAAAATGCTTCCGACAAAAAAAATATAAACTTTATAGTAAGGAATAATGAGGATTATCAGTTTAGTAATCTCTATTTATTTATTAAATTAAAAGAAGGAAAAAAAGTTATTAGTACCGATACCTTAAATTATATATTAGCTGATAAAACAGGAAAGTGGCTTGGTTCGGGCATGGGATCCATTAAAGAAATTTATTTTCAATATAAAAAAGATTTCTCATTTACTAAAAACGGGGACTATACTCTTTCCGTTGTTCAAGGAATGAGGAAAGACACTTTAAAAGGCATTGTAGACTTTGGAGTAACTATTGAATAAACTTACCATAGAATATATATTATGGCATTAACAAATAAAAATAAGAATAAGACCAATACTATAAATAAAATAAATAAATCTAATTCCACTAAAAAATTTATAAGAAAATTTTTTATATGGTTTTGGGGATTATTTTTTGCCGGAATTTTATCATTTGCTTTGCTTTTTTTATTAACAATTTATGGCTTTTTTGGAGAAATGCCCAATGTTAGAGATTTGGAAAATCCGGATATATTTGTTGCTTCTGAAATTATATCTACAGATGGTGTTGTAATTCAAAAGTTTGAAAAAGAAAAAAGAATCCCGGTAGAATATCAAGATTTACCTCCATACCTTATTTATGCTTTAATGTCTAAGGAAGATGAACGTTTTCCTTACCATTCAGGGGTTGATAAAAAAGCTTTATTCAGGGCTGTTTTTTATGGTGGAAAAAGAGGGGGTGGTAGTACTATAACCCAACAGTTAGCTAAACTTCTTTTTACGCAAAAAGATGATGACGAGGGTAACTTTTCTTACAAAGGGGTATCGCAAAATAAATTTCAACGAGCTTTCCAAAAAATAAAGGAAATTATAATCGCGGTTCAACTCGAAAAATTATATACTAAAGATGAAATCTTAACTCTTTACTTAAATAAATTCGATTTTTTATTTAATGCTAATGGTATTGCAACCGCATCCAAGGTATATTTTAATAAAAATGTTAAAGATTTGGATCTATCACAAAGTGCCACATTGGTTGCTATGTTAGAAAATCCGGTAGTAAACAATCCTAAAATTAATCCTGAAAATGCTAAAAAAAGAAGAAATGTTGTCTTGGGCTTGATGAAGGACCAAGGTTACATTACTGAAGCAGAATTCAATTCGATTAAAGAAACTCCTATTGAGCTTAACTACAGACCGGTAAAAGAAATTGGCGAAGGATATTCCGCTTATTTTAAACATGCATTAAAAAAAGAAGTTAATGCTGTTTTAAATGATTATGAAAACCAAACAGGAAAAAAATATAATCTTTATAAAGATGGACTAAAAATATATGTAACTCTAGATTCTAGAATGCAAAAATATGCTGAAGAAGCGATTGAAAAGCATTTAAAAAATCTTCAAAAATCTTTTTTCAGAGAACAAAAACAAAGGAAATATGCTCCTTTTTACACTTATCCCGGAGATCCAAAAATTGATTTTTTATACAATAAACTCATGACAGATGCCATGAAAAGAACCGGAAGGTATAAAAACCTGAAAAATAAGGGATTATCTGATGAGGAAATTTTAACGGAATTCAAAAAACCAATCAACTTACAAATCTTCACTTGGAAAGGCGATAAAGATACTTTATTATCTCCCTGGGATTCTATAAGATATCATAAACATATTATTCAAGCCGGACTAATGGCAATGGAGCCTCATTCGGGAAATATAAAGGCATGGGTCGGAGGTATCAATTGGAAACATTTTCAATACGATCATGTTAAACAAGCACGTAGACAGGTAGGTTCCACATTCAAACCTTTTGTATATGCCACAGCCATTAAAAACCTAAATTACACCCCTTGTACACAAGTTTCAAATGCAACTTATACCAAAGGTAAATGGACTGTTGCCGGAAATGGCGCTTCTATGCCTTTAAAAACAGCACTTGCCTATTCCAAAAATGCGGTAACAGCAAGGTTAATTGATGCTACCGGATATGATGCAGTTATAAAAATGGCCAGAGATTTAGGAGTTGAAAGTCCTATTCCCAGAAACAATACTATTGCCTTAGGTTCTGCAGACTTAACCATTTATGAAATGGTTGGAGCCTATAGCACTTTTGCAAATTTTGGGAATTATACCAAACCTGAAATGGTTTGGCGTATTGAAGACAGCAACAATAAAGTAATTAAAGAATATCAACCACAGGTAAGAGAAGTTATGAATGAAATATACGCTTACACTATGATTGAATTAATGAAAGGGGTTATTGACCAAGGTACAGGTCGAAGAGTCAGGAGTATGGGTATTGATGCTGAAATTGCAGGTAAAACAGGAACTACCAATAAAAATGCCGACGGATGGTTTATAGGAATTGCTCCTAAATTAGCTACCGGCATATGGGTTGGATGGGAAGACAGATATGCGCATTTTGAGTCAACTTCCATTGGTCAAGGAGCAAGTATGGCTTTACCTATTTGGGCCTATTTTATGCAAAAAATATATGCTGATCCTAAATTGGAAATAACCCAAAAAGATAAATTTGCCAGACCGGAAACTATGAATGACAATTTTAGTTGTGATGATTTGGCTTCTTACGGTGCTTACGACGGAAGTTATTCTTCAGATGAGAACGGAGGGTATTATAATAATTCATCGAACGAAAACCATGGTTATAATAAAACGGAAAATATAAATCGAGATAACAGAAAAAAAGATACGGTGAATTTTGATAAATAAATAATAAAAAAGTTAATTCACTCTTTATTTTACATTAAAAATAAGTTGATAAACTTTATTATTATAAAGAGCATTTTTTTTATTTTTTTCGTATTTGAGATAAAAATTAGGGATTACACTCAAATAAACATGATAAACAATCCATAAAATAATCTCATCTAACTAATATCTGTCACATTATGTTAACACAAAATTACGTACCTTGCAAATTATTATAATAATTTAATGATTTCTCTAATCACATCTGCAATTTTACTTGGGCTAATTCTCAGTCTTGTTTTAATAGGTCCCGTATTTTTTCTTCTGATTGAAACCAGTCTTACTAAAGGTATAAAACCTTCCATAGCTCTCGAAGCGGGTGTAATTTCTGCAGATATACTTTGTATTTATGTTTCGCATACAGGTAGTAAAGGTTTACTAAAGTTTATAGACACACATCCGTCGGTATACATGATTGCCGGTTTTGTAATTTTTATTTACGGATTATACAATATTCTTTCAAAAGGTAATTTGCATATTAAAACAGATGCTAATATTGCGACTACCAATTATTTTAAAACCTATATGAATGGTTTTTTACTTAATTTGGTGAATATTGGTGTTATCGTATTTTGGCTGACAACAGTTGTATTAATATCCGCACAATATTCAAAACCTTCCGATTTTTATTTATACATAACCATTTTATTAATTACTATGGTGTCTGTTGATATGTTAAAAATATTTTTAGCTTCTAAGTTTAAGCATCAGCTGACCGATCAACTTGCCTACAAAATAAAAAAAATTGTAGGTATTGCCCTTATCGTATTTGGCATTATTATCTTTGGTAAAAGCTTTATAAAAACTAAAACAGAAAATCCTTTTGAATTAATCGAAAATAATAACTTCCGAAAGAAAAAGTAACACTAAAAAATAACTCTTCTTATTTACTTTACGATGTAACCTTTCAGTTTTAGCTTTGTCTATACTGAAAATAAAATTAATAAATGACTTCAAGTAAATCCATACTATCAACATTTTGTTTAGTACTATATACCTTTATATTTTCACAAAACATTGTTATAACAGGAACCATAATTACAGATAATAACCGTCCCGTACCCTACAGCAGCATTACTTTAACCAATTTAGAAGATACTTCTAAAGTATTTGGAGGATTGGCTGACGAAAAAGGTAAATTTTCTGTTAAAGTAACACCGGGAGAATATGAATTGGTGATAGATCAGGCGGGATTTGATTCATATGTCGATCAAAAATCGCTTCTTCAATCAACTTCCTTAGGAAATATAAAGATTGAACAAACGGCTAAAGAATTGGAGGGAATTGTTGTAGAAGGAAAAAAGCCCTTATATAAAATTGAGTTGGATAAAAAAATATATGACGTATCTCAAGATTTAACTGCCAAGTCAGGAACTCTTTCAGATGTTATGCAAAATGTTCCATCGGTGACTGTAGATGTAGATGGAACGGTTAGTTTACGAGGTAATGACAATGTTAAAATTTTAGTTGACGGTAAGCCTTCTGCTATGTTGGGAATTAATGATACTGCCGAAGCTTTAAAATCCATACCGGCTGATATGGTTGAAAAAATCGAAGTAGTAACCAATGCTTCTGCTCGTTATGAATCTTCAGGAACTGCCGGTATTATAAACATAATTACCAAAAAAAATAGAAAAAAAGGTGTTACCGGAAGTATTCAAATGTCCGGAGGATCTCCACAATCGTACGGTACATCCATTAATTTAGGATATGGCAAAAAAAAATGGAACTGGTTTACTAATATCGGTTTTAGGTATGGTAAAAATAAAGGTAAAGAGAAAAAAAATTACATTGGTTATGATATGAACCACCTTATGGATGAAAATTCCCTACAAGATTCTAAAAGGAATAGAGAAAGAACTTCCCTAAATGCAAGTACGGGATTTAATTTTACTTTTGACGAACAAAACTCATTATCTACATCTATAGGATATAATTATAATACCAGCAATTATTTAAGTACCACCCATTATAATACTACATTATATCCCTCACTTATACAAAGCCTTACAGAAAGAAAAGAACGAGAAAACAGAAATAATTACGGAATCGACGGAAACCTAAATTTTACGCATAATTTTTTTAAAAAAGGAAATATACTAACCGTTGACGGATACTATTCTTATAATCTAAAAGATTCCGATTCTAAAATTTTTGACCGAATTCCCGGTTTAAATACCAATGATAATACGCAAACCAAAATAATGTTGAAATCTGATTATGTATTGCCTTTTAAAGAAGGTTCTCAATTAGAAGCCGGAATGAGAGCTGATTATTCTAAAATTAAATCAGATTTTTCTTTAAATGAATTTATAAATAATTCGTGGGTAGTGAATCCTGATCAAACAGACAATACGGTTTATCAAGAAAACATTTTATCTTCTTATTTACAATATGGAAATAAATGGGGGGGATTTTCATTTTTAGCAGGATTAAGAGAAGAAACGTCAATTATCAAGGTTGTTTCTCGTCAAGCTAATTCAACCATTACTAAAAATTATACGGACTTATTCCCTACTCTGCACCTAAATTATGATCTAACGGAAAAAAGCCAATTGCAAATCAGTTACAGCCGAAGGATATTTCGTCCGGACAGCAGAATGCTTATCCCCTATAAAAACATTTCTGATGACAGGAATACTCGTCAAGGAAATCCGGACTTAGACCCGTCTTACATCAATTCTTTTGAATTGGGATACAACCTTCAACAAAGTAATTGGGGAATTACTCCTTCTTTATATTATCAAAGAACTCAAGATCCTTTACAATTCATAACTACATCAGACCCTTTAGGAAATTTAAATACCATGCCTACCAATTTAGGACATGAAAATAGATACGGTGGAGAATTGTCTTATTCTGTAAATCCTTATAAATGGTGGAAAATTTTTGGAGATGTAAATTTATTTCAATACGAAAGCTATGGGAATTATTCGTATGAAAAAATTAATACTATAACCGGAAGTACCACCTTAGTTACCGAGAATTTAGATAAAAAAGGGTTTACATGGAGAACTCGTATGAGTATGACAGTAAAACTCCCGGAAAATTTTAATTTTCAATTACAAGGAAATTATATGGCACCTTTTAAAAATGGACAAAATAAAAGTAAAGAAATGTACGGAATGGATTTAGGAATCAGCAAAGATATATTAAAAGGTCAAGGGACATTCCTTTTCAATATTCAGGATGTTTTTGATTCTAAAAAAAGGAAATTTAAAACATACGGAGACGATTTTTACAGATACTCGGAAATGCAATGGCGTCCAAGACAATTTACCCTATCTTTTACTTTTAGATTCAATAATAGTAATGATAAAAGGAGTAATAATAAAAAGAATCGCCAACAAAATAATACTGATACTAATTCCGATTTTGACGATATAAATATGTAATCCTTATTTTTTAAGTATTTACATCACAAAAATCGCATGGGGTGATTTCATAACTTCATAAAAACTATTAGTAGCCCTTTAACTTTTGTAATGCATTATATGCGTTTTCAGTAATGGTTATTTATAAACTAAAAAGTTCTGAACTTTTAATTACTCGAAGGAATCGCCGATATTTATGTAATATAAATCTGTTTCCTACTTATAAATTCATTATAAAAACGATGTAAAGGTGCAATATCACTTAAACAGTATATTCTAATATCAAATCTGTACAATGGAATGATTGATATTCGAAAGTTACTTAATAAACTCCTTTTGCTCTAAATTTACTTATTACTTAGGTATATTTACATAAAAATACAACATATGTTTTTAAAGGATTTAATTTGTGCTAAATTAGAATTAGCAACTCAATATTATACCAGATTATCGGAATTGCTGGAAGTAAAAACATTGTTTAAAAAAGATTTTCTAATAGAAGAAGGAGAAATTTGTTCTTTTATTGGTTTTGTGAAAACCGGAGTTCTAAGATCTTATTTAGATAAAGATGGAAAAGAATTTAATATTGACTTCTATTTCCCAGAATCAATAGTAACTTCATACAGAAGTTTCTTAACAAGACAACCAAGCATTGGCAGTATACAAGCATTGGAAAATTCAACTATTTTATGTCTTTCTCAAACTAATTATGATTTGCTTCTCAATGAATCAAAAGCATGGTTTAAAGTTGCAAAATACATATCAGATATTTTATTCGTTAAAAAATGCCAAAAAGATATTTCTCTTTTAATGAATACTGCTTATGAAAGATATAAATTATTGCTACAAACATATCCAAATGTGGAACAATTGGTACCACAATATCATATTGCTTCTTATATAGGAATTGAACCCGAATCATTAAGCCGTTTAAAATCTCTTAACATAAGTCAATGAAAAAATAATTATATACAACTACCTTTGGATCAAATTAATTTAATAAGCACATAATTACTTAGTGCTTTTTATTTAAATATATAATCATGTTAAAAAGTAATGTTACAAGAAAAGATCTAAAGACTGTTGTATTAAAGAACCAAACCGTTTCAAGAATTGAAATGAAGGAAGTCATCATCCCTCCAAAAGGAAAAGCAGATTATCACCTTCATCCCTGTCCGGTTATCGGACATGTATTATCCGGAACCTTGTTATTCCAAATTGAAGGACATGAACCGGAAATCATTAAATCCGGAAATGTGTTTTACGAACCTAAAAATCAACCTATTAAACATTTTGACAATGCTTCTGATTCAGAAAATCTTATTTTTTTAGCATATTATTTACTGGAAGATAATGAAGATCTAATAACTATATTATAAAAATAGTAGACAATGTTTAATAAACATGTATAAATTATCATAAATACAAGAAAAAAAACACATAAAAATCACTTCTTTCCTATCATGATAATTATTAAGTTTTAAAATTCAACATTTGGAAAAATTATTATTCTCTAATTAGTTGCATTAAAACAATACTTTATATTTTCCTCAAATTATATGATTTGGGGATTTTTAAATATTTATACTATATCTTGTTATTTTATCGTTACTAGTAACATTCCTTTTAAGGATATAATTTTCTTACTATAAAACATTTCATTAACTTAAATATACGCACAAATGATAGGATATTCCTGCAAAAGTTAAAAAATTATTGAAATGTAATTTATTGCTTATTTAATAAAATTAATCTTTAACTTGCGTTAAATCAATTTTAATGAAAAAAATATTTTTTATTTGTTTCCTAACCTTAGGATTACTATCTAATTCACAAATAAATAAATACTATCAACAACAGGCAGATTATAAAATGAATATTGATGTTGATGTTAAAAATTACCAATATAAGGGTCATCAACAAATTACTTATACAAACAATTCCCAAGACACACTTTCTGTTTTCTATTTCCACTTATATTGGAATGCATTTCAACCAAATTCAATGATGGATCAGAAATTACAGGAACTAAATAAGACTGCTGACAAACGAATGATTACCGGTGAAGGGAAATCACGAATCTCATCGTTGAAATCTAATGAAATAGGGTATCAAAAAATTAAATCCTTAAAACAAGAAGGTATACCGGTTACGTTTACTGTTGAAGAAACTATTTTAAAAGTTCAATTGGCAAAACCTATATTACCCCATACCACCACTCATTTTGAAATGGAATGGACCTCACAGACTCCTCCGGTTATTCGAAGAGCCGGAAGAAATAATTCCGAAGGCATTGATTTAACCATGACCCAATGGTACCCGAAAGTAGTAGAATACGATTATGAAGGATGGCATACCTTTGATTATATCGCAAGAGAATTTCAAGGAGTTTTTGGAAATTATGATGTAACGATAGCAATTGATAAAAATTATATTATTGGAGCCGGTGGAGTTCTCCAAAACCCCAAAGACGTTAAAGGATATCTTGCAGATGCTCAACCGGTTGTTAAAAAAAATAAAACATTCTGGCATTTTAAAGCAGAAAATATTCATGATTTTGCCTGGGCTGCCGATCCTGATTATACAGTTGATTCAATCTCCATAAAAAACGGACCTTTGGTTTATTTGATTTATCAGAAGTCTGAGCAAACCAATTATTGGGAAGAATCTAAACCTTATATCAAGAAATACTTTTCTCTTATGAAAGAAAACTTTGGAGCCTATCCCTATCCAACCTATTCTTTTATTCAAGGAGGAGACGGTGGCATGGAATATGGGATGTGTACTATGATCATGGGAAATGCAAAATCTTTGGAAGGACTTGCCGATTTGATGTTTCATGAAGCCTCTCATTCTTGGTTTCAGCATATACTTGCTTCCAATGAAAGTATGAGAGCTTGGATGGATGAAGGATTTACTTCGTATGCAGAACATTTAATGATGGCTAAAATATTTCCTGACTATGTAAAAAATTATCCAACCCCTCATTATAACAGTGTTGAATTTTACACAGAATTTATAAAAACTAGACAGGAAGAAGTAATGGGTATTTTTTCTGATCATTTTTTAACTAATAATGGCTATAGTGTTGCTGCCTATATTAAAGGCGAGTTGTTTTTAGTGCAATTAGAATATATTGTTGGTAGACAAACTTTTTTCAAAATAATGAAAAATTACTTTGAAACATGGAAATTTAAACATCCTACCGACAGGGATTTTATACATATTGCTCAAAAAATATCAGGCATGGATTTAAAATGGTATTGGAACTATATGACTTATACCACTCGAACTATTGATTATGCTATTAAAAGCGTAGAAAAAGAAGGAAAAACCACTAAGGTAACACTTGAAAATCTGGGTTATTTTCCGATGCCGATAGATGTTAATGTAACATATTCAGATGGTTCAAAACAAATATATAATATTCCTTTAAATATGATGCATAATTATAAGAAACAAGAATCTGATGTTAATCAGAAAAATCTACCTTATTGGAAATGGACACAAAAGGAATATGAATTTAGTCTGGATGTACCACCTGAAAAAATTAAATCTATTGAAATTGACACGACCAATCGAATGGCAGACATCAATAGAGAAAACAATATTTATCCTAAATAAAATATACATATGCTTTTAGTAGTAAACATTGGAAATAGCAATATACGTTTTGGAATATTTCAAGAAGAAGAGTGTATTAATTCATGGGTAATGAATACTAAACCTTATAAGAGTGAAGATGAGCTATTTTCTCAATTTAAAATGACTTATCAAAACTATGGGATTAATCCCAATGATATTACCGAAATAGCAGTAGGCTCCGTTGTACCCCATTTAACATATCCTGTAAGAAAATCGCTAACCCGTCTTCATAATATAAAAACGGTTCAAGTAACCAGAAATACCCCTACAGAGTTAACGTCTAGCACCCCGCAAATGGGTACCGATCTTTATGCCAATGCATATTATGCATATAAAAAATATAAGGGGACAAAAATTATCGTAGATTTCGGGACTGCATTAACTTTAACTTGTGTCGATAAAACCGGAGATATAAAAGGGGTAATTATTGCTGCCGGTGTCATCACTTCTTTAAATTCTCTAATTGGAGCAACTGCACAACTTTCAGATATTGAAATGCGCACTCCTAAAAGCGTACTTGGTAAAACCACGGAAGAATCTATGCAAAGTGGTATGGTGTTTGGTTTTTTAAGTATGGTTGAAGGTTTAATTGATCGGATTAATAAAGAATTAGGGGAAGACACTTTTGTAATAGCTACCGGAGGACTCGGCCATCTATTTGCTCCCTTAACAACTAAAATTCATATTTATGATCGTTTCCATACCATAAAAGGCTTACGGGAACTATACTTAAAACAAACCTTAGAAAATGAAAATTCTAAATTTTAGTTACCCATTTTGTATGTATAATTATAGATAATAATGCATACCTTTTTCTATTTTAAACTTTGTGATATATCATAAATCTAAAAATACACACAATACATAAAATAGTTGTAGTATCATTTTATAAAAATATTTACATAAATAAAATTAGAAGTTATCCCCTTTTTTACAGTTACTATTATTATTAATTAATTCTTAAAATATCAATAATTTTAACTCCAAGATTATTTGGTAATATAGGTAAAGCTGTATCGGCTCGAAACATAATCTTATATCCTTGACTAATTGAATTTGAATCGGAAAGTGTAGGAAAAGCTATTTGAAATTTTACACTGCTGCCGACATTAGTTCCTGCGGGAACAATAATTGCATCTGAATAAACCGTTTCTCCGGTAGCATTGGATACAATTGAGACATAAAATATACCATTAGTAATCGGTTGTCTGTTTAAAATTTGATATTCAAAATTAATACGGAAAAAATTGGCTTGATCAGCCAGTTTGTTTTCAAAAAGTAGTGTTCCTGAATCACCATTTTTAGGACTGAGAATATCTATCGGCGAACTTGATGGTGAGGGCCAAGTACCATTTACAAATTGAGGATTTACTGCGACTGAATTATTTTGAAGTAATAATCCGTACGATTGAGTACCTGAAAGTGGAACATACCCCGATTGATTAATGCTTATTTTTACACCTACTAAATTTTTACCATCTGAAGGCGAAATACTATTGTTGTTATTACTGGAATAAAGGCGTTGCCATTCATGTCCATTAAACATATAAACTCCGGCTTCTCTAGTATAAACTTGATTATTAATTGTTTCTGTAAATCCATCCGGATCATAAATAATTAAACCGTTTGCAGGTTTTTTAATTGTAACGGTATCTTTTATAGAAGTAATATTTACTCGAGGAGGTAAAAAACCTTTATTAGAAGATTTTATGTCTAAAATGGAAGAGCTGTCCGGAGTTTCTGTACCTATACCTACTTGTCCAAAAAGAATAATTGCATGCACAACGAAAGCGAAAATTGATAAAATTTTCTTCATAAAATTAAATTTAAAAAATGTTATTTTGGGTAAAAATTGAGAACTTTAAATCTACTCAGACAGATAATTTAGATGTAGAGGCATTTAAATAATTTACAAATATCATGCCCATATAATGCTATGTATGAATTATTTACAATTTACCAACTATACAATTTGAAGTAAAAAAACGTTTCGTTGTAGGATAGATGCAATCCCGCTGATCTTTATTCGATGATGGTATATTTTTTCTAAAAGATATAACTATGAAGTTATGTAAAAACTAATTATTATTTAAGTAATATACAGATTTCAACGATTTATTGCTATTCTTTAAATTCCACAATAGCCTTAATAAAAGCCTCAGCATTTTCTAAAGGGACATTTGGTAAAATTCCATGACCTAAATTGGCTATATATCGTTGAACACCAAAATCACGGATCATTTGTTGTGCTTCAGAATATATTTTTTCAGGAGAAGACAGCAATTTAGCCGGATCAAAATTTCCTTGTAATGTAATTACGCCGCCCGTAAATTCTCTGGCTTTTTGAGGCGTAATAGTCCAATCTACTCCTAAAGCAGAAGCCTTAGATCGGGACATGGTTTGTAATGCATACCAACAGCCTTTTCCAAATACTATAACCGGAACTTTGGGCGCTAAAGATTCAATAATCTGATTTATATAGTACCATGAAAATTCATCATAATCTTTAGGAGATAGCAAGCCTCCCCAACTATCAAAAATTTGTACGGCATCTACACCATATTCAACTTTTTTTAATAAATACCGGATGGTATAATCTGTAATTTTTTGCAATAATACATGAGCCCGTTTTGGATTTTTAAAGCAAAACGATTTAGCTTTATCAAATGTTTTAGAACCTTTTCCTTCGACTGCATAGCATAAAATCGTCCATGGGCTTCCTGAAAAACCGATTAAGGGAATTTGATTATCTAGAAGTTTTTTAGTAAGGGTTATAGCTTCCAATACATATCCTAAACTTTCTTCAATCGGAGGATTTTGCAATCTATCAATATCAGATTCAGAAGTGATAGGATTTTCCAAATAGGGGCCTACGGATTCCTTCATTTCAAAATTCAATCCCATGGCTTGAGGAACTACTAAAATGTCTGAAAATAAAATAGCCGCATCTATAGGAAACCTTTTTACAGGCATTAGAGTTATTTCTGCTGCCAATTCAGGAGTTTGACAACGGGTAAAAAAATCATACTTATCTCGTAAAGCTCTAAATTCAGGTAAAAATCTACCAGCTTGACGCATCATCCACACCGGCGGACGTTCGACATGTTTACCTTTTAAAGCATCCAGAAATAAAGTATTTTTAATCATTTATTTTCTTTTTTATTAGTTCAAGTAAGGATTCCTTTGTTGTATCTTCCGGATAATATATTTTGTATTCTCCCAGTGTACTAACCGTTTCAGCGGTGGTTTTACCGCTTGTAAATATAATAGTTTCCTGCGGAATCTCATTCATGGAACTAAAGGATCTTACTGCAGAAGGACTTGTAAAAACAATAGCATCATATTGCTTATCTATTTTATGAGGAGTTAAAAGGGTTTTATAACATTCTATTCCAACAACTTCCACTCCATTTTTACGTAAAGCGTCCGGTAATATGGTGAGCGACAAATTTCCTTTAAAAAAAACATATTTTTTTATATCTGTTTCCAGCATTCTTTCCAACAAATCTTCAGCATAATTGGTTATAAATGCAATATCTCTGTTCTGTCCGTATAATTCTTTTGCGGTACTTTTTCCTACTACAAAAAATTTACCTTCCAGTTCTATATCCTTGATCGCTTTTGCAGAATTTTTACTGGTTACAATAAACGAATCAACATCTAAAGGAATTTGCTTAATAAATTCATAATAAGGATAGATTTCTACATATATAAAAGGAATATAATCAATTTCATATTCCTGCTCATAATCATCCGGAATTGAGAAAGAAGAAGTAAATAATATTCTTTTCATATTAAATTGATTTATACAAATATACTGTTATTAAATGCACTTAAAAAATCAACAACTAAAAATATCATCGTTTTGTAACAAAATTCATACATTTTATTATTTTTTTATCCTTATTACTGAGTTTTTAAAACAATATTGCTTTTAGAATCATTATTTTTAAAGTATAATTAATAGGAAATTCAACCTACTATACTAAGTGGCTAAGCAATAACGATTATTTGGTAAATCTATAATGAGATTTTTAACTATTAGTTAATTAAATTTATTATCCAATAATTTCTGATATTCATAAAATTGTAAAAAACACCCTTTGCCAATCGGTAATGATTCATCACTAATAAACCAAAATCTTTTAAATTTTGAAATACTTTCCACGAGATAATGACTACCCATAAAATAGCTTCTTATTACTTTTACAGGAATACCCGATTGAGAAATTATAAATTGATGTGGATAAATTAGAATTTCATCTTCTACTAAATCTTCAAACAGGTTCGGAAAATCTGATCTTTTTAAAATGGTATTTTCACCAAATAAATTGGCAACATAGGTATTTTCGGGATTTCGATATATATCATGAGGATTGCCTTGTCGTATAATTTTACCTTCTTTAACAATCATCATTTCATCTGCATATGCCAAAGCGTCTTCTATTTCATGGGTGGCTAAAATAATGGAAATATTATTTTCTTTAGCAAAATCAAAAACAGCTCTTTTTAGTATATTTTTCTTAAAAGTATCGACTTGAGAAAATGGTTCGTCTAATAACAATACTGAAGGAGTTTGAGCTAAGGCTTTCGCCAATGCTACTCTTTGTTTCTGTCCTCCGCTTAGTGAGATAGGTTTTTCATCTACATAATCCGCCATGCCCACTAAATCGAGCAAAAACATAATCCTGTTTTGCTTTTCTTTCAAATCTATATTAGAAAGGAATTTACCCACATTTTCTCCAACGGTTGCATAGGGCATAAGCCCGAAATCTTGTTCCAAATATTTAAATTCAGGTTCTCCGGGAACTAAATTTCCTTTAAATCCTGCTAATTTTTTTCCTCTATAAATAACTTCTCCACTCTCCCATTCCAACAAACCATAAACTAACTTTAAAATGGTACTTTTACCGCTTCCACTTTCTCCTACAAGTGCCAGCATATTTCCTTGCTTTAAAGAGAAAGAAAGAGACTCAATTATTTTTTTATCTTTAGTGTATGAAAAACATAGATTCTTAACTTCTAACATATAGACTTATTTGTAAAATTCTCTGATTATGATTCAATGCTACAAATGATACTGGATTAAGCATAATTTCACAAATTTAAACTATTAATGCTAAAAACATCTTTTAAACTTTTATTTATTTTACTATAAATTTAATGCGATTTCAACTGTTCTTTGGAAAAAATTTTGAATATAATTTTTATAATTAATATCAAATATTGTTTTCAAATCATAAATTATTCAAATGCTAATCCGACCTTTTTTAAAAGATCAATTACTTAGTATACTTAAAAAATTGCAATTTTGCAGGAAAAATCCTTCCATCAGTAATGATTGTATGTATAGCTGAAAAACCAAGCGTCGCTAAAGATATTGCTCAAATTGTAGGGGCAAAAGAGAGAAAAGACGGATTTTACCAGGGAAACGGTTATCAAGTTACCTGGACTTTTGGTCATTTGTGTACATTAAAAGAGCCTCATGATTATAACCCGAACTGGAAGTATTGGTATTTGGAAGACCTTCCTATCATTCCGTCTAATTTTGGGATTAAGCTTATTTCCAACAAAGGGGTGGAAAAACAATTCAAAGTAATAGAAAGCCTGGTTGCTGAATGTGAAGAGGTAATCAATTGCGGGGATGCCGGACAGGAAGGTGAATTGATCCAACGGTGGGTATTGCTTAAAGCAAAATGTAAAGTTCCCATAAAACGATTATGGATATCATCTCTGACAGAACAGTCTATAAAAGAGGGATTTGAAAACCTTAAGGATTCTTCCCAATATGAAAATTTATATGCTGCCGGAAGTGCCCGCGCAATCGGTGATTGGCTTTTGGGAATAAATGCTACCCGACTTTTTACTAAAAAATTTGCCATAAACAAAACTTTGTTATCAATCGGTAGAGTTCAAACGCCAACGTTGGCAATGATAGTACAACGGCAAAAAGAAATTGATTCTTTTGTTATTGAGGAATACTGGGAATTAAAAACCATGTATAAGAATGTGGAATTCATTGCTGATATCGACCGATTGAAAAGCGAAGACCGAGCTAAAAAAGGATTAGAATATTTACAGAAATATCCTTTTGAAATAGTTTCTTTCGAGAAAAAAGAGGGAAAAGAAAAGAATCCTCGTTTATTTGATTTGACTTCTCTACAAGTAGAGGCAAATAAAAAGTACGGTTATTCTGCTGATAATACTTTAAAATACATTCAAAGCCTCTATGAAAAGAAATTCGTTACCTATCCTCGGGTTGATACCACTTATCTTTCGGAAGACTTATATCCTAAGATTTACGGAATTCTTTCCGGCATGAAATATTATGAAAATCTTATTGCTCCTCTTTTAGAAAATCCGATACCAAAATCAAAAGCTGTTTTCGATGACACTAAAGTTACGGATCATCATGCTATTATACCTACCGATATTTTACCCGAAGGTATCTCGACTGATGAAAAAAAGATTTATGATCTTGTTGCCCGAAGATTTATTGCTGTATTTTATCCTGAATGTAAAATTTCCAATACTTTGGTAACTTCAAAAGTTGGTGAAGTACCCTTTAAAGCAAGCGGTAAACAAATTTTGGAACCGGGATGGAGAATCATCTATGAAAAAGATAAAAAAAATGAAAAAGAGGAAAATTTAATTCCGGTTTTTGAAGTTGGAGAAAGCGGTCCTCACGATCCATTCATTCATCAAGGAAAAACTACACCTCCTAAGTATTTTACCGAGGCTACTTTATTAAGAAGCATGGAAACCGCGGGTAAACAAGTAGATGATGAGGAGATGAGGGAAGTAATGAAAGATAATGGTATTGGACGCCCTTCTACTCGAGCAAATATTATTGAAACTTTACTACACAGAAAGTATATCGAGAAAAAAAGAAAAAATATTTATGCCACCTCAACGGGAATGGATCTGATCGACACGATACAAAGCGAAATTTTAAAAAGCGTGGAGCTTACAGGTCTCTGGGAAAAAAAACTCAGACTCATTGAAAAAGGGGAATATTCTTCCGATCTTTTTAAAAAGGAACTTATCGAAATGGTAACCGACCTAACCCAAGAAGTTAAAAGCAGTCAATACAGACGAATATCCATACAAGAGAAAATAAATCCTGAAATAAACGAAAAATCTAAAAAGCAAACCAACCCCCTACGACCTGTAGAAGATTTATTTTGTCCAAAATGTAAAACTCATAAATTGATCAAAGGAAAATCTGCTTACGGCTGTTCCGATTTTAAAAATTGCAGTTTTACTATACCTTTTGAAATATTCGGCAAAAAATTAACTTTAAAACAAATATCCGATCTAATAGGTAAAGGTAAGACAACAAAAATAAAAGGATTTACAGTTCCCGAATCTCAGGAGAAAAGGGACGGTATTTTATTATTTGATGAAAATTTCGGAATAGTATTTGAAACCTAACCAAATCAGCATATATTATGTTAATTTGAAATTTAATTTATTTTTGCAATTATAATTAAAATTATTATTTATGAGTTTAATAAAAGAATTTAAAGAATTTGCCCTAAGGGGAAATGTGGTTGACATGGCTGTCGGTGTAATAATCGGGGGCGCATTTAACCAGATTATCACGTCTTTAGTTGAAGATATTATCACCCCTCTTGTTCTCACTCCTGCATTAAAGATGGCTGATTTGACCGATTTGGCTAAATTAACCATTCCGGGAACAGCTATTAAATATGGTAACTTTTTATCCACTTGTCTATCATTTTTAATTATTGCTTTTTGTTTATTTATGATGATAAAAGTGATCAATAGGCTTAATAAGAAAGACGAAGAGAAAAAAGAACAAGATAACACACCTAAACCACCTTCTCAAGAAGAATTATTAACTGAAATCAGAGATTTACTCAAAAATAAATAAAAAAAAATCCTAACAAAAGTTAGGATTTTTTATTGTGAATATATTTTTAAAACCTCATACCCAAAGTTAATACAAAATTATTTTGGATATTATTAACTTTTCCTAAATACGGTTTATCTAAACTTATTGCAAGATTGGATCCACCTACCGTATAAAAGTCACCGGAAAGGGTCGTGCGATAATCTGTTTTAATATATTGATATCCCAGGTCCACAAAAAATTGACCAATATCATATCCGGCTCCAAAAGATAATTTATTTTTTTCACCTGCCAAGTAATTTTTCACAAATACAGGATCGCTGTTTGTATCCCATATTCCTGATATAGAGTTACTTTTTACAGGAGAAGAAGCATAAGCGTAACCGGCTCGTAATTTAAGTTCTCTAAACCTATACTCAATACCTGCGCGGTATTCTTGGGAATTTCTTACGTAATCATTAACAAAATTATTATTTAACCTATAGTCAACATCTCCTTTAAATTCCATGTCTTTATTAAAGTAATTAATAAAATCAAAATTAAAGGCCAAGGAATTATCATCATCCACGATATTGGAAGCAAAAGCGCCACTTAATACCAATTTTCCAGGAGATACATTTTTATAATGATCATAATAAACATAATCTTCTACGAATTGTCCTTTATCATCGTATCCATATATCCATCGGTAATCATCCATATCAGACCACCAAATAGGAGAATGATAGGCAGCCCCTAAACGAATCTCAGGTGTAATTTTACCGATTACCCCCACATTTAATCCGAAACCGTTGGCTTCTTGACTATAAGGCGTTAATTGCTCATTGAATTTCATATATTCCCCATCTACTGTGTTTCTATGACCATATTCAGAATTGCGATCAATATTTAAATAATGCCAATCTAATCCAATACCGAAATATAATCTATCCATGTAATTGGTTGCCAAACTGAATTTCATTTTTGATTTATATCCATTGGTATACTGATCATAATTGACCATTTCATAAAGTTGATCTACATTATCTTTATTAGGATATAAATAATTTAATTTGGTATTTCTGGAAAAATTTACGTCGTTATCTACTCTTTGATAAGAAAAGTTTACTCCAACGTTTACTTTAAATATATCTGCTTCATCACCTAAAGCCAATGCAACTCCGGCACCGGGAACATTAAAATTGGTATCGGTATTGGAATTTACTCCGTTGCCCATAGTAGCTTTATTTTTATTCGATAAGATACTCATTGAAATATTCGCTACAGAATTTCTAAAAATACCTAGACCGGCAGGGTTTGTTTCAACGGCACTAAGATCACCTCCTAAAGCTCCCATAGATCCCCCCATACCTATATATCTGGCAGTACCTGTTGTATTATTGGAATTATCACCAAAAATGGTAAAAGCATCGGACACATCATTGGGATAAAATCTATTGGTTTGTGATTTACCTATCAAAACCATGGATGAAAGGATAAAACCGTATAATAACTTCTTTTTCATAATTTGAGTTTTATTATTATATATTATCTTCTACCACCTATAACGCCTCCGCGACCACCACCCAGGGAGCCTCCTCCAAAGCCGCCACGACTGCCACTACTTATGGAACCACCTCCAAAGCCTCGATTACCTCCTCCAATTATAGATCCGCGAGAACTTTCGCGACTGCTTGAACTTGGGGTTTGATAGTTCGGTGAAGATATTCTAGAAGAACCTGATTCGTAATTTCTGGATCCTCCCATAATTCCTGTACTGTTTCTAGATCCTCTTATTGTACCTGAATTGGCTGATTCTCTTCCAGTTCCGGAATTTCCAATTCCCACTTGATTTCTTGATCCTTCCAATGTTCCTACACTATTTCTGAATCCTCTAATTATCCCAGTGGATCTTGATCCTTCTGAATTAGTTATCGTATTATTTCTTGAGCCTCCAATTACAGCCCCGGAATTGTTTCTTGAATTTTCGGGAGTAACAACTGCGGCATTAGCTCTTGAGCCGCCTATAATTGAACCGTTTCTTCCACTTTCATTGTTTCTTGAAATAGTGGATGTAGAACCTCTATTGATTCTTGAATTACTTATCCCATTGCTTCTGCTTCCCGAAATAATGGAGTTTCTACTATTTTGTCTTTGTATGTCTTGTATTTGTCTAGAACGAGACGTTCCGTAAGATCTTGAAATATATGAGTTTCCTCTTGAACTATTCAAATAGGAAGATCTTGATCCGTAATTGGCATAATATCTTGAACAACACCAACCATTATCCCAATAATGGTGATGAGGTCTCCAATAACCCGGATAATTCCAACCCCAGGATGGACCCCAATATGAAGGATAATCCCATCCCCAGCCGGACCATCCCCATCCCCAGCCTACTGAAACACCCCAATTCCATCCATAATAGGGACTCCAATAACTTCTCCATCCCCAATATGGGGCGCCCCAATAATAGGAATAATAAGGACTGTAACCTCCGTAATAATAATTATTAACTACTGTTCCGCCATCATCTCCCCAACCGTCTCTGTTATAATTATTGGAATACGATTGATTGATATCATCACTGTAGCGATTGACAGTATTGGAAGAAGCATCACTATGGTTAGAATCATCATCGTATAATAAATCACTGGCATTAGAAGTAGGGTCAATATATTTTTTACCTATTCTTACTTGACTGTCTGAATATGAATTGGATGAGCTTGTACCCTCATCATATACGTAATCATAAGACTTTTGTTTATTATTTTTTCGAGTCTTATTTGAATAATATACACTATCCTCACCGGCATATGAAGACTGGCCGACATAACATGATGTTAAAAAAACCGACACCCATAAGAGAGCACCAACTTTCATGAAAACTCGTCCTAAATTACAACTGATATTCTTCATGATATTTTTTTAGTAGTTTATATATTTATTATAATTTTGTTCTTGAATCATTTTAAATTCGCAAAAGTCGTACCAATTAAGAAATACCTATTTTGCTGCAATAGTAATGTGACAAAGTATCTTAATAATTATGACAGTTATAATTACAGAAAAGTTTAAAACAGTAGAAAAGCATTATGGCAACACTTACATCAAGAGAAGAAGATTATAGTAAATGGTATAACGAACTGGTAATAAAAGCCGATATGGCTGAAAATTCCGGGGTTAGAGGATGTATGGTTATAAAACCTTATGGATATGCTATTTGGGAAAAAATGCAACGTCAATTAGATCAAATGTTTAAAGATACCGGACATGAAAATGCCTATTTTCCTTTGTTTATTCCCAAATCTTATCTGTCTAAAGAATCGGATCATGTGGAAGGTTTTGCCAAAGAATGTGCTGTGGTTACTCATTATCGATTAAAAAATTCTCCTGACGGAAAGGGAGTGATTGTTGACCCGGATGCCAAATTGGAGGAAGAATTGATTGTTCGACCAACTTCTGAAACCATAATTTGGAATACTTATAAAAATTGGATTAAATCTCATAGGGATTTACCTATTTTAATTAATCAATGGGCTAATGTAGTTCGATGGGAAATGAGAACTCGATTGTTTTTAAGAACTGCTGAATTTTTATGGCAAGAAGGACATACCGCCCATGTATCCAAGGAAGAGGCTATTGAAGAAGCTGAAAAAATGTTAAATGTTTATACCGATTTTGTTGAAAACTTTATGGGTATTCCTGTAATTCAAGGGGTAAAATCTCCTGCGGAAAGATTTGCAGGTGCTGAAGAAACTTATTGTATTGAAGCTATGATGCAAGATGGTAAAGCGTTACAAGCCGGAACTTCTCATTTTTTAGGTCAGAATTTTGCTAAAGCATTTGATGTGAAATATCAATCAAAAGAGGGTAAACAAGAATATGTTTGGGCTACCTCTTGGGGAGTATCTACCCGTCTTATCGGAGCTTTAATCATGTCTCATTCCGATGACCATGGATTAGTACTTCCTCCCAATATAGCTCCAATCCAAGTAGTTATTGTACCTATTCATAGAAATGAAGAACAATTAAATGCAATTTCTGAATTAGCAGATGCACTTATCTCTCAACTTAAAAAGTTGGGAATTAGTGTTAAATTTGATGATAGAACTGAATATAAACCGGGTTGGAAATTTAATGAATATGAGTTAAAAGGCGTACCGGTTCGGGTTACCATTGGCCCTAAGGATCTTGAAAATAAACAAGTTGAAATAGCTCGAAGAGATACTTTAGAAAAGCATCAACATTCTGTAGATGGTTTAGCTGAACATATTCAAGATTTATTGAAAGAAATTCAACAAAATATTTTCAATAAAGCAAAATCACACAGAGATTCTTTAATTACCGAAGTAAATTCTTACGAAGAATTTAAAAAAGTATTGGACGAAAAAGGCGGATTTATTTCTGCTCATTGGGATGGTTCGTTAGAAGTAGAAGAAAAAATAAAAGCTGAAACGAAAGCAACCATTCGTTGCATCCCTTTAAATGCTAAAGAGGAAGAGGGAGTTTGTATATATTCAGGGAATCCTTCCAAAAGAAGAGTCTTATTTGCGAGAGCTTACTAACTTATAGTACTTTTTATCGAACAGATATTTGTACTATTTTCAAATATTAATTTATTTTTCAACTCAAATATGAATAAAAATTGCCTTAATTGAATTAAGGCAATTCTTTTTAAACTAGTGTTTTGAAAAAAGTTAAATTTTTAAATAACAGTAACAGATAAATTTTGAATTCATTTTTATATTCTTTCGGCATTAAACTCATGGGAGCAGGAATGAAGATTGCTTCTTTATTTCATCCTAAAGCAAGACTTTGGGTACAAGGAAGGGCTCATGTCTTCTCGGAAATACAAAATAAAATTTCACCAACGGATCAAGTGATTTGGATGCATGCATCATCTCTTGGTGAATATGAACAAGGACTTCCTGTGTTAACTGCTTTAAAGAAAAAATTTCCAAAACATAAATTTGCTATTAGTTTTTTTTCTCCTTCCGGATATGAAGTGGTTAAAAATAATTGCATAGCCGATCTTATATTTTACATTCCCTTAGATACTCCATCAAATGCCAATCAGTTAATTGAACTCTTACATCCAAACTATGCTATTTTTGTAAAATATGATTTTTGGTATCATATATTGCAAGCACTTGCGGCAAAAAAAATACCTACTTTGTTTATCTCTAGTATTTTTCGTCAGGACCAGATATATTTTAAGCCAAACGGAAAATGGTTTGTATCGATTTTAAAGAAAGTAACTCATTTTTTTGTACAGGATGAAAATTCAAAAAAATTATTGAAATCCATCGGCATTCAACAAGTAACGGTTTCAGGGGATACACGTTTTGACAGAGTTAAAATGTTAAGTAAACAGAATAACCACTTAAGCTGGTTGTCTTTGTTTAAAGGAACTAACACCTTAATTGTTGCAGGAAGTACATGGAAAGAAGATGATACGCTGTTAAAAAACTTTATTAATTCTTCTTTCTTTATGAATTGTAAGATACTTATAGCTCCACATAATATGAATCATGAATATTTTCAGAAATTAAAAGCGGAGTTATTACCTAAAACGGTATTATTTTCAGAATTAAGTCACACCCATCCTGCGGACTATCAAGTACTAATTTTAGATACGGTTGGTATATTGACGAAAGTTTATTCCTATGCCGATATTTCTTATGTGGGAGGTGCATTTGGTAAAGAAGGGGTACACAACGTATTGGAGCCGGCCGTTTTTGCTTCTCCAGTTTTATTCGGACCCATTTATGATAAATTTATCGAAGCCGTAGAATTAATCCAGTGTGGAGGAGCAAAAGTAATTCACAATCAAAATGAATTTAATGAAGAACTCGTTGAATTACTTACAGATACAAATAAAAGATATAGAATGGGTGAAAGAGCTCGCGAATATGTCTTTAGTAAACCTGATTCGGTTCAAATTATTGTTGATTATTTGGTTCACTTACAATAATTGACTTAAAACTTAATTTTATAGGTCATAACATTTTATTTAAAATTATAGTCAATAAAAAATTGATCATATAAATTTTAATGATTCTGTTTATGGTTGGTTGTGAAAAAAATAATAACTGGAAGCAATGAAAATTCCGGCAGTTTCTGTCCTCAAACGATTTGCTCCTAAACTAACCCCTATAGAGCCTAAAGAATAAAGCTCTTCTACTTCTTTTTTAGAAAAATCTCCTTCCGGTCCAACCATCAAGGTTATTTCTTTTTCTCTGTTTAACGTTTCGTTTAAAGTGATCTTCTCATATTCTTTATAACAATGGGTAAGGTATAATTTTGTATTCGAAGATTGTATAAAATCCTTCAAAGGTGTCAATGGATAGAGTTCAGGAAAATTTATTCTCAAAGATTGTTTACAGGCGGTTTCAATTTGTTTCTTGATTTTTTCTGTATTTAAAACCTTCCTCTCTGAATTAGTACATAAAAGTGGGGTAATTTTAGATACTCCTAATTCAACTGCTTTTTCTACAAAAAACTCAAATCTGTCTATATTTTTGGTTGGAGCAATAGCAATATGTAATCCATTTTGTCCTCTATTTGAATGGGGGAAAGTTTCAATTATTTGAACCTTAACTTTCTTTCCTGTTATTAGTAATTGTCCTTTTATTAATGCTCCTTTTCCATTAGTCACATAGACCATATCTCCTTCTTTCATTCGCAACACTTTTACTATATGGTGTTCTTCTTCTTCCCTTAGTTGTACTTCATTCGGATGTATCTCTCCTATAAATAATCTCATAAGATCAATCTTATATTTAACAAATGTAATTATTTACCGGTGAATTGAGATGATAGTATTTATTGAATTTAAGTTGTATAAATCTTTTAACCATTTGCTTCAATTTCAACATAATCTCAAATTTCACTTTCTATTATCACTTAAATTTATTCAATTCCACTACTTTTTTAAATTTAGGAAAAAAGGACAGATTAATATAATTAAATCTGTCCTTTACTATCATTTACTTACTATAGTTTAGTTACTTAGCTTTTGTCTTATGATGCTATAAAAGTCCTAAATTAAATTTAGCTTCTTCGCTCATCATATCTTTATCCCAAGTTGGTTCGAAAGTAATTTTTACATTTACTTCTTTTACTTCATCTATAGCACCGATTTTTTCTTCTACTTCCATGGGTAATGTTTCTGCCACGGGACAATTAGGGGTTGTCAAGGTCATCAATATTTCCACGTCTCCATCTGTACTAATCTGTATATCATAAATTAATCCTAGTTCATAAACATCCACGGGAATTTCAGGATCGTAAACCGTTTTTAATTTTTCAACGATTTTTTCGGAAAGGGATTGTATTTGTTCTTCGTTTAAAGACATGTTAGCAAAATTCAGCGTATGCTTGTTTTAAATTTTCAGCAATTATTTCAGGAGAATGACCTTCAATATGATGTCTTTCTAGAAAATGAACCAATTCTCCATCTTTAAAAAGTGCTATGGACGGAGATGAAGGTGGAAAAGGGGCAAGATGTTCTCTAGCGGTTTTAACTGCATCCACATCAAATCCTGCAAATGAAGTTGTTAAATGATCCGGTTTTTTTCCTTCGCCTTCTACAGATAATATTACTCCGGGACGAGCTCCTCCGGCAGCACATCCACAAACGGAATTAATTATTAATAATGTTGTACCGGGTCTTTTTAATGCTTCTTCTACTTTTTCTGATGTATTTAAATCTTCAAAACCTTTATTTGTTAATTGCGCTTTCATTGGCGCAACCATTTCTTCTGGATACATATTTTATATTAGTTTTTATTGTTATACAAAATTAATTAATGTTTATGATTATTACAAATGCCCTATCTTTGACAAAACATTTCTTGAAATTTTATGTAATCAAAAGTCTCAATAATATCATCTTTGGGAATGGTATTGTGATGAAATGCATATTATATGAACCAAAAGTATACGAAAGAAGAACATTTAAAAGGATATAAGCTTATTAAATATTTGTTTGAAAAAGGAACATGGAATAAAAAATATCCTTTAGCTATGGTTTATTGTCCTTCTCCTGAATTTTTGGAAACCCATAAGGTTGGAGTGTCCGTTTCTAAAAAAATTTTTAAACATGCAGTGGATAGAAATCGGGTAAAAAGACTTTTGCGTGAATGTTTCCGCTTGCATAAAAATGAGCTAAACAACACTTTTACAAAATCTCATTTACTAATGATTGTCTATAATGGTAAAGACAAAAAAATACCTGCCTATAAAGAATTGGAGAGTTGTTATTTGAAATTGCTTGAAAAAATTAAATTTTCAGATTAATTTATTTGGTTTGAGATAATTTTTTTAGTCCTTTTATTATGAATACTATTAAAATGCCTACAATAGCAAATAAAATTGAATAAAAATATTTATCGTTTGGATCGGTAGTTATCCCGTAACTATAATTAATTCGCGTTGCATTAAAAATTATTAAGAGGACAAAAGCTAAAAGAGTAAGATTTAAAAAATATTTCATCTTTATATTTTTACAAATATACAAAATGAGATCTTATTTTTTAAGGAGATACTTTTTCTAACAAAGAAGTTATGTTTGCAGTAAATAACTTAATGGAAATAGCTAATAAGATAATACCGAAAACTTTTTTCATAATTGAAATTACTCCTTGTCCTAAAATTTGTTCTAATTTACCCGAATATCTTAATACTAAATATACGACTACCATATTAAGAAGTATGGCTATGATAATATTTTCCGTATGATATTCTGCTTTTAAAGCCAATACGGCGGTTAAAGCTCCTGCTCCTGCTATTAAAGGAAATGCTAAAGGAATTATGGAAGCTGAATGCGGCTCATCGATTTTATTAATTTCAATGCCCAAAATCATTTCCAGTGCAATAACAAATAAAACTAAAGCACCTGCTACAGCAAATGAATATACATCAATTCCTATAAGCTTTAGTAATTTATCTCCAACGAACAAAAAGGATATCATGATTGCACATGCAACCAATGTTGTTTTTTTAGCCTGAAGATAACCAACTTTACTTTTTATGCTTACTATTACGGGAACACTGCCAAAAATATCTATAATGGCAAATAAAACCATAAAACAACTTGCTATTTCCTGGATAGAAAAATGTAAAGGCATAGTAAAATTATATTTTTAAAGAATTTTGTTAATTAAATTACCTAAAAAGTTTTTAGGCGCTCTATTTTTTTATATTTAATTTCTTAATTAAGTCTTTAGCTTTTGTATACACAGATTCTAGGGATTCTTGTTCTGTTACACTTGAATATCGTTCAATTTGAGATTGAATAACCATATTTTTCCATTCTTCTGAAATTTCATCTCCTAATCTTTGAGCTAATTCATCTTCTAAGTCTGAAGTAGAAACAAAACTATCTTTTTCTAAATTTAAAAATTGTTTTGCTGCTTCTATCAAAGTCTTTTCTAAAAGAATGTAAAATTCTTTTTTATCTGTTCCTTCTTGTGCTAAATGATTTAATTGTGATAATTCATTTTTAAAATCATTAGTAATGTTAGAGCTTGTATAAGGTAAATTACGTGATGTAAATTTTTTTTCTTTATTTAATGAATCAAACGATTGTTCTTCTTCTTGTTTTTTTAGCTTATTTTTTTTATTTCTTTTTATTATTAATATACAAATTACCAGAATAACTATAATTGATATAACTCCTGTAAATAATATAATTATCAATATTTTTCCTAAGCTGTTATGGTCTCTTTTCAACACTTCAGTGACCTTATTTTTAATAGCAGATTTGGGATCATATTGGTCGACATCACTAGTGTCCTTTTTGATAACCGTACCGGTTTTTTCATCATTTTTTGCTAAAGTATTAGCTGATACTTTAATAGGAATTGGCTGTACTATTAAACTTTTATATTTCTCATCTATGGGATCAAAATAGCTAATTGATTCTACATTTATATTATAAGTACCCTCTTTTTGAGGAACTAATATGGTAGACGTATTTAATTTTCCTTTTATGCCTTGTACGGTTGCCTCTGAATCAAATTTACTTTTAGGGGTATATTGTTCTATATCATCAGATATTAGAAGTCCGGGAGATTTAAGAAGCGTAAGATTTCCCTTACCATTTATTTCTACATTTACAGTTACAGCTTCTTCTGCTTGTAATTCTTTTTTGTTTGCTGAAGCCCTAATAGTAAATTGACCTACCAGCCCATGAAAATCTTCTGGAGCATTATCAGGAAGTCTCTTAACTTGTAATGTAACCGGTGCCGATTTTATATTTAAGTCGTGTTCATCAAAAAATCCATCCGGAATTGTTAATGTTAAGGTAAACGGATTTATGACAAGGGTTCCCGATTGAGTTGGAAACATAACATAAGTCCCTATAACTCTTGAAAAATAGGATTCTCCATTAATTATTTCTTGTTCGTAGGTATTGCTTCTTTCTTTTACCGGCTGTACAAATACCCCCTGCCAATCCGGAGAAACCAGATTGGTCATACTATTGAGTAATTCAATCCTTCGAGTATAAAATTTTAAATTAGCAACTACCCCTTCATTTTGATACGGATTCTTTTCTGATACTTTAAATTTAAGAAATACTTCACCCAATTTTGAATTAAAAGCTGTGTCATCTTCACTTCCACTAGGATTTCCTGACACAGTTATTACGGTGGGCTTGGTCTCATATTTCCTATTATTAACAGTTATTTGAGCGGCATCTATACGGATATTCCCCTTTTTAACAGCTCTTAATATAATTTCAATTCCATATTCGAAAACACTATTCCCTTCATCATCAAAGCCTTGGTTCTGAATTACCTGCCTGCCAATTACCTGCGTATTTGAAAAAGAAGGTAATTTTAAACGCCCCATATTTTTAATTTCTTCATTTTTTATGGAAAGTAAAAATTGTAAGCGTACAGGTTCGTTGACTCCTACCTCATTTTTTTGGGGTATGAGTTGAAATGAAACCTGAGCTTTTGCCCAAATTCCGCTTAAAAAGATAAGTAAAAAGAGTATTACATATTTCTTCATCACCAATCTTTGTTACTTTGTCCTTGATTTGAATTAGCTCTTTTATTAATAATCTTTTGATGCGCTCTTTTTTCTTGTTCTTCCATTGCTCCTAAAATATTTTCATAATGTTGATTAGAGGCATCTGACAGATTAGCATTATTTGTATCTGCTTGTGATTTCTGATTATTTATTGAATTTTTTTCATTTTTATTGAGCTGTGTTTCTTTATTATTTAAAGAATTATCTTTATCTTTTTTATCGGTTAAATTATCTGTTTTATCTTCTTTAGCATTGGATGAATTCTGATGATCTTTTCCATTTTGCTGAGAATTATCCTTTTTATCTTCTTTATCTCCTTGGTTCTTATCTTGATCTTTGGAATTTTGCTCTTCTTGTTCTTGTTGAGCTTCTTTTACTTTTTGTTTTGACATCGTATAATTATACCTCGCCTTATCATCTTTCGGATTTAATTTCAAAGCATTTTTATAAGCTTCAGCTGCTTTTTCATATTCTCCTTTTTGAAAATAGCTGTTTCCCATATTGAATAAAGCATTGGCTTTTTCCGATTGATTTGCTGCCAATTGGAGTGATTTTTCATATTGAATCAATGCGTCATCATATTTTTTTAGTTTATACATGGCATTTCCTAAATTGTAATTAGATCTATATGAATCTTCTCCGTCTTGTATCGAATATAAATAATTAGCTGCTGCATCCTTATAAGATTCAGCCAAATATTTATTATTACCCGCTAATAAATGCTTTCTTGATGCTTTAGTCTGAGCTTGAAAAATATTAATTAGTGAAATAAAAATTATAACTAAATATTTATTTTTTAAATACATTTTAACAAAGATACTAAGATTAAATCATAAAATCTCTCCTATAATTTGTTAAAGAAACAATAAAAATAACTAAAAATGCGGCTCCTATAAAATAATGAAAATACTGTTTTGTGTCGTAATTAATACTTACGGATTGGTTAGTTTTGTCTAAGGTAGACATGGATTTAAATAACTTAGTAACAACATCTTTTGTATTATGACCGCCATAGAAATATTTACCTCCGGTTCCTGCTGCCAATTGTTTTAATGTACTTTCTTGCAATTTCGTTAATACAATATCCCCATTATCATCTTTTTTGTATTCTGAATATTTACCTTCATAAAATAAAGGAATGGGGGCTCCTTGAGTTGTACCTACCCCTACGGAAAATATAGATATTTTATTTTTCTTTGCCGTATTTATTGCCCGTTTAACGTCTCCTTCGTGGGCTTCTCCATCAGATATTATAAAAATTACTTTGGATGTATTGGAGGTTTGAGATAAAAGAGTAGAAGCTTTTAAAACGGCATCTGCTATATTTGTTCCCTGGGTTGTAATAAGATTAGTATCTATACCATTTAAGTAGAGCTGAGCAACGCTATAATCACTGGATAAAGGCATAATGGGATAGGAATTTCCTGCAAATGCTACTATTCCTACTCGATCCCCACCTAGTTTAGATAAAAAATCACAAACAATTTTTTTGGCTTTTTCCAATCTTGAAGGAGCTATATCTTCTGCATTCATGGATTTTGAAACATCTATTACAAAAACCAAATCAATTCCTTCACTCTTTACTTCTTTTTTCTCTGTTCCTCCTAAAAAGTTAGCTAATCCTAAAATCATCAGGATATAGGCTATAATTATTCCTATATTACTTAAAATAAATTTTGAATAATTTTCCTTTCCAAAAATCATTTTTTGAAAACTTGGTTCAGCAAATTGATTTATTTTGGACTTTTTCCATTTTATGAGATATAGTAATCTCCATAATAGAAAGGGTATGAATAACAATAAATAAAAATATGATATTTTCTCAAACTGCCAATTCATAATATCTTTTTAATTTATACTTCTAACTACAAAGCCTCTTAAGAATAATTCTAGTAACAAAAGTATTAATGCAGGAAATAGAAATATTCTATATTTCTCTTTATAATTATAATATTTTAAATCATTTATATCTGATTTTTCTAATTTATTTATTCTATTGTAAATATTTTGAAGACTTTCCGAGTCAGTAGCTCTAAAATAGGCTCCGCCTGTTTTTTGGGCTATTTTCTTTAATAAATCTTCATCAATTTCCACTTTTTGTTTTTCAAAATAAATTTTTCCGGTAAAGCGGTCTATTTGAGTAGGAAATAATGCGTAGCCATTAGTACCGATACCTATGGTATAGACTTTAATTCCTTCAGCAGCTGCAATATCTGCTGCAACAATTGGCTCTACATATCCGTCATTATTTACTCCGTCTGTCATTAAAATAACTACTTTACTTTTTGCCTTACTTTTTTTAAGATGATTGACAGCTGTAGCTAAGCCCACCCCTATAGCCGTTCCTCCTTCCAATGTCTGCGTTCTTAGATTTTCAATTTGTTGAATAAGAATTTTTCTGTCTACCGTAAGAGGAACCATAGTAAGTGCTTCCCCGGAATAAGCAATTAACCCGATTCGGTCAACATATCTTTCTAATGCAAATTTCTGCGCGACTTTTTTAAGTGCTGATAATCTATCCGGATTCAAATCCTTTGCTAACATACTTAAAGAAACATCTACAGTCAGCATGATATCTATCCCCTTATCGCTCTGGTAAACTTGCGAGGTGCCTATAACTTTAGGTCTTGCCATGGCAAATATTAAGAGCGCTAGGATAAGCAAACGTATCCAAAATAATAAAGGCCTTAAATATGTTTTATAATTTTTTTCAGATTTAAAAGCAGAGACATTCGGTATCGATACGGCCTTTGTCTTAGCTTTCGTTCTAAATTTTAAATATATAAAAATGGGTATTACCAGTAAAAGAAGCAACATCCAAGGATAACCAAACAGTATATTATGATTCATCTTGCAGCTTTATTTTAGGTGAATCTGTTTTAGTAAGATTTATGAAATTAATTGCCTTTTCCATATGTAATTTCGCTTCTTCCGGAGTTGGTTTATATTTCGCAAACTTTGCCAAGTCTGAAGTTTTGAAAATACCGCTCAGATTTTCAATTTCATTTTCATCTATCAATTTTTCTTTTTTTAAATACTCCAACAAATCATCAGATAAAAGTTTGGTTGCCGGAAAATTCCAACGAGCTTCCATATATTCTTTTATTATGGATGTTAATTCTGAATAATATTTTTTATATAAATCCTTAGCTATATAATTAGATTTCTTGAGCTTTTTCAATCTTTTAATGGCTAATACATCCGGTTCGCTTTTATAGGTTTCCGATTTTTTCTTTTTTCTTCTTATAAAATAGATGATTACACAAACTAGGATTACAAGTAATATTAGTACATACCCTAGATAAGGCTGTATATAATCCCATACATTTTTAGGAATCTGTACAATACTATTAATATCGAATAAAGGAGTTTTTACGCTATCCGTAACAACAGGAGCTACCGTGACTTTATAGGAAGGAGTAAAATATTCTTTTGAATTGACTAAAATTCTTTGAGGCGGAACCGAAAAAGTTCCTTCTTCATAAGCTGAAAAAATTATACTGTCATTTATAAAAATAGAATTGTTTTTACTTAACGTATCTTTTTTTTGTCTTAAAACTTCAAATTTTTCACTGAGTGTATCTGTAATCGTTGGAAAAATTATGGTATCCTTTTGACCGGTTTTAACTGTTATTTTTAAAACAATAGGTTCTCCAAATTTTATATAATCTGTAGAAATTTTGGAAACAGGGATTTGTGCATGAATAAGTATTGCTGCTATAAAAAAATATACTATGAAAATTTTAAACTTCACAATTAATGATGTCCTCTAAAATAATTAAACAATATTTTTATATAATCACCTTCGGAAGGAATATTTACAAAACCGGCACCATTTTTAATAAATGCATTTTCTGTTGTAGTAGTTAATCGCTGATAATATGCTGAATATTTATCTCGAACAGTTTTTGAAGAAGTATCTACCCATTGCAATTTTCCTGTCTCTAAATCTTCAAGATAAATTAAGCCCATATCGGGAAATATTTTCTCCCAACGATCGTAAACTCGAATCCCTGTAATATCATGCTTTTTAGTCAATATCCGTAAATTTCTTTCAAAATAGGTGACATCAAAATCAGATATAAGAAAAATGGTAGATTTTCTTTTTATAGTTTTTATAATAAAATCAAAAACTACCGATAAATCTGTTTTAGTATGTTTAGGCTCTGCTTCTAAAATCGTTTTTATGATTCTTACAATATGAGCATTTCCTTTTTTGGGAGCAATAAAATAATCAATTTTATCCGAAAATAAAACCAACCCTACCTTATCATTATTTTTAATGGCAGAAAGAGCAAGAGTTGCTCCTATTTCAGCAACCAATTCTTTTTTTAATTGTTTTTTGGTTCCAAAATTCATCGAGGCGCTAATATCTATTAAAATCATAGATACCATTTCTCTTTCCTCTTCAAATATTTTTACAAAAGGTTCATTAAAACGGGCTGTTTTATTCCAATCAATTTTTCTGACATCATCACCAAATTGGTATTGACGAACTTCTGAAAATGTCATTCCTATGCCCTTAAAAGAACTGTGATATTCTCCTAAGAATATTGAATTAATTCTTCTTTTAGACTTTAGCTCAATAAGCCTTACCTTTTTTAGAAGTTCTTCTGTCGTCAATTTTTTTGTTTTTTATAATACTATGGAGCTTTTACTGAATTGAGAATTTGATCAATAATATCCTCGGAAGTTATATTTTCTGCTTCTGCCTCATAGGTTATTCCGACGCGATGACGAAGGACATCTTTGGCAACGGATTTAACATCTTCTGGTACTACAAATCCTCTTTGGTTTAGAAAAGCATTTGCTTTTGCCGCCAATGCCATACTTATGCTGCCTCTAGGGGAAGAGCCGAAAAGTATGTAAGGTTTAAGATTTGGCATATTATATTTTTCAGGATAACGGGTAGCAAATATCACATTTAGGATATAACTTTCAATCTTTTCATCCATGTAAATTTCTTTCACCAACTCCCTCGCCTCAAATATTTTTTCTAAAGTGATAATTTTCTTAACCTCATGTTTTTCTCCTGAAATATTTTGTCTAAGGATTGTTCTTTCTTGTTCAAAATCAGGATAAGAAACAACGCATTTTAACATAAATCTATCGACTTGAGCTTCAGGGAGTGGATAAGTACCTTCTTGATCGATAGGGTTTTGTGTTGCCAAAACCAAGAAAGGTTCTTTCAATTTAAATGTTTCATCTCCAATGGTTACCTGTTTTTCTTGCATGGCTTCCAACAGAGCTGATTGAACCTTAGCCGGAGAACGATTAATTTCATCTGCCAAAATAAAGTTAGCAAAGATAGGCCCCTTTTTAATAGAAAAATCGTTTTCTTTCATATTATAAATTAAGGTTCCTAAAACATCCGCAGGTAATAAATCAGGCGTAAATTGAATTCGAGAAAACTCTCCATCAAGAGCCTCTGCAAGTGTTTTTATTGCCAAAGTCTTTGCTAATCCGGGAACACCTTCCAATAAAACATGACCGTTACTTAATAAACCAATTAACAGGCGGTTAATCATGTATTTTTGACCAACGATCACCTGATTTATTTCTTTACTTAGCAAACTAAAATCTTTGCTTTTTTCCCGTACTTTTTCAATAATAATTTTTATATCTTCGGAAGTCGATGTATACTCCATGCTTTCTAAAAATTAGCTAGCTGCAAAGTTCACTATTTTATTCTAATTGTTCTGCTAATAAATCGTTAAAATTTATATTAAAACTCCTAATTTTATATATTTATAGCAGTATAATTATATAATTATATTTTTTTTATATTTATAGCTTAAATAATTATCCGTAATAAAGTTACTAACTTTGTACGATATAAATTTGTTTTATGGACTCGTCAACAATAACAAAACCTAAATGGATTCGGGTTAAGCTGCCTTCCGGTAAGAATTATAAAGAACTTAGGGGAATTGTAGATAAATATAAGCTTAATACGATTTGCCAAAGTGGAAGCTGTCCAAACATGGGAGAATGTTGGGGTGAAGGCACGGCGACATTTATGATTTTGGGTAATATCTGTACCAGAAGTTGTGGGTTTTGCGGTGTTAAAACAGGGCGACCTTCCGAAATTGATTGGGAGGAACCCGAAAAAGTTGCGCGTTCAATTAAATTAATGAAAATTAAACATGCGGTATTAACTTCCGTTGACCGTGATGATCTTAAAGACATGGGATCTATTATTTGGGCAGAAACCGTAAAAGCGGTACGCAGAATTAGTCCCGGCACAACCATGGAAACTTTAATTCCTGATTTCCAGGGAATTCACAGGCATATAAATAGAATTCTGGAAGCTGCCCCTGAAGTCATATCTCATAATATGGAAACGGTTAGGAGATTAACCCGTGAAGTACGTATACAAGCAAAATATGATCGAAGTTTGGAAGTTCTCCGATATATGAAAGAACAAGGGCAACGAAGAACAAAAACAGGAATTATGCTAGGTCTTGGAGAAAAGCCTTCTGAAGTTTATGAATCTATTAGAGAAATACATGACGCCCGAGTTGATGTAATCACGATCGGTCAATATTTACAACCTAGTAAAAAGCATCTTCCTGTAAAGGAATTTATTTCGTTGGAACAGTTTAAAGATTATGAAGATTACGCTAAAAGTTTAGGAAATTTCAGACATATTGAAAGCAGTCCACTAGTTCGTTCATCTTATCATGCTGAAAAACATGTAAATTAAACAACCCCTTAAGATAATGTATATAGAGTATGAAATGATGTGTTTTTCTAAAATTATATTTCAGCTATAATCACGATCCACTAAAAAATCATTTCACTTACTTCGTAAATTCAACTTTGTAAATTTTAGACCATAGTTTTCCGGTAATTAAGAAAGTATCACCATCAACATAGGCAATCCCATTCAAAACAGCCTCCTCATTGGTTTGGTTCATTTTAACTAAATCCGAAAAATCTGCTTTAGCAACCACAATTCCTGTACTAGGATCAATTTTTAAAATGATCGGTTCATCAAAAACATTGGCATAAATAAATCCGTTAGCGTATTCCAATTCATTAATCCTAGAATAAATATTTTCATAACCAATTACTGAAATACTCTTTTTTAAATTAAAATCTTTATCATAAAATTTTAATTCTGAAGATCCATCAGAAACAACCATTTCATCTCCTATGGTTGTTGCTCCCCAACCTTCATATAAAGTCCCCGGATAGTTGAATTCTTTTAAAAGTTTAAAATCTGATGCATTATAAATGAATCCTTTTTTCTCCCTCCAAGTAAGTAAATATAATTTCTCATTTAGCAAAGCAAACCCTTCTGCAAAAAATTTAGGGTCTATTTTAACGCTTTGAGAGTAAGAAGTTGAGCCTAATTTATATTTAACTAATAATGATTTTCCATAGAGTCCTGAACTTTCCGTAATCCATCCGTCTTTATAGATAAATCCTTGTGTAAATAATTCCGGATTGTGTGGAAATTCTTGGATCAATTTATAATGTAGATCCTTTTCTTTTTCGTTTGGAAACACGGTAAAAGTTGCATCAATTTCTTTTTTATATTTTCCGTTATAATTGATCGTGAGTACTATATAATTTGTACCCAACTTAGCATTGGATTCATTTAAAGTAATATTTTTTTTATCGTATGTTTGATTATTCAACTTAATACTATACGAATCAATAATTCCATCTTGTGTATTAAATTCTAAAGGTAATTTATCTCCTATGTGTAAGGGTTTATCATCTAATTTATCGAAATTGGTACTAATACTTATATTCTTAGGATCTTTACAACCCACTATACTTATAACAATCAGCAAACATAGTATTAATTTTGTTATTAGATTTTTCATTTTATATTGCTTTTGATGTATAAATCCTATTTTTTGCGGTCACTAGTATGCAAATTCCTGCGATAATAAAGGGTACACTTAACCATTGTCCGGTATTTAATCCCAGCCAATTAATATATTCTTCTCCCTGCGGTTCCTTAAAAAATTCTACGATAAACCTGATACCGAAAAGTACAATTAAAAAATACCCAAATATCCAACCCGAATATTTCTTTTTATCGGTTTTTAAATAGATAAACATAAGGGATATAAACAAAAGTAAATAGCCAAAGGCTTCATATAATTGAGAGGGATGGCGTGGAACAATACTTCCGTATTCATCGGTATCCTGTTGTATAAAAAGTACAGCCCATGGAAGTGAAGAAGGCTTTCCAATAATTTCCGAATTAAAAAAATTTCCAAAACGTATAAACATTCCTCCTATGGAAACCGGAATAACTATTCTGTCTAATATCCAATAAAAAGTTCGTTTTAAATATTTTCTTGTAAATAGATATAAAGAAATTAGAATTCCTATAGCAGCTCCATGACTGGCTAATCCTGAATAGCCTGTAAATTCAAAATGAGGTTTAGTTCGTATGGGTAAGAAAACCGCTAATGGATCTTGTATAAATAATTGTTTTTGATAAAAGAGTACATGCCCCAATCTAGCTCCTATTATAACGGCCAGAAACATATAGATGAACAAGGGATCTAATAATTTTTTATCTTCCTTATCTTTTTTAAAAATAAACTCCATGAGATAAAAACCTAAGCCAAAAGCAATAACATACATCAAGCTGTAGTATCTTAAGGTAAAGCTGCCTATATGTATACCTAAACTCGGATCCCAAGTAATATATAAAAGTTGATTCATCTAGTTTTAATTATGTTTTTTATGTGGCACCGGATCGTACCCCTCTCCTCCCCAAGGATGACAACGAAAAATACGTTTACTTCCCAACCAAAATCCATAGAACAGTCCATGAATTTTTAATGCTTCCAACATATATGCGGAACAGGTGGGAGTAAACCTGCAATTATTTCCCATCCAAGGAGATATAGCGATCTGATAAAAGCGTATTAATACAACTAGTGGGAATATTGCTATTTTCCTTATCATTATATCAATTTCTTTACAAAGATACGGTTTTCTCTAAGATGATATTATGCGTTAATAAATATTTAACAGGCTAAAATTAACCGGGAAATATTGAAAGGTTTTAATCATGGTTTACCAACCTAAATAAAGGCTTCTTTTTATATAGGTTATATTTATTATTTTTGCGTAAAATTTTAATTCAGTAATGACAGAAAGTGGAAAGATAGAATTGATGTGTCCGGCAGGTAATTTTGAATCATTGCAAGCAGCTTTGGATAATGGTGCAGATTCAATTTATTTTGGAGTCGAGCAATTAAATATGCGTGCGCGTTCATCTGTTAATTTTACTTTAGACGATTTGGAAGAAATTTCCAAAAGATGTTCTCAAAAAGGGGTACGAACGTACTTGACCTTGAACACAATTATTTATGATCACGATTTATCCATAATAAAAACTGTCTTGGATCGAGCAAAATCTGCTTCTATAACAGCAGTTATTGCCATGGATCAAGCGGTTATTGCATATGCAAGACAAATTGGAATGGAGGTTCATATTTCAACTCAAATAAACATTACCAACATTGAAACGGTAAAATTTTATTCTTTATTTGCCGATACTATGGTTTTAAGCAGAGAATTGAGCTTAAGCCAAGTTAAAAAGATCACTTCTCAAATTAATAAAGAACAAATTAAAGGCCCGGGTGGAAAATTAGTTGAAATTGAAATTTTTGGACATGGCGCTTTATGCATGGCTGTATCGGGGAAATGTTATTTGAGTCTACATTCTCATAATTCTTCTGCTAATCGGGGGGCTTGTAAACAAAATTGCAGAAAGAAATACACCGTTATCGATCAAGAATCCGGTTTTGAGATTGAAATCGATAATGAATATATGATGTCCCCTAAAGATTTATGTACAATTGATTTTCTTGATCAAGTTATTGATTCCGGGTTAAAAGTATTGAAAATAGAAGGTAGAGGAAGAGCACCGGAATACGTGGCTACTGTAACTAAATGCTATCGTGAAGCCATTGATGCCATTGCTTCTGGATCTTTTACTAAAGAAGCTGTAGCCGAATGGATGAAAAAGTTAGAAACTGTTTATAACCGAGGATTTTGGAGCGGTTATTATCTTGGGCAAAAATTAGGGGAATGGTCTGATAATCCGGGATCTAATGCTACACAAAAAAAGGTTTATATTGGAAAAGGTCGACATTTTTACCCTAAAACTAAAATTGGTGAATTTGAGATTGAGGCTTATAGTTTAAATGTTGGTGATAAAATATTAATTCAGGGACCTACTACCGGTTCACAAGAAGCTGAAGTTTCTTCGATGATGGTCGATGATATACCCGCTCAGGAAGCTAAAAAGGGAGATATACTTACTTTACCTATTGGTTTTAAAATACGTCCGTCCGATAAATTATATAAAGTTGTTAAAGCGTAGATTTTCGATTTTTTTAATTAAAATATGGTAATCATTACATTGCAAAGAGATAAATGCATAGGATGCAATTATTGTTCGGAGTTTGATCCTGAAAATTTTCGCATGTCTAAAAAAGATGGAAAATCTGTTTTACTTAGGTCTATTGAAAAAAAGGGTTTTTTCACTTTAAAAAATCCTGATAACTATTGTTTTGAGGCTGCAGATAAAGCGGCTAAAGCCTGTCCTGTTAAAATTATTTCTGTAAAAAAAATATGATTCATGTTAAAAAAAGAGGCTCGTAAGAATTTTCTAATGTTAAGATCTTTGCTTACGAAAAAGCAGGTATTATCTAAATCTGAGCAAATTTTTTTACAGTGGAAAAATTCTATTTTGTCCGACTACAATTCTTACCATATTTTCTTAACTATTTCTGATAAAAAGGAGATTGATACTTCTTTTATACTAAATTATTTGTGGGCTAATCAAAAAAAGGTTTATTGCTCCAAAGTACATCATAATTCTTTATTACATTTTGAACTTACTCCTGAAACTAAACTTGAAAAAAATTTGTGGGGAATCCCTGAACCGATAGATCAAGATAATATACAGATTATGAATATAGATTGCATTTTTACTCCTTTATTGGCTTATGATATTTTAGGAAACCGCGTAGGATATGGTAGAGGATATTATGACAACTTCCTTATAAATCACCTTTCCTCTACTAAAGTTGGACTTTCTTTTTTTGAACCCTTGGATTCAATTAACGATATTTCAAGATCGGATATACCTTTGGATTATATTATAACTCCCAATTATTGTTCGGTTTTTCCAATTGAGGTAAAGTAAAATTTAAATTCCGATTTAAATTTTTCCGGATTCTTTTTTAAAATATAATTTGCTTGGGATCTCTGAGTAGAGAAATATTTTTTCTTATTATTATAATAATGAACCTTATAATGTACTACTCCTATTGAATCATTAAGAATCGTAGTGGTATCAGATTTTTTCTTTTCAAGTTCAATTGTAACATATTTTACCTTTAAAGAATCCAAATTATTCACAATTTTACTCACATACACCGTGTCTTTTTTAGGAAAATACCCTTTTAATTGTGAAACTATAAGTGTATCAATCTCTTTGTTTGATTTATTTTCAGTTGCTAAAATAGCTAAATCATAAACTTCTTGTAACTTTTGTTCTGTTATATGTGATATTACTGCCAATGAATCCATTTTTTCAGAAGCATAATAATTTTTATTGTTATATTCTTTTATTTTAATAGGATCTTTTTCTCCTTCGTAATATTTTTCCTTCTTACAAGCTACAAAACCTATTATCAGAAAAACTATAATAATTTGAATTATATGCTTATTTTTCATTTTTTTGTATTTTGAATTTTATTAAATCTATTTTTTTGTTCTTATTAATCTGGCTGTTAATCAGAATATAATTTTTGAGTGAGGTAGTAGGTGTAGTCATAAAGTCAATGTATTTTTTCTTATCCAGCACTTCAACACCAAATAATTCGTTATCGTAAACCTGATAAATAAGTGCATCATCAGCAATTAATTTATTTAACTCTTCTTTTCTTTGTTTTATTAATTGCGATTTTTTATTTTCATCTGCATCATTTACACCAGTTGAATAATAATATAACATGATAGCATAATCATCAGGCCTCAATTTGAAGTTTCTATTATTCTCTTCTCCCTTATCTCTTATTTCTTTAAGTCCGACTACAAAAGATTCCCTTTTATACATAGGTGAACTTATAGTCATTTTGAGAGTATCTGTTGATGATCGATAGGTAAAACAACCATTAGAAACGGTATAATATTCAGGAGATACTCCATTTTTTTGGATAATTATTTCTAATTTGGATTTTATTAAAGAGCTTCTATCGGCATCATAAAAACAAAATTTGAAGGTATTTCTATATTCGTAATATTTATCAATTGAAAAAACCACAACTAATAATGCGATCAATCCTAACAGTATATATATTAATTTTTTAATGCCAAACGAATGATTTTTATTTTTAGTTACGTTTATGCCTAAAGATTCTGTATGTATAGCTTCATCATCATAACCATTAGTTTTTACCTCTACATTTTCTAATGAATTTTTTTTATCACCTCCAACAGTTTTATTTATCAATGGCTCATTCGACACATGTGAATTAAGATTGCCTTGAGATATTTTAGATTGATATTTTTCCTGAAATTCTGTCCATCCCCTCTTATATCCACAATATTGAGTTAATAAATTGAGCATATCAATTCTGGGTAATTTTTCAAATGAAGATTTAAAATAGGTATAGAACCATTTTTCGCTAACGTTTCCTCTAACTTTCTGTCTTAAATGTTCTTGAAAATATATAATGTCTAATCCTTTCCATTTTGAGATGTCAGGATTTAAGGTAGGAAAATCTTCTAAAAAGGTTTGGGTAACCTCCTTTTTTAATTGCTCAAAAAGTATTTTTTCCTGACCCTTCATTTGTAAAATAATTTTAACACACTGATAATCAGTATATATTTTTTGTAAAATTCAAAAAACAGTTTTTACAAAAATATTACAAGCATTTGAATCTTGCAACAAAGTTTAACTCTCCTATCTTTGTTTCTCTAATTTAAATTATATATAATTAAAAAAACTAAAAAATGAAAAAACTAATTTTAAACATTGCAGCTGTAACTGTTATTGCAACAACTTCTTTTATCGCATGTGATAAAAAACAAGCTAGTAGTGATGCTGCTGCTACAACTGATTCTACAGAAACTGCTGCTCCAGCGGTTGATTCTACTGCGGTTGAAGAAGCTCCTAAAGCTCCTGCAACAGATACAGTTAAAGCTGAAGCTCCTAAAGCTGAAGAAGCTGCTGCTCCTAAAGCTGAAGAAGCAAAATAATTTGTTTAAATTAAACAAAATTCACAAAAGGTTACAACTTTTTTGTAGCCTTTTTTCCGAAAGTAAATTTTTACTTTTTTAAAACTTAACAAAAAAAACCTCAAGTGATGAATAAAAATTTTTTAAAATTTACTGCCATCACGTTACTTAGTATAACTAGCTCCTTCATTGCATGTGAAAATAATCATAAAAATAAAACCAATGAAATAAATTCCGTGCAAGGTCTAAATGCTCAGCCTCAGCAAGAAATTGCGCCGGCACCTCCTATAGACAGTTCTGCTAACCTTAAGAACAATAACAATCCAGCTATCCCGGGCATGAATGCTCAACCACAGCAAGAAATTGCTCCCAGCTCAGCATTAGATGAGAGCAACTAAAAAATAAATTAAATTTCAAAAAAAATCATTTAAAAATTTATCGTTATGAAAAAAACAATTTTAAACATCTTAACTATTGCTACTATTACTTCTATTTCTTTTATTGCTTGTGAAAAAAAACAAGTTAATCATGTAGATGCGTCCAGTTCTACTGCTGATTCTCTTGCAAAAGATACAGCGACTTTAGGTGAAAAAATTGGAAATTTCACCGATTCTGCTACCGCTCATATAAAAGAAACAGCTCATGAAGCTAAAGAAAGCTTAGACAAGACTGTAGATAAAGTTAAGGACGAAGCAAACGATCAAAACCATAATATCAAAGAAACAGCTAATAACGCTAAAGAAGGCGTAAAAAATGCTGCTGAGGATTCTAAAAATGATATTAAGGAGGCCACTAAAAAATAATTTTTGGATAAATATCTAATATATTTTCATAAAAAAAGGCATTGAAAATCAATGCCTCTTTTTTTATTTTTATATTCTTTAATTAATTTTATTACTCGGATTGTTTATCATTTAATTGATCACCAATTTTTTGTGAAGCTACAAAAGAAGTAATTGTATTAGTTAACATATCACTTGCTGCACTCGGATTATTGGGCAGCAATATTAAATTAGATCGAGAACTGGCTCCTATGGAGCTTAATGTATCGTAATGTTGAGTAACCACAATTAAAGAAGAGGCTTCTTGTGAGTTTATATTTACTCCGTTTAATACTTTAACAGATTCTTCTAAACCTCGTGCGATTTCTCTCCTTTGATCGGCAATACCTTTTCCTTGTAATTGTTTACTTTCTGCTTCCGCTTTGGCTTTAGCTACAATTTTAATACGCTCTGCTTCCGCTTCATATTCTGCGGCAACCTTTTCTCTTTCTGCTGAATTTATTCGATTCATTGCTTGTTTAACCTGTTCATCGGGATCAATATCTGTAACTAAGGCTTTCACAATGCTGTGTCCATAGCTCTGCATCGCTTCTTGCAATTCACTTTTAACAGCTATTGCTATGTCATCTTTTCTTTCAAATACATCATCTAAACGTAATTTAGGAACTTCAGCCCGAACTACATCAAAAACATAAGAAGTGATTTGTTCGTATGGATTTTGTAATTTATAAAATGCATCATACACAGCTGTCTGAACTACTTGATATTGAACTGAAACTTTAAGATGGACAAATACATTATCTTTTGTTTTAGTTTCAATCATAACATCCAATTGCTGGATTTTTAAATTTACTTTTCCTGCAATCTTATCTATGAAAGGGACTTTAAAATTAATTCCTGCATTTCGTGAGGAATTAAATTTTCCAAATCTTTCAATAATTACTGATGTTTGTTGCTTTACAACAAATATAGGCGCGCCTAAAAAGAATAATATAAACAGAACAAATAGTAGTATAATACCCATAATTTATCAAATATTTTTAGTTTTATTAAAAGCAAATATAAATAATTTTATTTTATCGTATCTTATTGAGGTCTCTGTCCCATCAACATTAAATATGACTTTAAAAAATCATCTATATTACCATTCATAACTGAGTCAACATCTGAAGTTTCAGTGCCTGTTCGAACATCTTTAATCAATCGATAGGGCTGCAATACATAATTTCTTATCTGACTTCCCCATTCTATCTTCATTTTACCCGCCTCTATTTCGTCGCGTTTCGCATTTCTTTTTTCAAGTTCAATTTCAAATAAGCGTGATTTTAATAATTGCAATGCTTTTTCCTTATTTTGTAGTTGGGATCTACTTTCAGTATTTTCAATGATGATTTCTTTTTCTTCTGCTGTGTCTTCATCTTTATATTTATAGCGTAATCTAACTCCTGTTTCCACTTTATTAACATTTTGTCCTCCGGCTCCACTGGAACGAAACGTATCCCATGAAAGCGAAGCTTGATTAATCTGGATCTCAATAGATTCATCTACTAAAGGATATACATACACAGAAGCAAAAGACGTATGTCTTTTTGCATTAGAATCAAACGGTGAAATTCTAACCAATCGATGCACTCCGTTTTCTCCCTTTAAATAACCAAAGGCATAGTCTCCTTCAATCTCTAATGTTACTGTTTTTACACCTGCTACATCTCCGGCCTGATAATTAAGCTCTTTTACTTTAAAATTATGTTTTTCAGCCCACATAATATACATACGCATGAGCATACTCGCCCAATCACAGCTTTCGGTTCCACCTGCTCCTGCCGTTATTTGTATCACAGCGTTTAAATCGTCACCTTCAGATGATAACATATTTTTAAACTCTATATTTTCTAGCAAAGCTACTACTGCTTGGTAATGAGAATTTATTTCATCTTCGGAAACATCTCCTGATTTAAAAAAATCGTATAAAACCACTAAGTCTTCATATTGTGCGTTGATTTCCTGGTACTCTTCAACCCATTTTTTTTTGGCTCTTAATTGTTTTAATATTTTTTCTGCTTCTTTTGGATCTTCCCAAAATGAGGGATCTGCAGATTTTTCTTCTTCATTTTGTATTTCTACTTGCTTTTTTTCTATTTCCAAGTATTCATACAAATCGTTTATCCTTGTCTGTAATTCTTTTAGATTTTCTTGAGTAATCATAAGTAGTACAAAAATACAATGTAAAATTTTATAATTAAAATACCGTATTAAATAATATAATTCAACGTATCCCGGAATTAATTTTTTTTATAATCTGATAAAATAGTTCTAATTTAAATAAAAATTGATGAATTTTGTTTGTAAATTTGCCTTCGTTTTAACAGAGTTCATAATAATTATATACCTTAATGCCGAACATAACATTAATAATAAAAAATGTATTGTAAATAAGACATTTCATCCATGTATATATTAGGAGAATATATCTTTTCTTTTTTTTAATGAGCCTTAAAACTTATGTGTATATATGAAGTAAGCTAAACACTTTTTTCTAAAAAGTAGTAGAGATCTTTCTATTTTGTGAAAAAATGCCATTCCAATTGAACAAAACTAATTTACTAAGAAGATTTACGAACAAATTAAATGATATAATATAAAATGGAATTATTAAGTAAATTTTTTAAAGATTATCACCTTCAATTAATAGCAACTATAATTGTTATTATAGCGATATATTTTTTAAAACTTATTATAAATAAAATAATTTTAAAATATGGTAATCATACCCATATTAAAGAATTACGAACACGAGTAGTGATTAAATATTCAAGTATATTAATTAATATTTTGGGCTTTGTTCTTCTTATAACCATTTGGGGAGTTACTCCGGAATGGATATTTGCTACATTTGCCTCTTTTTTTGCAATTGTAGGTGTCGCTTTTTTTGCCCAATGGTCATTATTAAGCAATGTAACTGCGGGTTTTATCATCTATTTCACTGTTCCATTTAGGATAGGAGACATTATAAAGATTATTGACAAAGATAATCCAATCACCGCAACTGTTGAAGATATTAAGGCTTTCTATGTTGTGTTACGTACCGATGATGGATTACCGGTAACTTTTCCGAATAATTTAATTTTACAAAAAGCCATATTAACTTTAAACGCATCCTAATGAAATCTTTAAAAACCTTTAAATATGAGAAATTTTTTAAATCAATTATTAATTGTATTTACCCTTTTTATTACCGGGGTAACATCTGCTCAAAATTTTAATTATTCCGGTTTCCAAAATTTGAAAATCGGTGATATTCAAGGAGTATTACTTACCGATGGCTATTTTTACAATCCTTCTGTACAACCCGAAATGGCGCCTGTAGCAAAAGCCGATGAGGTTAATAAAATACTTTTAGACAATTATTTACCAACCGATAAATTAGAATTGGCCTTAAATGTATTATTATTAAAAAAGGATAACCATTTAATTTTATTTGATACCGGAACGGGAGAGATTAATGGTAATGGCGGAAAATTGCTTAATGCCCTATCTGTGGTCGGTATTAAACCGGATCAAATTACAGATATTGTGATTACTCATGCTCATTTAGATCATATTGGAGGGTTGGTTGCCAATAATAAACCGGTTTTTCCGAATGCCACTATTTATTTAACTAAAAAAGAATATGATTTCTGGACAGGCAAAAAACAAGATTTTTCAAAGTCTAAACGTTCAGGAAATGAAGCTGAATTAAAAGAAAGTATTAAAGTAATCAGTACTAAATTAAAATCGATAAAATCGAAAATTAAATTTATTAAGGATAAGGAAACTATTTTAAATTGCATTACTTTTTCATTAGCTCCGGGACACACTCCGGGACATATTATTTCAACTATTCGCTCCAACAATGAATCATTGGTGCATATTGCTGATTTAGTTCATTATGGAGCATTATTATTCCCACATCCTGAATGGGGAACATCTTTTGACTGGAATTTTGATTTGGCAGTTAAAACACGTATTTCCTTTCTTGATACTTTAAGCAGGGATAAAACCCTTGTTTTGGGTTATCATCTTCCTTATCCGGGTATTGGTTATGTCAAAAAAACAAATTCCAATAGCTTTCAATGGTTAACTTATCCCTTTTTGACTCCTTTACAATAATTATAAAGAAAGGCTATCCATTGATAGCCTTTTTTATTATTTATTTTTTAAGATTATGCTAAAGCTTTAGTAACCTCATTTGCCGCATCTTCTAAGGTAATAGCAGATATAACTTTTAATCCACTTTCATCAATCATTTTTTTAGCTATTTCTGCATTAGTTCCCTGTAATCGTACTATGATTGGCACTTTTATAAAATCACTCATATTTTTATAGGCATCTAAAATGCCTTGTGCTACTCGATCGCAACGAACAATACCTCCAAATATATTTACGAGTATCGCTTGTACTCTATCATCTGCTAAAATTATTCTAAATGCTTTTTCTACTCTTTCAGCGTCAGCAGTTCCCCCAACATCTAAAAAATTTGCCGGGTCTCCTCCTGAAAGTTTAATAATATCCATCGTTGCCATAGCTAATCCTGCACCGTTTACCATACAACCTACATTGCCTTCTAGTTTTACAAAATTTAATCCTGCCTCTCCTGCTAGTACTTCGGTCGGATCTTCTTCTCTTATATCTCTTAATTTTACATATTCGGGATGCCTGAAAAGAGCGTTGTTATCAATGGTAACTTTTGCGTCTACTGCCGCAATTTGATTATCTGATGTTTTTAAAACGGGATTTATCTCGAATAAGGTAGCATCGCTTTTTATATAAGCATTATATAATGCAGTCACAAATGTTACCATATTTTTAAATGCCTCTCCGGATAATCCGAGATTAAAAGCAATTTTTCTTGCTTGAAAATTTTGTAAACCAACCGATGGGTCAATTTCTTCATTAAATATAAGTGACGGAGTTTTTTCTGCTACCGTTTCAATGTCCATCCCTCCTTCTGTAGAATATATAATTACATTTTTTCCTTTCACTCTGTCTAATAAAACAGACATATAAAATTCTTCAATTTTACCCTCTCCGGGATAATACATATCTTCCGCAATAAATACCTGATGAACTTTCTTACCATTTTTAGGTGTTTGAGGAGTGATTAGATTCATTCCTATGATTTCAGAGGAGATTTCTTTAACTTCATCCAAAGATTTTGCCAATTTAACTCCTCCTCCTTTTCCTCTTCCTCCTGCATGAATTTGAGCTTTTACCACCCACCATTTAGTACCTGTTTGATCATTAATGTCTTTAGCTGCTGCAACGGCTTTCTCCGGTGTAGTAGCAACTATTCCCCTTTGAACTCTTACTCCAAATGATGAAAGTATTTCTTTTCCTTGATATTCATGTAAATTCATGGCTTATTACTTTAGATTTATATTAATCTACTTCAATTTATTTAAATGCTATAAGGACAAATATACAGATTTTTTAAATGAGATATTTTATTAATTAGTAATGCAGGGGTATAAATAGAATTCAAATAGTAAGAAAAATTAAAATTGATGTTTTGGCTATCTGAATTTTTCATCAAAATTATATATAGCTATTTTAAAATAGAAAAGCGTTTCCTTTAGATTATTGGGAAACGCTTATTTATATATTAAATTTTATGAATTATTTTTTAATAAATCTATATTTTTTTATTCCGTTAGAGGTATTCATTTTTAGAACATATGAACCTGATTTCAAATGACTCACATTGATTTCATTGGATGATTGAATAGTTCTATTGATTACTTCTTTACCTGTAAAATCATATATGGTAAGGGATTTTACGATTAGATCTGTATTAAATTTTATGTGTAATACATCCTCAACCGGATTTGGATAGATACTAACTTCGTCGCCATTATTTGCATTTTCTTCTAATGAACGACTTTTAACATTTGTTACAGTAATAGGAAGATAATTTACTTTAGCTCCATCCAAAGTTTGCCATTGTTGATTTTCATTTTCGCGGGCAAAAATTCTAATTCGGTAATTTCCATTTGAAACATTATTAGGAATAGTTAGATATAATGAATAGGAAGGATAGTAATATCTCGCTCCTAAGTTTATAGTTTGTTGAGAAAGAACATATTTTATCTCATCATTTTCATTAGTTAAAGTGATTGCAATTTTCCCTATAAAATCTTTACATCCACTATTTCCGAAAGAAAATTTGGTATAAATGGTATTACCAGGATTTACTTGATTTTTATCCACATAAAAAGGAGTTTTATCTAACATAGAAAGATTATGTGATTTTACGCCATTTAAAACTTCAATTATGCTGGTATTATTTACGTTCGTTGCTATTCTTATAGCACTATATTTATCTCCTTTTTTCTCAACAACTTTTAGTTGATATTTTCCAGATGGTATATCACTATCTATTGAATAATAATTATAATTAAAATTAAGTGGATGAGTACCTTCATTTAATATTGATACAATATTCCCATTTAAATCACATAGAGCCATATAAAAATTTAGGTTATTTATTGTTTTTTCAATTCCTATATTATATATTTTATGTAATTCAGTAAAACATTCTTCTTTATAAACTTTATTTTTTGAAATGGTAAAATCGTTTACAAAATATCTGGCAACTATACTTCCACCTTCATTAGGTTTTATATTAATTCCTATCGATTGCTGATATTTATATTCTAAGGGCGCGTTGGAATTATAATATCCGTTTTGATATCCTCCCCATCCAAAATTAAAATGTAATAATCCGTTTGAATCGTATCCGTCACAAACAAATGAATGTCCACCATTTCCACTTTGTCCGGAGTAAATAATAGGTCTATTATTATTTAACTCTTGAGTTATAATATTATCCCATTCTTCATCACTTATAATTATCTCATTTACATTAGAGTAGTATTTACCTCTTACAATATAATCTATACTTTGGTCATAATCAAAAAAGGTGTATAAAGCTTTTAATGCATCTTCAGTATATGCTCCACTTTCATTTACTCCATACTGCATTTTGGCACTAGCTCCTACATGATACATTAAAAGTGCAACAGCATTAGCTTGTTGGCTAGTATATGAACTGTTATAATTATTTAGCATATTTGCCCATTGGTAAGTATATTTTGAAAGGTCAATTTCAGGAATATTATATACCTGTTTATTGTAAGAATCTGTGGTTTGATACGCAGGAATTTTACCTATACCTGATTTAGGGTGTTGGTGAAATTTCATGATCTGAGCTGTAGCTGTTGCTACACAACCGGTATAAACTTTATAAGGAATTAAGTTATTAAAAGGCGCATCTTGATTCCAATTGGTTTTAATTAGAGGTTGCAATTCTATAGATTTATTGATTTTAAAAGTTTTTTTACCACTTCTATATTCCTCCCATTCCAACTTTATTTCTTTTGATGCTTCTGTTGATTTATTAAACGCTTGTTGCATACCCATTTCTATAGATTTCATCCAAGATTTAAAATTTCCCGGAAGATGGTTTACATCATAAGATCCGGTTTTTGAATACCCGATGATGGGATAATTAATGTCGTCTGCTGAGATAATTATAAAGCCTTGATTATTTCCTATATTATACACGTAATAATACTTGTCTGTTAAACCTTTCTTATTTTTTACATCATTATTTAAACTTGTATATACTAAATTAATTTTTAATCTAGAGATCTTTTGACTTACATATACATTATTACTTAAAAAATTTTCAGCAACATGTTTTGCTTCTATTTGATCTATTTGTTTAGACCATAGCAGTAAATTACCTAATGCAAATAGTAGTAAAAAAGATATAAGTTTTTTCATAATACATTTTTTAATTATATTCAAATATAATAAATAAATTATTAATTACTTCATTAAAAAAAATAAAATATTTATTTTATAATATTTTAATAATAAAATAGGCTTATGATTATTAATAAGTATTGTTTTTTTTATTAGATTTTTATACAAAAAAGGGTGAAGAAAATTCTTCACCCACTTAAATTTTATAAATTTTATTGAAAATTTAAGTAAAATTATTTTTTAATAAATTTATATTTTATTATTTCTTTAGACGTTTGGATTTTTATTATGTAAGCTCCCGAAATTAATGAACTCACATTTACCCCGTTAGAAGGATCTATATTACCTTGCAATACTTCTTTACCTGATAAATCATAAATTGAAATGGATTTAATTTGCTGTTCTAAATCAGATTTGATGTACAAAATATTTTTAACGGGATTAGGATAGATTACAATTTCATTCGCTTCATTTTTCAGCTCTTCTATTCCCAGTTTACCATTTTCTATGGTCAGAGGAAGATAATTAACAGTTGCTCCTTCCAACAATTGCCACTCTTGCCCTTCATTTTCACGTGCAAAAATTCTGATTCGATACTCCCCACTAGCAGCATCATCTGGTATATAATCTGAAATTATATAGGATTTAAAGTAATAACCCTCTTTTAAATTATTTATTGAATCTTTCCCAACTATATATATTAGTTTATCCTTCTCATTAGTCAAAGCCAAAGCTATCATTCCATTAAAAGGTTTACATCGATTATTCCCAAATGAAAATTCTACTTGCAGGTAATCTTTAGGCATAGCTTTTCTTATGTTGGCCGTAAGATCTTTATCATTTAATAAATTAAGGTTATGCGATTTAACACCATCCAGTAATTCAATTATACTTGTATCATCTACATTTTGAGCCGTTTTAATTGGTATATACGCATCTCCTTTCTTTTCCACTACTTTTAAACAATACTTCCCTGCTTTAATAGTACTGTTTAGCGTATAATAATTATTTTTAAAATTATACGGATTTGTACTTTCATTAAGTAGCGTTACCATTTTATTGTTAAGATCATATAAAGCCATGTATTGATTTTTTAATATAATGGTATCTTCTACACATATGTTGAATAAGTCATGTTTTTCAGTAAAACATTCATCTTTATATACTTTATTAGTTGAAATCGTAAGCTTATTTACAAAATATCTATTGACTTTTTCTCCTCCTTCATTGGGTTTTATATTTATGCCTATACTTTGGCCATATTTATATTCTAAAGGGGCATTTGAATTGTAATATCCGTCTTGATGTCCTCCCCATCCAAAATTAAAATGCAAGAGTCCGTTGGAATCGTATCCATCACAAACAAATGCATGTCCCGTTCTATTTTCTGTGCTTCCTGAATAATAGATAGGCCTACCTTCATTTAATTCTTTTATTATGATAGTATTCCATTCTTCATCACTGATAGGTATTTCATTTAAATTAGTAAAATATTTGCCTCGAATTATATAATCTATACTTTTGTCATAATCATAATAAGTATACAATGCCTTTAAAGCTTTCCGGCTAGAAGTCCCGCTTTCTTTTACTCCATATTTCATTTGGGCACTTGCTCCTATATGATACATTAAGAGCCCTACAGCCTTTGCTTGTTCATTGGTATAATTCGGACTAGGTGAATTATAATATTCATTTAACATATTTGCCCAATCATACTCGTATTGCTTTAAATCTATCTGCGGTATATTATAGGTTACATTGTTACTGGGGTCTATGGTCTGATAAGCCGAAATGATACCAGTTCCTTTTTTAGGGTATTGATGAAATTTCATAATCTGCGCGGTAGCCGTTGCTACACAACCGGTAAGAACTTCATAAGGAATTTGACTACTAAAAGGTGTTCTTTGATTCCATTTTGTTTTAATAAGCGGTTCTAGTGCGGTAATTCTGGTTTGGATGCTTTTTTTTGAACTTCTATATAATTCCCATTCTTTTTCAATTTCTTTGGTAGGTTTGGTTGAGTTATCAAAAGCTTGTTGCATGCCTAATTCTACGGTTTTCATCCAAGATTGGAAATTATCAGGAAGATTAGCAACATCATAATACCCTGAGTTGGAATATCCTATGATTGGATAATTTATATCATCTGCTGAAATAATTATAAAACCTTGCTTTGTTCCAATGTTGTAAACATAATAGTACTTTTGTGAATGATTTTTCTTTAATTTATTTACCTCACTCTCTGCAGTATAAACTAATCTTAATTGGCTACTTATTTCTCTATGTTGAATGGAATTAATGTTTTTTTTTATAAATTTTTCTGCAACTTGTAAAGCCTCTGCTGGATCTACTTGTTTTGACCATAATTGAATATATGTCAAAACAAAAAGAATAATAAATATATGTTTTCTCATGATAATATTTTTAATATATTAAAATTTGACAATAAAATTACATTAATATTTACAAATTATCTATATTATTAAAAAAAATATTTAAATTAAAATATATTTTTTTTAGATAAATTATATATATTATATATCACTTTATTATTCACATATTCATTCGACCATTTTTTAAAATTTTATGTATATGAAAATTTTACTCTTTTTGTATAAAATAAAAGGTTGAAGATAAAACTTCAACCTTTTAAAAAAATAATTTTTAATAGTAATTTATTGCTATTTACATTTAGTAAAATTATAAAATTATTTATCCTTTCTGCTTATGCTTACTATCTCAAAGTGTCTCTTTTAACCATTTAAAAAATTCTTTTTGCCAGATTATCCCATTTTGGGGTTGTTGAACCCAATGGCTTTCTTCTGGAAAATACAAAAGTCGACTTTTTATACCCTTCAATTGCGCTGCTTGAAAAGCTTCCAGCCCTTGAGTATAAGGAACTCGATAATCTCTTCCCCCGTGAATAATCAATATAGGAGTATCCCAATTAGAAACTAATTTAATAGGATTAAATTCTTTGTAAGCTTTGGGTTGAGGATTTTCCCAATAAGATCCTCCAATATCATAATTGGGAAAGAATATTTCTTCGGTTGATCCATACATGGATTCTAAGTCAAATACCCCACAATGTGAAATAAAAGTTTTAAATCTTTTCTTATGAATACCTGCTAAATAATAAACCGAATAACCGCCATAACTGGCTCCTACAGCACCTAAACGATTTTTGTCCACATAGGGTTCTTTTGAAACTTCATCAATAGCAGATAAATAGTCTTTCATAGGTTGTCCACCCCAGTCACCTGATATCTCTTCGTTCCATTTCACGCCGAAAGAAGGCAATCCTCTTCGATTGGGGGCTACAACAATATAACCATTGGATGCCATAATCTGAAAGTTCCAACGGAAACTGTAAAATTGAGATACCGTACTTTGAGGCCCTCCTTGACAGTATAATAAAGTAGGGTATTTTTTATTTTCATCAAAATCAGGAGGAAATATTACCCAAACCAACATTTTTTTTCCATCAGTAGTGTCAATCCACCTTTCTTCAACTCTACAACTTTTTATCTTTTGATAGAGGTCATCATTTACTGAAGTTAACTTAGTTTCAACTCCGGTTTTAATATTTACTTTATAAATTTCAGAGGCATGATTCATGTCTTGACGCTCTCCAACCAAATAATCTCCGGTGATACGTATACTAACATAATCATGCTGACCGTTGGTAATTTGTCTGATTTTTTTTGTTCTAACATCTAACTCAAAAAATTGTTTAGTAGCATTGATACCGGCCAAAAAATAAATTTTCTTTCCATTTTTAGCCCAAACATAGTCGATTACCGTATTATCCCAAGTTGAAGTTAAATTTATTGTTTTTTGAGTAGCCAAATCATAAATTTTCAGATCATTTTTATCTGCCTCATATCCGTCTGTCTTCATTGACAACCACGCCAACATTCCACCTTGTGGACTAAACTTAGGGTTAGTATCGTATCCTTTATTATCAACAGTTAAATTTTGCGTTTGTTGTGAAAATATATCATAAAGGTATATATCGGTATTGGTAGAAATTGCATCTTGAGTTCCGAAAAGTTTTTTGGATTGGTAAACTAAATATTTACTATCCGGAGAAAAAGAATAATCTTCGGAATTATATTTTTCATCCTTATTGATATCCACCAAACTTCCGTTTGTACTACCAATGAATATATGTTTAAATTTTCCGTCTTTCCAGGTATCCCAATGTCTATACATTAAATGATCATACACTTTCACATCTGATTTTTCCATTATTGGATATATATCTGTGCCTAAAACTTTTTCTAATTTCACCGGTTTAGATATAGCAAAATAGTTGGAATTATTAGCATAAAGTAACCCGGAAAGAATTTCGTTTTCTTTATTTATTTTTTCTGTTTTCTTAGTTTTTAGATTATAAGAATAGATATCATCTCCCACTGAATATATAAATTCATTTTGTGAATGAATAGATAATGCTTTTTCCTTGTCTTTACTTTCAGTAAGTCTGATAATTTGCCCATCTAAATTTAGATGATATAAATCTCTGGTACTGCTGTTTTCATCAACATTATAATATTGAACTCCATAAATAATGTCTCCGGTATCATTTACAGCGTCTATAGATACCCTACCTAAACTCCAAAGTAATTCAGGAGTCAAATTTTGTTTTTGTGCCATAGTAAAAATCCCAATTAGAATTGATACAAGTAAACTACTTTTTCTCATTACTAACTCTTTCCGTTTTTTGAAATAATTTCAAAATTAACATTTTCTTAAACACTTATTTCATTACTTCTTAATTTTAATCAGATTTATGGGTAAATTAATAGTCATTATTTTTATATTGGCACAATTATTTCAAGATAATATAGTTAATATAAATTTTTTGTAATCATGGCAATTTTAGTATTACTGAGACACGGTCAGAGTGTTTGGAATCTGGAAAATAAATTTACCGGTTGGGTTGATGTAGAATTATCCGACAAAGGAAAAGAAGAGGCTAAAAAAGCCGGCGATCAGCTTAAAGGTTTACATTTTGATTATGCGTATTCATCTGCTTTGAAAAGAGCTCAAGAAACTTTACAAATCGCGTTGAATGAAGCCGGAATAAAAAATGTACCCACGAAATTTGATAAGGCGTTAAATGAAAGAATGTATGGAGATCTACAGGGTTTAAATAAGGCTGAGACAGCTAAGAAATTCGGAGATGAGCAAGTTCATATTTGGCGAAGAAGTTACGATGTCGCTCCACCTAATGGAGAGAGCCTTAAAGATACTGCAGAAAGAGTAATTCCTTATTTTGAAAGTGAGATAGTTCCAAAAATTAAGGCTGGAAAAAATATAATCATAGCGGCACATGGAAATAGTTTACGTGCATTAGTTATGTATTTAGAAAAAATGACTCCCGACGAAATTATAAAATTTGAATTAGCTACAGGAGTGCCCAGACTTTATGAATTAGATTCCAATTTACATGTTTTAAAGGTTAAAAATCTCTAATATGTGTAAACTTCTTATGAAATTAACAAAATTATATTTTTTAAGCTAGCTTAAAATAAAAATATTAAAAAAAGTTCTTTTCATAGTAAGTTATTCTCTTCGAATAGCTTTTCTCAAATATTTAACTAAACATATGGTCCTGATTTCAATTGAAATCAGGACTTTTATTTTATTCTTTTATTCCTTAAAAGTTTTAATTTTTAATGAAAATTTCATTAACAAACTATTCAAATTTAAAGCTTTTATATACATATTTTTAATAAAAAAAGTAAGTTTTTATATATTCATAAAACAATATTATACACCGATATTTATGTTGTTATATATAATATTAATGTACATGTATTTTTATTCAATATATATTTGAAATTTACTATATCTTTTTATACATTTACAAAATATAAAAACTTTATCATACTACAATAGATTACATACTTTTGAATAACCTAATATTGTCTAATTAGGTGTCTCCAACAATTACTTAGTAAAAAACGAAAGTCCTATCTTATAACCATCTAATTCACCTCCTTATCATAGTTGAAAATTTATAAGTACTGCATTGATCCGTGTACTTTTTAGTGATTGATATGAATTGACTATGGTAGTGATTGGATTAGACATGTAAACAACTAGTTACGAATTTTAAATAATATTCAGTGACTTTGAATAAAAATAATCATTCTAATGATGATGTAGTTAAAATTAGAGGCATCTTAAATTTAATAAATATGGTTGATCACAAATTACAATTATTTTTAGAAAAAGTTTTATTAACCCAATGGGAGAATAAAATACAATTTAAACCCGAAATGAAATTATATGAAGATTTTGGATTAATTGGACATGATGTAGATGATTTTCTTACACATTTTACAAAAGAATTTAATGTAAGAATTAGCAATGAGTTTAAATTTAACGAAAGGTTTTATCCTGAAACCTATTCTGTGCTGGATATAATAAAAAGTATATTTAATAAAACCGTAAATATTTTTCTTCAACGATCAATTTATGAAAAAGAATTAAAGGATCTAAGTATCCAAGAATTAGAGCTAGCTATTAAAAGAGGTGTGCTATCATAATAGATTTTACTAGTAACTATATATTATTAATAAATTATTTTTTCTTCAATTATTGTTATTCTAAACTTTTTAAATAGCAAAAGGTCTCTATATTATAAAGCATTAGAGCATTGGAGAATTATAAGAGGTCATTAAATCGAATAGTAAATAAACATTAAAAATATTACAATTAATTTATTCATAATTTTTTCTTGCTTTCTGAAATGACAATTTAATTTACATAAAAAAAGGCTTAAATTACTAAAAGTAACTTAAGCCTTAGATTAGTAGCCCGTAGGGGAGTCGAACCCCTCTTGCCAGAATGAAAATCTGAAGTCCTAACCGATAGACGAACGGGCCTACTATTATTTTTTTTTACGCTAACGCGTTAACGTGCTTGTTTAATTTAGATTTCAAGTTAGACGCTTTATTCTTATGAATAATATTTCTTTTAGCTAACTTATCAATCTGAGAAAAAACAGCCGGTAATTTACCTACCGCTACAGTTTTATCTGTCTCAGCTCTTAATTCTTTAATAGCTGTACGAGCTGATTTATGATAATACTTATTACGCAATCTTCTTACGTGATTCTGTCTTATTCTTTTTATTGCTGACTTATGATTTGCCATTTTTAATTCTTTCTTTTCATTATCTATTTGCGGTGCAAATGTAATTATTTTTTACAATCCTACAAATATACTTTTTCATTTAATTTGTTGTAGACCCACAGGGATTCGAACCCCGACAAACGGTACCAAAAACCGGTGTGCTACCGTTACACCATGGGTCTGTACCAACAAAAAAACCTTAACTGAAAAAATCAAGGTTTTTCTTGTTGTGGGCGATGCAGGATTCGAACCTGCGACCCCCTGCTTGTAAGGCAGGTGCTCTGAACCAGCTGAGCTAATCGCCCCTTTAAAACAAAGATATTTAAGAACTTTTCTTTATTACTTTGTTCCGTAATTGGATTGCAAATATACGCTCATTTTTTATACTTGCAAATATTTTTTTAAAAAATTTCTGCTACCACAAAATTACTTCCTCCTATAAAAATCAAATCTTCTTTGTCAGACTGGGTTTTAGCGGCATCAAATCCTTCTGCTACACTATCGAATTTTTGATAATTTTTGAAGTATAAATCTATTTTTTCGGTATATTCATTGGGATGTAGTCCTCTTTGAATAGCCGGTTTTACAAAATAATAGAGGGCATCAATCGGCAACAGTGGAAATATTTTATCTAAATCTTTACCTTTCACAAAACCGATTACAATTCTCAGTTTTTTATAGGTTATCCGTTTAAATTGTTCGGTCAATTGTTTAAAGCCATCCTCATTATGGGCCGTATCGCAGATAATCACTGGATTCTCACTTTGCAAAATCTCCCATCTTCCTCTAAATTTCATTGAATCTTTTACATGCAAAAGGCCCTTTTTAACCTGATCAACAGATATTGTAAATCCTTTATCATTTAAAACATCGATGATACTTACTACCGTTTTTTTATTTTTTTCTTGATATATACCTTTTAAATCTGATGGATAGTTTACCTTATTTTTTGTCGCATCTATATATTCGGCATTACGCTCTTGAGCAATATGTATTAGTAATTTTTTTACCTCTTCCTTATCTTCTCCAATAACTACAGGAATTCCGGGTTTAATAATCCCCGCTTTTTCTGTGGCTATTTTTTCAAGGGTATCTCCCAATAAATCCACATGATCCATCGATATACTGGTTATTGCACATACTTCAGGAGTAATGATATTTGTTGAATCTAACCTTCCGCCTAAACCAACTTCTATTACGGCTATATCAACTTTTTCTTTAGCAAAATAGCTAAAAGCCATAGCGGTTGTCAATTCAAAGAAGGAAGGATTAAAATGCTTAGTAAAATGATCTCTAATATTAATTAAAAAATTATATACAAACTCTGCGGGACATTCTTTTCCGTCAACCCTTATCCGTTCAGTGAAATTTTTAAGATGAGGAGAAGTAAATAATCCCACTTTATACCCGGCTTCTTTTAAAATGGAGGCGGTCATATTGGAAACACTTCCTTTTCCATTAGTTCCCGCAATATGTATGGATTTAAATTTTCTGTGAGGATTTCCTAAAATCTCACTCATTTTCATTATATTTTCAAATCCGGGCTTATATGCAGAATTCCCGACATTTTGATAATTTGAAACTTGGGTATACAACCACTCTAAAATTTCTTCATATGTCTGCATGACTAAAAATAATACGATTAATATTATTAAAAATTAAAATACACTTGAAGTAATCCGTAAAATTTTAAATAACCATTTTTTAATAAAGAAATTATTTTTCTATACTTTTTTTACAATTCCCACATATTTTCCTTCAAATTCGACAATTACCGTTTGTAAATGATTTTGATTTACCCAATCCATAAAAGCGGAATTATCTCCGATATCATCACTGATAAAAAAGCCGTTTTTTTCTATTCTTTCCCATAGTAAAGGATAGGCCCACATTCTACCTTTATAACTTTTATCGCTATCATAATGAGCTATCTCAAAAGTCTGTTGTTCTTTGAATATTTTAGGCAGGGATTCTTTATCTGCTTGTCTAAATAATTTCCAATAGTTTCTAAGATTATCAGGAACTACACATCCAACAAATTTATCATTATTCCTGTCCAAATAAGGCATATCTGAACTATACAAATTTCCACCTCTTTTTTGTAAAGACAATAAAGCCGCCAGAGAACTCCATCCGTAAGCTACTCCGGTTTCTATAACATTTTTAGCCTGAGTATATTCACATAATGCGTAGATAAGATTTAGTGCTCCGGCTCCACCCATTTTGACCGGACAAGCCGCCTCAATTTTTTTTGACTCCTCCATTGGTCCTGCAAAATCTTTATATAAAGAGTATTCATTTTTTGTAATCTGGTAAATTGCATCTTGCTGACTGATTGCTCTTTCTGCACACCATATTTCGGATTCTTTTTTTCCTTTTAAAGCACTTCCTCTGTCGAAAATATTTTTATAAATTTTTCTTACTAATTCCGGATATAATTGTGGTCTGGCTAAATAACCGAAAAATGTTCTTAAAACTGATTGCATTTATATTTTACTTTTTATTATACTGATATGATGCAAATGTAGTTAAAATACTTATACCATTAGATTGCTAACTATTTTGGACATACAGAGTGTTATTACAGATGAAAAGGTTCGTTTTATCTTTTTTTTCAATTTTATAATTAAATAGTTAATAGTATACCGTTAGATTTATAAGTCAACATAAATTTAAAAATTATATTTTAGCTATATATATATTATCCTCGATAATTCAAATCTTAATAATTCAATACAGTAATTAGCAATAAATGAGTATAATGCGAAAAACGATTAAAGATTTTATGAATAATGAGAAGTCCGTAGGAATACTTCTTATCTTGTGTACAATCTTTTCCATAATATTGTCAAATTCAACTTTCCACACTTTCTATCATAATTTTTGGGAAACATCGGTATCTTTCAAATTAGGAAATGAATATCTTTTTAGCACCCAGGGGAACCCTTTAACTGTATCTGAACTAATAAATGATGGGTTAATGAGTATATTTTTTTTAATGGTGGGATTAGAACTTATCCGTGAAATACATATTGGAAAACTTTCCAATCGTTCGCAAGCCCTTTTACCTGTTTTGGGTGCTATAGGCGGAATGATTATTCCTGCGGGAATATATGCATATTTAAATTTCGGAAAAGATACCATTTCAGGTGCAGGAATTCCTATGGCAACCGATATAGCATTTGCTTTGGGGGTATTGAGTTTATTAGGAAAAAAAATTCCCTTGTCTCTCCGTGTTTTTCTTACTGCCTTAGCTGTAATTGACGATTTAGGGGCTATTTTAGTTATAGCCTTTTTTTACACTAAAAAACTTTCTTGGATCTTTTTATTTTTTGCCTTATTCATATGGACGATACTATTACTTTTTAAAAAACTAAAGATCAATCATTTATATTTATATATAATCGGCGGTATAGGAATTTGGTATTGCTTACTTAATTCCGGTGTACATGCAACTCTTGCGGGTATACTACTGGCATTTGCCATACCCTTTGAAGGAGGTAATCCCCATGGTCAAGCCATGAAATTACTATCTATACTCCAATTACCTGTCAATTTTATAATACTTCCTCTTTTTGCACTTGCCAACACAGCCTTATCTATTCAATTAAATATTCAAGAGCTTTTCTCTCAATCGTACACTCTTGGAATATTTTTTGGCTTAATCGTTGGAAAACCTTTAGGAATTATTTTATTTACTTATCTGGCTTGTGCTTTGAAATTTTGTAGGCTTCCTTCGGAAACAGATTGGAAGCAAATGATAGGAATCGGTTTTTTAGGTGGAATTGGATTTACTATGTCTATTTTTATTACCTTACTGGCTTTTAATCCGGCTATACATGCCGACTATATAACTCATGCTAAAATTATGATTCTATTTTCCTCCCTATGTTCTGCTTTAATTGGATATATATACTTATATTTTATATTCCGAAAAAATAAAATCTAACAAAAATCTTTTGTATTTTCACACCTTTAAACCTAATAATAATATGAAAAAAATATTTTTATTACTTGTATTAACATTTTTTATAATGACCACGAATGCACAAACCTATAAAACTAAAACAGTAACAGATTCAAAGGGATATACTTATGAAACGGTAACGAACGATCCCTCCAATTCAAGAATTTATACACTGAAAAATGGTTTAAAAGTATATTTATCCCGAAATAATGATGAACCAAGAATTCAAACATACATTCCGGTACGTACCGGATCTGCTAATGATCCGTCCGAGAATACCGGCCTTGCTCATTATTTAGAGCATATGATGTTTAAGGGAACCAGTAAACTCGGAACTTCTGATTGGGACAAAGAATCTGTATTATTAAACCGTATTTCAGATTTATACGAACAACATAAAGCCGAAAAAAATCCAAAAAAGAAAAAGGAAATTTATAAAAAAATAGATGAAGTATCCCAAGAATCATCTAAATACGCCATTGCTAACGAATACGACAAATTAATTTCAGAATTGGGCGCAACCGGAACCAATGCGCATACTTGGCTAGATGAAACGGTTTATAAAAACAATATTCCATCCAACGAATTAGAAAGATGGTTATTTGTTGAAAAAGAACGATTTTCCGAATTAGTTTTACGTCTCTTTCACACAGAATTGGAAGCTGTTTATGAAGAATTTAATCGTGCTCAAGACAACGATATGCGTTTAGTTAATTATGAATTGATGGATGCTCTATTTCCTACCCATCCTTATGGACAACAAACCACTATAGGAACATCCGAGCATTTGAAAAATCCATCCATGAAAGCAATTCATGAATATTATGAGACTTATTATGTTCCTAATAATATGGCAATTGTATTGGTGGGCGACTTAAATTTTGATGAAACCATACAATTAGTCGATACCTATTTCGGCAGTTTCAAATATAAAGAATTGCCCGTTTTGAAAAAACCCATTGAACAGCCGTTGACCTCTGTTGTTAAAAGAGTAGTAAAAAGTCCATCTTCAGAAAGAATCCAATTAGCTTTTAGGTGTAGTGGAGCCGGAAGCAAGGAGGCTCTTTACGTTAAAATGGTTAATATGATTTTGAATAATTCCGGTGCGGGGTTAATCGATATAAATATCAATCAAAAACAATTAGCTCAAGGGGCTGGATCTTACATATCTATTTTTAAAGACTATGGTCTTCATTCCTTATATGGAGCTCCAAGAGAAGGACAATCTTTGGAACAAGTACAAAAACTTTTACTAGATCAGTTAGAAATCATAAAAAAAGGAAATTTTGATGATTGGTTGATTAAAGCTATTGTCAATGATTTAAAAACGCAACGCATCAGCAGCTGGGACACAGCTAACGGAGTAGCAACTCAAATGTATAATGCTTTTATCCAAAATTTATCTTGGCAACAAATTTTAGATGAATTTAATGAGTTGGATAAAATGAATAAAGAGAGTATTGTAAAATTTGCCAATGAATTTTATAAGGATAATTATGTTGTGGTTTATAAAGAAAAAGGAACCAATGATAAACTGGTCCGAGTAGAAAATCCGGGAATAACTCCTATAACTTTAAATCGTACGGAACAATCAGATTTTTATAAAAAATTCTCGCAACTTACCGAAAAAGAAATTCAACCTCAATTTATAGACTATAAAAAATTAATAACTTTTGATCATGTAAAAAATATTCCTCTTTCTTATATTAAAAATTCAAATAACGAATTAGGAAATTTATATTATATATTTGACTTTGGATCAGATAACAATGAAGAATTGGATCTGGCCTTAAATTATCTTTCCCTTCTGGGCACTGATAAGTATACAAAATCCAATCTTGAAAAAGAGTTCTATAAAATAGGAATCAGTTATTCTATTCAGGTTCAAAATGAACAAATATTCCTAAACTTGCAAGGTTTAGAAAAAAATATCCCAAAAGGTATAGAATTATTTGAACATTTTTTGCAAAATGCTAATCCTGATTCAGAAACATATCAAAAATATGTACAAACTATACTTAAAGCCAGAAAAAATTCTAAATTAAATAAACAGGCAATACTGAATGCTTTAGCTTTGTATGCCCGTTATGGAGAAAATAATAGATTAAGAAATTCTATTTCTGAAGCGGATTTATTAAACAAAAAACCTGCGGACTTAGTTAAGATATGTAAAAGTTTATTCGATTACAAACATGAAATATTTTACTATGGACCGAATGAATCTGTTATTAAAAAAGCGGTTCAAAAATATCATAATTTCGGAAGCGGAAAAGAGTATAATTCCCCTATAACTTATAAGGAACTTGCATCTGACGGCAGCTTGTTTTTTGCTCCGTACGACATAGTACAAGCCGAAATACTTTTCCAATCAAGAGGAAATAAATTTGATGTAGCTAAAATGCCTTATGCAAAAGTATTTGGTGAGTATTTCGGCAGAGGTCTGTCTTCCATTGTTTTTCAAGAAATTCGTGAAAGTAAATCATTAGCTTATTCTGCTTACGCCAGTTATACCATCGCCTCTGATAAGGATAAATACGATTATGTTTCTTCCTATATTGGAACTCAAGCCAATAAATTACCACAAGCAGTTGACGCAATGAAAGATTTAATGAACAATATGCCTGAAATTACTAAACAATTTGACAATGCTAAAAAAAGTGCTTTAAAACAAATTGCTTCAGACCGTATTACTAAATCAGCAATTTATTGGTCCTATCTTTCCGCCAAAAAAAGAGGAATTGATTACGATTTAAGAAAAGATATGTATTCTCAAATACAAACATTGCAACTTAAGGATCTTAAAGATTTTTTTAATCGTGAAATCAAGGGAAAAACCTATAATGTATCTTTAATTGGAAAAAAGGAAAATCTCAATTGGAATTCGGTTAAAAAATTAGGAACTGTTCATGAATTGTCTATTGATGAATTATTTAATTATTAATACATCTTATTCTACATGAATTGTTTAAATTAATATCCTATTAAAAAAGAAAATTTTCAAATTTTTATAAGAAAAGAACCGAATAATTATATTCGGTTCTTTTTTACTTTTTATGTAAACTGACTTTTTCGATCAGAAATAGTAAATGTAAATGGAGATTAAATGTACAGATCTAAATCTCCTTTTCCCTGACGGAGTATTTCAGGACTCCCGGAAGTTAAATCTACAACCGTGGAAGGAGTATAACCTCCCGCACCGCTATCAATAACTATATCTACTAATTTATCATATTTCTCGGCTATTAATTCGGGATCTGTAATATATTCTAAAATCTCGTCATCATCATGTGTTGAAGTGGATGCTATGGGATTGCCTAAATTTTCAACGATCATTCTAGGAATACTATGATCGGGAATTCTAATTCCTACTGTTTTTTTATTCTTATAATAAGAGGGCAGCGTATTGGAAGCTGCAAGAATATAAGTAAAAGGCCCCGGCAAAGTTCTTTTCAGAAGTTTAAATAGATTCGTTTCAATGGGCTTAGTGTACTGAGATAAATTTCTTAAATCATTACAAACAAAGGAAAAGTTTGTTTTTTCCAGTTTAACATTTTTAATTCTGGAAAGCTTTTCCATGGCTTTTTGATTAAAAATATCACAACCCAATCCATAAACCGTATCGGTAGGATAAACAATAATTCCTCCCTTTTTTAATACCTCAACTATTTCATTAATTGCTTTCTCTGAAGGATTTTCCGGATAAATTCTTAGGATTTTGGCCATAATGTTATTTCTTACAATTGGTAAACAATGTATTATTCTTTTACAAAATCCAGTGAAGCAGAGTTAACACAATATCTCAATCCGGTTTTTGTAGGGCCATCATTGAACACATGTCCTAAATGACTCCCGCAATTAGCACAAAGGATTTCCATTCGGGTCATACCATGAGAGGTATCTAATTTTTCGATAATTCGGCCTTTGGCTATTTCATGATCAAAGCTGGGCCATCCGCAATGCGAATCAAATTTAGAATCACTATCAAACAGAACCGCACCACAAGCTTTACAAGTATACACTCCTTTTTCAAAATGCATATTGAATTTTCCACTGTAAGGAGCCTCTGTTCCTTTTTCTCTCAAAATGTAATATTCTTCGGGAGAAAGCTGCTTTTTCCACTCTTCTTCTGATTTTGTTACCTTCATTTTTGTTTCTTTTTTTGTTACTTCTAATCTGTCTTTAGAAATGCAAGATAGTATGAGTAATCCCAAACCTATACTAACTGCCGACTGAAACAGTTTATTGAATTTATTCATGGTAAAAAACAAAATTCATTCCAATAGTAGAACTACATTTTCTTAAGGATTATCGCTAAATTCGTTATTGTAAACATCTAAAAGCAGGAAAAAGCTGGATAATAATATAGGACCGAAAATTAATCCGATAAATCCAAAAATATTCATTCCTAATATTACCCCAAAGATGGTAATTAACGGATGCACATCGTCCAGTTTTTTAAGTAATGTAAATCTCACGATATTGTCCGATGTTCCAATAATTATAATGCCGTACAATAAAATAAATATGGATTGCCAGGTTTCTCCGGAAGTGAACAATAAAATGGCAACCGGAACATACGCCAATGCAGAACCTACGATAGGCAACATGGATGTAAAAGTTGTAACCGCAAACCAAAACCATAAATTATCCAATCCTACAATGGCATAGCCGACAGCTCCTACCATTCCTTGAACAACAGCAACTAATGGGATGCCTATGGCATTGGATTGAATCATTTTTTTCAACCTTTGTCCTAGCCTTTCGGTATTTTGTTTTTTTAAAGGAGACCATTTTAAAAAGGTGCTTTCAATTTTCCTGATATTCATAATCATAAAATAGAATAAAACAAAGGAAAAGAAAAAAACAACTACAGAATTTACCGTTGAATTTAATATTTTAGGCACAACCTTGCCTACCCAGGTGGTCGCTTGAATGATATTGTCTTTGCTAAGTATATTTAGTCCGTATTTTGTTTGTAAATCATTTACAATACTGACCAGTGAATTATTTATTTTATCAAAATAAGTTATAGCCGTATGTACCTGAGAATAGGTCAATTCAATAATAAAATAAACCGGAATCGAAATGATCAATAAGGCAAGAAGAAAAACTATACTAATTGATATCCATTTTTTCAATCCCTTTTTTTCTGTCAGATATAAGAAAAAATCTTTGGATAAGGCATATAATGTAATTGCTCCTAAAAAGCTGGGAAGAAATATAGCCAACTGACTTATAATAAGGATAAAAAGAGATATTATTATAATCAAAAACAATACCTGATGTATTACTTTTCCACTTATTTTTTCATTCATTTATACTATCAATTACTTATTATTTATACTCGCTAGTTAAGGTTGCTTCATTTTTATTAAATATTCAATAGCTTCTTCATAACCGGGTAATCCTTTGCCTTTAATCTGATGTACACAAGCATCTTTAATGACTGAAATTTTTCTAAATTCTTCTCTTTTTTCAATATCGGAAATATGAACTTCAATAGCCGGTGCGGTTACTGATTTTATAGCATCGTGTATTGCATAGGAATAATGGGTATATGCTCCCGGATTAATTACAATACCTTCACATTTAAAACCTTTTTCATGAATCTTATCAATAATCGAGCCCTCATGGTTGGTTTGATAGTATTCTAATTCCACATCAATAAATTTTTTTTGCAAATGTTTAAAATAATCTTCAAAAGAATAATGACCGTAAATATCTGTTTCTCTTTGTCCAAGCAGGTTTAAATTAGGACCGTTTATAATTAATATTTTCATAATCTTTTTTTACGAATATAAGGAAGAATGAATGAAATAAAAACATAAATTTTGGCGAAAAAGAATATTTAAGTATATTTGCACACCTGAAAAACATGCCCAGGTGGCGGAATTGGTAGACGCGCTGGACTCAAAATCCAGTGGTAGCAATATCGTGCGGGTTCGATTCCCGCCCTGGGTACATGCAAATCGCAACTGTTTATAAATAAACAAGTTGCGATTTTTTTATATAATATACCTATTTGATTTCTTTAACTTTTACCTAAACCTTTTTAGCAACCCCTAGCTTTACCGCCTGGTTTTTACTATCTTTTCGATCTCTCTGATTTTTATCGAATTTTTGTAAAAATTAGCTAAATTTATTTTTTATTGCACCCGTTGCAAAAGCAATATCTTTGGTTAATTTAGCTAAAGGTCTTTTAGTAAATTCTTTTTCATCATAAAAATTACCGTAAGCTAATTGATAGGCCTCTTCTAAGGTCAGATGAATATCGGGAAATGCTTGCTGTAAGGTTTCTATATATTTATCATTAAATAATAATCTTTTCTTTATAATCTCTTGTACAATATCTCTGTGTTCATTTGCTATTTTATTATATTCAAAAACTTTGATATTTCCCTTTACTTTTTCTTGTAAACGTTGTTCCTCATTTTCCTCATTTATCTTAGTGAAAACCTTTATTTCATCAGTTTTGCCAATGGCCCCCAAATAGGTTTCCGGTTTGTAATCATATTTTATTAATTGGTGCTTAGGATTGGATTCATAGGGCGACAAATATTTTTCATAGGAAAAATCAACAGTTCCTTTACAGTCTCTATTGCAAACACTACATGAAGGAATCAAATTAAAAAAATTTAGTGCTAATAAAGGATGTTTACTTTTGGGCAAGAAATGATCAAGTTCGGGCCTGGTTATTTTTTTTACTCCTTTAGATAAAGTAAACGTATATTGGCGATTGCAATAGCAACATACTTGTATTCCTAGTTTTTTAGTCAGTTGATAGGGTCCCCATTCTTTTTCCGGTGTAATTTTCTGAAACCAGTTTTCATAATCAAAAATCTTATTTAGCAAAATTTTATAATTCCTATATTTTTCTTCATATTTTTTATATAGAACGATGTCTTCTTCATTTGAACTTAAATCCAAACCTAAAATACGACGACAATTAGTATGTAAATCATTAAGTATCTTTAAAACCTTTTTGAAATCTTTAAGTTCTTCACGGAATAAAGATTTATTTTTTAATTTTTTATATTTTTTATCAACACTTTTATTGTCTTTAAAGATTACTTTAATAAAAGAATCATATTGTGAATGATGAAGCTTATCTTTTTTTATATTATTTTCAATATCATCGTCTTCAATTTTTCCTTGATGGATTAATTGTATCGTTTCAAATAAATTTATATAAAATTTAATTCTTTTTTTAACTTCTTCAGAAATAAATGCAATGTGTTGATCTCTGGCAGTTAACAGATCAGATTCTGAAATACATTCTCGTATACTAATCATGAGTTTTGTTTTTAAGATTTTTAAGATAATTTAATCTTTCTTCCAATTCTTGTATTTCATTATCTATGGAAGGCCCAAAAGCCTCATTATACATTTTAATGAGCTTACTTTGGATAATATGTTCGTCAACCATACGGATTAATTTTCTAATCCTTTGTTGTTCTTCTTGTGAAATGTCAATGTGTTGATTATTGTTTTTATTTTCAATCATCTTATTCAAAACATGGATCACTTCTTCAATTTTCTTTTTAGCAAAATCTCCCACTAATCCATCTTCTAAAAAAAAGGAATCTGCCAATAAATTTGAAATATTAGCGCCAAAAGTTTTTCTTTTGTTTGTTAATACTTTCGTACATTTTTCACCTTTTCCCAAAAAAAGGATATTTTGATGAGGTATATCTGAAAGAGTTAGAGGGTCATGCGTGGTAAAAATGATTTGAAGCTTTTTATTAACAAAAATTAATGGTAGAACTTCTAAAAGCATGTTAATGTATTTCTTCTTCCACAAAGGGTGAAAGCATACATCTGCTTCATCCAGTAAAATTAAATATTCATCTGTATTATTCAATTTGTCCCTCTTTTTTTCAATACGGTAAACTTGTTCATTGAAAATTGAAAATTGTTCGTACATCAATTTTTCTCCACTGCTTAACTCTCTATCTGTAGAAAAATTAAATAAAGGCTCATCAGTAACTTTAAAATGTTTTTTAAATTCTTTTGTAAAATCCTGATATGCATCTATAATTTCTAATGTATTTAAATTACTAGCGTTGAAATAGTAATCGTGACGAATATCAAATTCATTTGATTTTTCAATTGTTGATAACAAAACTTCAATTAATTTTTTTATTTCTTGTACAGGTAATTCAAATTCTTGATTATCAACTTTGATATATGCATTATCTAAAAACCAATAAAAAGCATCTTTAAGACCATATATTTTTTTAGTTTTTAAATATTCCACTGTTTTACCACCTCTTATAAAACCTTCTCGTATATATATGTTACCTGTTTTTTCAAAAATTGAATGCACTCTCTTTATTACAGCCTCAATAATTTCCACTTTAAATAACTCTTTATTTCTATTAATTGAATTATCTCTACTCTCAAATATTTTTTTTCTTTCTTTTTGTTTTCTGTCTCTATCATCTTTAAAATATTGAAAAAAAGGCTTAAATATATCCGGAATATTATAATAATCTTTATTGGAATAATTTAGTTTAATATTTATATTATTTATCGAAGGCAGTCCCAGTTCCAATAATTTATTATATACTTTTTGATTTTGAATTAAACTTAAAATTTTTTCAAACATTGCATTATTATGAACTTTCAACAACCTTGAAAAATCTGAATTTAAATGCTCACTACCCTCTTTTAATAACGAAAACTTTGAAAGTGTTAGAACATTTTTGGTGTTTAAAATGACACTCGGAGTATCATCATATCCAAGAATCGAATTATAATAGAGTATTAGTTTAGAATTATGGGGTATTTTTTTACCATCCGTTCCTATAAATTGGCAGTTACCATCTCTTATGGCTTTTAGCAAAGTGGATTTACCCGCACCGTTATTTCCTACAATAGCGGATACCGATTGAATATTTTCTCCCCAAAAATTTGAAATGTACTTAGGCTCTTTTTTTGAACCTGATGAATTTTTATTTTCAATATAATTTAAATCTGTACCCATCGCCTCATTAACCAGATTTAGTGTTAACGCCTCATGATCTGAGCCGAAAATATAAGGCAAGGTCCTTTTAGGGATATGTATTTTAGAAATCATAATATATTAGTTTTTTCAGATAATAAAGATAAAAATTTGTCTTGATTGAAATAAATTTTTTTAATCTTTATTTTTTTATTTGTCTAACATATATTTTACATTCTAAATACCTTAAAACTTTTTTATATCTATAAACAGAGACGTTTTACTTAATGTTTCGATTAATTTTTTAAGGATTATATACATATATCGTAAATTGTGTATCCGTTAAGTTCCTATAGGAAACAATAGGTATAACTTATCCTCCGGGCATACCCTCTTACCCCTAATTAGTTTTCGATGGCTATTTCATTACTTTTTAACTGCTTAACTGTAATTTTTAAATTTTCATACTCATCCAAAAAAATAAGAGAACTTTAATAATAAAGCCTCTTATTATTTTTAAAGATTAAAATTTTGTGTAAACTAGGTTCTTTCTCTAAACTATTTTAATTAAAAAATCTTTTTTAGGGTGTCTAACTTTTGGATAATTAACTAACCAGTCATTCTCTTCATCTCGGTAACCCAAAGGAAGCATGACAACACTTCTTAAACCAAGTTCGCGTAATTGTAAAAGTTCGTCTATAGCCTGATTATCGAATCCCTCCATCGGAGTAGTATCAACTTTTAATTCTGCAGCAGCAGCAATCGATAATCCAAAAGCTATGTACGCTTGTCGTGCTGCATGTTCAAAATTATTTTCAGCAGCTGAATTCAGATATACTCCTTTAATACGATCCGTATAGCTTTGATAAGCATCAGATGGCTGATTGCGTTCTCTTGTTATATGTCCGTAAATAGTATCGATTCTTTCTTCTGTATAATTATCCCAAGCAGCAAAAACTAAAATATGTGAACAATCTTCCACTTGTTTTTGGTCCTTAGACAGGGAAACCATCTTTTGCTTTAATTTCTGATTAGTAATTTCTATAACCTTAAACGGTTGTAATCCGGAAGAAGTGGGAGCTAACCAAGCTGCTTCAATGATTTGATCTACCAACGATTGTTCAACTTTTTTTGAGGCATCGAATTTTTTTGTTGCATACCTCCATTTAAGTGAGTCTATTAATTCCATATAATTAATTTTAAATAATATTATTTTGATTCTGATTTATTCTTGCATTTATTCTTACATTTTGCCGTAACAATAGATAATAACTTATAAAATTCTTTCTGAAGCTCTGATAATTCATTTTGCTCCATTTCCAATTCTGCCTTAAGGGTATGAGGAATTATCCATGCTTCATCTTTCATTTTCCTTCCTTGATCTGAAAGATGGATCAACATATGTCTTTCATCTCTAGTAGACCGACATCTCTTTATAAGTCCGTTTTCCTCCATTCTTTTAAGCAGTGGAGTTAAGGTTCCACTATCTAACCACAACATTTCGCCTATATCTCTCACGCACATTTCTTCATTTTCCCATAAAACTAACATCACTAGATACTGAGGATAAGTTACCCCTAATTTTTCTAAATGTGGCCTATAAAGCGTTGTAATCAGTCGGGACAACGCATAGATGGGAAAACATAATTGATCTTTTAATTGTAAACTTTCCATATTGTTTTTAGATTGAGTAAAATTAAATTGCACACAATTAATATGCAAGTTTTTTAGTTTATTTTATTAATAAATTTATTTTCAAGAGTTCTTACTTGGTTTAATTATATACTATTTCATTTTATAGAATTTACACCTCCCAAAAAACTAATTTATTATAAACTTATAATGGTTCGGATGATTTAAAATGTTTCTCCTAGCAGTAAATGTTGTAATTTAATATGAGTTTCTATATACTATTTGTACCTTTGCACAAATCCTAATCGTATAAAGACTTAAAAAATTTAATCAATTAAATGATTGAGTTAAAAAATATTACTAAAACATTCGAACATAAAGGCAAAAAAAACATAGCCCTTTCCAATATTTCTCTGTCGGTTTCCGAAGGAAAAATAGTTGGTGTAATTGGTGAATCCGGTGCAGGAAAAAGCACACTGATAAGATGTGTTAATTTACTGGAAAGGCCTAATTCAGGAGAGGTTTGGATTGATGGTCAAAATTTGATGGAATTATCTCCTTCCAAATTAACCTCTGCCCGTAGGAATATAGGAATGATTTTTCAGCATTTCAATCTGCTTTCCTCCCGAACTGTATTTGATAACATTGCTTTTCCTTTGGAATTAAATCATACTCCCAAGACTAAAATAAAAAATAGAGTTTATGAATTGGTTGAAATGGTAGGACTTACGGATAAATTAGACAGTTATCCGGCGAACCTTTCCGGAGGACAAAAACAGAGAGTTGCTATTGCCAGAACGTTGGCCAACAACCCTAAAGTTTTATTATCCGACGAAGCAACCAGTGCTTTAGACCCCTCCACTACTCGCTCCATTTTATCTCTACTCAAAGATTTAAATAAGGAATTGGGAATCACTATTTTATTGATTACCCATGAAATGGATGTGGTAAAACAAATTTGTGATGATATAGCTGTCATGAACGGTGGAAAACTAATTGAACAAGGAAGTGTTTCTGAAATTTTTTCAAATCCTAAAACGGAATTAGCTCAGCGTTTTATATCTTCATCCTTACATTTAGAGATACCGGTAGATTATCAAAAACGCATTACCCATATGCCGGAAGAAGGAAAACATCCTTTACTAAAACTACAGATTTCTGGTAATACGGTCGATGAACCGGTATTATCCGAAATTTCCAGATTATTTGATATTAACAACAATATTATAAGCGCTCAAATGGATTATGCGGGGGGAGTTAAATTCGGGGTCATGCTAACGGAAATTATCGGTACGATTTCTAAAGAAATGGCTGCCATTGAGTATTTAAAAAGTAAAAACATTAAAGTAACTTTATTAGGATATGTCTAATTCAATTATTGATCTCTTAGCAAAAGGAACTTGGGAAACCATAGTCATGACTTTTGTCTCCGGCTTTTTCGGTTATTTGATAGGATTGCCTGTCGGAATCCTTCTATTTATTACCCGCAAAGGCCAATTTAAAGAAAGTCTTGTTTTCAATCAAACGGTTTCCACCCTAGTAAATATATTCCGCGCCATTCCTTTTATTATTTTAATTGTTTGGATGATTCCTTTTACGCGGATGATTGTTGGAACTTCCATAGGAGTACCTGCAGCCTTAGTTCCTCTAAGTTTGGGAATTGCCCCGTTCATTGCCAGAATGGTTGAAAACAGCCTGTTGGAAGTACCTAACGGTTTAGTTGAAGCTTCCAAAGCTATGGGAGCAACTCCTTTTCAAATTATTAAAAAAGTATTGTTACCCGAAGCATTGCCTTCATTAATTAATTGCGCTACCATTTCATTAATTACTTTAGTCGGTTATTCGGCTATGGGAGGAACTGTTGGAGCCGGTGGATTGGGAAAAATTGGATATCAAGAAGGATACGTAAACAAGAATATGGAAATTATGAATTTTGTTTTATTATTATTAGTTTTACTTGTTTTTGCGATCCAATTTGTCGGAGATTATCTTTCAAAAAAAGTGGATCATCGTTAAAAATTTAAAAAAAATCTAAAATAATATCATAATGAGAAAACTAATAGTATTTACCTTACTTGCTTCTGTTTTTTTTCTAAGTTCTTGCAAGAAAGACCGAGCAAATAATCCTAATTTTATTAAGGTTGGAGTTGAATCGGGGCCGGAGTTTGTGGTTGCTCAAACCGCTCAAAAAGTTGCTAAAGAAGAATACGGGCTAGATGTTGAATTGGTTGAATTCAATGATTATATTTTACCGAATACGGCACTTAATGACGGGGATATTGATATTAATATTATTCAACATAAACCATTTTTGGATAATATCATCAAACAAAGAGGATATAAACTTGCCATAGTAGGAAATACTTTTATTTATCCATTGGCCGGATATTCTAAAAAAATAAAATCGCTTGATCAATTACAACCCGGCAGTACTATAGGAATTCCAAATGATGCCACCAACAGAGGAAGAGCATTATTGCTTCTTCAAAAAGAAGGATTAATCAAATTAAAAGATCCTAAAAGCCTTATTTCAAGCGCTTCTGATATAATTGAAAATCCTAAAAATTTAAAGATAGTCGATATGGATCCTGCTATTTTAACTGAAATTCTAAATGATGATAAAGTAGCTGTTGCCATTATCAATAATACATTTGCAGCTAAAGACGGTTTTACATTAAAAGATGGTCTTTTTGTTGAAGACAAAGATTCCCCTTATATGAATGTAATCGTTTCAAGAGAAGATAATAAAGATGCTGAAAATGTAAAAACATTTGTTAAAGCTTATCAATCGGATGAAGTTGCAGAAACTACCGATCGAGAATTTAAGGGAGGAGCTGTTAAAGGCTGGTAATTCATCCGTTTTTAATCAATCAAATTTTAATGAAGATTTTTAGATGGATTAAATGGATTTTTATTGGTTTATGGGTACTTTCTATTGTAATGGTTTTTGTATACAAATGGTTGCCTGTTCCATACACAGAACTTATGTTAAAAAGATTTTTTGTGAATGGCTCAAGCATTGAAAAAAAATGGATTCCGATAGAAAGTATGAATAATTCCATAAAACTTGCGGTAATTTCCAGTGAAGATCAAAATTATTTTAAACACGGTGGATTTGATTTTAAAGAGATTCAAAAAATAATTGAAAAACAAGGATCTCCCAAAAGAGGAGGAAGCACCATTTCACAACAAACCGCGAAAAATGTTTTTTTATGGGAGGGTAGAAATTATGTCAGAAAGGGTCTGGAAGTATATTTCACTTGCCTCATTGAGTGGATTTGGGGTAAAAAAAGAATATTGGAAGTCTATTTAAATGTAATAGAATTCGGTGATGGAATTTATGGGATAGAAGCCGCTTCTCAACATTATTTTCACAAATCGGCTTCTCAGCTCACAAAAAGCGAGGCTGCAATTTTAGCTGCTCTTTTACCCAATCCCCGAGAATATGGAAAAAAAATTAATGGAAAGTTCATTCAAAAAAGAAAACTATGGATCATGCGACAAATGTCTAATTTACAAGGCTCTGTAAATTTTCTGTAGTATATATAAATTAAAAAAACTAAAAATGCTTAAAAAGATTCTCTTCTTCTGCATATTTTCTCAGCTCTGTTTTTCTCAGCAGGCTTTAGAAAAAGTATACAGCTCATCCGTTAACGGTATACAATTATTCAATCCCGATACGAATGATGAAACTCCTTTTATCTCCATGAACAAAGGTATGTTTGTGCTTACTTTTGATCTGTTAGATAAAGGCTACGAAAAAATTTACTATACTATTAAGCATTACGACAGAAATTGGAATGAAGACCATCTTTTTGAATCAGAATATATCGATGGATATACCTTACCTCAAATATACGATTATCAACCTTCCTTTAATACGAGACAAAATTACACTCATTATACCTTAGAATTTCCAAATAAAGACATGCAACCTAAGGTTTCAGGAAATTATCTTCTAACTGTTTTTACTGATAACCACAAACCTTTATTCAGTAAGAGAATTGCGTTTTACGACGATTTTGCTCATATTAATGTTGGATATGAGAGGTATTCTACATCTAAAAACCCGAACATAACACAGCGAGTAAAAGCACAAGCTGTCATTTCGGGAATAAATTCAATCTCCACCCGACAACTTTCTTTATGTTTACTTCAAAATAACAATTGGCAAACTGCGATCTATAATATAGAACCACAGTTTGTAAACGGTAATTCTTTCACGTTCGGACAACTTACCAATGCTTTTGAAGGCGGTAATGAATTTTATACATTCGATACCAAAAATATTTCCATCCCGGGTTACGGAGTTTTTAAATCGGAAGAAAATAACCCACTTTATCTTACCTATTTATATTCCATTGCTCCGTATCCGCTTGACTATGCCTATAATCCTGATGTCAACGGTGCTTATTATTTCAGGAGATTTGATCTTAACCAGGAAAGGGATGCCCGAACAGAAGGCGATTATACTCCGGTAACATTTTCTTTGGAACTTAAACAGCCTTTAGAAAATAAAGATTTGTATGTTGTAGGATTATTCAATAATTATGAACTTTCCGATTCTAATCGGATGATTTACGATGAAAATCAAGGTTTATACGTAAAAACAATGCTATTAAAACAAGGGTATTATAATTACACTATTGCAACCGTTGACAAAAAAAACAACCATTTTAGCATTTCAGAAATTCCCGGTTCATTTTGGCAAACAGAAAACCTATATCAAGGTTTGTTATATTATACTCCTTTTGGTGGCACTTATGACGCACTTATAGGCTACGGAGAAATTAGAGCCAACAGATTATAATTCTTATCTAGTTATGCGGTATTTAAAATTTCAATAAAAATGATTAAAATACCCTTATATTTCAATAGGTTTACTATTTTTGTTACATATTAAAATGAAATAGAATCAAATTTATGTATATCCTTTTTAAAAACATACACCATTATGTAGGTATGATTACCCTCGTTTTTGTTTTATTACTTACTGTTGTATCGTTTATTTATTATTTACAGGAAAGACCTGTCAGTGGTCAGGTGAAAAGAATCTCTCTTATAACTTTGATATTCACACATACACAGATACTTCTTGGAATACTATTATTTTTCAGCTCTCCTATCTTTCAAAATGCCGGCATGAAAGATATTATGGGAATTGCTGCAATACGAAGAAATTATATAGAACATCCTTTCTCTATGGTTTTGGTTGGAGTTTTAATTACTATTGTAAATGCAAAGATTAAAAAAGCACCTAAAATTTCAGTTTGGACACTTCTTATGTCTGTCGTCTCACTTGCTTTAGTACTCGGAATGATTCCTAGAGCATTTTGGAACAGTTTATTACCCTAAAAGATAAATAATTAAAAATCATTAAAGTATATATTTATGAAAATTGCAATTGTTGGAGTAAGCGGAGCTGTTGGGCAAGAGCTTCTCAAAGTTTTAGACCAAAGAAATTTTCCTTTAACTGAATTAGTACTTTTCGGATCCAAGAGAAGTGCCGGACAAGTTTATAAATTCAAGGACAAGGAATATACAGTCAAGGAACTTCAACATAATGACGATTTTAAAGGGGTAGATATTGCTTTAGTTTCTGCAGGAGGAGGTACTTCGTTGAATTTTGCGGAAACCATCACTAAATATGGTGCGATCATGATTGATAATTCATCTGCGTTTAGAATGGATGATGATGTACCCTTAGTAGTACCGGAAGTAAATGCGGAAGATGCATTGAATTCTCCAAAAAATATTATTGCAAATCCCAATTGTACAACCATTCAAATGGTAGTATCTTTAAAACCTATTGAACAATTATCACATATAAAAAGGGTGCATGTTTCTTCGTATCAATCAGCATCCGGAGCTGGTGCTTCTGCAATGAAAGAATTGATTGAACAAGCAAAACAATCAACTGCCGGAGAGGAGGTCCTAGTTGAAAAATTTGCTCACCAATTGGCTTTTAATTTAATCCCTCATATTGATGTGTTTACTGAAAACGGATATACTAAAGAAGAAATGAAAATGTATAATGAAACTCGTAAAATTATGCATTCCGATATACAGGTATCTGCAACCTGCGTTCGTGTTCCTGTTATGCGGGCACATTCTGAAAGCATATGGGTGGAAACTGAGGATGAATTAACCGTTGAACAAATTAGAAATGCTTTTGAAAATTTCAATGGGTTAATTGTTGAGGATAATCCTTCAGAAAATAAATATCCTATGCCTTTATTCTTATCAGGAAGTGACGAAGTTTTTGTAGGGAGAATTAGAAAAGACCTTACCAATCCTAAAGGTATTGCTTTCTGGAGTGTAAGTGATCAAATACGTAAGGGTGCTGCTTTAAATGCTGTTCAAATTGCAGAATATTTGATTAAACATAAAAAAAGATAAATCGCAATCTATACCATAGATGACAAAGTGTATCCGATTGAATCCAATCAGATACACTTTTTAGTTTATACGAAATAAAAACTACAAGTTTTGTAACTTTGCTTTTATGAGTGCCTTAAAAACTTTAAATCCATATTTTTTAAAACACAAAAAACTCCTTCTGTATGGAGTTGTATTTATTATACTTTCCAATTTTTTAACTATTTACCCTGTAAAATTTATTGGAAAGGCCATTAATATTATTGCTCAATCTCTTACCCATTCAGATTTGCTAGATAAAAAGCAATTAATGAAGCAGCTTCTTCTTTATGGAGGAATTATCGTGCTGGCTCCAATCACTTCCGGAATCATGAAGTTTTATATGAGGCAAACCATAATCGTTGCTTCCAGAAGAATCGAATTTGAACTTAAAAATAATATATATAAACATTATCAAACACTTTCTTTCAGTTTTTATAAAAAATCTAAAATTGGAGACCTCATGAATCGCATCAGCGAAGATGTGGTAAATGTCCGTCAATATTTAGGCCCCGGAATTATGTATAGTGCTAACTTATTTATAATGCTTATACTGATTCTCGGGTATATGCTGGCTTCTGATCCGGTGATGACCTTTTATGCAATCCTTCCCTTACCCTTCCTTTCTTATTTTATATACAACCAAAGTACTATTATTAATAAAAAAACTAAAATTGTACAAGGCAAACAATCGGAACTTTCCTCTTTTGTACAAGACTCTTTTTCCGGGATAAGAGTTATCAAATCGTTCACTAAAGAAGACTATATCATATCAAAATATATAAATCAATCCAATCAATATAGAAATGAATCGCTTTCGCTTTCAACCACAGAGGCCATTTTTTCTCCTTTAATGGTTTTAATCATCGGATTAAGCAACTTATTTATACTCTATATTGGAGGCCAAAGATATATAGATGGTAAAATAAACGTCGGAACTATTACAGATTTTTTTCTTTACCTTAATGTTTTAATTTGGCCATTTACAGCTTTAGGGTGGGTTATATCTATGGTACGAAGAGCTGAAGCCTCCATGGAAAGAATTAATGATTTCTTGAACGTTAAAGAGGAGGTTAAAAATACCAACTTTAATGTTTATCCTATAAAGGGTAAAATCAGATTTGAAAATGTTTCTTACACCTATCCGAATACAGGAATACAAGCTCTTAACCGTGTATCTTTTGAAATACAACCCGGAGAAACGATTGTGTTTATGGGAAAGACCGGATCGGGAAAAACAACTATTGCTCTGTTATTGGAACGTCTTATTGAGCCGGATTCAGGAGCAATTTATATTGATGATGAACCTTTGTCCCAACATAATTTAAATGTAATACGAGATAAAATCGGATACGTACCTCAGGAAAGTTTTCTTTTTTCGGATACCATTTTCAATAACATTTCTTACGGGGTTGAAAATGCGACATTGGAACAAGTTGAAAAATATGCTAAAAAAGCAGAAATTCATTCCAATATTATCGAATTTAAAGATAAATATCAAACGGAAGTAGGTGAACGAGGGGTAACCCTATCGGGAGGTCAAAAACAGCGTATATCGATTTCAAGAGCATTGATTAAAGATCCTACCATATTTTTATTTGATGACAGTTTATCCGCTGTCGATACTGAAACAGAAGAAAAAATATTATCTAATATTGAAAATGACATTGATATTAAAACAACAGTAATTATTACTCACCGTGTTTCATCCGCTAAACATTCAGATAAAATCATTGTGCTGGATCAAGGACAAATAAATGAGATAGGAACTCATGCAGATCTTATTTTAAATCAAGGTTTTTATTCTGAATTATATAAAAAACAAATTACGCAAAAACTATCATAAAAACAATTATAATATTAAGAGTATTTTTTATATTTTTGCTCTGTTTAAACAAAAAAAATTAAATTTTATTATCCCTTAAAAGATATAATTTAAGGCAATAAAAAACAAAACACATATATGATGAATGATTTTGAAAATGTAGAGAAGAAAGAAAACGAAATTTTCTCTAAAGTATTAAGAGCAGGAAAAAGAACTTATTTTTTCGATGTAAGAGAAACTAAAGCAGGTGATTATTATCTAACAATTACTGAGAGCAAAAAGAATATTTCTGAAGAAGGCGCTTTAGGTTTCAAGAAATTTAAAATCTATTTATATAAAGAAGATTTTAAAAATTTCAAAGACATCTTTGAAGAAACTACTGCTTTCATTATTAAAGAAACCGGAGAAAAAGTTATTTCCGAAAGACATAGAGACGATTTTCATCTTCAATCCGAAGAAAATAAAGACAATGCAAATTCAGCAAATATTTCAAATTATACTAACGTTGAATTCGATGACATTTAGATAGCATTTTTTAAAAATCTAAATTTATACCATATAAAAAAGCAGATATTTATCTTGAAAATATCTGTTTTTTATTGCACCTATTTCATTAACTTTTATTTAACATATTCTAAACATTGTGTTAAATATATATAAAAAAAGTTAAATTGATCGTATAAATATCTATATGATTCTTATTTTTGATCAACATAAATTAGTTGTATCATCTTTGAATATATGAAGTCTTTAATAAAAATACTCTCTGTAATTATAGTAATTTCAACTTCTGCTACCTCGTGTGTATCTAATTACGTAGCAAGTAATAACGATACCTATAAATATCCTACTACTAACGAAATGCTGGTTTATCATCCTAAAACTGTTAAACTTTACAGTACGGCATCGGTTAGTGATGAAAATTATTCTACAACATTAAGAAAAGATGCTGCTTTACTAGAAAACAGCAATATCTATGCCGAAAGCAGATTTTCAACTAGAGCTTATAATTTACTAAGTGAAGCCAGAACTTATTTAGGAACTCCTTATAAATACGGAGGAACAACAAGAAGAGGTATAGATTGCTCTTCTTTTGTTCAGCATGTGTTTGCTGCATTAAACATTTCTTTGCCTCGTACATCAATTGAACAATCTCATAGAGGAACTTTCGTTTCTAAACATAATCTAAAAAAAGGAGACCTTATTTTCTTTGCTCATACTCCTAAAAGCAGAATTTCTCATGTAGGTATTGTTGAAAGCGTAAGCCCAACCGGGGAAATATTTTTTATTCACGCGTCTTCGTCCAAAGGGGTTACTATTTCTTCGCTGGATACTGCTTATTGGAGAGCGAAATTCAGAACAGGTAAAAGAATTTTAGATTCAGATATTGATATTCAAAAAATACATGAAGAAGCTCAAAATGATACTAGCCTAGCTAAAGCTTCTGTATAAAAATTAATTTTAACACTACGAAGGGGTGCTGTATATAACGGCTGAGATTATACCCTAAGAACCTGGACAAGTAATGTTGTCAAGGGAAATCTTAGATAAAGATTTCAAATTTTTGAAATCTTATTTTTTTTAGTCCTGTAACATATCCCTGAAATTTATTTATTATGAAAAAAAGGGATTGGTTTTATTTATTAGTTGTCGCTCTTTTTAGTTTAAGCCTACAAGGACAGATTAAGAAAGATTCTTTAATTGAATTGAAAGAAATTATTGTTTCAGGCAATGCTCCCATTACTAAAGAACGTATTACCTCAAAACAACTGGAAGGCAAAAATTTAGGTCAAGATATCCCCTACTTGTTAAAAAATAATCTTTCGGTAGTTTCCACTTCAGATGCCGGAGCGGGAGTGGGTTATACCAGTTTAAGAATAAGAGGCAGTGACCAGACACGAATAAATGTTACTTTAAATGGAGTCCCTATCAACAATGCAGAATCTCAAGGTCCTTTTTGGGTAAATATGCCTGATATTGCCTCTTCATTATCTAACCTTACCATACAACGGGGAGTAGGTACGTCAACGGAAGGAACGGGATCTTTCGGTGCTAGTATTAATGCAAAAACTCAAACACCGTCTAAAACTCCTTATTTCCAATCAGATCAATCTGTGGGTTCGTTTAAAACTCATAAGCACACTTTTGGACTTGGTACGGGCAAATTTTTTAACGAAACGCTTTCTTTAGATGCTAAAGTATCTTTTATAAAGTCTGATGGATATATAGACCGTGCGTTTTCTGATCTTTTCTCTTATTATGTCCATGGTCTGTACGAAAAAAATAAGACATCTATCGGGTTAATGACATTTGGCGGACAAGAAAAAACCTATCAAGCTTGGAATGGTGTTAATGAAGAAATGATGAAGAAAAGAAGAACATTTAATTCATGCGGAGCCATTTATGATCAAGATGGAAATATTATCCGATATTATAGTAATGAAACCGATAATTATAATCAAGATCATTATCATTTATATTTTAAACAAAGGTTTACTAATTCTTGGGTATTAAATTCCACGCTTTTTTATACTCGTGGTAAAGGATATTATGAAGAGTATAAACAAGATTCCAAATTATCCAATTATAAATTAAAGAATCTTATAATAGGCAATGAAACCATTTCGCGTTCAGATTTGATTCGAAGGCAATGGCTGGATAATAATTTTTACGGAATAATAAATCGTGTAACCGGAACGATTAATAATTGGAATCTTGAAATTGGAATGGGTGCAAATACCTATAAAGGATATCATTACGGAAATGTTATTTGGGCTCAATATATTTCAAATGGTTTGAAAGATCATGAATATTACAGAAATAAAGCCAATAAAGACGAGTTTTCAGGCTTTTTTAAAGTAATAGTAACTCTTACACCCAACTTGGACTTATTTGGAGATATTCAATATCGATCCATACAATATAAAGGTCATGACCTCCCGGGTGGAGAAAGTGTTTATAAGAATGGTGGACCTATAAAATTTGATAAAAACTATAATTTTATTAATCCCAAAATCGGAACATCGTATAAAATTGATAAAGGTTCTATCTATTTCACCTACGGATTAGCTCAACGTGAGCCCAGCCGAAACGATATATTGGAAAACGAAAATGTAAAAGCAGAACTTCTTCATAATGTGGAGTTAGGAATCCAACAAAATTTCCGTGAATTTTCATATTCTGCAAACTGGTACGGAATGTATTATATTAACCAATTAGTATTAAGCGGTAAAATAAATGATGTAGGAAGTTTTATACGAGAAAACAGCGGTAAAAGTTATCGAACCGGAATTGAACTTTCGGCAGCCTATCAATTTTCATCTCAATTTTCACTTTCTGCTAATTCAACCTTAAGCATTAATAAAAATATAAATTTTAAAAAGGAAACTGATTCAGATATAAAAAAACTAGGAAATACTACGATCGCTTTCTCTCCCGCTTATATTGGAAATGTTATAGCAGAATGGAAGCCTATAAAAAATTTAAATTGCAAATGGATGAACCAATACGTTAGCAGTCAATATCTGACCAATGAAGAGCCTAAAAATGGAAAATTGGACAGTTATTTTATTTCTGACATGATATTTGAATTTTCTCCATCACTTTTTTCAATGAAATCTTTTAATTTGAAACTTGCCTTAAATAATATTTTCAATACTAAATATGAAAACAACGGATATTATTATGATAATACTCCTTTTTATTATCCTCAAGCCGGATTTAATTTTTTAACAGGCATCAGCTTCAAATTCTAACTATATGCTTTTGTGAAAACCTCGGATAAAAAGTTTATTTTAGTTGACTGATTCTATTTAAATATATATTTTTGTATTAAAGATTTAATATGAAAAATCTGTTTATTTTATTTTTTGCCTTATCGATTATAAACTTATCTGCTCAAGATAAAAAATTAATCCAGTGGAGAAATTTATCAGAAGGTGACAGCCTTCAAGTGCATGGAGATAATAGGTTGTTGTTTGTAGATATTTTTACTGACTGGTGCGGTCCTTGTAAATTTTTAGATAAGTATACATTCCAAAATCAAGAAGTAGCTTCTTATATTAATGAGAATTTTATCCCGGTTAAATTTAATGCAGAATCTAAAGAATCCATAACTTTTAAAGGAAATACGTTCGATTACATTACAAACGGACAAGCCGGAATACAATCTTGGGCTTATTATGCACTAGGAGGAAATTTAAGATATCCTTCCATGGTATTAATAAATGAAAGAGGAGAAACAGTTTCAGTAATTTCAGGATTTATGCAGCCCGAAGAGTTTTTGAATACTATAAAAAATGTAAAATCTCAATTAGACAAAAATTTAGTCAAAGACAACTAATAAAAGCTCCTTGCCTTGAGGTATACCAACATTTTGAAGAATTATTGTTGTAACGCCTATGCTTATTATTGTTTCCTGTAATTATAATTGTAACGTCTGAAACTATTTCACATTCAAATAATGGATTATTTACAATCAGATAATCAACGGAATCCTTACAATTTTTTGAAGATTTATTTAATATTTGAATTTTTTTACCTTCCCATTTATAAATTTTATCTTCTTTAGAAGGTCTTATTTGTATCTCATTGATTCTTTCTCCTATGCTGTAAGGATCTATAATATATCGCTTTACTAGTTCCCAATTTTCAGTTGAATCTCCTACGACTAGCAATTTTTTTCCATCCCTGAATCCCAGTAAAGAATTTTTATGATTGAATACTATAAAATTTTTCTTTCCGGATAAATGATAATCATTATATAAAATACTCAACTGAAAGAGAACTATGCACAATAAAGGCGGAATTAGATGGTTCAATTTTAATCCTGAAAGATAATTTTTTAAAAAAATCAGAGAAAATGAGATCAAAAACAATTCCCATAAACTCAATGGAATATTTTTTAGCATTAGTGGTTCTACCGAAGATATATAATAGGTAGAATCCACCAAAATCTTAACTAAAAAATCATAAATAGATGAAAAATATTCCTGATACTCCCACGGTAAGAAAACCAAAAATAACTCTACTATTGATGAATAAGTAATTATAAATGTATAAGGTATTATCAAAATATTGATAGGAATCGATAACAATGAAAATTGATGAAAATAAAATAATACAAAAGGAAGCGTTCCTATCTGTGCAGCTAAAGTAACCGCTAATGGATTTACGATCCATTTATTAATTTTTTTATTCTTACTTTTCATATGATAAATCAAGATGGGGGACAACCAGACAATAAAAAATACGGCTATATAACTTAATTGAAAACCCACGGAATATATTTCATTCGGATCGCATAAAAGAATAATGAAAGCAGATAAGGCCATACTGTGATAGATAGAACCGGTACGTTTCAACAATTCAAAACAATAATAAATCGTTATCATTAAGCATGATCGGAAAACAGAAGAGGTAAGTCCGACCAAACAGCCAAAAAACCATACAAATAGTAATGAAATGATAATGATGGTTTTTCTGTTTCCACTTTTCATCATTAGGGTTAATAGGTTGAAAATAATACCAAATAACAGAGCAATATGCATTCCTGATATGGCTATTAAATGCATAATTCCGGATTTGGAATAAACATTAATAGATTCTTTTTTCATTTCCGACCGATCACCCAATAAATATGCTTTTAAAAATTCTTTTGAATCTTCTCCTAATGTTGAATTTTCAATTTTTTTAACTAAATACTGATTAAAATTTTTAATCGAATAAATTAGTGATGCATGCGGCGATTCTGAAATAATCTCATATACTCTGCCCGTCTGCAAAATATAATTTCTTTTTAGATAATTCGAATAATCAAATTGATGGGGATTCAAAGCTCCTGTCGGATCAGTAATTGTAAGCTTCAAAATATATTCATTGCCTAGAGTTAAAACCGAATTATATTTTTGTTTATCAACAAAGAGCATAATAGATCCGTTGGTTGCAAACTGTTTGTTTTTATATATAATACTTGTAACCTCTGCAGTATATTTTCGAAAATTTTTAGTTGAATTGTTTTGCTCTTTTAATATAACTGTTAGTATTTGAGATTTTCCATTTTCCTTATAATTTATATAATGATCATCTAATAAACTGTTATTTAATTCAACCACAACCATTCCAAGTAAACTCCAGCTTACTAAAGTTAAAATTGAAAATATGCCTTTGTAATCAGCTTTATTTATAATAAATCCTAAGAGCACTAAAAGTAACCCCAATAAAATTAATACATAAGGAATCGGAATGAAAATGAGATCACATAAAAAAATCCCCATTATCAAAGCCAAAAAATAATATACATAAGGATTTTTTGAAAAATTCATAGAAGTTTATTTAGCTAAAAATAAAAAATTTAAAGTTGAAAGTATATAAAATTCTGCATTTTATTACATTTTTTTTCAATATAGATTTTAGTATTTTATTTAATACTATTATATTTACTACTGTAAAAGAATACAAAAACAAACTAATTAAATTAATATTTATGAATCTAAAGTATAAAGCATTAGATCTATTTTGCTTTTTAAGCATTATGGCTCCTACGGCTATTGGTTTTGCACAAAACATATCTCCGGATTCAACTCAAATTTCAGAAAAAGAAATTGACGATGTTGTAGTCATTGGAAAAGGAGTTATTGATGTTGTAAAAGAAAGAGAAACCCCTATTGCTGTCTCTATTATTAAAAAACAAGAAATCAGGGATAAAGGAGGAAATCAGGAATTTCCTGCACTTATGAAAAATGCACCTTCCATTTATGTTAATGATGCCACCGGATATGGGGACTCAAAAATGATTACAAGAGGATTTAATCAATCCAATACTGCTGTTTTGATAAATGGCCAGCCAGTTAATGGTATGGAAAGCGGAAGTGTGTATTGGACTAATTGGACCGGATTAATAGACATTGCCAACACCATCCAAGTACAAAGAGGTCTTGGGTCTTCTAAACTTGCTATATCTTCCGTTGGCGGCACCATAAATATTGTAACTAAAGCCACCGACAAGAAAGCCGGTTCAACGGCTCGATTTTTAATGGGCAATGACGGTTTTTGGAGAACTACCTATGAATACAACAGCGGTTTACAGGGAAAATGGGGAGTATCTTTTTCAACCTCAACGTGGAGAGGCGACGGGTACAACAGAGGAACTAAAGGTTATGGTCAAAATTACTTTTTATCAATTGGCTTTCAACCCAATGAAAAGCATAATTTCAATTTTATAATTTTTGGAGCACCTCAAAATCATGATCAAAATTATTATACAAAAATATCTGATTTTAAAAGATATGGTTACCGATATAATGTAAATCAAGGGTGGTTACACGGAAAAGAACTTTTATTACGAACCAATTACTATCATAAATCAGTAGCCAATTTAAATTGGGACTGGAAAATCAATGAAAAAAGTACTTTGTCTACCGTGTTCTACGGCTCTTTAGGAAGAGGTGGAGGAACCGGAGGATATGGCTCTAAATACATTGAAACTCAAAACATTTCGACTCCTCAAAGTCCCAACACCATACCCGGAAGCAGAAATCAGGAAAATGGAACCATCAGTTGGGATGCAATTTTCGATTATAATTCAACACATAATACCGATGGAATAGGAACAGGTAGTGATAATTTCATCATACGATCTTCGGTAAACAATCATCAATGGTACGGGCTGGTATCCAACTTTAATCATAAATTTAAAAAACATTTTGAGTTTAATGTCGGAATTGATGGGAGAGCTTATACGGGTACTCATTTTCAACAAGCCAATAACTTTTTAGGATTATCCGGAATTACTGACAATATTTCAACCAATGTAAACGGTACCCATACTGCAACTAAAAACTATAATATTAATCCTTGGAGTTCCTTATTTAGAAATGTAAGTAGGGGGCAAAGATTGAGTTTTGATTACGATGAAACCATTCAATATATTGGAGCATTCGGACAATTTGAATATGTTAATCCATTTATGAGCGCCTTTATACAAGGAGTAATTTCCGAACAATATAATTCAAGAAAAGATCGATTTAATTACACTCCCAACCATCAAAAATCTAAAACGCTAAATAATACCGGTTACAATATCAAAGGAGGAGTAAATTTTAAAATTAATGAAAATCACAATATTTTCGGAAATGCCGGATATTATTCCAGACAGCCTTTTCAGAATAATTTATTTTTAAATTGGAAAAATGATGTCAACCCGCTAGCTGATAATGAGGAAATCATTGGCTTTGAAATCGGATATGAACTTCACTATAACTTTTTGGATTTAAGTATAAATTTATACAGAACCAGTTGGAATAACAGAGTTGAAACTATTTCAAACGAAAGCATCAATCAAATTGAAAATCGATCAGGCATCGATGAACTCCATCAGGGAATAGAAGTGGAATTTCTTGCCAAGCCTATTAGAAAATTACATTTTAAAGGGCATTTATCTTTAGGCAATTGGAAATATAATGGTAATGCGCATTCTACAACGTACGATTCCAATAATTTGTCCAATATTTTAAGTGAAAAGGATATTTTATTGGATGATGTAAAAACTTCAAACGCTCCCCAATTCAGTTATGGAGTTGGTTTAGTGTATAAAGCGTTTAAAAATTTCACTTTTGATGCTGACTTAAACAGATATGAAAAATTATATTCGGATTTTGATGTATCCCGGGCGGCTACAAATACAAAAATCGATTTAATTGAGCTTCCCAATTATTTTACTTTAGATATGGGAGCTTCGTATACTTTATATTTTGACAAAGCCTCATTACGTTTTAGAGCCAATGTCAACAATGCATTAAATGATGTATTTATGACCTATTCTAAAACCAATATAAAATCCGGCGATAAAGGAGCAGAAAACGTGAAATTTAAAGGAATCGATACCGCGAATCAGGTCTATTTCGGCAATGGAAGAACTTGGAATTTCGGTGTTACCTACAATTTTTAGTTGATATGTTAACGATAAATAATCCTACATACTCATAAGATGTTATATTTGATTATTTGGATCTAATTCATACGTGATTAAATTCTAAAATATTTTGGTAATTACTTGATAATTACAATAAATAGTAGAGTAAAATAGTAATTATTTTACTCTATTTTTATTATTTTTGTTTGAATAGCATTAACATTATGGATGTAATTAAAGATCAAATTATTAATAAATCAATTGAGCTGTTTACTCAAATAGGAGTTAAAGTAGTCACCATGGACATGATCAGTAAAGATTTATGCATGTCCAAAAAAACTATCTATGAACATTTTTCCAGTAAAGAAGATTTAATAAAAAATACATTCAGTAAATGCATCACCGCTGCTATTCAAGAACTTGAAAATAAAATTAAAAATTGCCCGAATATCATTCAACAAAAATTTATTATTCTTGAAGACAGCAGCCATTTTATTTTTTTTAAAGAAAACCAAACCTTATTTCAACTAAAGAGTTTTTATCCGGATATATATACCGAAATGATTTCTTTACAAAACAATTCCTTAAAAACGTTAATTAAAACAAATATTATTTTAGGCATTGAGGATGGATTATACAGATCTAAAATCAATAAAAAATTAACGGTTGAATATTTTTACCTGATTGAAAAGATTATAGCTATTGATGATAAACTTTCAGAAGTTAACGTAAATGATAACGTTGTGAAAAAATATTTTATAGAGTTATTAATACGTTCAATTGCTACCAAAAAAGGTTGTAAAGAACTTGAAAAATATATTTCTAAAAATTAAGAAGGAATTACCGAAACAGTTTTAAGTCCGAAAAAAGATGAAATGGAAATGATATGCTCAAAAACTTCTGCTTGAACTTCTTCATATTCATTCAAATCCGAAGTATTGGTAAAGCAATAAACCTCTAAAGGAATTCCATAAATCGTCGGATCTAACAGTCTTATCAAAATTGTATCTTTTTGAGATATGTGAGAATTTTTTTTAAGATAAACTTGTACATACTTTCTAAATATTCCCATATTTGTATGACTTACGCCTTCATCCAATGTAATAGTGGTAAAATATTCTTTGAGAAGGCTACTATTTTTCAGCTCTTCAAACTCTTTTTTTCCTAAAAACTCAATGGATTGGCTATTGAAAACAATTGACCTTTTTATTCTTCGAGTATGTGAAGTTTTCATGGGGTCATAGTTTCTAACTTCTGTGGATATTAAATCATAAGTGGGTATGGTAGACACGGTTTTGTCTTTATTTAAAATTTTAGTGGTAATTAAATTAATGTCCACTATGCTTCCTTCCAAATTATATTTGGAGATTGAAATGTAGTCGCCCGATTTTAATTGTTTGGAGTTAGAAATATTAATTCCTGCCACAAAACCTAATATAGGATCTTTGAATACCAGAATTATAACAGCCATGGTAGCCCCTATAAAGGTAAAAATATTAGAGCTTGTTAAATCAAATACAATTGAGATAATTATAAAGCTGGATAATACTATTATTAACATTTTAAGAAGTTCCAAAAACGTATTTAATCCAACGGTAACATAGCTTCTGTCTCTATTTTTTACTTGAGCATAAGAATTGATAACACTAATTAGAAATTTAGCAATAAACGTTATTAAAAATATACTGAATGCTAGATCTAAAATATGAAAACTTTGAGGATGAGGGTAAAAAATAACAGGCACTAATAAATAACATATTCCCAAAGGTAAGAGACGAAAGAAACTGGTAAATACATTTTTCTCAATAAAGGTATTCATCCAAATATTTTTTGTATTCGGAACAATTTTCAATACAATTTTTAATAATACTTTACGCTGTAAAAAATCTAAAATCAAAAAAATAACCAGTATTATTAAAACTTTACTTGCTATTTGAGTAACTAAAACCACTTCATCGGGAAAATGATTCGAAATATAGCGATCCAACTGATCGATTATCGTATTTTGGTTTTTTTGCCTTAATGTAGTTGCCTCATTCATTAATCCGCTAAGTTTATATCAATTTATTAGAGATAAAGAGAAAAGTTTATAATATATTAAGTATCTTTATAGTTACTTTTAATGTATCATATTTTATGCCTGATTTAATTTGGATAATTTTAATATTTATTCTCATACTTATTGGAATTATAGGCTCCGTTTTACCTGCATTACCGGGAACACCTATAGCATTTATAGGTTTATTAGTTTATAAGTTATGCCCTCTTGGCGAAAATTTAAGTTGGTGGTGGATTTCTTTTTGTGCGATTTTAACCATATTAGGAATGGTCATTAACTATTTTATGCCTATTCTTACTGTTAAAAAATTCGGTGGATCCAAATACGGCGCTATCGGAGCTACTATTGGAACATTGATAGGTTTTATCGTACCCTATGGTTTTCTGTACGGACCTTTTTTAGGAGCCTTTGTTGGAGAATTGATTTATGATTTTATGAATAAAAGAGGGGCCTTAAAAGCCTCTTTGGGTGCTTTACTGAGTTATTTTCTTTGTATGGGCGTTAATATAATTATATGTGGAATCATGATGACCATTTTTATTATCCATCTTACCTTTACTTATTTTAGCGTTAATTGATAAATAAACTTTATATTTAAAGTATCAAATACAATACTTTATGAAATTATATCCGATTGAAACCGGAAATTTTAAACTCGATGGAGGCGCTATGTTCGGCATTGTACCTAAATCTATCTGGCAAAAAACACATCCTGCAGATTCTAATAATTTGGTCGATTTAGCTATGAGATGTCTTCTTATTGAAGATGGCAAAAGACTAATATTAATTGATACGGGTATTGGAAACAAGCAAAATAAAAAATTTTTTGGATATTATTATTTATGGGGCGATTTTTCTTTAGAAAAATCCTTAGCACGATATGGCTTTACCTATGATGATATTACTGATGTTTTTCTTACTCATTTACATTTAGATCATTGCGGGGGAGCCATTAAATGGAATAAAAGCAAATCGGGTTATAAACCAACATTCAAAAATGCTATTTATTGGAGTAATGAAGATCATTGGAATTGGGCCGTCCAACCTAATTTAAGAGAAAAAGCTTCTTTTTTAAAAGAAAACATTCTTCCCATTAAAGAAAGTGGACAATTGCAATTTATATCCATTCCTAAAGATAATTTTCTTAAAGATTCACCCTTAGGCTTTGATATATATTTTGTTAATGGACATACAGATAAGCAAATGTTACCCGTAATAATTTATGAGGGAAAAACAATAATCTATGCTGCTGATTTGTTACCTACTACCGGACATATTCCAATTCCTTATATTGCCGGATATGACACCCGCCCCCTACTCACTATACCCGAAAAGGAACAAATTTTAAATCTTGCCGAATCTCAAAATTATTTTTTCTTTTTTGAACATGATACCGTTCATGAACTGTGTACAGTTAAAAAAACAGAAAAAGGAATCAGGCTCGATCAAACGTTTAGCTTTTTGGATATTTTTGGAAAATAAAAAACTCTATCAATCGTAATCAATGATAGAGTTTTTTTACTTCTTTAAATACTATTTTTTTAATTATCGTTGGCTGCTTGTATAGCTGTAATTACAACAGTATTGTAAATATCTTCTATTTTTGCGCCTCTACTTAAGTCATTGATTGGTTTTCTCAATCCTTGAAGTACAGGTCCCAGCGCTAGTCCTCCGGATTCCCTTTGCACCGCTTTATATGTATTATTACCGGTATTTAAATCCGGGAAAATCAATACATTTGCCTTACCTGCAACTAAAGACCCCGGCATTTTACTGCTACCTACACTTGGAACCACCGCAGCATCATATTGAATCGGTCCTTCAATTAATAAGTCAGGACGCAAAGATTTTACCAGCTCTGTTGCTTTTCTAACTTTATCCACATCTACTCCCGCTCCTGAATATCCGGATGAATAAGAAAGCATGGCTATTTTCGGCTCAATTCCAAATTCTTTTGCAGTTCCTGCAGCAGAAATTGCTATATCTGCCAACTGTTCGTAAGTAGGATTAGGAACAATAGCACAATCACCGTAAACTAGTACCCTATCTTGCAAGAGCATGAAAAATACGGAAGAAACGGTTTTAATTCCCGGTTTAGTTTTAACAAATTGTAATGCAGGACGTATCGTGTGAGCCGTAGTATTTTGAGCTCCCGAAACCATTCCATCTGCATCTCCTTTATACACCATCATTGTCCCAAAATAGGAGGCATCCAACATTAAATCTTTAGCCTGAGCATGTTCCATACCCTTATCTTTTCTAAGTTCATATAAGGTATCAACATAATTATTAAGCTTATCATTTTCCGTATTATCTAAAACAGAAATCAGATCCGTATTCCAACTTAGTCCCAGTTGGTTAACTTTTTGTATAATTTCATCCGGTTTACCTAAAATTGTGATCTTTACAATTTCATCATCCGCTAACATGGAAGCGGCGCGTAAAATTCTCTCATCTCCACCTTCCGGTAAAACTATATGTTTGTGGGCTGCTTTAGCTTCTTTCAACAAATTATACTGGAACATTCTAGGGGTAATTCCTTCAATTTTAAATGAAGAAATTCTCTTATCAAGCTCCGGCACATCCACATATTGTTCAAACAGGTCAATATTACGTTTAATTTTTGCCGTGTTTTCAGGATAAATTGTTGATTTAATATTGTCAATAGCTGTTGCTGCTTCAAATGTTCCCATATCAACAAGCATAATAGGCATGTTTACACTCGATCCGTCAATCATTTTCATAATTGAAGCATCAGGACCTATTCCGGCAGTTAGTATTATTCCTGAAATTCTTTTAAAATTAGATAAGTTGGAAAGTAAAGTTCCAACGATTAAATCGGATCGATCACCGGGAAGTATTACAACGCAATCTTCTTCAACATAGTTAATGAATTGAGAAAGTAACATACCTCCAATCATAAACTTAGTAATAGATCGATTTAAATTTTCACTTCCGTGAAGTACTTTAGCTCCTAAAACATCAGCCACTTCTTTTAGTGTAGGAAAGCTTAAAGGTTTATCGTTAGGAATTATAGATAATAAAACGGAATCACCAATGCGTTTCTTACTTTTAGTAATAACTTCTTCTATATCTTTATCACATTTATTAACAATTACCGCAATAACTTTATTATCCTTCTTTAAAAAATTGTTTAATTCCAGACTTATATTTTTAGCTAAATCGTGCGAATTTTTAAATGAATCTTTTACAACAAGAACGACCGGAATATTTAAAGATTTAGCAATGATAACATTCAAATCATATTCTAACGAAGTACTACCTGCTGATATATCAGTACCATCGATTAGTACAAAGTCAAATCTATCTTCTAATGCTTTATACTTTTGAATAATACTATCGTATGCCTCATTTAATCTGCCACTATTTTGAAGATCAATAATTTCACTTTTAGTAAAAGCGTATGCATCTTCATAACTCTGATTGAGATTAAAATAAGAAATCATAGTTTCAATATGGTTGTCTTTTATCCCATCATCTAAATCATCAATAATAGGACGAAAATAACCAATATTCGGTGTTCTTCTCATTACCATTTGCAATATCCCCAAGCTAATCAAAGATTTTCCGCTATAAGGACATGTAGCCGCTACATATACTGATCTATTGTTCATTTAATATTATAATTGTAAATATTGCAAAAGTACAAAATTGAGGAATATACATTTAATTAAATTTATAAATTAAAATATATCTAAATAATGCCTTTTATTTATTATAAAATATGATTTTTAGTAAAAATATATGCATTCTTATTAAAATTCAACTTTCAATCCGTCATAAGCTAAAAAAACATGATTAGGCAATGTTTTTTCCACCTCTTCATGAAACCCTAATTGATAGCTGATGTGTGTTAAATAAGCCTTTTTAGGCTTAACTTTCTCAATGATTTCCAATGCCTCAAACAAAGTAAAATGGGAAGCATGAGCTTCCTTTCTTAAAGCATTGATAACTAATACTTTTGAAAATTTAATTTTTTCTATTTCTTCTTCAGAAATAGAGGAAGCATCAGTGATATATGATAATCCCCCTATTTTATATCCTAAAATGGGCAACTTACCGTGTAAAATATGTATGGGTTGAATAGAAACATCTTGAAAAGAGATATCACCATTCACTGAATGTAATTCAAAACCGGGAGCACCCGGATATTTTACTTCTGCAAAAGCATAAGAAAATCTTCTTTTTATATCTTCTAATACCCTTTCCTTTCCAAAAATAGGAATATCTTGTCCTTTTAAAAAATTGATGGGACGCAAATCATCTAATCCTCCAATATGGTCTGTGTGTTCATGCGTTATTAATACGGCATCTACATTGGATTTATTTTCACGCAACATTTGCTGTCTGAAATCAGGACCGCAGTCAATTAATAAATCCAAACCTTTATATTGAACCAATGCAGAAGTTCGTAATCTTTTATCTTTTTCATCTTGAGACTTACATACCGGATCATTTGAACCTATAACCGGAATTCCTTGAGAAGTTCCTGTCCCTAAGAATGTTATATTACTTTTTTGTAGTACCATAATTTTTGTAAATTTACGAACAAAAGTTGAAAATATGCTCTCTCATAAACAAGTACTAACCCCTAGGCAAAAAGCTCTTCAGATTAATTTAAATAAAGATATTTATGGGACTTTTTCTGAAATAGGAGCAGGTCAGGAAACCGTACGCTATTTTTTTAGAGCGGGCGCAGCTTCTAAAACTATTGCCAAAGCAATTTCTGCCTATGATAAAGAAGTAAGTGATTCTATTTATGGAAAAGAACCGGATAATAGATATGTTTCTCAAACAAGATTGCATAAAATGCTTGACCATGAAATTGAATTAATTGAGAAACGAATCGATAGAAGCAATTGTTCAGGCAGAAAATTTTTTTCATATGCCAACACGGTTACTACCATCAATTTTAATAAAACTTTTAAAGGACATGGTTGGGTTGGAATCCGATTTCAATTACATGAATTAGAACCGTATAATGAAATTATTTTACATGTTCGTTTCCATGAAAACGACACTAAATTACAACAGGAAACCTTAGGTATTTTAGGAGTAAATTTAATTTATGGTTCTTTTTTTTACAGCGATAATCCCAAAAAAATAATTTCATCTCTTTATGATGAACTAAGTACTGATCAGATTGAAATTGATATGATTAATTTCAGCGGACCGGATTATGCTGCTGTGGACAATCGTTTAATGAGCTTACAGTTAGTAAAAAACGGAATGGCAGATGCAGCTGTTTTTGAGCCTAACGGAAAAAATGTTCTTCCCGCGGATGAATTATATAATAAAAATATTTTCGCATTAAGAGGAAGTTTCCGTCCGGTTACCCATGTAAACATTGATATGTGTAATCAAGGTTTGAAAATGTTTATGAATGAAAAAAAGGTTACTAAAGAAAATACTAAGGTACTATTTGAGATTACTTTATCCAACCTGCTTGCTTCCGGAGAGATCAATGAACAAGATTTTCTAGATCGGGCGGATGTTTTAGGAAAATTAGGATATACTGTTTTAATTTCTAATTTTTCCGAATATTATCGTTTAGTAGATTATTTCAGCAGATTTACTACGGAACGAATCGGTATTTCAATGGGTGTTAATAATTTATTGGACATTTTTAAAGAAGGATATTATAACCACTTAAGCGGTGGTATTATGGAAGCTTTTGGAAAGCTGTTTAAGCAGCATATGCGAATTTATCTTTATCCATATGTTGATCAAGAAACAGGAGAATTTCTCAATTCTGAAAATTTAAAAGTTAATGAAAGCCTTAAAGATTTATACAAATATTTCAAAAAAAATAAGAGGATTGTAGATATTAAAGATTATAATGAATCCTATCTCAGAATTTATGGAAAGCAAATTCTTACTCAGATTGCTTCCGGTAAAAACGGTTGGGAGATTAATATGCCCAATGAAGTTGCCGATATGATTAAAGAAAAGGGTATGTTCGGATACTCAGTGGATTATGCTATTAATTAATGTTTTAATGAAATGATTATATATTCAGAAAGTTTTCACGTTGAATATCCTTTAGAAAAAGAATGGATCGATTGGGTTAAAAATACTTTAATCCCTGAAATGTATGAAATTCAAATATTTACTAAGGTTATATTTTCAAAAGTTATTTCTCATCCGGATGAATCAGGATGTACCTATTCGCTCCAATATTATGCCGCTAACAAAAAAGATTTAGAAGACTTTTATAAAAACCATTCCGATCGATTTGCTCAATTATTATTTCATAAGTTTGGAACTCGAGTCTTGCCTTTTAAAACTGAATTAGAGCTACTTGAAAGTTTCGAATTTTAATTTGCCATTTCTTCTATATAAAAATAAAATACACTATACAAAGTAATTTATTATTTTCCAATCAAAGAGAGGATATAAATTTTTTTGTATAATCTAATGTTTTTTCAATTTCAATATCTTTTATACAATCAGAAATAAACCATGTTTCATAACCTGAAGGCGGCAAATATATTCCGTGGTTTAGTAGATAATGAAAATATTTATTAAACATTTCATGATCAGCTTTTGTTGCATCATCAAAGTTTGAAACTTCTGATATACCAAAAAATACGGTCATCATCGATGAACATTGATTAATACATACAGGTATACCGGCGTTTTTAAAAATAGTTCTTAATTCATCGGATAGGATTTTTGTAGTCTGCGTAATTCTATTGAAAATATCTAAATTATCTTTCAGTATGGATAAGGTTGTATATCCGGCCCTCATAGCAATTGGATTTCCGGATAAAGTTCCCGCTTGATAAACCTTACCAACCGGAGATAAACAATCCATTATTTCCTTTCGAGCGGCAAATGCTCCAACGGGCATTCCACCTCCAATAATTTTACCATAAGTTACTATATCTGCCTGAATGTTAAAAAACTCTTGAGCTCCACCCATCTTTGCTCGAAAACCTGTCATGACTTCGTCAAAAATCAGTAATGACTGATTTTCTTCACATAGTTGCTTTAACTTAACAAGAAAATCTCCTTTAGGAGATATACATCCCATATTACCTGCTATAGGTTCTAGTATAACTGCTGCAATTTCGCCCTTATTCTTTTCGAAAACAGATTTTACAGATTCGATATCGTTATATTTAGCTAACAAAGTATCCTTTGCCGTTCCTTCCGTTACCCCCGGACTATTAGGATTTCCAAAGGTAACAGCACCACTTCCGGCTTTTATAAGAAAGGAGTCAGAATGTCCATGATAGCACCCTTCAAACTTAATAAATTTATTTCTTGATGTAAAACCTCTTGCTAATCGAATTGCAGACATACAGGCTTCCGTACCTGAATTAACCATTCTTATTTTATCAATAGAAGGAACAGAAGAGGTAATCAATTTAGCAATTTCTGTTTCTAATTCTGTAGGAGTTCCAAATGAAAACCCATTTTGCATTTGCTCTTTTACTGCTTCTACTACTTGGGGATGATTATGACCTAGAATCATGGGACCCCATGAGTTTATATAATCTATATATGTGTTTCCGTCTTCATCTGTAAGATATGCACCTTTTGCCGATTTCATAAAAACCGGAACTCCTCCGACAGATTTAAATGCTCTAACGGGCGAATTTACCCCTCCGGGTATATATTGTTGTGCCTCTTGAAATAAAGCCTTACTTCTTTTAAATAACATCTAACAACCCTATTTTAACTTTTTCTCCCTTTTAGTAAAATTCTATCTCCTTGTTTAGGCTCATCTCCCGGAAACATTAAATTTCTTTTGTATAATTCAATTAAGGAAATACCATTTTCTTGGGCTATATCGTACATCTTCTCTCCTTCCTTTACAATATGTTCTTTGTTGATTCCTTTTTTCTTTTTTGGATCTAAAAAGATTTTTTGGTTAATTACTAAACTATCTTGAAAGAGTAAATCATTATAAGATTTTAATTGATTTAATGAGATGTGATAGGCTTTTGAAATATCTTCCAACGTATCTCCTTTCCTTAATATTATATATCTTACTTTCCCATTGGGATGAATTCTAATTCTAGAGCTAGGGAATTCAAAATTATTGGTCTTAACGGCTGCTATTTTCTTTACATTTTCTACTTTATTAGCCGTTACTTTAACCGGAGTTGTTTTTTTGGGAACATCAATTTTTACTGTTTTAGAATTAGCATCTGCCAACAAAATTGATGATTCATCTACCTTTTCAATACTATTATTGGATTTATATGTATCAGGATATAACTCTGCTAATTTTTTATCTACATTATCAGAGGTTAAAGAATCAAATTGGTACAATTTATATCTTTCAATTAAATTGATTAACATATATGCGTACTTAGGATTAGTAGCATACCCTGCTTTTCTTAAACCATGTGCCCATGCTTTATAATCTTTTCTATCTAATTGAAACAGTTTTTTATAATAGGGTCTTTCTGCTAAAAACAAAGAATGGTCTCTGTAAGATTCTTTTGCGGAGGTATATTTTCTAAAACATTCTCCTCTGGCATCATCATCATGATACATTCTCCCTCCGGTCCAATCATTTTTACATTTAATGCCAAAATGATTATTTCCTACCTGTGCTAAAATACTCTGCCCGTTACCTGTTTCTAAAATTCCTTGTGCTAAGGTAATACTTGCAGGAATTTGATACATTTCCATTTCCTCTACCGCAATTTTAGCATAGGTTTGAATGTATAATTCATCTTTTTTTACAGATTCTTGAGCCAGAATGAAATTTCCTAAAACAATCGCTATTAGAAATATTCCAAATTTTTTCATGTTACAATTATAGGTTTATTTTTCTTCTTTAAGTACTTATTCATTTCTTTAATCCCTTGTAAACCTCCTGTGTGTATTGCTAAAATTTTTTTGTCCTTATGGATTTGCCCCTTTTTTAACATGTCTCTTAATCCGAACATCATTTTTCCTGTATATATAGGATCAAGGGGTATATGATTGAGATTATAAAATTCGTTAATAAAATCGATTAATTCATTCGTAATTTTAGCGTATCCTCCAAAGTGGTACTCCAAATTTACTATAAAATTTTCTTTGCTAGTATGTTTTAATAATTCTTTAACTAAAAAATGAGCGTTTTTTAATACCGGAAATCCGATTACTTGTTGGTGAGGAAATGCTCCTACAGATAATCCCGAAACAGTTCCTCCGGTACCCATTGCAGAAGTAATTATGTCATAAGAAGAGGTTTTTTCTGATAGTATTTCTGCTGCTCCTTTTACAGCCAATGAATTTGTTCCGCCCTCAGGTACTAAATAATGATTAGGAATGGTATTAAGTATATTTTGTATATAACTCGACTGTTCTTTTAATCTATATTCATGTCTGGGTACAAAAATAAATTCCATGCCATAAGTGGAAGCTTCTGTTAGAGTTAAATTATCTTTCCATTTATCAACAATTTCTTCTCCTCGAATTATACCTATAGATTGGAAACCATTTTCATTAGCTGCTGCCGCACAGGCTACAATATGGTTAGACATTGCTCCGCCGAAAGTTACCAATATTTTCTTTCCTAATTCTTTAGCTTTTTGAATATTATATTTTAATTTCCAAAATTTATTTCCTGAAATGACGGGATGAATCAGATCTTCTCTTTTTATATGAAGAACTTGATCTGTTTGTAACCCCGGAAATTGAAAAGTTTGTATAGGTACATTCATCTTATTTTAATGAATTTATTTTTATATGAATATATCTAATGATTTAATAAACATTCCATAAACAACTAAAGCATATTCATTTATACTAATTTAAATAAAGAATATGCTTTAGTGATATAACTTTTTAATTATTTTTAATCTTATCTTACTCCATGCATCATTTTTACTAGTACTTTATTTAATGCGATCATTAATACTCCACAAATGATTACAAATAATGAAATATATAAAAATATTCTACCTGCTCCTAAGGTTTCGACTGTAGAAGCTAAAAAGCCTCCTACTATATTTGCAATAAAGGATGCCATTAGCCATACTCCCATTAATAGAGATGCTAATTTAGGAGGTGCCAATTTTGTTACTACGGAAAGCCCGACAGGCGACAAACATAATTCCCCTATGGTATGAACAAGATACGTTAAAATTAACCACCATATACTCGCTTTAATGGTAACATCGGCTATATCGCCCCCTCGTTCTGCAACTGCTCCTAACATAAAGAAAAATCCAACCCCTAAAATTATCATTCCTAATCCCATTTTTAACGGAGTCGTTAGTTTTTGTCCTAATTTACTATTCCAAAAATACGCAAAGATCGGAGCTAAAACTACTATAAAAAATGGATTTACCGATTGGAATAATGAAGTGGGTATATTGTATTCTCCAATAAAAGGCAAATTTACATTTCTGTCGATAAATTTATCTGTATACAATGATAAAGATGAACCGGCTTGCTCAAATCCTGCAAAAAAGAAAATGGCAAAAAAGAAATAAATAAATATAACAGCAACTCTTTGTTTTTCATTCTTAGTTAGTGGAACGTTTGGATTTACATCACTATTTGTATCGTTTTTGGTGACTTTTCCTTGAGGTTTTAACCCTAGATCTCCTAAATATTTTTTCGCCAACGTATTATAGGTAATTTGTCCAAAAAACATTCCGATTGCAGCTGCGAGGAAACCATATTTGTACCCATATGATATTATTTTTCCTGCGGCATCTCTTGTAGAGAAAATATCATCGGTCAATATTCCCACAATAATGGGAGCAATCAATGCTCCTAAATTTATGCCCATATAAAAAATAGAGAATGCTGAGTCTCTTTTAGGATCGCCATCTGCATATAAACCACCTACCAAAGTTGATATATTGGGTTTAAAAAATCCATTTCCTATAATTAGAAGGAATAACCCTACATACAGTCCACTTTGGGTATTTAATGAAAACAATGCCAGTTGCCCACACATCATTATAATTCCCCCTATTGTAATGGAATGTCTTTGTCCTAAATATTTATCTGCCAACCAACCTCCAATTAATGGAGTAAAATAAACAAACCCCGTAAAGAAACCATATATTAAGCTGGCTGTTTGAGCATCTATACCTAAACCTCCTTCTAAATAAGATTTTGTAAGATATAGTATTAAAATTCCTCTCATCCCATAATACGAAAATCGTTCCCACATTTCTGTTAAAAACAGTAGGTATAACCCTTTAGGATGCCCTTTTTTAACTTGAGTTTCTGTCATAATATAATTTATACTTAGTTTTACTTATTATTATTATTTAACTTCTTGCATTAATTTCCTTATCAAAGGAGAAAATAGTATTAAAGCAATACCGGTAATTAATGCATAATTGGCCAATTGTCCGAATCCTGTAGTATATGAATATAATTTAGTTACTAAAGATGCATTTTCATCCGGAGAAGACATTTCTGCCCCTAAAAGACCTGCTACATATTGTGCATAAGAACTGGCTAAGAACCACATTCCCATCATCATTCCTGACAAATTTTTGGGAGATAATTTGGTAACTATAGATAAGCCTACCGGAGATAAACAAAGTTCTGCGAACGTCATAACCAAATAGGCTATTGTAAAGATATTTAAAGATGTCATTCCGTTGGAATCGGCAAAATATCTTGTACTATATAAAATATAAAAAGAGCCGGAAAGAAATAAAAATCCCAATCCAAATTTTATTACCGTATTGGGCTCTAATTTTATTTTTGCCAACCATAGCCATAATAATCCAAATAAAGGACTTAAGATTATTACAAATAAAGCATTGGAGCTATTATTTACAATATTGGGATCAATATTAAAAAACAGTAATTTATGACTTAGGTTTCCTTCGGCAAAAATGGCCAAAGCTCCTCCACTTTGTTCAAAAAATGCAAAAAATAGTATTGAAAAAATAATTAAAATCATCGCAGCAACAAGTTTTTTTCTTATTTGTGCGCTTTTTATTTTAATAAGTTCTATAATAAACAAAGCTATTGCCAACGGACCAATGGTATACATAAAATAATCCGTGTATCGAGTATTATGTATCATGGCATAAATAACAGGTATGCATAATAATACTCCTAAGTACACAAACATCTCACGTGTTCTCCTGGTTGAAGGTTTCATATCTATCAATGGTGAGTCACCAATAGGTCCTAAATATTTTTTGGTTGCTAAGAAGATTAAAATACCTATTAGCATTACTATAGCTGCGGCTAAAAAGCATAAATTCCAGGAATGATATTTTCCCAAATAAACACATAAAACACCACCAAATAAGGCTCCTAAATTTATACCTGAATAAAACAATCCAAATCCTGCATCTCTTCGTGGATCTATTTCACTGTATAAATCTCCAACCATAGTGGAAATGTTAGGCTTAAAAAATCCTGTTCCAATTATTGATAATGTTATTCCAAAATAAAAAAAATCATGTGGAGAATAAGCGATAATTAAATTACCTAAAACCATGGTTAAACCTCCAATGAAAAGAGATTTTTTAAATCCTAATATTTTATCTGCCAAAATCCCCCCAATAAAAGTAAAAGCGTAAATAAATGCTTGTATCGCTCCATATTTAAGGTTAGAATCTTTATCAGTAACTCCTAATTGACCCACCATAAAAATTGTAAGAACTCCTCTCATACCATAGAAGCAGAAACGTTCCCACATTTCAATCAAAAATAGATATATTAGCTGTTTTGGATATTTTCCGCGAAAATTATGAATTTCTTCTAGAGTAAGTTCTTTATTTTTTTGGATATTGTCATTCATATTATTATCACTGTTAGTAGTATTAATCGTTTTAAATTCATAAATGCTTAAAAATCAATTATTTAATTTTTTTAATTGATTTTTTACTATCAAAAATACTAAAAATTCCTAAAATCAAATAGAAGTATAAGCAATAATCTCAAAAATAATATAATTTATGAATAAAAAATAAAGCATATTTATTTTATTATCTAAATTTTTTTTTACTTAATAATGAAATAATTTTAAGCTATTATTACTAACAATAAATATAAAGACGTATTTTTTTATTGATTTATTAAACTAATTGGTATAAATATTTACAACAAACTATGATGCAAAATAATTTTCTAATCAGATTAATTTATTATTAATTATTTAATTCATTAGATAATTACTTTTAAGTAGTTATTGTATTATGAAATTTGAATTCTCTTAGCTAAAAAATCCATCAAAAAAGAGTTACAAAAGAAATAGAATCAATAAAACCTATTTCTCTAAAATATGTGATTTCAAAAGCTATTTAGATTTACTATTTTTAAATAATAAGGTCCTTATCGGGACTGAGATTGTTTTTAATAACCTCAAAGAATATGTATAGTAAATTTCATCATAGACAGTAAAAGTCTGATATAAAATTATGAGAGTTAGCTTATGAGTTTAGCTAAATTAAAAGTTTATAAGTTTAAAATTCCACCAACCAAAAAAACCACTTCAATACAAAACAAAAAAAGCCTTGTAT